>NZ_SPMZ01000003.1 GCF_012939995.1 Candidatus Competibacter phosphatis | reverse complement strand
GAAGCGCCAAGCAGCCATGCGGATTGTAATCCGCCGCCCCGTAGTGCGGGCGCGAAGCGCCAAGCAGCCATGCGGATTGTAATCCGCCGCCCCGTAGTGCGGGCGCGAAGCGACCACAGTACGGGGGCAAATCATCCGCTCCAAAAAGGCAGAGCGCCGCAGCGGCGCTTTTTTGGAGTCGGCTGGATTTGCCTTGTTATGTGATTATTGAATGATAGCCATTCAATATTGGTATAGTAGTAGTGTAAATTATTTACATTGCACTAAAACAGTATGATCTTCTACTTCGTCAAAATGCATCTGCTGACAATCTTTCCGCTATTGCGTGCATATTCTGCATTTCCGTTCTTGACGGATCTTTCCAGAACGCTTGCCAGTCTTCAATCTTATCCCAACGGGCAATAGTTACGAACTCTGTAGGATCTTGATGGCTTTGAAGTAGAATACTTCCTCGCGCACCAACTGTGGACTCTCTTATCCTAGTTGTTGCCTTTGCCCATGCCGTCCGAAATTTTTTCTTCGTCGGTTTTTTCGCACTTTCCACCTATAGATCACTCTTATCATACCATTCTTCACTCCCAATACTTATCCATTATGAAGATCCCATTGACTCACATAACTAACGATTATATAGTTTCTATTTATCTACGATATTTTTATCGTAGTTGGCAAGAATAACTTGATCCACCTGGACTATTTTAGCGGCATAACATTCATAACAAGCCTTTCAACCCTGGAAACCGCAATATGCTCGCCGTTCCCCCCCCGAATGTACCAGGGCCGCAGTTGATGCGGCCCCACCAGTAACACGAATCCAAACTTGGTGAGCAAACCGCGAATTTGATTGCACAACGCCGTCTAACTGTTTACCAGCCCCGCTCGCGCCCGATGAATTGACAACATCGCCTGATGTTCGGCCGATTTGATGCTCACCACCGACATCTCCGGCCACCGGGCTGCCGCATCCGCCGCATGTTGTTATTGGCATCATCGTGCCGTCGCGGGTAATCCGCGTCCCTGTCATTAAAACTCCAAAGCGCACTCAAAACCCATCAATGCAACAGCGCCAATTGAACTCACTGGAGTTTTATCTCGTGGCCCCCACTTGCTGGAGCAGCGCCCGCACCTCGGGATTCTCCGGTTCCAACGCCGCCAGCCGGCGTGCGTAATCTCGCGCCGCGCCCAAATTCCCCGCGTTGCGTTGGAATGCCACCAATGCCATGAGCGTTTCACGGTCGTTGGGATGTTTGGCCAACACCGCCTCCAGTGCCTGAATCGCCTTCGACCCTTGGCCGGTACTGTTCAGCGCCACTGCGTACACATAGCCGTAACGCGGGTTGTCCTCACCCAAGTGGGCGGCTTCCGCCAAGGCGTTCAGGGCCTCTGGTAGGCGTTTCTGGCGAATCAGCAGCAAGCCCAGCGCATGGTGCGCGGTGGCGTTCCGTGGGTCGAGATCCAAGGCTTGGCGCAAGATTGTTTCGCCATCCCCATCGCGTCCCTGAATCCGGTACAGATCGGCGAGATTGACTGCCGCCTGCGTAAAGGCGGGTTGCAGCTTCAGGGCATCACGGTAGGCGGCTTCCGCCTGGTCGAACTGGCCCTGATCGATGTGGATCAACCCGATGTTGAGATACGACTCTGGACGGTCGGCGTTGGTCATTTCAGCGGCGATATATTCCGCCACGCCCCGCTGGAGCGCCTGGCGCTGGTTTTCGGTGAGCGTTTCCTTGGGCACGTTGGCCAAGCTCTGCGCCGCGTCGATCCGCACCAATCGCACGGGGTCGTCCAACAGCGGCGCCAGGTGTTGAACCTTCAGCTCCGGCGGCAACACCGCCAGCGCCCGCGCCGCCGCGCTCCGCAACAACGGATCGGGATCGGCCAACAGCGGGCGAAGTGCCTCGAACCCGGTGGGATCGAGACGCTCGCTCAGCAACATCGCCCCGCTGGCACGCGCGATATTCGGCTGCTCCGGATTTTTGACCAGCGCCAGCAGTAACTCCCGCGCCCCGGCAGCCTCGGTATGCCCGGCATGTAGCGCCTCGGCGAACTGTTGGTGACCCGGCACCGGTTGGCCGTACCACTTCTTGATCTGCTCCGCCGCCCACTGCGCCGATCGATCTTCATGACAACGATTGCAAGCATTGGGGACGCCCATTTTTACGGTCAAATCCGGACGGGGAATGCGGAAGCTGTGATCATGGCGCGGGTCCACCACCATGTAGGTGGTGGTCGGCGCGTGACAGGACACGCAATCCACGCCCTTGGCATCAATCGGGTGGAAATGGTGTTGCGGCGACTCGTATTTCGCCGCCAAGTGGCATTGCAAACAGACTTTGCTACCCGTCGCGCGCAATTGGCCGCTGTGGGGTTCGTGGCAATCGCCGCAACTCACCCCTCTCGCCTGCATCTTGCTTTGCAGGAAAGAACCATGATTGAACACTTCATCCTTCATCTGGCCGTCAGGGTAGTAGAGGTCCGGCGTCAACAGCGACAAACGGTGGGTATCCAGCAACGGTTGGCCAAAAACGTAATCCTCCCAGAATAGTCCGCGCCGCGAGTGACAGCGGGCGCACAACTCCAGTTCGCGGCCGGCCGAACGCTGTGCGGTTGCCGGAGCGCTGTCCGTGGCCGCCTGCGTGGCTGCCGTCCAGAGGACACTGGGCTTGGGGTTCAAGAAGGGGGTCGCGAGATCCAGCCCTTTCATGGCGAACGCGCGCAACTGAAACTGTAGGCCGTGCCGCTCGTCGAGGGCGATGGCCAGGCCTTTGGTGGAATTCAGCTTTTGCCAATCCCCCTCCTTCTTGGCCCAGGCGAGGTGATCGGCGCCGGGACCGTGACAAGCTTCGCAGGCGACGTTGATTTCGGACCAGGTGGTGTTGAAACGGTTGAGCTTTGGATCGTAATTCTTACGCAGGTTCGTGGAATGGCATTCGGCGCACATGTAGTTCCAGTTCTGCTGCAAACCGGTCCAGTGCAGAGGGTCTTTATGCGTCAGGTTTTGGTCGGGATAGAGATGGAACCAGCGCTGTCCGCCCTGCTCCTTCGGGCGGCTATCCCAGGCGATGCCCAGCGCCTGATAGCGGCCGTCGGGGAAACCGATCAAGTACTGTTGCAAGGGGTACACGCCGAAGGTATAGGCGATCTCGTAGTCTTGGAGGGTTCCGTCCGGTCCGTCGGTGCGAACCATGAATTTCCCGTCGCGGCGAAAGAAGGTGGAAGTAATGCCGGCATAGCTGAAGGAGACGTCGTGGAAATCACCGAGCACACTCGATTCGGTGGCGGGCTGCATGGCCTGCGCATGCTGGGAATCCTTCCAGTGCCGATATTCGGACGTATGGCATTCCGCACAGCTTTGCGCGCCAACGTAACCGCTGTTGGTGGAGGTGATGGGCGGATGGTGGTCCGGCAGCGCCACGGGCAGGGGTTCCATCGGTTCGCTAGCGGACCACGCCCAGCGGATGGACACGGCCAAACCGCCAAGCAAGATGAGCGACATCAGCAGCAGGGCTATCCCACTGGAAAGCCATCGAGCAAAGTAAGTCATGGTTTTTTTGAAAGGCTGGGTAAAAGTTTCGGACCATACTTCGAAGCAGGTTCCGTTTTGTTAATTCTGCTAACCACTAATATTTGACAGTGGTCAAATGGGGAGTTTTAGCACGGTCCGACATTATAACGATGGAACGAGAAACGGGCGATAAAACCGTTTATGAGCAAGCAGTTGGAAATGAGGAATTTTTGCGAGCCAGTCGCCCTAAACCCTATCACAACGGCTCCTTGCTATATCATCGCATGAACCGGAGAAACCGCCAGCCAGCATATAACTGGCGGCTCCTGCCAAATACATAATGAGGTTACTCCATCGTGATCGTAATACCACTGGAGGATCCCACATTCAATTGCAAGCCTTGGGTCCGCGATTCCAGGCGCATGATCACGCCATTCTCATTTTTGAGTCGCAATCCACCCACACCACCGCCCAACGCGATACCTACGTCCAGCTTGGTGTAGATGCCAGGAAATTTCGAGATATCTTTCAAATCGTACACTTCACCGGTAGCGCTCATCTTTGAAACACCCACATTGGCGCCTGCGGTGATGCCGCCAATCTTGAAGGGATATTCCTTGCCATGGAACGTCAGCATACCCCCGCCAACGCTACCGCCCAGAATGAAGGCGAATTGTGTTTCGTCGATCGAGACGGTCCCGGACGGCTTTTTTGGCGTCCGCCGCCAGCGCCAGCCCCCCTGCCAGAAGCGTGGCGGCCAGCACGACTGAACCGGTCATCTTGCGCATATTCTTCATCATCCTATTGCTCCTTACAGTTAAGTGGATCCGGAGTTTGGAGTCCCATGGGAAAACAGCATCCGCTAAGCGTATGCGGATGCAAGCGAAACTCTTTGATATGTCGATCTGGAAAACAAACGTCAGCGTATCGGCGGACGTAATGCCGAAATCAGCGCCTTATGGTTCAAAGGCGAAGATCCGCTTCCAGTCGTTCTTCATGCTGATGACGACCCAACTCTGCTGCTTCGCTTCGGCCATGAGCGCATCGCTGAACGTACCGATCTTCGACTCCGCGCCGTAGGCCCATTCGCGCTCGGCGTCGTCGTGGTGCACCAGCATCATCAGCCGCGCCCCGCCGCCGGCTTGCGTCCACTCCAGCATCTGCTGGTCGCCGACCGAGTTGCCGAACGCGGCGATGGGCCGACGGCCGATGTGCGAATTGATGCCGACCGGTTTGCCGGCCTTGTCGTCGATGAAGTTGATTTCAGGCAAGCGCACCAGCACCGGCTTGCCGTCGCGCAGTTCGTACTTCGTCTTGATGCTGCTGCCCACCACCTGTTCGGGCGGGATGCCATAGACTTTTTCGGTCCACGGCCGCATGAACTCGATGCCCCCACCGGACACGATGAAGGTTTTGAAATGGTTTTCACGTAGATAGGCGAGCAGCTCAAGCATCGGCTTGTACACCATCTCGGTATAAGGCCGGCCGGTCTTGGGATGTTTTGCCGTGGCGAGCCAGTCCTTCACCGTTTGTTCGAATTCCGCCGTGGTCATCCCGGCATGGGTGGCCATGACGATCTCGGCGATGGCTTTCTCGCCACCCTCCAGCACACCTTTCATATCGCCCTTGAGCAAGGAGGCGAACGGTTCCTGATCCTTCCACTCGGGATGCTGGGGCGCGAGCGCCTTCACGCGGTCGAGCGCGAACAGAAGCTGGAAATACATCGGTTGCTCGGCCCAGAGCGTGCCGTCGTTGTCGAACGTGGCGATGCGCTCGGGGATCGACACGAAGTCGGGTGAATGCTCCTTCGTCACCTTGGCGACAAATGCCACGATGGCTTGCTTGGCCGGTCCTTCCCGCCAGGAGGAAAGCGGGTCGGCGGCGCGAGCGGCCATCGCGGCAAAGGCGAGCACGCCAGCGACTATGTAGATCAAGATATGTTTATTGCTGCCTGGTTTCATGGATTCCTCTGATCTT
Source organism: Candidatus Competibacter phosphatis (assembly GCF_012939995.1). Lineage (GTDB taxonomy): Bacteria > Pseudomonadota > Gammaproteobacteria > Competibacterales > Competibacteraceae > Competibacter > Competibacter phosphatis. The sequence continues at coordinate 46,028 of NZ_SPMZ01000003.1, read as the reverse complement.
ATGAGCTTGCGGGCTACCCCGTGGAGGGAGTAACCCACGTCAACAACCGAAACGGACTGGATTCCACAGTCCCCGAAATCAATACGATACTTACTCATCCCTGACCCCTCTCCCGGTGGAAGAGGGGCATTGCGCGGCAATTCCTTGGCGCCCCAAAGTTGGCCTAGGTCATTGAAAATGGAGCGTTTCGAGAGTCGCACCTCTCAAGGCGCGAGATGGAAATGGGCGGGATGCCCATCCTTAAGCATCTAATCGAGAAATTGCATGTTGAAACCGACGAAGATCTGCCAGTCGGGCTGCCCCGGACCGCGATAGGCGACCGAGGCCTGGGGCTCGACGAAGAGATTGAAGACAGTCTTGCCCCGCTTGATGATCTGGCCGATGCCGAGCCCCAACGGGATGCTGTAGGCGTCGTTCTCGAAATTGTAGACCCAGATTGGGGTGGAGCGCAGATACAGACCCTGGCCGAGCTGGTAGAAGGCGAAGGGCTGGAAGGCGCCGGTATTGACGTCGGCGCTGTCGTCGCTGCCGGCGAAGCTGGCCTGCCAGGTGAGAAGATAACCGTATTGGAACTGCTTCGAACGCCCATCGAACAGCACGTTGGCAAAGCCGGCGGACCACTTTTCGGAGCCGAGCCGATCGTTGGGGGCGGTCGGCGCGGTGATCTGCGGTCCGATGCCGAAGCTCACCGCTGGGTTGCCGGTATCGAACAGATAGGCGGCGAAGACGTTCAGGTCGCCGACACCGGTTTCCAGGCCGCCGTCCGTCGCCACGGGAAAACTGTTGACCGGCAGGGAGGCACGCATCAGCCAGTTCGTGCCCGCCACCTCGAAGGGCTTGGCGAAACGCACCCAGAATTGGTTGCCGTCCTGGTCCGTCTCGGTGATCCGACCGATGTAGTAGTCCTGGAAGTTCAGGGCCGTCATGTTGGCCAAGGGGTTGTTGGCTTGCGCGGCGGCATCACCGCCACCTTCGGCCCCGACTGCGGACCCGGTCAACGCGACGGCGAACAGGATGCCCGCCGCGAGCCGTGACAGTATCCCTGCCGCGCAGGGCGCCAAATGTGAGGCTGTCCGGCGGGCTTGATGTTCGAGCATCGTGGATGATACCTGTCGTTTTCGGGGGTTGCGGGGGAACCGAACGAGCCCAACCGGCACCCCCAGGGGTTCCGGCCGGGCTCCCAGACGACTTCCTGACCTCTAGTTACCGGTCGGCAGCGGAATGCTGACTCCGTCCTTCTCCAGCTCCTCCCTCACCCACTTGAACCGCTGGTACTGCGTCAGTGTGATTGGACCCGAGTAGCTCTCGCTCTGCAGCTTGCGCGGCGGATACTGCACGTAGGTCTTCATCAGGTTCTTGATCGCTTCGCTGATGGTAACCATGGTCCAGGTGCGCTCGGTGTAGTTGTTCATGAAGATGTCATAGCGTTCCTGCGGATCGGCCCACAGGTCGAAGACCTGCGGTACCGTGGCGACGTACTTCTCCGCGCCCTTCCAGCCGAGGTTGCTGTCGACCGCGAGGCCACCGGTGGCCTGGCCATCGTCGCCGCGCAGGTTGAAGATGGCCTTGTAGTTGCCCACGCGCGCCGCGCCAGGGGTGAGCTCGTTCTCAGTGAAGTAGAACCACGAGGTACGCGGATCCTTGCCGGTGCCGAACAGCACGGGAGTGATATCGTAGCTATCGAAGATGATCGGTTGACCTTCGCGGTCCTTCTCAGGCAGCTTGATCCCCGCCACCGAGGCGAAGGTGGCCATCAGGTCCAGACCGCCGACGATGTCGTGGTTCTTGACCCCCGCCTTGATCTTGCCCGGCATGATCGCGATCGCCGGCACCCGGTTGCCACCCTCGCGAACTGTACCCTTGGTGCCGCGGAACGGTGTGTAGCCGGCGTCCGGATAGACGTCCTGCCAGGCACCGTTATCCGTGGTGTAGAAAACCAGCGTGTTCTGGTCGAGACCTAAAGCGCGTAGCTTGTCCATGATATGGCCAATCCGCGCGTCGAGCTCCACGATCGAGTCGGCATACTTGCTCTTGGACAGCGATTTGTGCTCGAACTCGGGCGCCGGCAAGTTCGGCTGGTGCACTTTCATGAAATTGACGTTGATGAAGAACGGCTTGCTGGGATCCTTCGCCGCTGTCTCCAGAAACTCGATTGCCGCTTTCTCCACGTAACCGTCGAAGAACGGGATTCCGACCACGCCATCGGGATAAGTGACGCCGTGGAGCGTGACGCTCTTGCCAGGCTCGTCGACATACTGCCCGTTGATCTTGAAATCCTCCTTTGCCTTCTCGCCCGCTTTGCCGGAAAGCGACCCGATGGTCACCTTGTTAAACATGGCCCGCAGTTCTGGATCCATATCCGGGAACCAGGTTGGGTCGCCGTAGGTGTAGGCGTTCAGGTGGTACAGGCCGACATACTTCATTTCGTCATAGCCCTGCGCGTTGGGTAGGGCGTAGTCGTCCTCACCCAGATGCCACTTGCCGGTGAAGTAGGTCTGGTAGCCACCCTGCTTGAGCACCGAAGCCAGGGTCCACTCCGCTTTCGGTAACCCACCGCCTTGGCCCTGGAAGGCCACCGTCGTCATGCCGCTGCGGTTCGGAATCCGGCCGGTTTGCATCGCCGCCCGGCCCGGCGTGCAACTCGGCTGGGCGTAGAATGAAAAGAATGTCATCCCCTCGGCCGCCATACGGTCGATATTGGGTGTGGGCATGCCGCGTCCTTCGCCGCCACCGTAGGGACCGAGGTCACCATAACCGGTGTCGTCGGACACGATGAAGAGAATATTGGGTTTCTTGCCTTCTGCGGCAACCGCGCTGCCGGTGGCGAGCCCCATTGCGGCGAACGTCGCGATACCCAGTAAAGCTGCCAGCCTCAATTTCAATTTCATTGGCGGACCTCACTCCTACTCGTTGGTTTACAGATAAAGGGCTATCAGTACACGGTATATTCGGGTATATCCGCTTTCAGCTTCCCATGGATCAGGTGACACACTGCTGTTTCGCAGGTACGCGCGCCGGTTTCGCCCCGACACCCATTACATAACAGTAGTTGGCAGGATCAAATGGTTCTACTCTGTTGACTACGTACGTAGCGTAAGTAGTCGGGCACCGGGCCAATGGGTCGCGCCCTTATCCCCTTCCACCGCGATCACTCGTTTGATACGTTCCAATAAGATAATGTTTGTATAAATAAGTCCTTATCATGGCTATTTCTGTTGTTGAGATCGTTCGGTGGGATTCAATGGCTGCAAATGCAATGGTCGAAACGGAGTGAACAAATCGGCCAAAACGTGGCGGAACCGGGCACTCTTACCCACGAGGAGAAGCAGAAGCGCTGCAACGGCCAGACCGGTTAGCATCCACCACGAAATGGAACGCGAAGCGGCGACAACACTTGCTGAGTCTGTACCGCTCGCTGTCGCCAACGCCGGATTTACCGCTACTTTCAAGGTTTGCCCTGGGAGCTCCGTCGTGCGAAGCTGCTGCGTTTCCAGGTCAAACCAGGTGTATTGAGTGGCGGGAATCGTGAACTCGCCGGCCCGCTTGCAGACATACGTGACGACATCGCGCCGTTCACCGCGCAATGAGCCGCCGTCGGTTTGATCGAGCAATTGTCGCTTGGTGTAGATGCCCAGACCGTCAATCTGTCCGGCGGGAAACGGTGGGAACACCATGCCGGGCACGTCCGGCGCGGTGAAGGTGATCGTGCGAGTGAACGCCGCGCCCGCCATCACGTTTTTCTTTTCCTGGCTCGGGCCGCCACGTCTCCTCGATCTTTAAATCCCGGGCGCTGATGACCTGCCCCAGGCTTTCAGCGCCCGGCGGCATCTTGACCGTGAACGGCATCGAGTCGGTCTTGAGCGTAGCCGCGATTGTATTGGTGTCCATTGGGGTGCGCGTGAATTCAAAGCGCACCGAAAAGGCGGGGACGGATTGCTCTCCCGCGCGCATCGGATAGGCCGACAACTCGTGCCGCTGTACCGTGTAGCTCGTGCCATCGATGGTTTCACTGCTCAGAAGGGGATGCCCCATGGGAGGCAAAAGCAGCACGCCTTGCGGGTCGGGCAGGTCAAACGAAGCGGCGCTGGAGAAGTATCCCGGCGCGAGCAGCTCGACCACGACCGTAACCTTCTGGCCGACCCAGATAGTGTCCTGGGTATCGAGACTCGTCCGCACCTTCGCTTCCTGCGCCAGTGAGTGGCCGCACAATAGCATCCCTGCGAGGCAGAGAAGACATCGAATAAAAGCACGTGAAACCGGCCGGGATTTCATGGTGTTCCTCCTGTCCCGGACGGTTGTCCCGCCGATGCCGCCTGGTAGGCAAACTTCGCCCGCAGAAAATCGCCTGGGGTCGTTTGCACGCGGCGCAGCCACAGGGCGCGCAGCTCGGCATCCGACATCTTTTCTCCGTTCATCTCCGTTGGCTTTCCCTCCTCCTTGTTCTCGCCCTTCAGATCGAATTTGATTTCCTGCGGTTTGTAGGCATTTGCGGACTCCTCAGCCCGGTGCTTGCTTGACTCGGCCAGCATCTCTTTACGCGCCATGGCCAATGCCTTGTTGTCCTCCGCCTCCTTCCAGCCGGAATGGAAGCCCAGGGCACGGTCATACCGCTCAATGGCCTCGTCGTATTTGCCGCGCATCAGCCACGCATTGCCCTGATCAAACGCGCCATCCGCGCCCGGCACGCGGGCAAAGGTTTTGGCCGCCGCCTCGAATTGCCCATCGCGATATTGCGCCATGCCGATGTGCCATGGATCGGCGTAAGCCTTGGCCGCTTCAGCATATTTTTTCTCGGCGAACAAGCGATCCCCGCGCTGGTCGGCCGTCAGCCAAAAGTGGGGATTACGCACCGTCCCGACAACAAGGACCAGCAAGAACAAGAGTCCGACGACCCAAGGAACAGATGAGCGCAAAGGCAGCGGGAGCTGTTTTCCTGCGCTTGTTTGGCGTCCGCGATTGCTTTGGTTGGAGGTCATCGTGTCATACCTCTTGGAACCGGAACCATCCATCCCTCACGAAAGAACAGCAGCAGGAGGGCCGCAATCATGGGCGTCAACCAGTAGCCGCTTTCCGCCCAGCGACGGTTTGTATCACCTCCGCTGGCGCTGGCAAACTTCGAAGCGCTGGCCAGTTCCCGAATATCGGTATCGTCCGCGGCAAGTCGAACGACGCTGGCATTCACGGTGCGGGCGCCTGTGATCACCGCATCCAGCTCGGGTCCCGGAAACAACGGAGGCAACAGGCGCACCGCTGTGCTGGAAGACTTCCTCCAGGACGACAAAGGCGCCTTCTGCTCCGCCGCAATGCTGTCGGTAATCCACAGAATCGACCCGCCGCCGGCCTCCACCAGGGCCTGATCCGCCAGCTTGAGGGCCTCCGCCGCCACATCGCCGACCACGGGCATGATCTTCGGGTCGAGCGCTCGGGCAAAGGTATCGATAATGCCGCTGTCCTTCGTGGGTGGCATGACCACATGGGCACTCCCCGCATAGGCAATCAGCGAAGTCTTTGCGGCGCCTCGTTCCTTGAGCAGGTCATGGATTTTATCGGTGGCGCGTGCCAGGCGACTGGGCTGCACGTCCTCCGTGGTCATCGAGGGCGAAACCTTCACCACGATGGCGATGGCGGCGACGTCATCCGCAAAAGGCGCGGGCTCCTGTTTCCAGGTCGGTCCGGCGATGGCGACCACCGTAAGCAGCCAACCGAGGCCAATGAATTCCAATGGGCCAAGGTGGGAGTTTTTCTCCTCTCCGCCCAACAGGTGTGTGAGCAGGTGCGGGGCAACGATGCCGCGCCACAGCTGCTTTGCGTCATTGCGTCGGCGCAGGAGCCACCACAGCAGCGCTGCGGGAGCGAGTGCAAGCAGCCAGGCCGGACGAATGAAATGGAAGGACAAGGGCCATAATGCGGCCAAGGAGAAGGGCGCGAAAGAAGCAAGGACACGACCAGGTGATTCTGCCTTCACCCTTCTTGAGATCTTTGGCCGCAGAAGCTGGCCAATATGGAGGAGCATCGAGACCATCAACGCCGCCGCCAGCGGCCACCAATAAATGTCGTGTCGGGGACGATGTGAGATCGTTTGCGCCTTGCGGGTTTCCAGTTTGTCGAGGTGGCTGTAAATCTCATCCAATTGCTGGGTGTCGGCGGCATGGGCGTAGAGCCCGCCGGTTGTCGAGGCGACCTGCTTGAGCGTGTTTTCGTCCAGCGCATCCTCACCCACCGCGCGAGGATCGCCAACGGCGACGGTGTGAATGGTGATGCCCTTGTCTTTCGCGATCTGGGCCGCCTTCAGGGGCGGCACCTGGCTGGCGGTGTCGTTACCGTCGGTGAGCACGATGAGCACGCGTTCCTTGGCCTCGCTGCGATCGAACAGATTGATGGCTAGGCCAATGGCGTCGCCGAATGCCGTTTGCGGCCCCGCCATGCTCACCTCCGCCTCGTCCATGAGCTGGCGGCAGACTTTCAAATCCTCGGTAAACGGCACCTGCACGAACGGAGCGCTGCCAAAGAAAATCAACGCCACGCGATCGCCCTGGCGCTTCGCCAGAAAGGCATCCAGCACTTCCTTCACGGCGGTGAGACGGTCCACCGTCTGGCCACTGGCATTCTTAAAGTCCTTCGTCGCCATCGAGCCGGACAAGTCCACGGCCAGAACCAGATCTCGCACGGGTATTTCCTTGGTGACCGGCGGCTCGATGATTTGGGGACGCGCCAGAGCGAACACGGCGCAGATCCAGCAAAAGCACACCGCTAGCCAGCGCCACCAGCCACCCCGAAGAATCACGGCGCCTTTCAGCGGGTGCTGGCCACTCTGCTCGGCCAAGCGCGCGAGGAAGGGAACGACCAACCCCTGTCGGGTTTCGCGACGTGCCGGCACGAGCCACCAGACCAGCAATGGCAACGGCAACAGGACGAGCAGCCATGGGTAGGCGAGCGTCAGCATGGGTCCTTCTCCGGCAATTGTCCGACAGAAGACCGCGCGGGCGTCGGCGGACCACCCGCTGGCTCATCGTCCGGCGTACCTCCTGCCTGCGGTTCAAGCCTAGTGTCGTGAAATTTGATCCAATGGCGAATTGCCTCCACCACGGAGTGGAGTTTCCGCGGATCGAGACTGTCGGCGGTGCGTGGATCGTAGATGGCGTTTTCCAACGTGGCGCCGAGCGCATCGCGGAAACGCGAGCCGCTTGCGGTGTGGTCGAGAAACTCAAACCATTTCGGCCCGGTCAGCGTGGCAACATCTTCGCGCGGGAATGCGGTCATCGCGGTACGCTTCAAAAGCTCGGCGCAATCCAACAGAACGCCAGGGCGTCGTTCAGGATTCTCCAGCGCCGCCTCCTGACGCGCCAGCTCGGCCAGAGCCTCGCGGCGATAGCGGTTGTGCTGCCAGCGCATGAGTCCTGTGATCAAGGTCGCCAGCAGTATGACGATCATCAGCCCCAGCACCCAATACCAGCCCGACGCAGGCGGCCACCAGGGGACGGGCGGGGCCACGATGATGTCGTGCAACCGATCGAGGCTGGTGGCGTTAGTATTCATCGCAAGCGTGCTCCCAATTGACGGCGGACTTGTTCGGCCACGTCTTCGCTGGTGCTCAACGGGAGCACCGGCGTTACCCGTTGCAGGAGAAATTTTCGTCCGGCGGCGCGTTCCTCGGCAAACGTAGCGCGGAAGCGTTCGCGAAAGCCGCGGTTGTTGGTGTCCACCTCCAGTTGCTGGCGGCCATCGCTGAACACCAACCGCCCGGCGGCAGGCAATTCCACCTCCAGGGGATCGTGGATGAAGGCGAACAGCACATCATTGTGCCAAGCGATGCGCGTGAGCAGTTGGCGCGACTGCTCATCGTGGCCGTAAGCGTCACTGATGATGCAAATGAGAACATCGTGCTTGGCCAGCCGGTCGCAATGCCGGAGCACCTCATTGAACATGCCGGGATTAGCCTGGGTACCGCCGGTCACGGAAAGCTCGTGGTTTTGTTCGACAATCGCGTGAAGAATCCGCATCACCGTAGCCTGGCTGCGCTGCGGGCGGATTTCCTCAATCTTTGAATCGTTGAACACCAGGGCGCCAACGCGGTCCTTCTGGGCCAGCACGCGCCACGCGCTGAGCGCGGCCGCTTCGGCGGCCGTGACGGATTTCATGTTCTTGACGCTGCCGAAAAACATCGTGATACGCTGATCCACGAGCAACAGCGTGGTGCGTTCCCGTTCCTCGGTAAAGACGCGGCTATGGGTCTTGCGCGTGCGCGCCGTGACCTTCCAGTCGATCTGGCGGATGTCGTCGCCCATCTGGTAGCGCCGGATTTCCTCGAAATTCAGCCCGCGTCCGCGCAGGCGCGAGGCGTGTCGCCCAGCGAGGAGTGAGTGAATCGGCTGGCGGGGCAGAAAGCTGAAACCACTGGCTCGACGCTGCGACGCGACCAGGTCCGGCAGGCTCGCATAGACGCCGGGCAAGGCAGTGCGAACGGCGGAACGATCGGAACGCGAGGGACCTGAATTCATCCCTTGGCGGTCTGTGCTGTTTTCTTCGAGCGTGCTCATACGACGGCAACTTGCTTCAGGATTTCGTCCAGCACGGTGTCCTTCGTGACGCCTTCAGCTTCGGCCTCGTAGGTCAGGATGAGGCGATGGCGGAGGCAGGCGTGGGCAACCGCTTTCACGTCGTCGGGCGTAGCGGTGTCTCGACCATCCAGCCAAGCGCGGGCACGCGCACCGCGATCCAGGGCCAGGGTGCCGCGCGGGCTCGCGCCGATTTTGATCCACTTGGAAAACGGCGCATCCTTGAAATCCCCTGGACGACGCGTGGCCGCAATCACGGCGACAATGTATTTCTCCACAGCCTCGGCCACTTGCACGGCAAGGACTTCCTTCCGCGCGTCAAAAACGATTTGCTCGGCGAGCTTGCCGTCTTCCTTGTCCTTCAAACCGGCGTCTTCGCCACGGACAAGTCTCAGGATCTTCCGTTCATCGTCGTCGCTTGAATAGCCTACGAAGACATGGAGAAGGAAGCGATCCATCTGCGCCTCCGGCAGCGGATACGTGCCTTCCTGCTCAATGGGGTTTTGCGTGGCGAGAACCAGAAAAAGCTCGGGCAGCTTGTACGTTTTTCCTGAAACCGTGACCTGGCGCTCCTCCATGGCTTCCAGCAAGGCCGACTGCGCCTTAGCCGGTGCGCGATTGATCTCGTCGGCCAGGATCAAATTCCCGAAAACGGGCCCTTGCTGGAACTGGAACTTGTCGCCTTCAGCTTCGCCCACATAAATCTCCGTCCCGGTGATATCGCTGGGAAGCAGGTCGGGAGTGAACTGGATGCGGCGAAACTCGCTTTCCAGATTGGCGGCCAGCTTCTTGATGGTGCGCGTCTTCGCCAGGCCGGGCAATCCTTCCATGAGGACATGGCCATTGGCCAACAAAGCGATGAGCAATTGTTCGATAACATGCTCCTGGCCAATGATGGCCTTGGCCATGCGATTCTTTAGATCGAGTATTTGGTTGTGAGTATTCGTAGTGTTCATGCGTCCGACGCTCCAATGAACCATAGGTAGTAGGGGTTTTCTGGATCTTGGGTGAGCAGCCACCTCATGGTTTCCTGCCATCGCAACCGATCCCGTTGGTAGGCGTAAATCCCGGCTTCGTAAAAGGCGAAGAGCTTCTGATGCTCGGTTGAGATTTCTCTCTCCGGAATGGCGTCCGCATTGACCAGGGGCGGCGCTGTGCGCAGATCGTTCAGCGCTTGCAATGTTGAGATGAATTCGCCCGGCATCACCCATGCGCCGTATTCAATGCGCGGCCGGTTGTCGGTAGTCGGTTGGGCGTTTGCCGCGTAACGTTCCAATCCGGCGCGGTCGGTCACCCAGGTGGCCAGCAGGGCGGCGGGCGAGGCGATGCCCACCTCGCGCAACGCAGCGGCAACCTCCGGTTGATTGAAACGGGCGGCGATACGGGCGGCGTCGAGCTCGATGGGGTCGAGTGACCCGACGAGCAGCATTTCGTGCAGCTCCGTCGTCCACAAGGTGGCGTAGGGAAAGACGTCGAGAAAGCTGCGGACCAGCGAGCGCGTGTCGCTGTCGGTCTGGGTGGGCAGAGGCAACCACTGGGCCATAAGGCCGTTGGTATGCAAACGGGTGGCTGCCAGTCGGTAAAAGTCCGTGGAGTACAGGTTGACCACGCCAGCGGCCGATGGCGGAGGAGGCTCAAGCGTGATGAGATCATAGCCGTCGTTGCTGCGCAGCAGTTCCCGCCGGCCATCGCGCAATCGAACGTCAATGCGCGGATCGGTGGCGACGCCATCATTGCCTTCAAACAGGGCCGCGCCACGGACCACGGCGGGCAACAACTCCGCGCAAACCCGCCGTTCCAATCCTGGATAGCGCAGAAGGCTGCCGGTGGTGATTCCCGTGCCAAGACCGATCACCAGGACGTCGCGAGGTGTACCGCGATGAATGATCAAGGGCAGCAAGGCCTGCAAGCGCATATAGCGCAAGGAGGTCATCGAATCGCCGGAATTCGAGACGCCCTGGATATACAGTCGCCGGAAGCGATTCCGTCCTGAACCTTGTTCGATGATGGCCACCGTGCCAGCGGCGCTGGCCTCGTGAAACAGCAAGCGACCATGGCGTGCCTCGGCCAAAAGGCGGGCCAGATGATCAGGCCCCAGACCGATTCCCATCGCGACAACCAAGCCGCCGCAAGCGAAAGTGGCCCACTGCAATCGTCGGGAAACCGATGTTCCTTTGACCACCGCGACGATTCCCACCGTCGCCGCGACGGCGGACATCAGCACCAGGCTACGTTCCAAACCAAGCCTGGGAACGAGGACGAACCCTGCCAGCAGAGTGCCAGCAATGCCGCCGAGCGTATTCAGCGCAAGCACTCTCCCCGTGTCCCGGCCGGAACTGGCGGGTTCGGCAGTCAAACGCAGCGCCGCCGGGAAGGCCGCGCCCAGCAGAAAAGTGGGAACGAGCACAATCCAGCCCGCCGCGACCACGAATCGCGCGGCCATGGCCAAAGACTCCTGCTGCGTCAGGTGGAACATCCAGGTCGCTGCCTTGACTTGGACGGACGAGAGCCAGTGGCCGGCAAACAGGACACCCACCAGGCCAGAAAGCCCGACCGCTGCGATGAGTAGTCCCAAACTCCCCCACGGGTCGGTGGTTCGATCCGCGCGGCGCGCATACCAGGCGCTGCCGAGAACGATTCCAACCAGGTAGGTGGCCAGGACGACCGCGAAAGCAAAACCGCGGGTGCTCGTCCATTGCACGATGGCTTGCGACCAGATCACTTCGTAGCCCAATGCCAGACCGCCGATGATGGAATACAAGCCCAAAGCGAGGCGGTTGCGGCGCGAAACCTCGGGTAAGGCGGAAGCCGTTTGGACAGAAACCCGAGCCTCGCGGGAGCGCGCAACGAACAGGGCGATGAGTGCCACGGCGACGTTGATTGTTGCGGCGACAAATGCCGAACCAAGGACGCCAAACAGCGGAATCCACAGGAAGGGGGCGAGCAATACGCCCAGAATCGCCCCTGCGGTATTGGCGGCGTAGAGACGTCCTCCGACAGCGGCCACGCGCGCGGCGGCGGGCGCAACGACACGCATCATCAGCGGAACCGTACCGCCCATCAGGACGGCGGGCAAACCGACCAGCACGAACGGAAGTGCCCAGGCGACCGGGCCGGTGTGAGTTTCCAACCACACGAACCACGGCGCGGATTGGCTGATCAGCAAAGTTGCCAATACGCCCAGGACGCCAATGCCAATTTCCACGAGAGCGTAAAGACGAAGCGGGCGGGCAAGGCGATCCGCGCGTTTGCCAAAGCAATAACCGCCAATGGCCAAGCCCGCGAAAAATGCACTGACGGCCGTCGTCACGGCGAAGACGTCGGCGCCGACCACCAGGGATAGCTGCTTTACCCATAGCAACTGATAGATGAGCCCGGCGATGCCGGACATCACCAACAGCAAGACAGCGACCAGAGTTACGTCACCGGTTGCCTCGCGCACGGCGATGCTGCGAGTGACTTTAAGCGTGGGCCGCTTCTTTTTTGCCATCGCTTCGAACCTGCCAAACTTAGAGCGCAACACAACTCGCCGGCCGCAAGGGCCGGCGAGTCCATGGTCAAACACTGCGACCCTATTTCTTCTCTTTCTGCTGTTGCAGTTCCATTTTGAGCTTTTCGACTGCCTTGTCGATCGAGAAGGAGGCTGAACTCTGGCTCGGTGGATATTCGACGAAGGTCTTCAGGAATTCCGACGCTCGCCGAATTCCCTCGAAGATCAGGTAGACGTTCTGCGTGTTCCACTCATTCCAGTTGTTGGTCGGACCGATGTCGCCGCGCTCGTAGGGATCCATGCGCAGGTTGTAAATCTTGGGTGTGCGCAGGCTGGTGAACGGGTTTCTCCAGATGTCGAACCCTCCGACCGCGCGTTGCTCGGCGAAAACGAGCTTCCAGGCGGTCGGATTGGCCGCGTCCGGCAGGACGACATCGTAGCGCATCGACACGAGTTCCCCGTCGTCGTCGAAGTAGTAGTACTCCTCGCGCGCCGACTTGTCGGTCTGACCAGTCAGCAGCGGCAACTGGTTGTAGCCGTCCAAGTGGACCTTGAAGGTCTTGTCGCCGATCTGGGCGCCCTTCAGCAGCCGCTCCTTGATGGTCGTGTCCCCGGCCGCAGCCATCAGCGTCGGGAACCAGTCCAGCCCAGAAAACATCCCGTTGACGATCTCACCAGGCTTGATGTGACCCGGCCATTTGACTATCGCCGGCACCCGGAAGGCGCCTTCCCAGTTGGAGTCTTTCTCGCTGCGGAACGGCGAGCTGGCGGCATCAGGCCAAGTGAAGAGGTTCGGCCCGTTGTCGGTGGTGAACACCACAATGGTGTTGTCGGCGATCTTCAGGTCGTCGAGTTGCTTGAGCAACTTGCCGACGTTCTGGTCCATCTCCCACATGCCGTCGGCGTACTCGTTACCCCGGCCCATACCCCCCCTTGCCGCGGTACGCCTCGCGGACGTGGGTGAAAATGTGCATCCGCGTGAAGTTCATCCACACGAAGAAAGGCTTTTGCGCCTTGACCTGGCGATCAATGAAATCCATGCAGGCGGCCGTGGTTTCATCGTCAATGGTTTCCATCCGCTTTTTTGTTGAGCGGGCCAGTGTCCGTGATCTTGCCATCGGCAAAACTGTGAATCACCCCGCGCGGGTTGTAGGACTTGAGGAAGTCGGGGTTGTTACTCATCCAGTACGGACGCTCCGGCTCCTCCTCGGCGTTCAGATGGTAGAGGTTGCCGAAGAATTCGTCGAAGCCGTGGTTCGTCGGCAGGAACTCGTCCCGATCGCCCAGGTGGTTTTTGCCGAACTGACCCGTGGCATAGCCGAGGGGCTTGATCGCCTGTGCGATGGTGATGTCGCGGGCCTGAAGGCCGATCGGGGCGCCCGGCACCCCGACCTTCGTCAAGCCGGTCCGGAACGCGGACTGCCCGGTGATGAACGTCGCACGCCCCGCAGTGCAACTGTTCTCGGCGTAGTAGTCGGTGAACAATATGCCTTCCTTGGCAATGCGGTCGATGTTCGGTGTCTTGTAGCCGACCAATCCATGCGTGTAGGCACTAAGGTTGGATTGACCAATATCGTCACCAAAGATGACCAGGATGTTGGGCTTTTTTTCCTCGGCAGCGACTGCGCTACCGGCAGCGAGCCCCATTGCGGCGAGTGCTGCGATACTCAGCAGGGCTGCCAGTTTCACTTTCATTTTCACTTGCGGACCTCCTTCTACTCGCTTACAGAATTAAATGCGGTGCTACACGGTCTATCCGCTTTCAGCTTCCCACAGGTCAAGTAGCGCATGGCCGCTTCGCAGCGGTGTGCACTGAATGTCATTCTGACGTTTTAGTTATAGTGGGTAGGGTCAAACGGTTCTACGCTGTTGACTACGTACGTAGCTGTCGGGCACGGGGTCAACGGGTCGCGCCCTCGTCTCCTCCCTCCACGACCGCCTGTTTGATGCGTTCCAATAGGATTTCGACGCGGAGAGGCTTTTGTAACACGTCCATCGCACCGTGCTTGAGCGCTTGCACCGCCGTCTGCACGGCGCCTCGGTGGACCAACACTACAACCGGTATCCTGGCGCACGCCCAAGCGAACTCCGCGAGTCGCTCCGGCTCGACCAAGTCGCCTACGCTTGCATCCAGCACCAAGCAATCCGGAAGCTCTGGCACGGTAGTTTCGAACCACATTTCCATGGAGGGCAGCGCTTCGGCGCGCAGTCCCGCCGCCACAACAAGCCCCGATAGCAAATCACGGATTGCGGGGTCCTCGCTGACAATGAAGACCGTCTTATCTGCCATGGAAGCCTCAGACTTGCCTTGGCGTAAGAAAGAAAGGAAAGGAAGGGCTCTAGCGCGTGCCCGCACGATGGGCGCTTGGAACAACGATCGCCTTCACGGCGTCTCCTTTGACGATCAAAGTGCTGATGACTTTAACCGACAAGTGGAGCGGGAAGTATTCGGCTAACCACCGAGTCTACGTACGTAGTCGAGTCGGTCATGGAGGATGGTTTTCAAAGATCCGAGCCACCACGCCGGGCGGGGAATCGGCTCGCAAAATCGATCGGTGATTCTCTTGCAAACCCTAGCGGCTTCGCTCCCGAGGAACCAGATGAAGCATCAGTTCCTTGACGGTACCAATTCCCAACTTACGCAAGAGGTTCTGACGGTGCGCCTCCACGGTCCGTGGGCTGACACTCAACTCGCGGGCAATCTCCTTGCTGGTCGAGCCCGTGAGAGTCTGATTGAGCACCTCCCGTTCTCGTTCCGTCAAGGTGGCAAGCTGGTGTTCGAGAGACTCCGCCGCATTGGACAAGTGTCTGGCGGTGGCATCCAAAACCAAGGCGGCGTTGATGCTATCCAACAAGGCTTGGTCCCGGTAGGGCTTCTGAATGAAATCGACGGCACCGGCCTTCATCGCCTGAACCGCCATCGGAACGTCACCGTGACCGGTCAGCATGATGACCGGAATTCTGAACCCCAACTCGTTCAGCCTCTCTTGCAGGGCCAGACCACTCATTGCGGCCATCCGCACGTCGAGCACCAGACAACCCGAGTACTGCGGCTGAAAGTCATCCAGAAACGCGAACGCCGAGGCGTAACCCTCCACCCGCAGACCCACGGATTCGACCAACTCCTGGATCGAATCACGCACTGCGGTATCGTCATCGACGATGAATACCATTTGCTCCCGTGCGTTCCTCATGAACCGGATCTCCGCAAGGTGAATCGGAAAATGGCGCCGCCAGTCGGGTTCGGTTCGTACCAGAGCCGCCCTCCATGGGCTTCTTCAATGATCGCTTTGGAAATGGCAAGTCCCATGCCCATGCCACCGCTGGTACCGGAATAGAGGGGCTCGAAGATGTCCGCGACTCGATCCGGCGGAACGCCATGACCCTGATCCGTCACGCTGACCTGGACTTCCCGATCATCAATCGCGTCCATGTTAACAAACACCTGTTTGTCGTATCGTTCGTTCGAGCAAATACTCCGCATCGAGTTTTGCAAAAGGTTGACCAGGACAAGCTGAATTTGCAAAGAGTCGGCAAGAACCACGGGAAAGTCGCCTGCGAACTGGCGGATGATGCGACACCCCCGGCGTTCGGTCTCCGGTTCCATCATCCGGATCACCTCTTCGACCAAGGGACAAAGAGGCACAGGCAGCAACCGCACATCGCTCGTGCCGACCAGCGACCGAACGCGTTGAGTGATGGCTCCCGCCCGCTCTGCCTGCTCCTCGATCTTCGCGAAAAGCTCAACGAGTTTTGGTTTGTCGTCAACCTTGTTCTGAAGGCGTCGCTTGACTGCCTGCGCATAGTTCTGAATCGCAATCAGGGGCTGATTGATCTCGTGGGAGATCGAGGTAGCCATGGCACCCAGGCTGCGCTCCTTGCTGAATCGTGCCAACCTTTCGCGTAATCGGGCCGCCAGCCCCTCCGCCCGCGTGCGTCGAGCATACTCGTCCGCCAAGGTGGTTTGAGCCCGCCGGAGTCTCCGACGGTTCAACATGAGCGCAACGATCAAGGTGGTCTGCGCCAAAATCACGGTCAACGCAGTGAGTATCTGCCAATAATAGTGATCCCAGGCCGTAAGTTCCTTGAATCGAATCTCACAGTTCGCTGGCAACAGACTCTCAGCGATGCCCCAGCGGCGTAATTGTTGCCAGTCGGCGATGCAATGAGACGTGACCGGCGTCTGGACGCCAATGACGGAGGAGTCTTCTCCGTTCAGCACCTTGACGACGAGCTCGCCCGCGCGCCGTCCCTGCTCGGCATAGCTCGCGATTGAGCCGGCGACAATGCCATGGCCGAGATACGTTTCGTATACGCCGAAGACGGGCGCGCGCGAGACCGCGACGACCCGCGCCAGCACGTCGCGTGGTACCAGCGGTACGCCGTCGCCGTCACGAAACATCGTTAAATAGAGCACTATTGCGTCCGAGGAAAGATCACCCACCGCCGCGATCGTCTTGGCGAGCGTGAGACCGACGAGGTACTGGATCTCCAGTTTTCCCACGTAATGTTCGAGCAATGCCCGAACGACCGACAAGTGCCCCTTGTCCGGCTCGGCAATGCCGGCGACGACGACGACTCGTCGCGTCGCGGGCCGTAAACGCAATGCGAGATCGAGCGTCTGTCCAAATTCGAGCCGGACCGGAACGCCGATCGTGTGCGGATCGAGGTCACGTTTTTCCAGTGAGGCGGCCGGCACGCTGTGAAAAACGATTGCCGCGCCCGGCCAGATTTCCGCACGATAGCGCTGGGCGAAATCGAACGCGATCGACCCGGCCGCGACGACCACATCCACCTTCAGGTCGTGATATTTTTTGCGTAGCAGCGCAATTACATCTTCCGCGAGCAACGTCCGCGGGAAACGAAACATATCGAGCGTTTCGGCGTAGAGTTCGGCGGGCACTCCGTGCTCCGCGCGGGTGATGGCCTCACGCAAACCGCGATCCAGCGCGAGGAACGCCGGCAGATAGGGGTCGGCTGTGTTCAGGATGACGACGCGATGCGATGCACCTTCGCCGTCCCGTTCCTGCGCGGATACTATCGTGGGTACGATCAACAGTGCGATCATCATGACACACCTGACGATGGCCGCACTCTTGAGTCTAGCAAACCCCCGCCCCCACCACCAAGGAACCAACGTAGAGCGGCTCGGCATGAGCGCGGCGCTTATCGATCCCCACACGCCATTAATCACGATCGCGGCCATGATCTCCGTCCTGTATCGTCCCAGGCCGATAGTTGGTGATAGCGTGGCCGCGTGTCCGTGGGCAATCGATCCTCATCGATGTTCCGAGGTCGGCTGGCAATAGTGGATGCCAATGAGAGCAACTGTCGATGATTTAAGATTGATAAAAACGCCATTCAAACACGGTGGGTGACAAGTAACCGGTATATTTCAGACTTTGATATTAAATCGAGACTCCGCGTTCATATCGATCAATAAAGAAGTCGATAACAATCGTCGAGCCTGGAAAACCAGGCGTTTTCCGAACTAATCGATTAACGCGCACCCATAGAGTCAAGAGTTTTCATCCGATCTTCTGGATATGCATTTTACTCACCCCACCGCCCAGCCATTGAGGTGACTCCATCAGTCATTTTTGAGGCTAAAAGAACAACCCCCCACCCACAAATGGGGGAGGGGTTTGGTGGAGAGAGCCACTCCAGTCAAATGCTTCAATGATCTCAGCTCGAAGCAAGCGTTTTCCCGGAATGCCTTGTTTCAGCTTCAGCCCAAGGAGCGAGTACCAAGCTCGGCGGTGTCTTGGATTCTGAAACATCCCATATTGCTCAAGGCGGTTTATCTCGGGTGGCTATTTCACTCCACGCTCGTGGGCCAGGATCGTCTGCACCTGCTCGGAATTACCGGGCGTGCTGAAGCGGATCAGCGCAAAGGCCACCCCGGCACTGTCGGGACCCTCGAAACCACCGGCGTTACTGTCCGACACTTCGGGCATCTGCACCCGTACAAAGCCGGCAGTGGCATTGTTGGGCCGCGCCAAGGTCGAAGGATCGATCACGTTGAGTATCCTGCTCAGATTCATAGCCCCGGCCACGGAGAGGCGATCAGTATCGAAGGTCGTCACCGGGATATTGCGTCGATCGCAGCCGTCGGCACCACCGCGACAATTTCGGCCCAGCCAGACCACCAACTCGGTGGAACTGTTGAGGCTAGGGTCCAAGAAGTAGCGCATATCGAAGCGCACTATGCTATTCGTATTTCCATCATCGTCGTCCAAGGCCATGCCACTGCTCAGCGGCGCATAAGCCGTCGGTTCGCCACCAGTGTACACGATCTCGTTATTGCCCTGCAGCATTACGTTCGTGGCATCGTCCGTCAAAGGCAAAGTGGGAATGTAGGCGGCTGACTGCCAGTTGCCGCGAATCACCATGGTATCGGCGTACATAGCAAAGAGTGGAGGGTTCGCGCCACTGGTCGCCACATTATTCGCCAACACCATATATCCCAACATCCCATCGAGCGAGGGAATGCCGGAACTGCCGACGATGCTTCCCCAGTCCACCGCCACGAAGTCATCGCAGCCGGTGACCAGCGTGCCCTTGTGCTTAAGGGCGCCGATGTCGTCAAAGAACCACCAACTGATCACTCCGGTTTCACCGGTGTTGTTGGGCGCACCGGTGAGTCCGCAATCATTGTTGCGCTGGCTATGAGCCGTGGTATAACCAGGATCAGGGTTCGCAAACCCCCCTATCTCGATCTGGGTGGGGTCGTTGCCCAGCGTCGAAGGTATGGTGATACCCGTTAAGGTATTGATACCTTTAGCTGAATCATACAGCATGTAAGGAATCAGTATGGCCTCTCCAGGTTCGGCTTGGCTGATGGCCTGCACGGAGCCCGCGTAACTTGCGGCGAACAGGGCGCCAGCGATCAACAGCTTATTCTGTTGCATGGTCTTCAGCATTATCCATTCTCCTCGATGTGATGGTCGATTAGCACCATTGCCAATGAGAGGCATTATCAATGCCAATTAAAAAAAGTTTTTTTGTAATTATCAGCTTATATCGTCATGAGCGATCAACGACAATGAAACGGCTATCAAGAAGCGGGTCATAGTGGCCCGATGGGGTTCAATCCGGTCCAAATCTTTCTTATTTGTATAGTTCAAGCATATTGATAAACAAGGCCAAGTGCCCAAATCGGATGGATTAGTCACCGGATAATAGCGTAGAGACGTTGATAAACAACAAGTTTATTTTATATCTTTTAGCTGGTGAAATGAATCTGACTCAAGAGCCTTGCGCTCGGCCGATTGATCATGATACGCATTACCGAACACTCATTCCCACCGGATTTTTATGTCCAGCTTTATGCTGAAATCGATTCAATTCATTGAGGCGGGAATCCGACATCGTTGAAATTCGAAATTCCCCGCCCCAACAGGACGGGGATGGGTCATTACCGCCGCCGCCCGACTCTATCCGCGCCGAGCGGTTCTACGGAAAGCATCGTAGCGGCGACGCTGGGTTTGCTGCGCAAAATACATCGGCATGATGCTCTCGACCGAACGAGGGACGATGCCGATCGCTTCCATCCCGTTGCGGGAGCAGACGCTGTCCACCTGCAGGGAAAGAAAATTGTCGGTGGTGAAAATCTTCACCGGCATCAGACCGAGAATCTTGCCCTGCAACCGGGCCAGCGAATCCGGCAGGCCGACGACCCGCCGCTTCAGTTCCAGCATCCGGGCGATGTCCTCGACCAGTTCCTTGAAGGTATAGACGCGCGGTCCGCACAATTCGTAGCTCTGGCCGATGGTCGCGTCGTTTTCCAACGCCGTTTCGAACGCTTGCGCCACGTCGCCGACATAGACCGGCGCAAAACGGGAGTTCGGGCAGGCCAACGGCAGCACGCGGGCCAGCCTGAGCATGTTGGCGAACTGGTTGAAGAAATTGTCGTCCGGCCCGAAGATGATCGAGGGCTTGAAAACGGTCACGGCCAGATCCTTGGCCTGCATGACTCTCTGTTCACCCTCGCCCTTGCTGAACAGATACTGGCTCGGCCCCTTGGCGGCGTCGGCACCCAGCGCGCTCATGTGCAGCAGGCGCTTGACCCCGGCCGCGTGGCAGGCTTCCGCCACTTTGCCGGGCAGTTCGACATGAACGGCGCGGAAGCTTTGCCGCGAGTATTCGTGCAGAACGCCCACCAGGTTGATGACGACGTTACAGCCCGCGAAGTGTTGTTGAAGCACTGTGGGATCATGCACGTCCGCCTCGACCAGCTCCGCGCCGGGCAACACCTCGATTTCCCGATGTCGGTGTGGATAGCGCGTCAGGACCTTGACCGGATACCCTCGATTGGCCAGCCGCGCGACCAGATGCCGGCCGACGAAACCCGTGCCACCCAACACGCAGATTTTTTGAACTTTCATGCCTGTGCCTGCTCCTCACTGTTCTTATGCCGCCCGCAGCGGATGGGCGCCACGGAATGATCGTTGTTGGGGCGGGGACATGCCCGGTGATTCGCCCTTACAATAGCGCCGCGCATTTAATGTGGGTTCGGCGGCCGATTCGAGGCAAAATTTAGCATAGATCGGCGACGCGCTCCTCCTCGGCAATTATTGATGCAACAAGGATAACCCGATCTTGGAAGCGATCCTGTCGACGCTGTTGTTCTACCTGACGCTGGGCCTGTTCGCCGGCGTCATGGCCGGCCTGCTCGGCGTGGGCGGCGGATTGATCATCGTGCCGGCCCTGGCCTGGATTTTCCATCACCAGCAGGTCGACGACGCCATCGTCATGCATCTGGCTATCGGTACTTCGCTGGCGACTATCGTCGTCACCTCGATTTCCTCGGTGCGCGCCCATCACCGACGGGGCGCGGTGCTATGGCCGATCTTCTGGCGACTGACGCCGGGCATCGTCGTGGGTGCCTGGCTGGGGGCGGCCATCGCCGACGCCCTGCCCAGCGCGGTGTTGAGCAAAGTATTCGCCGTGTTCGTGTTGACGGTGGCGGCGCAGATGGGTTTCGGCGCCAAGCCGGCGCCGCATCGCGAGCTGCCCGGCACGGCCGGCATGCTGACCGCCGGCGGTGTGATCGGCGCGGTTTCGGCCATCGTCGGCATCGGCGGCGGCTCGCTGACCGTGCCCTTCCTGACCTGGTGCAATATCGCGATCCGCCAGGCGGTGGCCACCTCTTCCGCCTGCGGTCTGCCGATCGCGCTGGCCGGCGCGCTGGGCTTCGTCGTCACTGGGCTGAACGCCGCCGGCCGGCCCGATTGGAGCCTGGGTTACGTCTACGGCCCGGCGCTGGTCGGGATCACGCTGACCAGCATGTTGTCGGCGCCGCTGGGCGCGAAGCTGGCCCATACCCTACCCACCGAAATGCTAAAGAAGGTGTTCGCCGCGTTTCTGACGCTGGTGGGTGTCAAGATGCTGCTGGGTTGAAGGCGGTGCTCAAACACTCGCGGGCAACCTGGGAGAACAGATGATGATTGGCACCCTGGTGAACACCGGCGCGGTGGTGGCGGGCAGTGCCATCGGCTTGGCGGCCGGAACGCGACTGCCGGAACGCATCAAGATCGTGTTGATGCAGGCGCTGGGGCTGGCCGTGGTCGCCATCGGCCTGCGCATGGCGCTGGAGGCTCAACACACCCTGCTGGCGATCGGTTGCTTGTTGCTAGGCGGCGTCACCGGCGAACTGCTGCGCATCGAACAGCGGCTGGATAACCTAGCCGAAACCCTGAGCCGGACCTTGCGTTCCAACTCCAGCCGCTTCGTCGAAGGCTTCGTCACCGCCACCCTGCTATATCTGACCGGCGCCATGACCATCGTCGGCTCGATTCAGGACGGCACCATCGGCGACCCCAGCGTGCTGCTGGTCAAATCCTTGCTGGATGGCGTCGCCTCGGTGGCGCTGGCTTCGTCGCTGGGAGTCGGGGTGATGTTCTCCGCCTTGCCGGTGCTGCTGGTACAGGGCGGCATCACCCTGCTGGCGGCGCAATTGGCGTTCCTGTCGCAACCGGCGGTGCTGGATACCGTCAACGCCACCGGCGGGCTGCTGATTCTCGGCATTGGGATCAATTTATTGGAAATCGGCCGGATTCATGTGGGCAACCTGCTGCCAGCGTTGCTATATGCCATCGTTGGCGCGTTGTTATTTCCCTAGACTTCGCGCCGCATCCACTCTCACAGGCATCCAAGGCGAAAAAACCGTCATGCACATTAGGTTGAAACGGGTGGTGTTAGGCACCGCCTTCGTTATTGTTTCGATGAGCCCTCTCGCGGTCTTGGCCCAGACGAAGGCCATGCCACCGTTGCCGGTCAAGGCCGCGCCGGCAACCCATGCCACGCTGAATGTCGAAGTCACGGCGGTCGGCACCTTGCGCGCCGACGAAACCGTGATGGTTCGCCCAGAGATCGCGGGTCGGGTGGAAACCATTCATTTCCGGGAAGGCCAAAAAGTACGCCAAGGCGAACCGCTGGTGACTTTGGATCAGGAGGAATACCAGGCGCAACTGGCCAGCAGCACCGCGCAACTCGCCTTGGAGCAAAGCAGTTACCGACGTTTGCAGGACATGGATCGCCAGCAACTCACCAGTCAGCAGAATCTCGATGAAGCCAAGGCCAAACTGGATACGGCGCGCGCTCAGCAGGAACTCAATCGGGTGCGCCTGAGCAAGACCGTGATTCGGGCACCGTTCGATGGCATGATCGGTCTGCGCAAGATCAGCCCCGGCGCCTACGTCAAGCCGGGCGACGATATCGTCGCGCTGGAAAGCCTCGGCGCGATGAAGCTGGATTTCCGGGTGCCCGAAACCTACCTGGCACGGCTGGCGGTTGACCAGCGGCTGGCGGCGCGGGTGGATGCCTATCCCGAGCAAAGATTCGAAGGCACCATTTACGCCATCGAACCGGCCCTGGACGAGGAAACCCGCACCGTGCTGCTGCGGGCACGGTTGCCCAACCCAGACAATAAGCTGCGGCCGGGCCTGTTCGCCCGAGTCAGCCTGATTCTGGAGCGGCGGGAGAACGCCTTGGTCGTACCGGAACAGGCCATTGTGCCGGTGGGCCAGACCACTTTCGTTTACCGGGTGGTGGACGGCAAGGCGGTCATGACGCCCGTCAAACTGGGGCTGCGCCGGCCCGGCTTGGTGGAAATCCTGGAAGGTCTAAGCGCCGGCGATCTGGTGGTGACCGACGGACAGTTGAAGATCCGCGACGGCGCGGCGGTACAGGTACTACCGCCAACGGAGACTCAACCCGCCCCTACCACAAAGGGCTAGTTCGCCATGTTCCTTCCCGAACTTTGCATCAAGCGCCCGGTGCTGGCCACGGTCATGAGCCTGGCCATCGTGCTGATCGGCGTGATTTCCTTTCAACGGCTACCGGTGCGCGAATATCCCAACATCGATGCGCCGGTGGTATCGGTGCGCACCGTGTATTCGGGTGCCAGCGCCGAGATCATGGAAAGTCAAGTCACTCAGCCGCTGGAGGATTCGCTGGCGGGTATCGAGGGTATCCGCACCATCAAGTCGGTAAGCCGCGAGGAAGTCAGCCAGATCACGATCGAATTTCTGCTGGAGCGGGACGTGGACGCCGCCGCCAACGACGTGCGCGACCGGGTGGCGCGAGTGCGCGGCCAATTGCCGGACGAAACCGATGATCCGGTGGTGGCCAAGATCGAGGCCGATGCCCAAGCCATCATGTGGCTGGCCTTTTCCAGCGACCGACACAGCGCCCTGGAAATCACCGATTACGCCGACCGCACCATCGTCGATCGCTTGCAGGCTTTACCGGGAGTGGCCAGCGTCATCATCGCCGGCGAACGGCGCTATGCCATGCGCCTGTGGCTGGATCGCGACCGCATGGCGGCCTACGGACTCACCCCGCAGGACGTGGAAGACGCCCTGAAGCAGCAAAACGTCGAATTACCTTCCGGCCGCATCGAATCGCATCAGCGCGAGTTCTCGGTGCTGACCGAATCGGACTTGCGTACCCCGGAGCAGTTCAATGACCTGATTCTCAAGGAATCCAAAGGCTATCCCATTCGCTTGCGCGATATCGGTTACGCGGAAATCGGTGCGGCGGACGACCGCAACGCGGTGCGGGTCAACGGCAATCCCTCGGTCGGGCTGGGCGTGGTCAAGCAGTCCACCGCCAATACGCTCAGCGTGGCGCGGTCGGTGCGGGAACTGCTGCCGGACATTACCGCCAACCTGCCGGAAGGCATGAAGATCAGGATCGCTTACGACGGATCGATCTTCATCGAAAAATCCATCGAAGCGGTTTATCACACCATGGCCGAAGCGCTGGTGCTGGTGGTGGCGGTGATCTTCCTGTTCCTGCGCAATTGGCGGGCAACCCTGATCCCCTTCGTGACCATCCCGGTCTCGCTGATCGGCTCCTTCGTGTTCCTCTATGCCTTGGGCTTCACCATCAACACCCTGACCCTGCTGGGATTGGTGCTGGCCATCGGTTTGGTGGTGGACGATGCCATCGTGATGTTGGAAAACATTCACCGCCACGTCGAAAACGGTCTGCATCCCTTCAAGGCGGCCCTGCGCGGCGCCAAGGAAATCGCCTTCGCCATCGTCGCCATGACCCTGACCCTGGCGGCGGTGTTCGCGCCGCTGGCGTTCATGACCGGCAACACCGGGCGGTTGTTCACCGAGTTCGCCTTCACCGTGGCGGCGGCGGTCATCGTTTCCGGCTTCACCGCGCTGACCCTGACGCCGATGATGTGTTCGAAGCTGCTGCATCACGAAAACCGGCACAACTGGCTGTTCAGATTGAGCGAACGCTTTTTCGAGGCGATGAACGGTGGGTACCGCTACGCGTTGATCCAGGCCCTCAGGATGCGCTGGGTGATCGTGCTGGTATTCTTCGCCACCGGAGCGGGGGCCGGCTGGCTGTTCCTGCATCTCAAGTCGGAGCTCTCACCGCTGGAAGATCGCGGGGTGTTCATTGGCGTGATCGTCGCTCCAGAAGGCTCGACCCTGGAATACACCGACAGCTATGCCCGGCAACTGGAACAGTTCTACAAGAACATTCCCGAGGTGGTTTCTTACTTCTCCTTCGTCGCGCCAGGGCTGGAGAAACCGAATCCGGTCACCAGTGCCTTGTCGTTCGTGCGTCTGAAACCCTGGGAAGAACGCCAGCGCAAGCAACAGGACATTACCAAGGAACTGGCGCCGAAGATGTTCGGCGGACTGCCGGGAGTCTTGGCGTTTCCGATCAATCCACCTTCATTGGGACAAAGCTTCCGCAATCCGGCGGTGCAGTTCGTGATCCAGGCCACCACCTACGCCGAATTGCAGAAACTGGTGGACGCGATGATGAACAAGGTCCGCACCTATCCCGGCATGATCAATCCGGATACCGACCTGCGCTTGAATAAACCGCAACTGTCGGTCGTGCTCAAGCGCGACAAGATTGCCGCCGTCGGCGCGGACGTGGAGGAAATCGGCCGCACCCTGGAAACCTTGCTCGGTGGTCGGCAGGTGACCCGTTTCAAACGCGAAGGTCAGCAATACGACGTGATGGTGAAGCTCAAGGACCAGGACCGCGAGCAACCGACCGATCTGACCGCGATCTTCGTGCGTGGCAAGGATGGACGTTTGGTGCAACTTTCGAATCTGGTCGAAGTGCGGGAAACCGTCGCGCCCAAGGAGCTGAACCATTTCAATCGGCAGCGCGCGGCGATGATCTCCGCCAACATCACCCCCGGCTATACCCTGGGTGAAGCCCTGGACTTCATGGATCAGACGGCCAAGGACGTGTTGGGGGAACACGCCCGGACCGAGTTGGACGGCCAGTCTCGTGAATTCCGTGAATCCGGCGCGACGCTGTATGTGACTTTCGTGTTGGCCCTGATCTTCATCTATCTGGTGCTGTCGGCCCAGTTCGAGAGTTTCATCTCACCCTTCGTGATCATGTTGACCGTACCGCTGGCGATGACTGGGGCTTTGCTGGCACTGTTCCTGACCGGCGGCACTCTGAACGTCTACAGTCAGATCGGTCTGGTCATGCTGGTCGGACTGATCACCAAGAACGGCATCCTGATCGTGGAATTCGCCAACCAATTGCGACTGACCGGATTGGATCGACAGGCAGCGGTACTGGAAGCGGCGACCCTGCGGCTACGCCCGATCTTGATGACCACGCTGGCGACGGTGCTGGGTGCGATTCCCTTGGCGCTGGCGGTGGGCGCGGGGGCGGAAAGCCGTCAGCAGATCGGTTGGGTGATCGTCGGTGGCTTGCTGCTGGGGACGCTGCTGACCTTGTCGGTGGTGCCGGTGGCTTATACGCTGCTGGTGCGCAAGACCCACCACACCGCGGAGGAAGCGGCGGAGCTGGCGGAGCGGAAGGCAACGATGACTGAACCGGTGGAGATCTCCAAGGCCAACGCATGAAATGCGTCTGGAGATATTTGGAGTTGTACCCCTCCCGGCGGGAGGGGTTCGAGAAAAGCAACGCTGGTCGCTCGGTTACTTTTCCGATTTTTTTCGATGCGGTTTCCGAGGAGCTTGCGGGCGCGGCATGGGCCGTTCCCTTACCGGAATCCGGTAATTTTTCCAAATAGTCCACAAAGCTCTGGGAGTCGGTCACCCAGCTATCCTCGGCTTTCTTGAGCGCCAGGTTAGCTTCGTAATATTTGTCGTCGGCCAATAGCTTTCCGGCCTGATCCACCGCCTTGGCGGTCGGGTCGAGCGGCATGAATAAAGAGGTCAGAGTCAACTGCACATCGATCGGACGCAGCACTTCGAGGGCTTTCTTGGTTTCACCCTTTTTCAGATGCTCGTTCACCTTATCGATTTCAGCCTTCTTTTCGGGTGTCAGAGTATAGACATCCGCCATCGTGAGCCGGGCATCAATAGGGACCATTGGTCCTAGATCGTCGTGCTTCGGCGCTTTGATCGCCAGTTTATCGGCATCCTTGGCGGCGGCACCCAGCGCGGTTTTCGCCTGTTCCACCAGGGTCTTCGCCTCTTGGGTTTGCCCGTCGAAAATGGCCACGCGCGCCAGCGAGATGGTACGGGCGGCCTTGGAACCATCTTCCGACAACCGCATGAACGCGCGCTCGTTGGTACTATGTTCCACGGCCAGCGCGGTGAGCGATAAAGAAACAAAGGCAACGCCTGTAACGGTGAGCAATGTCTTGCGAATGTTCATCATGGCCTCCGTCGTTGAGGATGAATGATCAAGAGTCGGAATGACTCGATGCGTCAGAGAGTTCCGGGATGGGTCCGCGCATCGGCGCTACCGACGGTTTCCAGTACGTCACGGGCTCGTTGAACGGTGTCAGCTCCGCCGTGGACGATCACCAGGAATTTGGAAGCGCTCCTTGGTCGGTTGCGATGATTGACGAAGATTCCCAGCGACCGTCGTTGAGCGCACTTTAAGAGACCATCGCGGTTTCCAACAGTGGCGACGGTCACGACGTGGTCATGCCATTCTCCGCTCCGTGCAGTGACAAAGATCATTCAGAACAAGGCGATGACTTCAGTGTGCGGATCGTCACCATGAGTCCCGAGCCTGCATCCCGTTCATGCCCAGCAGACCCGCCTTCCAGGACTCGGAGGCCACATGAACCACGCGAAAACCGCTCGATTGCGATTCAACCGTAGCCGTCGCTGGTCGACACCTTGCCGCGAAAGACCCAGTACGACCACGCCGTGTAGCCCAGGATGATCGGCAGCAACGGCAAGGTGCCAATCAGTAGAAAAGCCTGACTTCGAGGATTTGCGGCGGCCTGCCACAAGGTGATTTCGTGCGGGACCACATACGGGAACAAGCTCACGGTTAGCCCGGCGTAACATAGGGCGAAAATACCCATCGCGGCCACGAACGGCCCCGCTTGCGAGTGCCCGCGCCGCAAGGCCGCATCCGCCGCCCAAAACAAAGCCAGCGTCGCCAACGGCAAGGGCGCCAGCCACAGCCAATGTTCCGCGTCGAACCACCGCGCGTAAATGCGCGGGTGCGCGAACGGCGAATACAAGCTGACGACGACGATGAAGAGCCCAGTGATGGCCAGTGCTCGCCGCGCCTGACGGCGTGCCCAAACTTGCAGGTCGCCTTCGGTTTTCAACACCAGCCAAGTCGCTCCGAGCAATGCATAGCCCGCCGCCACCCCCAAGCCCGTGAACAACGCGAACGGATGCACCCAGTCCCAACTCGTACCGGCGAACTGGCCGTTCGCGATCCGAAATCCATTGATGTAGTTACCGAGAATGATGCCCTGCGCGAACGCGGCTGCGAACGAGCCCCCGAAAAAACGCCGCCGACCAGACCGCGCGTTTGTGCGGGGCCTTGAGACGGAACTCGAAGGCCACACCGCGACAGATCAACCCCAGCAGCATGAGCAATATCGGGAAATACAAGGCGGGCATCAGGATCGAGAACGCGCGCGGGAACGCCGCCAGCAATCCCGCTCCCCCCATGACGAGCCAGGTTTCGTTGCCGTCCCAGATCGGCGCCACCGAAGCCATCATCAGGGTGCGGTCCCGCTCCGAGGGAGCCAGCGGATAGAGAATGCCCACGCCGAGATCGAAGCCGTCGAGCAGGACGTACATGAAAATCGCGAGCGCCATGATCGCGATCCAAACCGGCACCAGATCAATGGCCATGACGAACCTCGCTTTCCAAGGGGATGGATGATGCCGACAATGGCCGGGTGGGCCGCGCGGTGACGTCGGGTAGCGGTTCGGCGTCAGGACCCTGCTGGATCAGTCGCAGCAGATAGTATCCAGCCGCCGCGTACACCGTGAGATAGACAACCTGATAAAACAACAGCGACAGAAACACGTCCAAACCGGTCAGGGTTGGGCTCACGCTCTCGGCGGTGCGTAGCAAACCGTAGACGGTCCAGGGTTGCCGACCCATCTCCGTGACGACCCAACCCGCCAGCACGGCGATAAAGCCGCTGGGACCCATCCATTGCGCGATTCGCAAAAAGCGTGGCGAATGTTCCAATTTGCCGCGCCAGGCCAGCCATGCCCCCCACCAGGCGACCAGCAGCATCAGCATGCCGATGCCCACCATCACCCGAAACGCGAAAAAGACCGGCAATACCGGCGGCTGGTCTTCGCGCGCAAATGCCTTGAGGCCAGTCACTTGGCCATCCCGGGAATGAGTCAGATACAGGCTGGCCAATTGCGGCACCGCGACTTCGAAACGATTGGCCTGCGCGTCCTGATCGGGAATCGCGAACAGCACCGACGGCGCGGGCGCGCTGGTCTCCCACAAACCCTCCATCGCCGCGATCTTGGCCGGCTGGTGTTGCAAGGTATTCAAACCGTGCGCGTCGCCGAGCAGGATTTGCAGCGGCATCATCACCGCGAGGAAAAACACCGTCATGCGCGCCATCAACAGGGCGGTTTCCCGATGACGCCCGCGCGCCAGGTAATACGCCGACACACCCAACACCACAAAGCCCGTGGTGTTGTAGAACGCGCTCACCGTATGCGCCAGCCGGTAGGGAAACGAAGGATTGAAGAGGATGGCGCTGAAACTCGACGGCATGAAGCGGCCCCCTTCCATCACGAAACCGGCGGGCGTTTGCAACCAGCTATTGAAGGCCAAGATCCAGAACGACGAAAACAACGTACCGACCGCCACCAGAACCGCCGCGCCGAAATGTGCCCACTGCGGCACCCGGCCTCGTCCGAACAGCAGCACGCCCAGGAAGGTCGCTTCCAGAAAGAACGCCGTCAATCCTTCGTAAGCCAGCAGTGGACCGACGACGTTCGCTACTTGGTCGGAGAGGCGTGCCCAGTTGGTACCGAACTGGAACGGCATCACGATCCCCGAAACCACACCCATGCCGAAAGCAACCGCGAAAATACGCAATAAAAAACTTGGACGCCCGCAGATAACGCGCGTCGCCCCGCGCCAGATACAAACCTTCGAGCACGGCGATATAGCTCGCCAACCCGACCGTGAAGGCCGGAAAGATGATGTGGGATGCGATGACGAAGGCAAATTGCAATCGCGACAGAATCAGTGGATTGCCGAACATGGCGGAACTCCAGATCTAGGCTGCGGATAAGCGTATTGCACTATTCGATCCAGCGCCCGGCCAGTGCCGACGATCACACCCGCTGGTGATTCCGGTCACGACTCGGGTTCTTCGGTCGGCGCGCGCAAACCGTAAATCGAGCGCGGATGCAGACGCTGGGAAACCAAGGTCGTCACCACGCAAGCCGGCAGGAATACGACGAGCAAGCTGTATTGGCCGGTCATTTCAGCCACCATCAACGCGGCCATCACGGGCGCGTGCGTGGTGCCGGCCAGCAAGGTGGCCATCCCCAACACCGCATACACCGGCTCGGCCGCCCCGGTGTAACCGAGCGCGGCTAGCGCGGCCGAGAGCAGCGCGCCGAAAGCGGCGCCGACAAACAGCGTCGGCGTGAACACGCCGCCTGGCGCTCCCGATCCGGTGGTCGCCGCCACCGCCAGCAGCTTGAAAGCCAGCACCAACGCCACGGTTTGCCAAGGCCACAGCCCGTCGATCTGCTGGCGGACGCCGCTATCGCCGTTACCCCAGACTTCCGGTCGCCACAACGACAGTACTCCGACCACCAGACCGCCCAGCACCAACGGCAAGGGTAAGGGTAAGGCGAGCTTGGTAAACGACCGCGCGCCAGTTCCAGCCAATACAGCAAGGCAGCGCCCGCGATTCCGCTGATCGGCGCGAACGCCAGCATGACCATGGCTTGCGACGCTCCAAGCGTGGGAACGGTTGCCATGGGAAATCGGATACCGGGACCAACCAGCGCGATGGTGATGCCGTGCGACACCACCGCCGCCACCACGACCGGCCCGAGCTGCGCCAATACCAGCGATCCCAGCAAGATTTCGGCGACGAAAACCGCCCCGGCCAGCGGCGTGTGATAGGCTGCCGCCAGTCCCGCCGCCGCCCCGCAGCTCACCATCAGCCGCAGTTCCAATGTCTCGCCGGCCAGCCGGCCGATCCAGGATGCGGCCATGGCGGAAAACAGAATCATGGCGCCCTCGCGACCCACGGCGCCGCCGGTGCTGACCACCACCAGCGAAGCCAGGATCTTGAGCACGCCGCCGCGCAGGTCGAGCCGGCCGTTGCCAATGGCGACCGCTTCGATGTAATCGCCTCTGAAGCGAGAGAGCTTGGTCGAATGCGCGCCCTCGGCCAACCACAACAACATCCCCACGGCCGGCCCGCCGATCGCTGGCACCAGCAAGCGAATCTCAGGTTCCAGTTCGCGGGCGGCTGGCACCAGATGCCCGTCATGCGCGCCGACCAAGCCCATTTCCAGCGCGAACAGGACCGTGCGGAACGCTTCCACGGCCAGCGCGCCCAACACGCCCACCCCCCATGGCGACCAGGAGATTGCGCCAAGGACTATCCAACGCGAACAACACGCGCCGGACGTCTCGTAAGGCAGTACGAGAGATCACAGCGATTCAGAAACCCGTTGACCACCACCGGCGCCGCGCGATGCGCGGGGTCGGTAGGTCTCCACCGAACGGGTCACCACCATCCGCTGGGATTTCATCGTCGCGGGCGTTTATTTGGCGTCGCCCTTCCAGTGGAAATACACATCGCGACCGGTGTCGCCGTCCAGCGTGACTTCCCGCGTTTCGGACCGGCCCCTGAACTGAGCCGTGTTCCGGTACTTGCCAGCCGGCAGCATGGCATAGGTCATTGAACCGGCATCGCTGAGTTGCAAGTAGGGCATGCAGCGCGCATCAATCTCACGTCGTTTCTCCCGTGCGGTTCGATGGACGGTGGATCGCGCGGCGCCTCGCTGACTCCGCGATCCGCGCAACCCGCTGACCGACACTGTAGGAGAGCCGCCCCGTCCTCCCCAGTACCGCCGGTCACGCATGGGACAGGTCATTCGTCACGGTTTTTCGAGCGCGCGAAAGGACTCCGCTCCGCCTTATGCCTCGAACTCCAGAACGAGGCAGGTGCCGGCTCCGGGTTGGCTACGCGGTTCGAAGCGTGCCCGGATCAGTTCCGCCTGCTCGCGAATGCCGCGCAGGCCGTAGTGGCCGGGACATGGCGTCGCCGGATCGAAGCCGACGCCGTCGTCGGCGACTTCGATGCGCACGCGGGTCGAATCGTCGGGACTCCAGCGCGGCGATTCGGCGGATTGGGATTCGGTCCACCGTAAGGCAACGCGCACCGTTTGGGCGTTGGCGTGTCGTTCGACGTTGTTCAACGCTTCCTCGACGATGCGAAATACCGTTTCCGCTCGTTCGTCGGCCATGCCGGCGGCTTGGGTATCGGCGTCCAGCACGGCATCGACACCCGAGCGCTCCTCGAAGCGGCTCAGCAGTTCCTGCAAGGCCGCGCCGAGACCCGCATCGCACACATCGTTATGGCGCATTTGGGTGATCGCGGCCCGCGCCTCGGCCAAACCGGTGGCGGCCACTTCCTCGGCTCGCGCCAGTTCCGCGTCCAATTCGGCGGGATCAAGGCGGTCGCGGAGTTTGCGAATCAGCCGAATCTGCGTCAGCAAAGCCATCAGCGAATGCGCCAACGTATCATGGAGCGTGCGCGCCAAACGCAGCCGCTCACGCGTGATCGCGGCATGGCGCGCTTCCTTGGCCATTCGTTCGATACGCGCGGTCCGCTCGGCCACGCGGGCGTCCAGCTCGGCATTCAGGGTCGCCAGCGTCTGCTTTTCTTGCTGGAGGTGTCCCACTAAATTGGAGAGGGTGGCCCCGATACGGCCGATTTCGTCGGCTCCGACGGGAACCGATAGGTTTTTTCGCAGGCCCTGGCGAACCCTTTGCGCCTGATCGGCCAGCACGGTCAGACGGAGAGTCAACGCGCGAGTGACGAAGACGGCGGCGATCGCCGAAGCCAGGCCCGCCAAAAACACCACCAGAAATACCGCTTGGCGAGTCGTTCGGGCGTGTGCCAGCGCGGTGTCGGCATCCTGGCGCAGGATCACGGTCCAATCCACTCCTTCTTTCTGTTCGGTGGGCACGACGTGCCGACCGACCATGTAAGCCCCGTTTTCGCTGAGATCGGTATTCGCCGCCAGCGCGCGACCGAGCCAGTTGCGCGGGCCAATCAACACCAGGTTATCCTCGACGGTCAGCAACAGCTCCAGCGGGCGGTCGGTTTCCAGCCCGCGCAACAAGCCATCCTGGTGGCGTTCGACCCAAGTCCAGGAAAGGCGTGCGCCGAGGACGCCGACCAGGCGCCCCGAAGGTTGCGAAATCGGCACGGCGAGCACGAATCCCGGGGTCTGGCTGGTTGGGGTGGAAGACGGCGAACCCTCACCCTCAACCAAGGGAATGTGACGGGCATCGCCAACGAACGAATGCCGTCGTCCTTCCTGAAACCAGGGTTGCGCGGCAACATTCTCGCCGTGGTGGCCGCCACCGGTGGCGGCCACCACCCGGCCGTGCTCATCCGCCACCCCGAGCCAGGTGAACTCGGGAAATTGTGCCTGCACGGCTTCGATATGGTGGCGGAGCGCATCGGTCCCCCGATCGCCAGAAGCGGCGATCTGAGCGGCGGTCGCCTGGAGGATGGATCGCCGCGTTTCCAGGCCCATGTCGAGCGCATGGCGGATTTGGGTGGCGAACTGGGTCAGCAAGCGTTCGGCATCGGCGCGGGCGCGGTGTTCGGCTTTCTTGGCGGCCAGATTCGCTCCCACCAGCGCCGCCAACAGGATGATGGCGAATACTGACCAGCCGATAGCGGCGGCGAGCCGCAATCTCGGGTCGAACCGCTGTAGGATGCTCACGAGTGTTTCCTCGGCGTCCATCGATCCGGGTCGGGTGAAATCGTGACCACGGATATGCCTTTCGTTACTGTGAGGGTTAAGGGGACATTGGCTAAAATCGCCATCACGATCCTTTTCTCCGTGCTGATTTTGCCCTGAAAACCCGACGACTCGGGTCATGACAGGCGTTCGACCATGATAGACGAACTGATTCAGACGATGGCTTGCGCCGCGAGTCCGCCGCCGGAGCAAGCCATCGCCACCGGGGTAAGACGAATGACCGTGACCGCAAATAACGCCGATCCTACTCTTCTACGGCTGCTGATCGTGGACGATCAGCCACTGATTCGTCGCGGGTTGGCGATGATGCTCGCAACCGAACCTGACATCGAAATCGTGGGTCAGGCGGCCGATGGTTTCGAAGCCATCGAACAAGCCTTGGCCACTAGGCCGGATGTTGTGGTGATGGACTTACAGATGCCCCGCGTCAGCGGGATCGTGGCCACCCGCGAGATTACGGCGAAATTGCCCGGGACCCGAGTGGTGGTGCTGACCACTTACGATTACGACGAGTTGGTGTTTGAGGCCATTTGCGCGGGCGCGCAGGCTTATTTGCTGAAGGATGCGTCCGAGGCGGATGTATTGGAGACGCTGCGAGCGATGCAGCGCGGCGAATCGCGCCTGTCGCCGGCCATCGCCGGCAAGGTATTGGAGCAATTTCGAGCTTGTGCCCGCCGCGTTTCGCAAGCTGACACCCATCCCATGCCCATCGCCAGCCCCAAGGAAGACGTGGGCGCCCATTCTTCGCCACTCGTGACGCCGCCGCCCGCGCCGAAATCGACAGCCTCGAATTTGTTCGATGAGCCGTTGACCGACAAGGAAGAGCGCATCCTCGATTTACTCGCTCACGGTAACAGCAACAAGCAAATTGCCGCCACGGTGTTCTTGGCCGAGGGTACGGTCAAAAATTACGTGAGCCGAATCATGGATAAGCTGCACGCGCGCAACCGCATCGAACTGGCGATGCGCGCCGTCAAGCGACACAGATGAAGATTGAAGCTCTTGCGCCATGGAGATGCCCGTCAGGCAATGCGGCGACTGGGTTGGCGACCTCGGCACGGCAGCTTTGTCGACGCAGCGGCAACCGACTTTGAAACCTGGCGGGTTTATCAGAACTACCGCCAGCAAAGCGTGTAGCAGTCGAATCACTTCATCTTGAGGCTGACGCGGCCATCACGCCTTCGGCGCGAGGGGCACCACGGCGCAAGTGACACTCCATCCCGCACGAGGTTATCCCGCTCCCAGTTTTTCCTCGGCGAACAGCGCCGCGCCGATCATGCCGGCCAGATTGAGAAAGCGGGCGGGCACGACAGGTGCCTGCACAGTAATCCTCGGGGCAAACTTATGCAGCTTTTTGCTGGCGCCGCCACCGAGCACGATCAGGTCCGGCCAGAACAATTTTTCCATGGTCACCAAGTAACGGTTGAGTCGATCGCCCCAGTCTTTCCATTTGAGCTGCTGGGTGTCGCGCACAGCTTCCGAAGCATAGCGTTCGGCCACCAAGCCGTTATCGAGCATGATATGGCCCAACTCAGTATTCGGCAGCAGATGGCCGTCGCTGAACAAGGCCGTTCCAAGACCGGTACCAATCGTGACAACCAGCACTACCCCGGCCGTATCCTTGGCGGCGCCGAACCGCATCTCGGCCAATCCGGCAACGTCGGCATCGTTTGCGACTTGGACCGGGCAACCGGTTTGCCTCGAAAAGTAATCGGCCACCGGCAATCCGATAAAAGCAGGGTCGATGTTAGCCGCGGTACGGGCAACGCCGTGCTGGATCGCGGCTGGAAATCCGATACCGATGGGTCCGGACCAATGATGTTGATCGATGAGCGCTTGGACTGTGATGCCAACAGCTTCGGGGGTCGCCGGACGGGGCGACTCGATACGAATTCGCTCGCTCAGCAATTCCCCGGTCGTGGTCTCGATCACGGCGCCCTTGATCCCCGCCCCGCCCACGTCGATACCCAGGATTTTCATAATGATTCCCCTTAACTTCCGGTTTCGCTCTTTCAGTTCACCTCGGCTTCCTCAACCGCACGCTGACGATGCAAGTCCACCGTGATCGTGGGCAGCGCCGCGCCATACTCGATCGAATCAAGGCCGTATCTTATGCAGTCTGCTTTCCCCTCCCCTACCGTCGGGCTGGTCCACACATTGGTCCCATGCCCGAGACCTCACAATCTCGGGCATGGGACTACGAGGGCAGTATACGTCCATCGCGTGTTCTGGTCGGTTTCAGTGGCTTCAACCGCGCGTAACAAATCGTTAGGAATCCATGGGCATGTCCCGAACGACACCGAAGCGGTCAGGCGTTGTTGGCGCTTGGCACGATGGCGACCGTTATTCAACGATGTCGCCTGTCGGGTCAACTCGATTCACCGGCCAGCGGTGCCGATGGCCTCCTCCGCCCACCTTTTCCGGGGAGAACGCGAAAATGCAGCTAAAATGGCGGCAACCGATCCCGACGGAAAACGCAGCGCGAAGGTGGGAACCATGCTGGCGAAGCTCAAGAATTACGGCCCGCTGATCAATCTGATACCCAATACCGCCATCCAATTTCTGGATTTCGGTTTCAATCTCAACGAAACCCGGGTGTCGCGGGCGTTTCTGACCGAAGCCGGCGCCGACGGCCGCCCGCTGCTGACCGCGCTGTATGCCGACGATGCCAGCGGCCAGTTCGTCACCCAAGACGGCCGGACCGCCCAACCGGAACAAGTCTTTTCCTTCAACGCTGCCAAGCCGCCGCGCTGTTCGACGGCGTCTGGCTGCCGCTGCCGTTCCCGCGCATCCGCGAGCCCCACCCCGACGGTCACCATCTGTTCGACAAGGGACCGGTCAACTGGGCGCGGGCGCGGCTGCTGGAGCTGCCGACCCCCGACGCCGACGGCAATACCCATCGCGTCACCCTGGCGTTCGATACCCAGTTACTGCCGACCCGCGAAGGCCGGCCCTATCTCGCTCCCAGTCCGCTGGACATGCAGTCCGGCGAGGAATTCGCCCTGAGCGACGCCGAGGCCGACACCGGCTGGTTTCTGGAACAGGAATGGGTGCGCGAATGGCTGCATCAGCGGTTTTACGCCTACGAGCGGCGCCGCCGCGCCCCGCGCCGGGTGGACGAAACCGAGTTGCGCGCTAGCCCGGACGCGCCGGCCGCCTGGCTCACCGTGCTGACCTTGCTGCAACGAGCGGTGCGGCCGCCACGGCTGCGCTTCACCTTCGTGGACAGCGAGCCGACCGCCCGGCTCAACCGGCCGGTGGACGTGGATCTGGTGCTGGATATCGGCAATTCCCGCACCTGCGGCATGCTGATGGAAAGCAGCGGCGACGATCCGGTGGACATGAACGACAGCTACCGCCTGGAATTGCGCGACCTGAGCCAACCGGAGCAGGTCTACGACGAACCGTTCCCCAGTCGGGTCGAATTTGTGCGCGGCGGGTTCGGCGACGAAAAGCTGTCGCGGCGCAGCGGGCGCAGCGCCTTCCTCTGGCCGACGGTGACGCGGGTTGGCTTCGAGGCGCAGGCGCTGTCCTATTTCAGCCACGGCACCGAAGGCAACACCGGCCTGTCCAGCCCCAAGCGCTATCTGTGGGACACCGACCCCCGCCATCACGCCTGGCGCTTCAACCCCGGACCGGACGGAGTCGGCGGCGACAGCGGCCCGGTCACCACCGGCCCGTTCGTCGGCCAATTGCGCGAGGACGGCGAGGAACTGACGCCCGGCGAGCCGCCGGCGGTGACCGCCTTATTCTCGCGCGGCGCGCTGATGAGCTTTTTCGTGGCCGAGGTGCTGCTGCAAGCCTTCGTGCAGATCAACTCGCCTGGCCGCCGCTACGAACGGGCCTATTCCGACGCCCCGCGCCGTCTGCGACGGGCGATCCTGACCCTGCCCACCGCCATGCCGCTGGCCGAACGCAAGCTATTCGCCCGCCGGGTCAATACGGCGATCCGCTTGACCTGGCGGGCATTGGGATTGGAAGAGGATCAAGCGCCGGAACCGTTCCTGCAATGGGACGAGGCGACCGGCACCCAGATCGTGTTCCTCTACAACGAGATCAAGCACAATTTCCAGGGCGACGCCGCGCTGTTCTTCCAGGTGTTCGGGCGGGTGCGGGAAAGCTATGGCGAGGCGCCCTGCCTGCGGCTGGCCAGCATCGACATCGGCGGTGGCACTACCGACCTCATCATCACCACCTACCAGTTGGAAGGTGGCACGGCGGTCAAGCCCACCCAGGAGTTTCGCGAGGGCTTCAACATCGCCGGCGACGACGTGTTGTGCGGACTGATCGAGCGCAACGTGCTGCCGGCGCTGCTGGAGGCGATTCGCCACAGCGGCGCGGCCAACCCCGAGGAACTGCTGGCGCGGCTGCTGGGCGCCAATCGCGGCGATCAGGCCGAGCGTGACCGCACCCTGCGCCGCCAGTTCGCCAATCAGGTCGCGTTGCCCTTGGCGCTGGAACTGCTGCACCGCTACGAAAATACCGATCTCAGCACCAGCAACGAAGCGTTGACCCTGAAACTGGCCGACGTCTACCCGCCGGGCGGCGGACCGCACGAACAGGTGGTGGCGTTTCTGGAGGAAGCGGTGCGCGCCGCCGGCGGTCAAAACTTCCAATTGGCCGAAGTGGCGATCGCCACCACCATGCTGGCGCTAGACACCACCGTGCGCCGCATTCTCGGTCAGGTGCTCAGCGATCTGTGCGAAGTGGTCCATCTGTACGATTGCGACTACCTGCTGATTTCCGGGCGACCCTGCCGGCTGCCGGCGGTGCGGGCGGCGATTCTGGCCAAGCTGCCGGCGCCGCCGGACCGCATCGTCAGCCTGCACGCCTACCGGGTTGGTGACTGGTATCCGTTCCGCTCGGTCGGCGGTCGACTGACCGACCCCAAAACCACGGCGGCGGTCGGGGCCATGGTGTGCGCGCTGTCGGAAGGACAGTTGTACAAGTTCAATCTGCGCAGCCGCGATCTGGGCATGAAGTCCACCGCCCGCTTCATCGGTGTGTTGGAGCAGACCGGTCGGCTCAAGCAGGAGAACGTGCTGTTCGCCAATCTGGAGCTGGAGGATCGCAAGACCCGGCTACCGGAAGCGACCTTCGATTTCTACGCGCCGGTGTTCCTGGGGTTTCGGCAACTGAACGTCGAGCGCTGGCCGGCTTCTCCCCTGTACCGGATCACCTTCGCCCACCCGCAGGATGCCCGCTCCAAGGCGCTGCCGCTCAAGGTGACGCTGGAACGCTCCACCGACGAGAACGTCGATCTGGATTTCAAGGTGCTCGACGTGAGCGACGCCGCCGGCAACCAGCAACCGAGCGGCGTGGTGCTGTTGAAACTGCAAACCCTCAAGGACGAATACGGCTACTGGCTGGATACCGGCATCTTCTCGATTTCCGCGCGGACCGGCGACGCGCCGCGTCATTGATCGCTCGCTCCATCACCCCCCGGAGTCACGACCCTCGTGAGTGCAATCCCCCCGCATCCCAGCCTGCAAAAACTGGCCGCCGCGAACCGCCGCCGCCTGCGTTTGCTGGGTTTGTTGTTCTTCATGGTCATGGCCGGCGTTCTGGTATTCATGATGACCGTCGCCCT
This sequence comes from Candidatus Competibacter phosphatis, assembly GCF_012939995.1. Taxonomy (GTDB): domain Bacteria; phylum Pseudomonadota; class Gammaproteobacteria; order Competibacterales; family Competibacteraceae; genus Competibacter; species Competibacter phosphatis. Next base: position 6,653 of record NZ_SPMZ01000003.1, on the reverse strand, counting down.
GACCCACCGCGATATGGTCAACCTGCTGATTTTTGCGGTTGCGGGTCTGGTGATGTTACCGACCATGGCGCTGGTGGGTGGTTTGCTGTGGCATCTGGAACGCCGGCAAACGCGGCGCCTGAGCGCGGCCGACCGGGTACTGCGGGAAAGTGCGCCGATGAACGCCCGGCTGGCGCCGACCGGCTTGGCCAACCGTGTCGGGACACTGGTGGCGGTGCAGCCCGAAACACGAACCAGACCACCGTCGATCGGGCCGATTTTTGCGCTACTCGACCCGGTCCAACGTTGGGATCGCGCGTCGCGGCCCGAACTGACGGTCCAGTTGTATTGCGCCCAGTTGGAGCCTGGTCAGGAACTGGTCGCGCTTCAAGACAATGGCGACACCTTGCTGGGCAAGCTGGTCGCTCTGGACAGCTACCGTCGCCAGACGACATGGATGACGGCGGCGGCATTGGGCCTGATCGTACTCGGAATGGTGGTGCTGGCGGTGCTGGCGGCCGGCGACTATCGGGAATATCAACGGCTCGACCAGGCCCGGCGATTCGCCGTGGCCAGCGAAAACTGGCCGCCAACGACGGGTACGGTGCGCGACGCTTCGGTGGTCACCCTGCGGATTCCCCGGGGAAAGACTTCGGTGACCGGCTATCGGGCGCGAATCGAGTTCGAGTACGTGGTGGCGGGAACCGCCTATCGCGGCGACCACCTGAGTTTCTGTCAGCCGCCCAGCCTGGAAAAGCAAGCGGCGGAAACGCGGCTGACCCCGTATCCGACCGGAACGCGGATCGAGGTCCGTTACGATCCGACCGATCCGACCCGCGGCGTGCTGGAACCCGGTCGCGCCGAGGCGTGCGAACCGCTGTTGGCAGCGGCGTGGCGAGAGATGCTGCTGTCGCTCGGGTTGCTCGGGTTGCTGGCGCTGATCGGCGTGGCGGCGGTTTGGGAGTTCCTCAGGCAACGACGGGCGTTTCGCGTCTGGGCGACCTCTGCCGAATAACCGGCCGTCAACCCTGAAAATCACACTGAAATAACTTAGAATGCTTTGTATTCATTAACTTGGGTTGAGACAAATCCGTATGCAACATGGAACTCAACCAGGTCTTCTCGGCCGAAATTCGACGCTCGCACCGCATCGCCTGAGCCTCGCCTTCAAATTCCCGCTGTTCGTGCTGGCGCTGTTGCTCGCAGTCATCTGGGGGTTGGCTCTTTTTGCCGATTATTCCCTTAAACATCATCTGGAACACCTCCTGGCTGCCCATCAGCTTGCGGCCGTTTCGGTGATCGGGGAAAGCCTTGACCAGGAAATCCATCTTCGCCTTCAGTCGATCAACGATCTGGCTCAAGCAGCCGGTAAACGAGATCCCTATGCTTCGCCGGCGCAACTGAAGGCCTTTCTGCAAGACCACCCAGCCATCGCCGCGCTGTTCAACGGCGGTCTGCTCGCGCTCGATGCCGGCGGCGTCGTATTGGCCGACGCGCCGGTCGTGCCCGGCCGGGTCGGCCGGAGCCTCGCCGACCGCAACGATGTCGCCACCGTGCTGGCACGGGGCGAACCGGTCGTCAGCACGCTGCTGACGGGCACACCCTCCATGCGTCCGTCGGTGACCGTCGCCGCGCCGGTCGTGGCGACCTCCGGGCAAACGGTGGGGATATTGATGGGCATCACCAACCTTGATGTCGCCAGCTTCATCAGCCGGATTATCGGGATCTACGGCGGCAAGCACGGCAGCATTCTGATCATCGATCCCAAAAACAGGCGATTCGTGGCGGCGACTGACCCGACCCGCGTTCTCCAACCGATCCCCGCGCCCGGCATCAACCGGATGCATGATCGCCATATGGCGGGCCATGAAGATTCCGGCATCGCGGTCAGCTCCCGGGGTGTCGAGGAACTCTCCTCCAGTCGCCGCATTCCCACGACCGGCTGGTTGGCCGTGGGAGTACTGCCGACCGCCGAAGCGTTCGCACCGGTGCGGACCATTCAAAACACCATCCTGGGCGCGGCGCTGATCCTGTCCTTGGCCGTGCCGCTGCTGGCCGTGTGGGTAACCGGCCGATGGCTGAAACCGCTGCGGGACGCCACCGCCGCGCTGGGCGAGATGACTCGCGGCGAACGCCCCCTGGAACCGCTGCCGGTGCGGACACGCAACGAAATCGGCCAGCTCATCGACAGCTTCAACCAGCTTCAGGCCCGGCTTCGCACGCACGAGGATTTATTGCGCGCACACCATGCCCGCCTGCAAATCGCACTGGACGCCGCCCGGATGCGGTTCTTCGAGTGGTCGGTCACGGAGGAGGAACCGGTTGCCACCGATCTACTAGCGCTGATGTGCCGGGAGGATAGCGAGCGAGTGACGAGAATCATCAAGCAGGCGGGCACGGCGCGCGGACGGTTCTTGGCCGAGTTTCGCAGCCCCGACTCGGATGATGGCGGCACGGTGTGGTACATGGTACGCGGGCAAGCGTTTCAGCAAGATGCCGGGGTCGGCATCATCGCCATTGTCTGGGATATCACCGAATTCAAGTCGGCGGAACTGGCGCTCTACGAAAATGAAGAACGATTCGAGGCTATCGTCGATTCGCTCAACGATGCCGTATTCCTCCAGGACGGCCAAACCGGAGAGATCCTGTATGCCAACAGCGGCGCGAGCGACATGTTCGGCCATGGCCGAAGCGCTTTTCGGTGTCTGAGCTTTAGCGCCCTTTGCACGGAGGACGAACCCACCCAGCATGAGGTACGCGACCGGCTAGTGCGCGCCTTCGAACACAACGAGCCGCAGTGCTTCGAATGCCGTGCCCAAGACACCGGCGGTTGCCAGTTCTGGATCGAGACCAGCGTCCACGCCGCCCAGATTGGCAATGCGCGGCGCTTGGTGATGGTGGCACGCGATATCGACGACCGTAAGACGGCCGCGCAATCCCTACTGGGCAGTGAACAGCGCTATCGCATGTTGCTGGATTTAACACCGGACGCCATTTTTGTGCATCGCGACGGCGTCATGACGATGGCCAATCGTTCCGCGCTACGCCTGTTAGGTGCCGAAGGCGGACAACTACCGTTGGGCTTACCGTGGACGGAGTGGATTCACCCCGATTATCACGAGGCGGTGGCGCAACGCTTGCGGACGTTACGGAGCTCCGACCAACCGATCACATTGCCCCTCATGGAGCAACGCTATCTGCGGGTGGACGGTTCCCCGATCGAGGTCGAGGTGATGTCAAGCAGCATCATGCTGGCCGAAGGGCGGGTGGTGCTATCGGTCGTCCGCGACATTACCCAACGCAAGCAGGATGAAGCGCGCCTCAAATCCCTACTGGCGCAACAGGAAGCCATTCTCGACAACGCCCTGGTCGGCATCGTGCTGCTCAGGCAGCGCGTGATCATCCAGTGCAATCGCCGTTTCGAGGAGCTGTTCGGCTACGCGGAAGGCGAAATGATCGGCCATTCGACTCGAATCCTGTATCCGACCGAAGAGGATTTCCGGGCGACCGGCGAACGCGCCTACAGTGCCCTGGCGCATGGCGAGACTTATGTGGAGGAACTGTGGCTGAAACGCAAGGACAGCGGCCTGTTCTGGGGTTGCCTGAGCGGCCGGGCGCTGGATTCGAGCCAACCCCAGGAAGGGAGTGTCTGGATCTACAGCGACCTGACCGCGCAAAAGCAAGGACGCGAGCGGCTGCGGCTGGTGACGAGCGTGTTCGAAAGCGCCGCCGAGGGGATCGTGATCACCGATCCCGATCAAGTCATTTTGGCGATCAATCCGGCGTTCAGCGAGATCACCGGTTATTCCGCCGAGGAAGCGCTCGGTCAGAAACCCAATCTCATCCAGTCCGGCCGGCACGACGCGGCGTTTTTCCAAGAGATATGGCAGGCACTCGAACAGGAGGGTAAATGGCACGGCGAGATCTGGAATCGCCGCAAGAACGGCGAGGTATACCCTGAACTGCTCTCCATCAGCGCGGTGAAGGACCAGGCCGGTTGCGTCACCCACTATGTCGGCGTTTTCACCGACATCACGGCAATCAAGGACTTCGAGCGGCAACTCATTTTCCTCGCCCATCACGATCCGTTGACCGAACTACCGAACCGGATCCTGTTCAACGACCGCCTGACTCAGGGCATTCTGCACGCGGCCCGCCACAATACCCGCCTGGCCGTGCTGTTCATCGATCTGGACCACTTCAAGAATATCAACGATACCTTGGGCCATCAGCTTGGCGATCAACTACTGAAAATGGTGGCCGAGGAATTACGTAAGACGATTCGCGCCTGCGACACGCTGGCACGGCTGGGCGGCGATGAGTTCATCCTGCTGATCGAGGATCTCGGCGGCAATCAGGATGCCACCATGGTGGCTTGCAAGCTGTTGGCCGTCTTCGAAAAAGCGTTTTTCCTCGCGGAACACGAAATCCATATCTCCGCCAGCATTGGCATCAGCTATTACCCAGCCGACGGCCAGGATTGCGACGAGTTGGTGAAAAACGCCGACGCCGCCATGTATGAAGCCAAGGCCAAGGGCCGGAATAACTACCACCGGTACGCCAAGGAAATGACCGCTCACGCTCTCGACCGCTTGCATCTGGAAGCGATGCTGCGGCGTTCGGTGAAAAACGACGAGTTGCTCGTCCATTTTCAACCGCAGGTGGACATGGCCCACGGCACATTGATCGGCGCCGAAGCGCTGGTCCGCTGGAACCACCCAATACTGGGCCTGATTCCGCCCGGAAAATTCATTCCCCTCGCCGAGGAAACCGGCTTCATCGTCACGCTGGGAGAGTGGGTGCTGCGGAAATCCTGCGCGAAACTGCAAGCGTGGCACGCGGCCGGTTATCGCATCGACAGCATTTCCGTCAATTTTTCGATCCGGCAATTCGAATGCGGTGATATGACCGGTCTGATCGAGGCGGTCCTCGCCGAAAACGGATTGCCGCCCGAATGTCTGGAAATGGAAATTACCGAGTCGTTCATCATCAAGGCCGAGGATGCGTTTCGTTTTCTCGAAGATCTCCGTGCTCTCGGCGTCCATTTGGCGGTGGACGATTTCGGTACCGGCTATTCCTCGCTGATGTATCTGAAGCGTCTACCGATTCAACGACTCAAAATCGATCGATCCTTCGTGGCGGACATCGGCCGTGACGCCAACAACGAAGCCATCATCCGCGCCATCATCATGCTGGCCAAGAACCTGGGGCTATCGGTGATCGCCGAGGGCGTCGAAACCGAAGCGCAGGCGGCTTTCCTGCTGCGCGAGGGCTGTTCCCACGCTCAGGGCTATTATTTCGGCCGGCCGTTGCCGGAAGACGAGTTCGTCGCGCGCTGGTTGTCCGTTTGAACTCTCATCAACCGCGGCACCATGGCCGATTCCGGGAACCGGATACTTTTCGAATCCGTTGCCGGGTAATAACGGCATCGGCATTGGCGTCGATGATGGCTGGAAGTGTTGGGTGTCACCATAGTTTCCACCACGCTTTGATTTGCGACGAAGATGATTGGGTTTTGAATACTTCGAAACTGTCATTTCCGAGTCCATCATCGTCGTCGTGCTTGAATCCGACCATGCTTTTTGCCGTTTGCAATGGTATGTCGAAAAAGGCATCGACGTCAGTATGGTTGCCGCCGGCTTGTTCTTGCATCTCCGCGCACTGTCTTTGGATTGTGGCGTAGCCATCTGGCAAAGCACCAAAGCTGCTGAGGTGGTCGATGCTTTCTTGCGCGTCGTGTTCGATGCGCCAAATTTGCTGGCCGTCGCGCCAGAACTCCGAAGTGCTTACCATCACATGCTCTTCCACAGAGCAGGCAACAAGATCACAGTTGCTTGACAGTGCAGACAGCGACCTTGGTTTTATGAATTTGTGCTCGCATCGATTGAACACCAAAAGAAACCATCCGCTCGGCAATGTACGGCCCGTATATGGTTCCTGTCCATAATCGGCCATTACCCCTGTACGCAAAAGCCCAAGCTTTTGAAGCAAGATCTCGGGAGCTTTCCTTTTTACCGTGACCCAGGATATCGAGTAGCCCATGATGATGACACCCATACCACCTCATGATCGCAGGCACTTCGTGACAAAAACATCAACTCCACATCATCCATTTTCTTTGAGTCCCTCGTAGAAACCATATCATTCCGTTCTAACATGCTGGTACGAGATTAAGTGCCGCTATGGATTTTTGCACATCTTCAGGCCAAATCCACAAGCGATAGGGTTCCGGTATAGCCATATACTCTTCAGGCCCCAACAATTTTCGGTCACGCATGTCCGCACAATATCTTGATCTCCAGCCAAGTTGTTGTGCATAGCTCAGTGAGTCTCCACCGATCAGTTTCTTAGTGATATCGTACAGTTTTTTCGCACATACGATATTCATAACCAGGCATGGACAATGGATTCTGATATTGCCCTCTTTTTTTGCTCCATGGCATCAACCTATCCATTACACAGATCTTGATAGCGAGGGTAGCGGCCTCCATTTTGAGGGAGCGAACAAGCGGCACAAGGTGAAGAATCATGGAGACGGTGGAGGTGGGTTGGGCGGCGGCGGAACGTGGGGGGAGCGGGATTTGGGTGATGCCCGGTTGGAATCGACGACTGGTGCGGGTGGCGGAACGGTTAGGGGCGCAACCGAATGCCAGCATTCCGGTCGCCTGCAATGC
>NZ_SPMZ01000029.1 GCF_012939995.1 Candidatus Competibacter phosphatis | reverse complement strand
TGTCGTAGATACAATGGGTTATCTCATTGTTGCTCTGGTTCATGCGGCAAATATCTACGATGGTCATGCGGCTCGCCAAGTCTTGACCACCTTGTTTTCAATCGTGGATAGCGTCAAAAAAAATCTGGGCGGATGGTGGTTATAGAGGTGAAAAGTTTGTTCAATGGGTCAAGGAACAGTTCGACTGCATTTTTGAAGTTGTTGAAAAAAAAGAAAACGGATAAGGGATTTCAGGTTTTACCTCGGCGATGGGTTGTAGAGCGAACCTTTGCTTGGCTCGGGCGATCTCGCCGCTTAAGCAAAGATTACGAACGGAAACCCACATCGAGTACGGGTCATGTTTATATGGCCTCAATTCGACTCATGCTGCGAAGAATTTGTAAAGAACGAGTATTATTACAAGGGACTGCCTTAGAGGTAGCTTAGGTAATTGAGTTTTTGTACAGCTTCTCAGGATACTTGCCGTCGATCCAAAGCCCCCGCACGTCATCGATGGTGACGTAGCGTTTATTTGACTCATCGACGCGGCCGAACACCTGGAGGAGGGCCGTGAACTCTATGGTTTGAATAACGCCGCCTTTGAAGCCTGGATCTTGCAGCTGTGCCTGATTAGCGGCAGCGGCAAAATGCTCAGCGTACATTCGACCACTCTCATCACTGAACTTCAGCAGCGCATTATCGAGCTTTGCGGGACTAATCTCGGGATCTCGGATGCCAGTGCTTCCGCTGTGATCCAGACTAGAGTTCCGAAGGGCAAAAAGGTTGAAACTATCGGGAATCTCGTCGGTATTGTCGGCACCCGTGACGAGGGCTTTTCGAATTCCTGTGCCAACGCCTACACTCTCAAGAACCTTGTCTAAGTGAGCGGTGGTAACGTTTCCGTGTTCGTCTGGGTGCAGCAGGCCATTGTTGTAAAAGCTCAACAGCGCCGGACATGGAATCTTGTCAGCATTAGGGCGTTCACGCCAAACGCCCTCGCCGGTCGTGGTCGAATTACTAGGTGTGGTTTCGTCTGTCGTAGGCATCTTCGTCTCCTATGGTTTTACACAAAACAAGCCAAGGCATGTGCTCTTTGTGGCTCAGTAAACAGGCGAAAGAATCAAGTAGTTTATGTGCAAGTGAACTCATACCATGCAAACCATCTTTCGCTGCCATCACGGCGCTATCCTACATCGGAGCGGCACTGACTTTAATGCCTAACCGATTCACACACCCTGTATGCATCGACGTCTCTTTGCGCCAACACCCAAATCAACGGGTTGCCCATCTTGCTACTTGATTGCGTATTCTTTATATGCCTCGACGAACTCTCGGGCTCCTTCCATCGTTTTAGGGTACTCGATGATTTGATACCTATTTGCCTTATCGTAGATTCTCTGAAACCAAAAGCCATGCTCGAATAGAAATCGGACTTTCTTCCATTGCTTGATATCGGTTTTCTTCGGAGCCTTGAAGTGCCTGCCAAAATTGTATGCCGGGCTGCCACAATCGGGGCAACTCATTTGCTTAGGGCAACCCATTGATAATAAGAATTCCCGCTTAAACGACTTGCGGCAGTCCAGGCAGGCGAAGGACATGTTGTAAGGCGCCACCAAGTTGCCACCCTCATTTCTTCCACATAACGTATGCTTCAGCCGCCGCCCAAAGTGCTGCACGCGCAGCGAACGGCACTTTGGGCGGCGGCTGGAGGCACTCATTAGACAATTTCAAACATTCTATACTTGCAGTTAATGAGCCTCGCCCCCTTTTCGCGCGAAACGCTGTACAAAGTAATTTCTAGAACAAGTGACTAATTTGGGGGAACGTTAAGCTACTAACAGCAGTACAGATCGAATGGACCCAAGGATCTTCGTGGCTGTTATCAAAGCGTTCGCAAACTCAATTCTTTCTTTTTTCTATTTTCTCTAGTTTTGTCTTAGCACTTTTTAAGATTGTCTGCAATATCAGAATAGGATGCGTTTAGGTCCGCACCATCCAGCCGAATATACTCAATCTTCAGAGAACGAATCGACGCGAGCAACACATCTTTCTGATTATCAGACAAGTTAGTTGTTTCGCTCTTAATTAAAATCAGATCTCGAAGCGCGTTTAGAACCCGTTTCTTTGCATTGACGTTGGTAATCATGCTCAATTCCCTCCAGATGCCGCAGCCTGCTTAATTGCCACAAGGTCACTTAGATGTGTGTTCAAAATATCCAATCCCTCATCTATAGATCCATCACTAGCAAGGATTACTGTATGTGCCTCGTCAAGAGCTGTAGCCGCGCTCGCAGCCTTTTTTTGCTCTTGCTTGTTCGGCAAGAATTTCTCTCTTCGCTGTATCAAAGTCCAGGAATATCTTTTGCGGTGTGGAACCAGAGCGGCGTGATGCGCGCAATACGCAGCGTGCATGCTTATCCCAACTTACAATTAGCTTAGCAAGCGTATCGTCGACACTCTGAGAATCCTCTTCGAGGCGAAGAGAGAAAGTAAAAAAGACTTGACGTGACACTCTCCATCACGTCCTTGATTTTTTTGAGTTCGCCGAGCCTCACTCAACCGAACACCGAGGTTTGTAAGGGCTCCGACAGCCGGTCCGATGGTGGCGGGAGCTTTAGCGCTACCAGCCAATTCACCCGCAGCACCATTAAATCCCTTTGCTGCTTCGTTAAGCTTGGCGATACTGTCTCCACCGGCCGCTTCGGTCAGTGCTTTTGTATACGCTGCCAAGCATCGGCGACCTTAGCCTGTTCGGCAATGAGTGTAGAGGGCTGAGTTTTTGACTTAGCTGCCAGACGGTAAGCTCTGGAGCCCGAGAGGAAGCGACAGGCATTTTCGTTGACAGCGATTTCTTTTGAGAAGCTGGGATTCAAGATTCTTTGGCGTGGAAATCGTGGCAACCGCAATTTCTGAAGCTTTGCCGAATTCAGCTAGTTTTTTAGATGGCAGGGCACAGCCTGTGATCGAGACCGCAAGTATGAAAATTATAAGGCGAGTAAGCATTTTCAATATCCTCCTTTCTTTCTGTTTAAGACTAGCGCAAAAGGCTCGAATTACTCCCCAGAAACTTACTTCCTACATTAGTTGACATATGGCCTCCCACCACATTTGATCAATCAGTTAAATGAATATTTCGAAGCAAAACGAGGCGGCGGATAAGCCGCGAGGACGGAAAAGTCGAAGGCTTTGACGGCCGATGTCGGCTTGATCCGCGTGGTTGTGCGGCGCGAAGCGCCAAGCAACCACGCGGATTGGAATCCGTCGCCCCGTTGTATGGTTTCCGTCTATCAACCATATTTCGCTATAATTGAAATTATTCAATTGATTAAATTGGTTTTTTTGGCCGTATGACATTCATCGTGGACGATAAAACCCTAGAAAAACCCGACAGGCTTGCTGCCCCTTTGGAATTTACCCGCCGCCATGAGGCGCGATTAATGCAGTGGAACATCATGCCGGGCGCGGTCCGTGCCATCGCCATCGACTGCGCCCCTATCTGGGCTTCTGTCACAAGCATAGTTGCGTGTTGACAGATTGCCCAAATTTGCACGTTTTCAGGGGAGTTCGAAATCAGGTACCCGCCGGAATCTCCACGCCAGCGGCTGGAGGATGATTCTTCCCGGTCAGTCTTACCCAGCAGAGCAAAGCACCGGCGCCAGAAACCGCCCGGTATGACTTTCTGGATGGCGGGCGATATCCTCCGGCGTACCCACCGCCATTACCTCGCCGCCTCCCCCGCCGCCCTCCGGCCCCAGATCGATGACCCAATCGGCGGTCTTGATCACGTCAAGATTGTGCTCGATCACCACAATCGTGTTGCCTCGATCCCGTAACTCGTGCAGCACCTTCAACAACTGCTCGATATCGTGAAAATGCAGGCCGGTGGTCGGTTCGTCCAGAATGTACAGTGTTTGCCCAGTGTCGCGTTTGGACAGCTCGCGGGCCAGCTTCACCCGTTGCGCCTCGCCACCGGACAGAGTGGTGGCGTTCTGACCGAGTCGAATGTAGCTCAAACCCACGTCGGTCAGGGTCTGGAGCTTGCGCGCCACCACCGGCACGGCTTGATAGAACGCCAGCGCATCCTCGACCGTCATCTCCAGCACTTCGTGAATGTTGCGACCCTTGTAACGGATGTCCAAGGTTTCCCGATTGTAGCGCTGGCTCTTGCACACGTCGCAAGGCACATAGATATCCGGCAGAAAGTGCATCGCCACCTGAATCACCCCATCGCCCTGACAGGCTTCGCAGCGCCCGCCCTTGACGTTGAAGCTGAAACGGCCCGGCGCGTAGCCGCGCGCCCGTGATTCGGGCACGCCGGCAAACAGCTCGCGGATCGGGGTAAACAGGCCGGTATAGGTGGCCGGATTGGAGCGCGGCGTCCGGCCGATGGGACTCTGGTCGATGTTCACCACCTTATCCAACTGCTCCAATCCCAGCAGATCGCGGCACGGCGCCGGCGACTCGTTGGCATTGTTCAGGTCGCGGGCGGCGTAGCAATACAGTGTGTCGTTGATCAGCGTGGACTTGCCGGAACCGGACACCCCGGTGATGCAGGTGAACAAACCCAGCGGAATCTGCACCGATAGATTCTTGAGGTTGTTGCCGCTGGCGCCGACGATGCGTAACTGCTTTTTCGGATCGGGCGGCGTGCGCCGGGTGGGTAATTCAATCCGCCGTTGCCCGCTCAGATAGGCCCCGGTCAAGGAATCGGGATGCGCCATGATGTCGGCCGGCGTCCCCTGCGCCACCACTCGGCCGCCATGCACGCCCGCGCCCGGCCCCATGTCCACCACATGATCGGCGGTGCGGATGGCGTCCTCGTCGTGCTCGACCACGATCACGGTGTTGCCGAAATCGCGCAATCGCAACAGGCTGGCCAGCAACCGGGCGTTGTCGCGCTGGTGCAGGCCGATGGACGGCTCGTCCAGCACGTACATCACCCCGACCAGCCCGGCGCCGATCTGCGAAGCCAGCCGGATGCGTTGCGCCTCACCGCCGGACAAGGTATCGGCGCTGCGCTCCAGGTTCAGATAATCCAAGCCGACATTGACCAGGAAGTTCAGCCGTTCGTCGATTTCCTTGACGATCTTGACGGCGATCTCGCCACGCCGACCGGGCAAGGCCAAGTCGCCGAAAAAATCGCGGGCCGCGCCGATCGGCAAGGCGACGATCTCTGGCAGGCTCCGACCGGCAACAAAGACATGACGGGCGGAGCGAGTCAGCCGCGCACCCTGGCAGGATGGACAGGGCTGGCTGCTCAGGTACTTCACCAGATCGTCGCGCACCAGATTCGACTCGGTTTCCCGATAGCGGCGCTCCATGTTGGGAATCACCCCCTCGAACGCATGACGACGATGGTGGGTTTCGCCGCGACTGTTGCTGTATTCGAAATTGATGGCCTCCCCGCCGCTACCGTGCAGGATCAAGCGGCGGATTCGCTCGGGCAGATCCTGGAACGGGGTATCCACCTCGAAGCCGTAATGCCGCGCCAAGGATTGGATGAGTTGAAAATAATGGACATTGTCGCGATCCCAGCCGCGCACCGCCCCGCGCGCCAAACTCAGATGCGGATGCGCCACCACCCGTTCGGGATCGAAGAATTGTTTGACGCCCAAACCGTCGCACGCCGGGCAAGCGCCGACCGGATTGTTGAAGGAGAACAGGCGCGGCTCCAGCTCACTCAGACTGTAACCGCAGATCGGACAGGCGAAGCCGGCGGAAAATAGCAATTCGGCCCGCGTCGGCTCGTCCAGAAACGCCACCCGCGCCATGCCGTCCGCCAGCCGCAGCGCGGTCTCGAACGACTCCGCCAAGCGCTGGCCGAGATCGTCCCGAACCTTGAAGCGATCCACCACCACTTCAATCGTATGCTTGCGGCGCAGATCCAGGGTGGGCGGGCTATCCAGTTCCACCACCTCGCCGTCGATGCGGGCACGCACGAAGCCCTGGGCACGCAGTTCCTGCAACAGCTTGACGTGTTCGCCCTTGCGCTCCTTCACCACCGGCGCCAGCAGCATCAGCCGCCCGCCCTCGGGTAGCGCCAGCACCTGATCCACCATCTGACTGACGGTCTGGGCATCCAGATCGATGCCATGATCCGGGCAACGCGGAATCCCAGCCCGCGCGTACAGCAGCCGCAGATAATCATAAATCTCGGTGATGGTGCCGACCGTGGAACGGGGATTGTGCGAGGTGGATTTCTGCTCGATGGAAATCGCCGGCGACAACCCTTCGATGTGATCCACATCCGGCTTTTCCATCAGCGACAGGAACTGCCGGGCGTAGGCGGACAGCGATTCGACATAACGGCGCTGACCCTCGGCGTAGAGCGTATCGAAGGCCAGCGAGGATTTGCCGGAACCGGACAGGCCGGTGATGACGATCAACCGGTCGCGCGGCAGGTCGAGATCGACGTTTTGCAGATTATGCGTTCGCGCGCCGCGTATCTTGAGGGTGTCCATGGATGGGAGATCCGGAGTAATGGCGGTTTGAGGCGGTCATGATAACGCCCGCGTATGACCCGGCAAGGCCGCCCGAGACGAGCGGCGACCACCGCTCGCTCTAGCTCATGGCACCGGCGCAAGAACCGGTTTTGGTAGTCTCGCGATCTGTAGCGGCCAACACCGACATTCACCTGACCCGATACAGTCGTGATGCGGATAGGCGTGTTACATGAGCGCCTTCAGCCCCTTAGCGTGGCGCGAGTGTCGCGATCAACTCATTGGCCACTTTAGCCATGGCCATGGAGGCGGCGAAGTTGAATTGGTTGATGGCGATAAACACCGCCACGCCGCGCGTCGGCGCGAAAGCGATATAGCTAAAGGTGCCCTGTAGCCCGCCAGCCTTTTGCAGGATGAACGGACGGTCACCCTCCGGCATCATGGCTACCCAGGCCAGCCCCATCGCGTCCATGTGGCCGGACTCGTCCATTCCCGATACGGTCTCAAGGCCATCCCGCATGAGATACAGCGAATGATCGAGCAGTCGCGCTTCCGCGCCACTCTCGGCGAAGCGGTCAAGATGCCATTGCATCCAGCGCAAGAGGTCGTTTGGCGTGGAGTACAGGCCACCCGCGCCGACAATAACATCTCCAGTAGGCACGTCCGGCAATGGCTCCCCCGCAAAGCCATGGCCCTGCATCAATCGCTGCTTTTGTTCCTTCGACAGCGTAAACACCGTGTCCTTCATGCCGAGAGGAGCGGTGATGTATTGCTTAAGCAGCTCAGGATAAGGTTGGTTCGTTGCCTTGGATAAGCCCATGGCGAGCAGGTCAAAGCCGAAATTCGAGTAGAGCACGGAGGTTCCCGGCTTGAAGAGCAAAGGCTCCTTCTTCAGCCAGTCGGCGAAGGTCTGGACCGTGATTGGGGCGAAGGGGTCCTGTTCGGACCCCGGCTCATGGGGAACTTCGCGCGGGAGTCCCCCCGAATGGGTGGCAAGATCGATCAGGCGGATATGCTCCACATCGGCTTTCGCGTCAACCGCCAGGTCGGGCCACGACTTGGTGAGAGGCTGGGTAAGCCGCACCCTGTTGTCGGCGGCGAGGTGGGCCAGCACCTGGCCGGTGAATGCCTTGGTGATGGAGCCGATCCGCAATAGCGTGTCTCGGTCCGGCGCCTTGCTACCTGCGCCCGCTCGCTCGCCAAAGCCATGAATCGAAGTTTCGCCATTACGCACCACACCAATGACGAGGGCAGGCACCTTGTGTTCTAAATACAAGATCTCCCCGGTAAACTCGACGATCTCGTCGAGGAAGGGATCTGCTCGCGCAACTTGCGCACCGCTCCACGCCAAGCCCACGATCATCGTCGCGGCAATGACACCGCCCCGGATGAGGCGGCACGAAAAACCAAGATCGATCAAGGTCTTCAGCATGATTACACCAATGTTGTGCCTTCAGCTAATCCAGGCCGCGCGAGCTCATTGATTCGCTTCAGGATCTCATCGTTCAAATGGATATCCGCTGCTTTGGCATTCTCATCGATCCGCTCCGGGCGGCGCGTTCCGGGGATTGGGAAAATATCCTTGCCCTGATGTAAGAGCCACGCAAGCGCCAACTGCGCGGGTGTCACCTCCAGCTCACGCGCAATTTGCATGAGCGGCGCGAAACGGTCGCGATTCATGGCCAGGTTCTCCGCGACAAAGCGCGGGTTGTTCTGGCGGAAATCGTTCTTGTCCAGCGCTCCCACGGTTCCAGTCAGGAACCCGCTGCCGAGAGGCGCCCAACAGACCAGAGCGATTCCCAGTTCACGTAAAGTGGGCAGCAAAGTCGTCTCGGCCTCCCGACGCCAGAGGGAATACTCGTATTGCACCGCCGTGATCGGATGGACCGCGTGCGCGCGCCGGACTTCGTCCGCAGTGACGTTGCTCAATCCCAGATAGCGTACTTTCCCCGCACGAACCGCATCGGCCATCGCCCCCACGGTTTCTTCAATCGGCGTTATAGGGTCCACATAGTGGGCATACCAAAGATCGATGACGTCAACGCCCAGACGATCGAGACTGCCATCCAGTGCTTTCCGAACATACGCCGCCGTACCATTGATCTTGATCGAGAACCCCCAGCCCGTTGGCAGCTCGGCACCCGTTTCTTGCTCGTCGAACACGATGCCGAACTTCGTGGCGATAAAAGCGTCGTCTCGTCGACCCTTCACGGCGCGACCCACGAGCAGCTCGTTGTGACCATTGCCGTATGCATCAGCGGAGTCGATCATCGTCAAACCCGCATCAAGCGCGTGACGAATGGTCTCCACGGCTTGAGTAGCATCGGACGCGCCATAATAGCCCTCCAAAACCATCGCGCCGTATCCGAGGCAACCGACATACGGCCCGTTTCGTCCAAGGGAGTTTTTCCGAATCATATTCATGCTCCTTTCTTATGCACCGCCCAACACAATCGTAAGTGGCTCACGGTAAAAAAGGACTGAAGCAAAAAAAGCACCGCTTGTTCCCACGCGTCCGTTCGATGAAATCGTCGGCCTTTTCATGGCTAACCAAATGTAGCGGCCATCGCATCATGATGATCGTAAGTCGTTGCATATCAACAGACGATAATACTCACTGCACGGAGCGAATGGTTTCAGTTATTTGCCCATCCTTTAACGTATCCTGAACCTGGGTTAATGGAAGAAAAACTCTTGCCCGCTTTTCTATACTGAAGATTTTGACCAGTGCCATGAAAATGCGCACCGGAAAAAGGATTTACCCAATCAGAAGCCACGTTGGATCGCACGGTAGTGTGGGGAATGCTGTACTTCGTCATAAAACCGGAGCAATCTGGGCAAACACCTTTTCCAATGCATGCAATCTCCAGATAAAAGAAATCACTTAAGAGCGCAGACTTATCGCCATCTGTTGCATGTCTAATAATAGAAGTTTCAGCATGAAGTCCACTGGTATTGCCGATGATCACAACGTCAGAATGAGGAATGTCAAGGCCACTCGCTTGTGCTGAAACCACGTTTGGATCGGGCTGGGGCGGCCCCTTGACAGCTACATATATCGTGTTCGTCCCGTGTTCACCATAGCTATAACCAATTGCGGTCGTATTATTGTTTTTTAGCATCGGCGACATGAAAAACCAGCCCGAGAGTAGTCAATAGTCCGAGATAATTACCGTTATCCATCCAAGCACTGACGCCTTGCTGATTTTTCCGAGCGCGTCTGTTTTTCTTGCTTCGTTGCAGCAGCTTGTAGAATACTGGCCATTTTTCTTCTCCTCTTAATAGATCACAGTGTGATAATGCTAAGTATTCTCTATTTTTCACTTAAATGCTGGCTCATCATATTTTCAATGCAAGCACGATACTCGCCAACATGAAAAGACTTTATTCGACGTTCAGCTCGATAGCTTGGCTCGAAACATTCATCGTGATATTTCGCGATCAGATCGCAATCGAAAGCGCCTTGCTTGGCACAAGCTTTTCTTTTCCGTCTCTTGCATCTCGCTACTCAGATGCATTCGCTTGATGGCTGAGTAACCGTAGGAAACTGCAAAAAATCGCAATAACCACAATGACCGCAGTCTTACTCCACTTCACAAATCTTCACCCTTAAATTTCTAACGGGGCGATGGATAAGCCGTGATGAAGGAAAAAACCGACAACTTTGACAGCCAATATCGGTTTTTCTACATAGCTATCGCGAGCGCGAAGTATCCGCGATAATGTTTGAATTGCGCAGCCTCGCACTGTTTTTTTACGCGGGGCTACTGAATAATTGCCTATACGGAATACGCAATCGAATTTCTATCGATGAAGAAAATTGGCGCGTCGTTTTTCAATAAATGCACGGACACCTTCACGAAAATCATGTTCGGTGAAGCAACGATGAAAGCGATCGCGCTCAACAATTAGTCCAGTTTCCAAATTCACTTGTGTGTCGTTGACAGATGCCTTGATGCGACGAGTAACCGGACCGGAAAATGACGCCACCTGCTTTGCGACAGCCAATGCCTCATCTTCCAGTTGTTCATCGGGAACGATTCTGGAAACCAGGCCAGCAGCGAAAGCTTCATCCGCACTTAGGGATCGGCCAGTCAAGAGTAGATCCATGGCTATATGTTTGCCAACGACTCGGGCCAATCGTTGCGTCCCTCCTGCTCCGGGCATTGCCGCTAGCGTGATTTCTGGGTGGCAAAATCTCGCGGTGGCTGCGGCGATGACGATATCGCACATCTCGACCAACTCGCAGCCACCACCAGCAGCTAAACCTTTGACAGCGACAATGACTGGCTTTGAAATATCAGGCAAACTCGAAACACAACCGGTGAACTGCTCTGCAATAACCTCTTCAGCGGTCATTTCCGCCATTTCCCGAATGTCCGCACCCGCACAGAAGTGCTTGAGTGCAGATGAAATAAGGATCGCGTGAATACTCTCCGTATTGTCCAAGTCGCGCAGAGCGTCGTCTATCTCATGACAGAACTCACGACTTAAAGCATTTAGTGCGCCAACTCGATTCAATATGATATGACCAACACCATCATACTGTTTAACGCTTAACGAACTCATAAGCCTTTCTCCACCAATAGCACGTCACCAATTCGGATTTACCGCATAGCGCCCTATATTATTCGACCGTAAAAACCAAAGCATAGCGATCTTTTTTTGTAACTCAGATGGATGTGACTGTCAGCAGATTGATTACCATAATTTAGGGTCACATAAAGAGGCAACACAGTTTATTGCTACAGGTACTTTCTCCATGGCGTATTCGTTAAGAACAATGGCTTGCCACCCAGAAGGATACTGAAGATTGTAAGGTGTTATGTAGTTACGAGCGGCATCAGCATTAAAACCAAACCTTTCATAATAATTTGGGTCACCGTAAACAAAGACGATATTTACACCCATGGCTGATAACTGCTGCATGCCGTATTTAATTAGCGTCGAGCCAATACCATGTTTTTGGTAATTGGCTTGCACCGCCAGCGGTGCAAAAATATAAGCCTGGCAATCCTCATTATGATCTATTTTAACAGGACTGAAAGCGATGTGACCCACGACTGAGTGATCAGTTTCAGCAATCAGCGAGATTGTTTGTGGGGTCGTATTTTCAGAAAGCAGCTCAATGGCAATCTTCGCGACAATCTCGCTTTCACCTTTAGGGAAGGTAGATAAATAGACTCTTTTGATATCGTCACTATCCTGGTTTGTCGCTATACGAATGTTCATGACTTCTCAGCTAATTGGGCGGCGGATAAGCCGCGAGGATGGATAATCCGAAGGCTTGGACGGTCGCTGTTGGCTTGATCCGCGTGGTAGTGCAGGCGCTTCGCGCCCGCACTACCACCATAATGAGCCGCACTTGATGGCGCCCGACCGGAGCGGCAGCGAAGGGAGAGAAGCGGTCAATTATCGGACTCCATTGTAACGTTAGGTGGCGCTATCGCGATAGAACTTCTCTACAAGGATTCGCGCACATTGCTCATATCCAAACGGTGGCGTTTCTCCGCTTAGCTCTCGTACGGTTAGATCAATTTCGATGTTCTTTCTACCGGATATGAGATCGATAGCTTTTTGCACTCCCGTACGGATCGCGTCGGAATAGCGCGAACGGTCGGCGTCTTCCAAGTGATCTAGGCCGTAGATCGTAAGTTTGAACTCTGGTGCTGCTTTTTGCGTCGCTTGCATTTGCACGTCGTAGATCGCGTGCGGGGTTTGCTTTCGGAGCCGGTATTGCGCTTCCATATTGAAGCCACCTAACGTCGAAAATAACCGGCTGGAAAAAGGCGCAGAGCAAAGCGGCACGGATTTTCCCAGTCCGAGTTAATTAGCCTTGTTAGATGCTTTTTCCCCAATGATTGCAGAAATGGCTAAGCCATCAGCCAATGCGATACATACCCAAAACAGTAGCTCAAGAGCTATTAAATGCAACGGCTCTCCGAATAAATTGAAGGGCGTGAAAAAATTCCCAAAAACAAAAAAGGTCATTAAAAAAACGAGGGTAGCAAATTGCAACCCCTGGCTTACAATCCCTCCTGTCCATGAAGAGGAGAGCCAGCGAAAAAGGTATGCATGAATAACTCCAAAAAAGACAATTCCTGCTATTATTGGCGCAGGTGAATTCACAACCAAAGGAATAGGCTCAAATCTCTGTCCATACCGAGATGAGCTTTTGGCTTTGCGATGAGGATTCAAGCAATATCCCTCCACCATTCCATCCAAAACCGATAAGCCGAAAAGTCATCAGCATCGTCGCGTTCATGACAAAACCGCCAGCTAGTCCAGCTAATAATGTTTTCCCATGCGTTGCTTTCATCTTTGCTTCCTTCTCCATCTAACGTATGGCTAACCTGGCGCATACTGTGCCTTGCCTGTAGTACCTTGGAAAACACTCGCGAACTCAGCAGTGCAGTGTGTACTCGGCTTGAACCGTTTGTTGGGCAGGCTTTTCATAGCGCTGTTGCGTGCAACAGTTACTTTGAATACGGAACAAAACTGCAGATTGCTAACCAAACAACTGCTCTCGCCGACCTTAACGATTGTGGAATTCGAAAATGTCATTGCTCATCAGCAGTATTATCAACACCACTATCTCCGGCGCGACCTCCCAATATGTCACATCAACTTCCATCACCCACGCCCCCTTCCAATCCTCCAACCGTCCTACAATACTCCCTTCTCCTATTCGAAGGTGGCTATCTCGTCCAATCCGCCCTGTCCCTTTGCTAGTATTGAGAAAATCAACTTCCTGTCCTTTTATCCCAAACTGAAACGGACTATTCAACCAACTCAACAAGCTTCCTTGTGGAAAGCCCAATGTAAAAATTCCTTGATGTGGGTTGAGTTGCCCTTCCACCACACTTTGATCCGTTTTCCCTTTTATTTCTCCCTGAGAAGCAGTCAACAAAACCTCGCCGGTGTAAACTGGTTTCCGTATATCTGGATCACTTGGGTAATGATAGTTTCCCCAAAAATTATCACCTTCCGTCAGTATCCTTACCGCATAGTCAAACCACAACTTTTTCCCCAACGTTGGCGCCTTCCAGTTTTGGCACACAAGGCTCCCCTGCATTACTTTCAATCCACCGGTTTGTCGCTTAGGTCCATAATTCTTTTTCCGTTGTTGCGACTGAAGTAGAACCAGCGGAATAACTCCTAGGAAAAAGACCAAACCAACGATAATAATTATCGCGCCCCAATTCATTCTTTCTCCATTTCTCCTGAATAACCTGATGTATGACTACGCACCGCCCAACGCCAAGCTCAGCGGACCGAAAAACGCGCAGCGGTTTTTGGGTCCGATGGAGCGACTTGTTGGGCGCTATTTGCAGGCATCTGAAATTTTCTCAATATAAATTGGATCAGTATCGACCTTCACGGTACAAAAATACATGTATTGTGGGCAATTAAATGGGGCGCACGTGTTTTTCGTGTTTTCTGATTTTGACACTACCTCGAATTTAGAATCCTGGTATTCACCACGAAGACTAGCTATTACATCATTGCACCACTTGTTTTGATCGTAACCACCGCCCATCCAATTGGAGCTACGCTCTACATTAAATGAACGAGCATATCGCTCGATACCATGACTAGGATCTCGACATGCTTTAGAAGTAAGTGCTTTCTTGGATTCAATTTTTGGCTCGGCATTGACGCCTAGACTATCTGGCCAGATGATTTGCTTAATTTGCAGAATTCCCAAAATGATCCCTACTGCCACTCCAAGTATTGTTAGTGTTGCGGTGACAGAAGGGCGACTTCGCTTTTTTTGAATTATCAGTTAACTCTGAAATTCTAAGTTTTGCCAATTCGGAGAAAGCACCTTTTTGATCCGTACTTTTCTAGATACAGGCGATATTCATTTATTGACTGCGGCTCTTTTTTTTGATACGGAAGTCCAAAACTCTACTTCATGTGCTGGCTTGGCAAGAGCCGTCTCAATTTCCGATTGAGAGCGCGTGCTAAAAGAATCTTCAGGCCGACCGACCAAACGCTGTATGCCAGCTATTAAGCCCTCAAGAAGGGGATCGGTAGGCGTACTATTCCATTTCGTAAGATCAAGCGTATGGAGGGTATTAAAGGGGACCGGTAATTCAACATGCTCTATCCAAGCGGGAACCAATATATCCCGTTTTAATGCATGCGCGGCCTCAGCTATTACCCAGTGAGAAGCAATAGATTTCGGAGTCCACAAAACAACGGCTGCTTTTGCTTGATCTATAACCGCGTTAATTTCATCAGCAAATCTTTGCCCAGGCAAAAGCTCAATGTCCCACCAGACATCAAGCCCCGTCTTAGCTAAGGCTTCTGCGATCGCACGGGCTTTTTGGCGATCTTCTCGTTTGTATGAGATGAATACGTCCGTCATTTTTTCAAATTTTCCGCTGTTCTATCTTGCCGCCCAACGGGGCGGCGGATAAGCCGCGCAAAGCGAGAAAGCCGTAGGCTTTTTTCGCCTAAAGTCGGCTTGATCCGCGTGGTTGTGCGGCGCTTCGCGCCGCGCAAGCAGCGGATCGTATCCGCCCGCCCCGTAGTGCGGGCGCGAAGCGTCCGCACTACTATATGATTATATGGTTTCCGCTTATCTACCAAATTCCGCCATCGTTGATAATAATTTCTTGATTTTACTATATTTTATTAGCCGTATAACATTCATCGTAAACCCTCAAACCTTGGGAGCTCCAACTTGCCCGCTATCCTTCAACGTTTCCCCACCACCACAAGCCACGATCGGCACAGTGGAACACATCACCGTGCATTACAACCGCGCAACGTCGGCGCCATCACAAACGACTGCGTTATTACTTGGACTTCTGTCACAAGTATAGCTGTACGTTGACAGCTCGCCCAAGTTTGCCCAACTTGCAGAAAAAAACCGCTCCAGGCCATCGAAACTCGAAATACCTCACACGCCGTAATCCCGGCAGGCTGCCCGCCCCAGAAAATAAGCGGCTTCCGCCTTTAACCACGCTGCCCCCTCGATACCAAGGCATTCGAGATCCCCCTCCAAGGCGATTTCGCCCTGAAGTTCGTCTCCTCGGAGATCGAAACCAAGCTTGAGCACGATCGATTCGCTTGCGGCATCCTTCCGACCCAAAGGATACAGCGCCACTCGAACATCCAACGCCGCCGTGGCCACTTCCAAGCGCTCCACTACCCCATCAGCCCGTTCGTAACCCGCCGCTCGACACCGTTCCAGCAGGGCAAATACCAGCTCGCGCGTCACGAACGCCCGGAGTGATTCCAGAATCTCCCCCAGTTGCGCCTCGGCCTGACGCAAGCGTTGGGAACAAGGGCGTTCCTGTTCGTTTTCCAGCCCGATCACCTGCCTGAGTTCGGCAAACGCCCGAGGCAACGCGCCCGAATGAAAGCCCGGTCGCAACAAGGCATATAGCGTCTCCCGGTGCGGCCCGAAATGCGCCGCTTGCACACGATCAGGATGATTGGCGCGATACAGCTTCCAATTCTCCATCAGCTCCCAACCCAGAAACCCAAACAGGCCGGCTGACAACAGCACGGTTACGGTGACCAGCGGCACACCGATGAACCGTGGCAGGATCGGGTCCAACAGCGCCAACAGCGTGGCCGTCAACACGGGAAAAAACGGCATCATCAGCTTGTCGGCCACCATGACTACCGGAAAGTGCTTGATCGGATTGATCTGAGGTTCGATCAATACCGCCGCGTAGAAATGGATGAGATAGCTGAGCGCGCGCCACGGCGGACCGACGATGGCCTTGACCACCATGATGTTTCGCCCCTCGTCGCGGTGGTGACTGACCGCTTCGTCCACCCGATGCAGCGCCTGTTCGATGCTCTGCATCAACCAGCCGAACAGATCGATCACCCAATGAACCAGACCGATCAGCAGGTTACGATGCACTCGGCGCCAGAACGCGACGAAGCGGGTAATGGCGGCATCCAGTAGCCGTCGCCCCGCCTGACTGTTGCGCAGGATGCTGCCCACCGTGAAACCGAACAGCAAGAATGCCGGCAGTCCATCCACGCCGAGACCGAGCCCACCGGCGATGCCGATCAGCAGCAGCGCCAAGATCAAGCCGATCAGCAGCGGTTCCAGTAAGTAACGCGAACCTTTCCGCACCAGAGAATAGCGAAACCAGCGGGCCGTCCGCCGCCAACGCAACCACCGCGCCAAGCCCTGATAAAACACGTCGGCAAACAGCCAGTGCATCCCCCGACAGACAGCGGCCACCGCCGCCCGGCCCCGCTGGGTATGGAGGACGATGTTCAAGCCCAGACCGACCCCCAGCACCCAGCCTGGACCGTCCAGGCGAACCGGACCCCAAGCCGCCGGCAGTAGCTTCAGTAGATACCCCAGTGCTTCCAGCCCGATGAAAGCGACGCCAAACGGCAACAGCAGAAATCGGGTGATCCACCGCCCGGCGGATGTACCAAACAGCGGCGCGCTCAACTGCTGCAAGCCTTTCAGATAAAATTCACCGGGCTGGTAAACCCCCGGTAGCGCGACGCTGGCCTGACGGTCGAAACGCGCCAAACGATCTCCCAGCAACAGCTCCCGCCAATTCGGGTCCGGCAACCGCAATGGGTTGCGGGCCACGCTGTCCCGTAAATCGGTGAAGCGAAGATGCCAACGCCGTAACACGATGTCGAACAGCTCTTCCTGAAGCACGTTCCGCGCGACCCGCTGGCGATGGTCGTCCGCAAGAAAACCGGCGCTGTCGAGCAGTTCGCGCAAGCGTGGCAACACCTGTCGGCGGAGTCGCTGGCCAATTCGATCACCCAAGGTTTGCAAGGGTGCACTGAAATAAGCCACCTCGGCCCCGGACCACGGCGACTGGTCAAGACGGGTTTTCGCGGTGTTCAGGACCCGCAGGGCTTTCAGCGAACCCTGGAACGGCAACCCCAGCCGTAACGACTTCCGGCCGCCGCTCCACAACCAGGCCAGCGGTTGCAAGCGGTAATAACTGGTCCGTCCCTCCAGAAAAATCCGCTCCAGATCGTATAGCAAGCGAGAACACGGACTGGAGGGCCGCGCGGTGGCCGGTTCGTCCAGCAAGCGCTGCATCAAATGCTCCAACACTCGGGTGGACTGGGCATCCAAGCGCCAAGTCGCGGCGAGACCGTGGGCCAGTGCCTCGATGATCTCCTCCTGTCGTCCCTCCAAGATCCGCGCGACCGACTCGGATTCCGCCTCTCCCGAAGCAATCGGACTGGGAGGCGGCGGAAAAATACCGACGATCTCCCGGTACTGATGAACCGCCATGCCCAGATATCGCAGCGCCGTGCCATAACGACCGGCCATCTCGGCCCGGAACGCCGCCTGGACGCCGTGACGAAACAAGCGCAAACGCGCGTCGAGAACCCATTCCAGCGGCGCACCGTCGCCCCGCGCGACCGAACGGCGATTCAGCAGCGCGGCCAACAGTTCCATGACCGGTGTCACGCGTCCAGTCAAGTCGCGCCAAATCGAGACGATCCAGATTGGTTTCCGCGTCAGAATGGACGCTTGCCGCAACGCCTCCCGGCAACGCGACTCGACCTGCAAGGCAATCCGGTCGCAGGCCGCCGCAACCCGGTTCGGACCTATCCCCCCGCAGACATTTCCGAGCAAGGTCGGCGCGGGTTTCGCCAGCAGGGGCAGAATGGTGTTGGCGCCATCGACCAGATCGGGATCGTTCCGCCCGAACGGTAACCGCAGCGGCAATTCCGGCTCGTAATCCGGGACATCGTGAAAACCGGATGGACGACTTCGGGTCAAAAGATGTGGCCAACGGCTGCCGTGACGGGGCGGCGGCAGGTCCAAGCCGCTATTTTTCAACCAGCGATCCAACCCGCCCCAATCCCGGACGGCCGGAAAAAAGTAAGCCCGCGCGCCGGGAATGAAATAGCGCAAATAGATCACAAACCCAACCAGATGACGGCACAGCGTCTCGTCGTCCAAACCCAGCACGACCCGCTGATCCTGTTCGAGCAGGCTCCGCGCCTCGCGAAACGCCTTCTCGCCGATCTGCCGGACCCAAGCGCGCGCTCCAAACGAGTCCTGATCCTGATTGTCGTTGCGGGCCGTTTGCCAGGCGCGCGCCACCTCGGCCGCGAACCGACGGCCCCAGTAAGCACGCAACCAGTGCTCGGGAGTCTCGGTGGCCAACTCCTGAGCCGATGGCATCGGTAACAGGATCACCCAATCGGGCAGATTGAGCCCCTCGATGACCGACAGCGCATCGGGATTCTCGTCCTCCAGACCGATCAGCAAGATCTTTCGCGGTATCAGGTAATAGCGGAGTAGCGGAATGGCCGAGTTCGATGAGGCGTCGCCCAAATGGCGGCGAATCAAGCGCTGCAACATGCGGGGATGGAAGAGAAACACGCCCTCCGCCGGCCGAAGTACCCGCCGCCGAAAGGCCCGTGCCGTCAACTGGGAAGACATGACAGTGACCGATTCCTTATAGATTCAGGCTATCTATCGCTTCGTTTTATTCGATTTTTCATAAACCGTACTTTTTGAGACAGTGGATTCCGCAGGCAACGTCGCCCGCATCACTCGCAGGAATTCATGATGCACGAGATACGAATTCTCACCGCCACCGTTGACACCACGCCTGTCGCCGACCATGCCATTGGCTGTAACGCACCGATCCACCATCGAGGAGGAAAACGCCATGAGTGACCAAAAGAAACTGACCACCAATGCCGGCTGTCCGGTCGCCCATAATCAAAACGTGATGACAGCGGGACCGCGTGGTCCACAACTCTTGCAGGATGTCTGGTTTCTGGAAAAACTCGCGCACTTCGACCGCGAAGTCATTCCCGAACGGCGCATGCATGCGAAAGGTTCGGGTGCCTACGGCACCTTTACCGTCACCCATGACATCACCCAGTACACGCGAGCCAAGATCTTCTCCGAAGTTGGCAAGAAAACCGAGTTGTTCGCCCGCTTCACCACCGTGGCCGGCGAGCGCGGCGCGGCCGACGCCGAGCGCGATATTCGTGGTTTTGCACTGAAGTTCTACACCGAGGAAGGCAACTGGGATCTGGTTGGCAACAATACGCCAGTGTTCTTCTTGCGCGATCCGCTGAAATTCCCCGATCTGAACCATGCGGTGAAACGCGACCCGCGCACCAATCTGCGCAGCGCCAGAAACAACTGGGATTTCTGGACCTCCCTCCCGGAAGCACTGCACCAGGTCACCATCGTCATGAGCGATCGCGGCATTCCCGCCACCTATCGCCATATGCACGGCTTCGGTAGTCACACCTTCAGCTTCATCAACGCCAAGAACGAACGCTATTGGGTCAAGTTCCACTTCAAGTCGCAACAGGGCATCCGCAACCTGAGCGACGCGGAAGCCGAAGCGCTGATCGGCAAGGACCGCGAAAGTCACCAGCGCGACCTCTACGACAGCATCGAAGCGGGCGACTTCCCGAAGTGGACGCTCAAGGTGCAGATCATGCCCGAAGCCGACGCCGCAAAGGTGCCCTATCATCCCTTCGATCTCACCAAGATCTGGCCACACCAGGATTACCCATTGATCGACGTGGGCGTGCTGGAACTGAATCGCAACCCGGAAAACTTTTTCGCGGAAGTGGAACAATCGGCCTTCAATCCCGCGAACGTGGTGCCGGGCATCGGCTTCTCGCCCGACAAGATGTTGCAGGGACGGCTGTTCTCCTACGGCGACGCCCAGCGCTACCGGCTCGGCGTGAATCACCACCTCATTCCGGTCAACGCGGCACGCTGCCCGGTCCACAGCTACCACCGCGATGGCGCCATGCGCGTCGATGGCAACCACGGCAGTACCCTGGGCTACGAGCCGAACAGTTACGGCGAGTGGGCGGAGCAGCCGGATTTTACCGAGCCACCGCTGAATCTAGAAGGCGCGGCCGATCACTGGAATCACCGCGAAGACACCGATTACTACTCGCAGCCCGGCGCACTGTTTCGCCTGATGACGCCGGCACAGCAACAAGTCTTGTTCGAGAATACCGCGCGCTCCATTGGCGAGGCACCGCGCGAGATTCAGATCCGCCATATCGGCAACTGCCTGAAGGCTGATCCAGCCTACGGCGAGGGCGTCGCCAAGACCTTGGGCATTGCCTTGAGCGAAGTTTCCGCATAGGAACAGTCACGGCCAATCCTCGAATCGGTGACGGCATACCGGCACCGTTCGCCGCCACCGATTCGATCGCCCAACGCTCCACCTCAACCCTGAGAATGGAAAATGTTCAATTACTTTCATAGACTTGGTGGAAGCTGATCTTCAAGTATCGTTCACGCAAACTGCAAACCGGCGGAGGAGTGGCACTATGCCGTACAACCACAGCACCACCCCAATGCATTCCCCGGACATGCCTCGGCACGCCGAACCCCCACGAACGATCGGGCTCTTACTGGCGGAAGCTGGAATTCGCGTCAATGGCGATGCGCCTTGGGACATGCAGGTTCTCGACAACTCGCTCTACCAACGCATTCTCCTGCACGGTTCCCTGGGGCTGGGCGAAGCGTACATGGACGGCTTGTGGGAAGTGGAGCGTCTGGACGAGTTTTTCCACCGCCTGCTGCGCCGCGATCTCAACGAAAAAGTCGGCGGTTGGCTGCGCTGGCGCTTGATCGCTTCGATCTTGCGCCACCGACTGCTCAATCCTCAATCGCCCGGTCGGGCGTTCCAAGTGGGCGAACGGCATTACGACATCGGCAACGATGTCTTCCAGGCCATGCTCGATCCCACCATGAGCTACTCCTGCGCCTATTGGGCGAAGGCCGATAATCTGGCCGACGCGCAACGGCATAAACTCGAACTGATCTGCCGCAAGCTGGAGCTGCAACCGGGCGAGCGGTTGCTGGACATCGGCTGTGGCTGGGGCGGACTCGCCCACCATGCGGCAACCCATCACGGCGTGAATGTGGTCGGGGTCACCGTCTCCCGTCAGCAATTGGAATATGCGCGGAAGCAATGCGCGGATTTACCGGTCCAGTTCGAATTCCAAGACTATCGCAAGCTGGAAGGATCGTTCGACAAGGCGGTCTCGGTCGGCATGTTCGAACACGTCGGCCCGAAAAATTACCCGGCCTACTTCGATACCGTCCACCGCATGCTGGCCGATCAGGGTCTGTTTCTCCTGCACACCATCGGCGATTACACCACCACCCGCGCCACCGATCCCTGGATGGAAAAGTACGTCTTTCCCAACGGCAAGCTCCCTTCCGCCCGGCAATTGACCGAAGTGCTGGAGCGGCGCTTCGTGATCGAGGACTGGCACAACTTCGGCCCGGATTACGATCGCACCCTGATGGCCTGGTGGGCCAATTTCGACGCCGGTTGGCCTCGGCTGCGGAATCGCTACGACTCGCGCTTTTGTCGTATGTGGAAATATTATCTGCTGAGTTGCGCCGGTTTTTTTCGGGCGCGGCAAGGACAACTTTGGCAACTGGTGCTGAGCAAGCGCCAGCGGTCGGCAACTTATCGCTCGGTACGCTGACCGTCATCCCGACCCACGACCCGCGGTTCCGGCGCGAATATCGAAGCTACCGAAACCGCGAGTACCAGTACGAGGAATTCGCGCCTTCGCATCCACCCTGGGACCCGGCACGTCAATGCATCACACCGCGCTGGGCGGCCGTTCCAGGGTAAGGGGATGGCCGCCAATGCTCATCGGCGACATGCCGCCAATGTTGCAACAGTTTGCGATGGATCTTTTCCCGTTCCGGCAAACCCGCCATATCGGGATGCGCCAGCAGCATTTGCAGGTGATGCACGATCATGTGGGCCAGACCAGAGCATGGCCGCACGGTATACCGCGTCGTCAGATAACACAATGCCGTCTGAATCAACGCCGTATCGGGCAGCGTCTCGTCACAGGCATCATCGGGATGGGTCGTCTTCATGAGCATCGTTTCGCACCATCAAGTCACAGAATCACGGAAGGATCACGCCGTTGCTCCCCGCGCGGAAGTATGAAAAAGAAAGTCGCCGACGTGCCGATCCGTTCCTCGGATCCCGCCATCACCCCGGCGATGGCCAAACAAAGCTGGCTCGAAAAATGTCCTGGAGCGACTCAATCGCTGTTGGCTCGGCGTTCGCTCCCGTCTTGGCATTGCGGTGAAATGGCCAAGGATGAACGCAGGTCGAAAGGTCCGGCGAGCGATCCCATCGATTCCCACCCATTGTTCATGATTGGGTCGCCATGGCGGGTAACGCGGTCACCAAGGCGCGCCATACCGGATTTTCCGCTTGCCCTGGTTTGCATTTGCCATGGAACAACGCAATGGCGTTACCGGCGCTGTCGTAGAGTTCCAACGACGTCACCGGTCCATGCACCGTGGGCTTGGTGACCACCCAAGCACTGGCGACCGCCCCTTGTCGCAAGTGCAGTTTGAAATCCCGGTCCAACACATTGAGCCAAGGCCCGGTGAGATGCAGCTTGTTCACGGCGCCGCTGTGAATCTGCACCACGCCAGGACTGGCGACGGACACCATGAGATCGAGCAAGAGCTCGGCGGCGGAGTCAAGCAGCATCGGCGCCACCGTGGTCTCCACCGGCCAAGCCAAATCCATTCCCGCCAGCCGCAGACCCTGCATGCGGCTCACGCCGAACCGCCTCAACATATCTCGAAAATCATGGGCGTCGCGCAACGCCCGCCAATGGCGGCGCAATCCTTCGACGTCGATATCCTCATCGAGCCGACTGGGCGGTGCCGACAGTTTGGCCCAGTCGGCTTGTCGGGGCGATTGATCCGAGGAACGATGGACATTCACCAGATTGGCGTAGGCACGCCGGTCGCTATGCCGGGTCAGGTAGATCTTATGCACGGCGGTCCCGGCGCCATCGAAGAATTGCAGGCTCTCGGTGGCGCCGGATTGAGGGTCCGCATGCACCGCAAACCCGTAGTGCCAATGCCTGAGACACAACCGCAGATCGATCCCCTCGCCCAACACCACGCCCTGATCGCCGACGATGCGAATGTTGCGATACTCGCCAACCTGCTCGTGCACGGCGTGATCGTTGCGGGTCAGCACCGCCACTCGGCCGAGACTGGGTAACGCTTCGATCAACGCGGCCCAATGACCGGCCAGCCGGGTCGCGGCATGACCGCAAGTGCTGGCGACCAGTCGCGCTTCGCCCACGCCCAACAACGCGAGGGCGTCACGAGCACGAATATCCGGTTTTTGGTCACGCAAACCTTGCCAGACCTGTTTGGGCTTCGACGATATTGGGTGTCGAAGAAGGGATTGCGGGCGTCATCGGAACCTCCGTCGCTTTTCGGTGAGCAGGAATGCTGATGCAGGCTGGCTGCCGTCGCCCNGAGGTCGAAGGTGGCTGGGCGCGGTGTCCGCTGGGGCGACACCGTGAGTTTCGATGGTTATTTGGTCAGGATCAGTTTGCCCTGACGGGTGATGCGTAGCCGGTATTCCTGCCCGGCGTGCTCGATCAGTATTTCTTGGGCATCGCCGAACAGATCGCCGCTGGCGAATCGCTTTCGGGGCGCCCAGGCTTCTTGGTCGGACCGCGCGGATCGCGCTTCACGACTCCGTGGATTCATGATGGGCACTCCATGCATCGCTCCACCCGATCCCGACGGCAGTGCGCTCGTTCAGGCGATGCGCACAAGCATGCAGACATAACGCCCGGACATGGCATTTGGAGCGATGGTCGAGGCAACGAAAATCCATCACGCTCACGGCCCCACACACCAGCAACCGGTAGAGCTTCCCGGCGCTGATTTCCAACCCAATCCGATGCTCTTCACCGGCATGGTCGGGAGCTTGGATCTCACGCGGACCAATGATCTCGCGCGTTTTCGCAATCGTCTTCGTCCCCATGCGGCAACGCTCCTCACGATACCACCGCGTTCAAACCGCGATTGAACGCCGCCAGACTGGTGCGAGAGAGCAACACCAGAGGTTTGGTATTGCGTTGGCAGAAACGCTTGATTCGATGCACCGCGTCGTGGCTCACGCAATCCAGCGGACAGAGAATGGCATCGGCCTGTTGCATGACATCCCACAGCCGGGCGCGAGCATCCTTGCGTCCGCCGTCGTGGTGGATGAAACGACCATTGCGACGCTCCACCAATTCCCGAAAGTAGGTGCACTGGCCCTGGCGTCCGCCGACAAACAGCACGCAGCGACCCACCAGATCCGGACCCGCATCAGTCGAGACTTCCGCGCACGGTGGCGACAACAGTCGCTCCAGGGTCACCTCCAGCATGTCCCGCTCGTGGCGCATCTCGGCAAGCTGCCGCGCGAGCCACTGATTTTGGTCGATGGAACGGCTCGCCTGTTGCTTCCAGCTCTCGATGGTGATTTCCGCAGCCTCGGCGCGGGCGTGCTCGGCATCCAAGCGCGCGGTTAAATTCTCGACTTCGGCGGTTAGCTGGGTAGCCAGCGACTGCTCTTCCAGCATCGCCAACCGAGCCTCGGCGGCCTGAAGTTGGCGCTCGGTTTCCAGGGATTGCGTCAGGCGTTCGTGCAACGCGTCGATCGTCTCCTGTTGCTCGGCCAGTCGGCGGCGTGCCGTCATCCGGGCATCGGCCAACTGCGCTTCCAATGCCGGGCAATGTCGTCTTAGTCGGTTCAGTTCGTGCAGATCCACCCGGACGGAGGCGCCGGACAGATGCGAGAGCATGTGGACTTCACCGTAAACGCGGTCGAGCATGGCCATCGGCACATCCGACCGCGTGATCACAGCCCAAAAGGCGCCGGCGATTTCGCCACTGGCCAATGCAGTGTCCCAGTACGCGTCCAGTTCGTCCCGTGTTCGCACTTTGCCAAGTTGCTGGATGGCCGACTTGTACTTGCGATCCAGGTGCTTATGGATCAGTCGACTTGCGGGTGTGGCGGCTCGTACCGCACCGACGAATGCGCGGTGCAGATCGTAATCCGTGGCGGAGACTGACGCGGAACCACCCAAGCGCCGCTGGAGCCACCGCAGTTCCGCCAAGCTCAGACAAGTACCGATCACGATACAGTGATAGGACTGATCGAGTTCCCAGAGCTTCTTGCGGAGCACTGGGGACAATTGCGGCGTCACGTCCTGGGGGCCTGGTAAAACCGCCGGCAAGAGAGAGGCATCGCCGATTAGGCTATTGTTCCCCATGCTGAATTTCTTGCGGGATACCGGAGGCAGGGACTGGAAAGTATCGTCCTTGAAGCCTTGCAAGCGTTTCGGCATGGTGTAATGCGACTCGCACATTGTGTGGTTTCCAAGCTGACATTAAAGATAATGATAATCATTCTCATTTAGATGTCAAATAAAATCCGCCCCCATTTTTTTGAATTACACAACCTATTTTGGAGATTGGATCAACAACGCAACAGCGATCAAGAACCGCCAGGGTTCGATGGATGGGATAGAGAGTCGGTCCCGAGGCGGACACCCGCGATCGAATTGAGCAATACGCCAAGAGTCATGCCATTATGCAGCAGCGCCGACCACACCGGCGAGAGCAGGCCAAACGCCGCGCCGGCGATGACCATGGTGTTGACTCCGGTGGAGATTCGGAAATGGGTGCGAATCAGCTCTAGCGTCCCGGCACTCAGCGTCCGGGCCGTCAGCAGGGTACGCAAGTGTTCGTCGAGCAGCACGATGTCGGCGGTGGCGCGGGCCAGATCCGCGCCTCTGGGCATGGCCAGTCCCACGTCGGCGGCGATCAAGGCTGGGGCATCGTTCACCCCATCGCCGATGAACGCTACTTTCGCGCCTTGCGCCCGCAGCTCCTCGACCACGGCGGCCTTGCGTTCCGGCGGACATTCGGCATACACCTCGTCCATACCCAGCTCCCGCGCCAACGCCTCGGCCTTGTCCTGGCGGTCGCCGGTCAGCAACACCAGTCGTCGCACTCCGCCTTGGCGCAATTGCGTCAGCACGGCCTGGGCTTCCGGGCGCAAGCTGTCGCGCAATCCGATCAGCCCCAGCGGGCGTTGCTCCAGCGCCACGTAGAGCAAGGTTTTGCCGGCCTGCTCCAGCGCCGCGATGTTTTCTTCGTGAGCGGCGAACGAGACATTCCGATGCGTTTCGAGAAAATGGCGGCTACCAATCGCCACGCATCGCCCTTCCGTCTGGGTGGTAAGGCCGTGCGCCACCAGATAATCCACGTCTTCGTGCTCGATATGCGCCAAGTGCTGCTGGCGGGCCTGTTTGACCACGGCGTCGGCCACCGGGTGGGTCGCGTGTTCCTCGATGGACGCCACCAGCGCCAGCAGGCGCGGCGCGTCCCACGCCGCATCCAGACTGCACACATCGGTCACTTCCAGCAGACCGCTGGTCAAGGTGCCGGTCTTGTCGAAGACGAAGGTATCGGCCTGGGCCAGACTGTCGATGGCCTGACTGCCGCGGAACAACACCCCGTGCTTGGCGCCTTGATACAGGGCGGACTTGATGGCGACCGGGGTACCGAGTTTCAAGGCGCAGGCGTAATCCACCAGGAACACCGAAGCCAGCCGATCGAGATCGCGAGTGGCGGCGTAGACCAACGCCCCGGTACCCAAGGTCAGATAAACCCGTCGGTCGGCCAAATGCTCAGCCAGACATTGGGTTTGCGACTGTTGTTGCAGGGCATTTTCGATGAAGCGGGCGATGCGCGCGGTGGTGGTTTCCGCGCCCACGCGGGTCGCACGGATGCGCAGGCGACCGCCCTCCAATACCGTGCCGGACAACACCTTGTCGCCCACTTCCTTGCGTACCGCCAAGTTCTCGCCGGTCACCGAGGCTTGGTTGACCGCCGCATTGCCGCCGACGACCTTGCCGTCGATGGGGATCATTTCACCGGGGCCGACTTCGATCCGGTCGCCGGCGCGCAATTCGCCACAGGGGATTTGCACCAACCCGCCGTCGCGCTCGACCCAGGCTTGGGTCGGCATCGGCTTGAGTAGATGGCGCAGCAGATCGTCGGCGTGACGGGCGGTATGCTGTTCCAGATAAGCGCCCAGCGCCAGCAAACCCTGGGTGGCGATGGCGGTAAAATACTCACCCCGAGCCGCCGCCAGACTCACCGCCAGGCTATCCAGAACCTCGATTTTCAGCCCTTTCCGGCTCAGGGTTCGCGTGCCTTCCCACACGGTCGGCGCGATCAAGGCATAGGTCAGCCCACGCCGCAGCGGCGGCGCCAAGGCGGGCAGCAAGAGCAAACCGGCCAGCGCGCTGAACACCCGCAACAGATCCGGAGCGGCGCGATGGGTCGCGGGATTCGATTCCGTCAAAAAAGCCGCTGGCGATTGCTGAAACCAAAGCAGGATGGCTTGGCGATGGTGCATCTGGCCATCGTAGCGAACGATTGCGCTGCCCGCGCGCGGGTTGACGCGCACCCCGCGCACCCCAGCGAGACTCAGCAACGCCGCCTCCAGCGCGAACCGATCCAAGCGGCGATCGCTCAGCCAGGACACACGTAGACGCAAGCGTTCGGGCAGTTCGTGCGCCAACTGGATCGTGGATGAAGGTGCTTGGATGGTCATGGTCACACGGGCATCTGAACCCAAAAAGCCGACGCCGGGACCGCCGTCCCGGCGTCGGAACGGTGTGTTTACTTGCTGGATTGAGTTTCCGTCTTGATCTCGGCCTCGGCGTCCTTGAACCGTTCCTTGATTTCCTCGACGCCGCCCTGGAACAGGCTCCACAGCTTGACCATGGACTTGATGGCGTTCTTCTGCACCGAGTCGTTGGTCAACAAGAAAGTCAAGGCCGCGCCCGTGATCGCGCCCTTGACGAAGCGTTCATCGTGAAAATTGAAGAAGCTGCCCAAGCCACTGGGGTGATGAGGGGCATGCGTCGCGTAAGCCGATGGGTAGGCGTGAGCACCGGGATGCGCGCCATAACCCGGAGGAGCGGACCACTGACCCTGAGATGGCGACCCGTAATAGGTGGCGGGATGCCCGCCCCGGTGGTGATCCTGATGCGCCCAGGGCGGATTGTTGCCCGGCGCGGGCGGATGGCCGGCGGCGCCACGATACTGATCTTGGTAGCCACCGTATTGACCGCCCTGCTGTGCCCAAGGCGGTGGGCCATTACCCGGCGCGGGCGGATAACCGTAACCATTCGGATAAGGATCCTGGCCATCGTGATAGCGCGGTCCGTAACCCTGTGGACCGGCTTGTGGCGGTGTGACCGGCCCTCGCGGGCCAGCCTGCGGTGGTGGCATCTGATTGTCTTGGGGTTCGTTCATGCGGATTCTCCCGGTTTCGATGGATTCAACAGATACACCAGCGCGGTACCGGTGACGAACATCGCGGCAAAGCGCGTCAACGGTTTGCGGCCCAGACTTTGCCCGACCAGAGTCGCGGCGGCGGTGGTCAACCCGGTAACGGCGCCGGCGTGCAGGACTTCGTTCAAGGCCACATGAGCGTCATGGCGCTTGAGTTGCGCGGCGGTGGCCGCCGCCGCGCCCACGGTCGCGCCCATGGCGGCGCTTCGCAATACCGCCACGGTGGCCGGCGACCATGGTGTGTGGTCGCCATGCGGATAGGGTGAGGGATAATGACGATCGCTCACGCAAACACTCCTTCGGATGGATGGGAAAAAAGGTGAGCGCGGTCGACGATCAGGCCGACTTCCGCCAACAAGTCGGGCAGCGCTTCATCTCGGCTGTGTAGCAAGCGTTCCCACCATTGCGGTGGAATACGCCGGGCGTCGTACTCGATCACCAGCGAAGCGGCGGCCTTATTCAAACGCAGCGCGGCGATGCCCGGTAGCTGTGCCAACCAGGCTTCCGGCACAGCGTCCGGGTATTGCGCCAGCCAGTGCGATACGCCGGTCCGCAGCCGTAGCCGCAGTCGTCCACGCACATGATGGATCAGACGCAAATGAGGCAGCAGGCTGGCCAATCGTCGCCACTCGTCGGGGCTAAATGGGGTTTCCGTACCCGATGACCTCAACGGAATCCCCTCGCCAACGACAGCACCGAGGTTTCCACGCTCTTGCGTAGCAAGGTGCCGAACAGGGCATTACCGAACAGGGCACCGACCTGCTTGACCAACGCGCCATTGCCGCTTGAGGCCATCGGGCTGGCGGATATGGCGCTGTCCAGACAACCGGCCTTGTGGAGGTGATACAGAATATCGTCGGCACTGAGCTGGGCAGGGTCGTAATGGATCAGCACACTGCCGATCTTGCCGTTGTGGGCATGGTTCTCGATGCCCGGCAGGTCTCCCAGGATCTGGCCCAGATGGTTCTGACACTCGGCCCGACGCAAACACGCGGTCTTGATTCGTAAGCGACCCGGAACATGATGGATGTAGTAGTTCATCGCAATGACCTCCTCAAACGGGATCGAATGAAAATTTGGGCAAGCCGAGGGTGTTCAGTGAAACCGATGCGCCTTGCCATCCAGCGTACCGTGGCGGGGATGCTGGATGGCCGGCGGGACCGGGCGCTCGATCAATGACTGCTGGACGGGGACCGCTCGCGGCGCTGGACGGCGACAGGGTAAGCTTTGATCCGCAACTTGGAGCAGGAGGACGATCCCGAGGCACAACCACCGCAACCACCGGTGGCTGCGGTGTCCTTCGCCAGACCGTCACGATCTCGGCGCGTGCCGAACCGAAACATCCCGGCGGGCGCATAAGTACGCAACACGGCCAACGCGGCAATCACCACAATCAACAACGCCAAACCATCCTGCCACATCATCTCAGCCTCCTCCCATCGCCAGCGCCACCCGGTAAGTAACGAACGCGGCGAGATAGGCCAGCACCATCAGGTAGACGAACATGAAGGTCGGCCAACGCCAGGAATTGGTCTCGCGCCGGGCGGCGGCCAGCGTCGCCAGACACTGCGGCGCAAACACGTACCAAGCCAGCAACGCCAAGGCCGTCGCCAATGTCCAATCATGAGCCAGCGTCGCGGTCAAGGCTTCGGTAACCGTGCCTTCGTCGCCACTCAGGGCGTACACGGTGCCGAGTGCCGCCACCGCCACTTCGCGTGCCGCCAAACCCGGTACCAAGGCAATGGCAATCTGCCAGTTGAAGCCGATGGGAGCCAACAGCGGCTCCAGCCCACGCCCGATCAGGCCAGCGAGACTGTAGTAAATGGGTGGCTCCGTCGCGCCAACCGGCGGCGCGGGAAAGGTCGAGAGAAACCAGAGCAATACCAAGACACTCAGGATGATCGTACCGATCCGCCGCATGAAGATCCGGGCGCGCTCCAACAAACCAAGCAATACATTCACCGGATTCGGCCATTTGTAGCTGGGCAGTTCCATCAGCAAGGGTTGCCGGCCGCCGCGCAACAAGGTCAGGCGCAGCACGCCCGCCATCACCAACGCGCCGACGATGCCCGTTGCATACAAACCGAACATGACCAGCCCCTGCAAACCGATTCCGCCCCAGACCGTGGTGTTCGGTATGAAGGCCGCGATCAGCAGGACATACACCGGCAATCGCGCCGAGCAGGTCATCAGCGGCGCGATCAGAATGGTGGTCAAGCGATCCAGGGGATGGGCGATGGTGCGCGCCGCCATGATGCCGGGAATGGCGCAGGCGAAGCTGGACAGCAGAGGGATAAAGGCACGCCCGTTCAGGCCGACCATGCTCATCAGGCGATCCATCAGGAACGCGGCACGGGTCATGTAGCCGGAATCCTCCAGCAACAGGATGAACAGGAACAAAATCAGGATTTGTGGCAGGAAGATCACCACGCCACCCACCCCGGCGATGACTCCGTCGATCAACAGGCTCTTCAGCAGGCTATCCGCCATATGTTCGGAAAGCAGCGCCTGCAAGCTCGCCATGCCGCCGTCGATCCAGTCCATCGGCGCTTCCGCCCAACTGAACACGGCCTGAAACATCAGGAACAGGAGGCCGAGTAGAATCAGCGGTCCGACCATCGGGTGCAGCAGAACCCGGTCCAATTGCCGGGTAAGACGCTCCGGCGTGCCCTCCTGGACGACCGCTTCCCGCAGCAGTTGCTCCACCTCTCGGTGATAAGCCCGGATCGCCTCCGGTGTGGGTTCCACCCAGTCCGCGGTTGCTCCGCTCGTAACCGGGGGCTGGTTCAACAGGGTATCGATCTGGCTCAGCAGGTCTTGCACCCCGTTCTTGCGCATCGCCACGGTGGTCACCACCGGAATGCCCAAGTGCCGGGACAGCGCCTCAAGGCTGATCTGGCAACCGCGTTTTTGCGCGATGTCCATCATGTTAAGCGCCAGAATCAGCGGTCGACCCAATTGCCGCAATTCCAACAGCAACCGCAGATGCTGGTTCAGATTGGTGGCGTCGGTCACGCAGACCACGGCATCCGGCAACGCCTCCCGCGCCTGCCGACCCAACACGACATCGCGAGTGATGGCCTCGTCGGGACTGCGCGCGCGCAGACTATAACTGCCGGGCAAGTCGAGGAGCTCGACCGTACGACCGACCGCGTCCGCAACCGGCCGCTTTTCCGCTCGACGGTCACGCCGGGATAGTTGGCGGTCTTTTGTCGACCGCCGGTCAGGGTATTGAACAGGGTGGTCTTGCCGCTGTTGGGCGGCCCCACCAACGCGATCCGGGCCAACCGGACCTCTTCGTTGGCCAGGGTGACGGCGGTCATGACGACGCATACTCCAGAGTGAGCCCCGGCTTGGCCTCCACTGCTGAATCGTGCAACGGTCCGACCAGCACGGCATTGGCTTCGCAACGGCGCAAGGCGATCGTCATGGTTTGGTTGATGCGCACCGCCAGCGGATCTTGCCCCAGGAAACCGTGGTGCAGCACCTCGACCCGCGCGCCTTCCACAAATCCCATTTCCAGCAGACCGCGTTCGATATCGTGGCCGCCCATCTCGCTGCTCACGGCCAGGACACGACCGGCACTACCTCGCCGCATCTGCCCCAATGGTTGGGTGAAGCCCAGGCCCACGGCTTGGCCCAAGGCAAAGGCCTGGCGTTCCTGTTCGCTATGGTTGTTCATTCAGGTACCCTCCTTGGCCGTCCGGGTCTGGCCCGGTACCCGTAGCATCTTATCCACTTCATCCAGGTGGGTTTGTTCCTCGGCAATCATGGTCCGGGCGTATTCCTCCAGGCGCACATCCCGATCCTGCGCACAATCCAGCAGTTCGTAGTACGCTTTGAGCGCCTCGCCCTCGTGCGCCAGCGATTCCCGCAGAATATCGCCGATATCGTGCTGATGCGTTTCCAGCAACGGGCCAATGCCCAGCGAGGGGTGACCACCCAGGCTGGTGATCAATTCCCCGGCTTGACGAGCGTGCAGCAGACTTTCATCGGCTTGCGCATTGAGCCAGCCGACGATGGGAATACGGCTGTAGCCGTACACCATCAACGCGTAGTGGGTGTAGCGCACCACGCCCGCCAACTCCAGTTCGAGAATTCGATTCAATACGCTGATAGTGGCGTTTCTATCGAGTGCTTGGGTCATGTTCATGCCGCCTTTTCGTCGTGGGAGAACGGTTACTTGCATCTCGTCCGGCGCGAGAATGGCCACGCTGGCGTGGTTCATCGCGATCGGTCCCGTCATGTCTTGAAAACATAATAATAAAAATGAGAATCATTCTCAAACAAAACGTAAGCAATGATTATCCATGTGCGCAAACAACAGCTATCCATGCGGGCAAAGATCGAGGGTAGTATCATGGGCAATCTTGACTCGAAGACAGACGGAGACTTGAAGCAGGATGAAGGCAGGCGGTTTAGTGCATGACGGGATGACCAACAACGAACGCCAGACAGCACTCTGGCTGGCGAGCGTGTTTTCGCTGCGCATGTTGGGCTTGTTCATGATCCTGCCGGTGTTCGCGCTGTATGCCGAACACCTGCGCGGCAATACGCCGGCGCTGGCGGGTTTGGCGATAGGCGTTTACGGTTTCAGCCAGGCGCTGTTCCAGATTCCCTTCGGCTTCCTGTCCGACCGCTACGGCCGCAAGCGCATGATTTATTTGGGCCTACTGATCTTCGCCCTGGGCAGCGTGGTGGCGGCGCTGGCCGATTCCATTTGGGCGGTCATCCTCGGCCGGGCGCTACAAGGTGGCGGCGCGGTATCGGCGGCGGTGATGGCGCTGGCGGCCGATCTGACCCGCGAGGAACACCGCATCAAGGTCATGGCCTTCATCGGCATTACCATCGGCCTGTCCTTCGCCGTCTCGATGATCATGGGACCGGTGCTGAATGGCTGGATCGGGGTACCCGGCATCTTCTGGCTGACCGGCCTGTTCGCCCTGCTTGGCATGGCCGTGGTGCGCTTTCAGGTACCCGATCCCACGGTGAGTCGGGTCCACCGCGACGCCGAGCCGGTCGCCTCCCAGTTCGGCCGGGTGCTGTTCGACGGTCAGTTGCTGCGGCTCAATTTCGGCATCTTCACCCTGCACCTGCTGCTGACCGCCACCTTCGTCGCCGTGCCGCTGGCGCTGCGCGACGCCGGTCTGGCGAGCGGGAAGCATTGGGAAGTCTATCTACCGGCGCTGCTGTTCTCGATGGCGGCGATGGTGCCCTTCATCATCGTTGCCGAAAAACAGCACCGGCTCAAACCGGTGTTCCTGGGGGCGATTCTGCTGCTGGCACTGACCGAGTTCGGCCTGTTGACCCTGCACGACAGCGTGCTGGAAATCAGCCTGCTGATGCTGGCGTTCTTCACTGGCTTCAACCTGCTGGAAGCCACCCTCCCTTCCCTGATCGCCAAGATGGCGCCGCCCGACGCCAAGGGTACGGCGATGGGCGTCTATTCCAGTAGCCAGTTTCTGGGGGCGTTTGCCGGCGGGGCGCTGGGCGGTCTGCTGCACGGGCGGGTTGGCCTCCAGGGGGTCTTCGCTTTCGCGACGCTGGGCGCGCTGGCTTGGCTGCTGGTGGCCTGGACCATGCGGAACCCGAGTTATCTGAGCAGCTATCTGCTCAATGTGGGTGCGCTGGACGAAGGGCAAGCCTGGGATCTGGCGGCGCGGCTGACGCAGGTACCTGGGGTGGCGGAGGCGGTGGTCATCGCCGCCGACGGGGTGGCTTATCTCAAGGTGGACCGGCACGCGCTGGACGAAGCGGCGCTGCGAGCCTATGCGGCGACGGAACGCTGAGCGACGCCTACGTATCCCGCCAATCTATGGCATGATGCCCGTACTAACCACCCATTGAGATTGAAAGAGAATTAAGGAGTAAATCGCCATGGCCAGCGT
Organism: Candidatus Competibacter phosphatis; assembly: GCF_012939995.1. Classification (GTDB taxonomy): domain Bacteria; phylum Pseudomonadota; class Gammaproteobacteria; order Competibacterales; family Competibacteraceae; genus Competibacter; species Competibacter phosphatis. The sequence goes on along the minus strand of NZ_SPMZ01000029.1, from coordinate 53,746 downwards.
CAACAAAGCGATTCTGATCGGCAACCTGGGCAAGGACCCGGAGGTGCGCTACATGCCCAGCGGCGACGCGATCACCCACATCAACATCGCCACCACCGAAACCTTCAAGGATCGCGAGGGGATGAAGCAGGAACGCACCGAGTGGCATCGCGTGGTCTTCTTCGGCGCTCTGGCGAAAATCGCCGGCGAATATCTGAAAAAAGGCCGTTCGGTGTACATTGAGGGCCGTATTCAGACCCGCAAGTGGCAGGGTCAGGACGGCCAGGACCGCTACACCACCGAAATCGTCGCCAACGAAATGAAAATGCTGGGTGGCCGTGGCGACTCCGGCGGCGACGCCTCGTTCGAGCCGCGCACCTCGGAAGCAGGCGAGCCAGCGTCGAGAGCGCCGCAGAGCCCGGCGCGTACCCCGTCGCCGTCCAAGCCGGATGTGGATAACAGTTTCGACGACGATATTCCGTTCTGAATCAGTTGGAGTATCGCAACGCCCAGGCCGGTTGCCGCCCGCGCAACCGGCCAACACGCTCAGAATCGCCCCAACGCCTCCCCGGTCTGCGCCAGCAACCGAGCCAACCAGGGCTTCTTGCCGGTGTAGGCGATTTCGTACAGATCCGCCTCGGCGCTGGCGTCCAGCAGATAATCGTCACTGGTGCGCAGCTCGTCCACCAATTGGCACTCCAACGCCCGGGTACCGTACCAGTGCTCGCCGGTCGCCACCCGCTCCAGCTCGACCCGAGGACGATGGGTCTTGACGAAGTCCTTGAACAGGGTGTGCGCGTCTTCGATTTCCTCCTGAAACTTATGCCGACCCTGATCGGTGTTCTCGCCGAAAATCGTCACCGTGCGCTTGAATTCGCCGGCCGTGAACTGTTCGTAATCGACATCGTGTTTCTTGAGCAGGCGGTTGAAATTGGGTAACTGGGCGACGACCCCGATCGAGCCGAGCACGGCGAACGGCGCGGCGATGACGTGGTCGGCCACGCACGCCATCATGTAGCCGCCGCTGGCCGCCACCTTGTCGACCGCCACGGTCAACTTCACCCGCCGGTCGCGGATGCGCAGCAGTTGCGCCGCCGCCAACCCGTAGGCATGCACCAACCCGCCGGCGCTCTCCAGCCGCAGCACGATTTCATCCTCCGCTTGGGCGACGGTCAGCACCGCCGTGACCTCCTCGCGCAAGGACGCCACCGCCGTACCGCGAATGTCGCCGTGGAAGTTCAGCACGAACACCCGCCGGCGCTCAGCTTTCTCGCGCTGTTTGTCGTGCGCCTTGCGTTCCTTTTGGGCCTGCTTGAACTGCTTTTTCGACAAAATGGCCGACTTGAGCGCCAACGCCATGCCATCGTAATTCTCGTTGAGATGGCGGATGTCCAGTCGCCCATGGCTCTCTCCCCGTTGGCCGCCGCGCGCCACCAACGCCACGATGCCGCCCACCATGACCAGCAACGCCGCCACGATGGTCACGGCCTTAGCCAAAAACATGCCGTATTCACTCAAAAATTCCATCAAGCTCCGATCTCCAAGGGGCTGTCAAACGGGTCGCTATCTTATCACTCCCTCCGAAAAGACGAGCACGGAGTCTTCTCGCTCTCCTTCCCATGGCCGCATCCGTCCTCACCACACCAGCCGTTCCAGCCCGATACTCACCACCGCGTGGGTACGCAGCTTGAGACTCTCGCTGTCGGTGCGCTTCAGGGTTTCCCGATAGGCGGTCAACTGAATTTCGGCTTCCCGCAACTTTTCCGCCACCACGGACAGGGCGCGTAATTCGTCCCGCGTTTTCGCCGCCAGCTCGGCACTGGTCAGGCCGACCGCTTTGAGACCGACCTTTTTAAATTCCAGCAAGTGGTCGAGCAATTGATACTGACGCATGTCGGGCCGCACCCGCAGCATGAGATCGCCGTACCCCCGTCCCAGCGCCGGTTCCGAGTCCATGATGTAGAAAGCATCGTTGAACAGCACCACCAGAAACGCCGTTTTCACCACCAGCTCATTGCTCCAGCGCAAATCCCGGTTGTCGAAGACTTTGAAATAAGTTTGTTCGAGCAGGTCGCAGAGGGGGCCAAGGTCGCCGGTGGCGTAGAACCGTTCGACCACTGCCTGTCGTTGTTCCTGATCTTCGTAGCGTGGCAGGAGCTGTTCTTGCAAGCGCTCGACGTAGAGCTTACGAATCACTTGATTGGGAATGGCCAGTTGCAGCTTGCCCAGGGCATCCCGCCCGGCTAGGGTGAGAACGCCGAAGTAATACAACAAGGTGGCGAGAAAATCGGGATTCTTCGGGGCGGTGAGCATGTCCTGCACCCCGAAGCGGTTGACCAGTTGCGCGACGGCGAGCGGTTCAGCCGGATTCAGGGCGCGGTTGACCAAGGCTTCGCCGTGGGGCAGCCGGGCGACATATTGAATCCGGTTTCGATCCATCGCCAGGTTGTCGTCCAGCAGTCGGGTCGGAAAAACGCCGTCCTCGGCCAAGCGCTTGAGAAAGTACAACACCAGGGTCGGGTTGTAGACTCGCTCGTCGCGCTGCGGGGTGAAACGATAGCCGTTGTAGAAGTCACGCATCAGCGTCAAGGCCGTGTCGACCTGACCGGCGCCGAGGTCGTGCGCCACCGCCACGGTGTCCAAGGCAACGCGCAGTTCGGTCTCGGTAAACCCGCACAGATCGTGGAATCGAGGCCGTTGCGAGAGGTCTTCGGCGACGTTGTAGCCGCTGGTCATGTCGCTCAACACCACCGGCGAGATGCCGGTCAGGAATACCCGGTCGACGCCGCGTCCTTCCGCTCCGGCCTTGACCGCCTTGAAGAAGGTTTTGATGGTGCCCTCGTTTTCAACCAGGCGCTGATAGCGATCCGTGCCGCGCCACGGGCTGATCATCACTTCGTTGGCGAAATTGTCGTATTCGTCAACCAGCAGATAGAGCTTGTACGGGGTTTGGGAAATGGCGCTGGTCAGGGATTGAAAGGAGGCGATGCCATCGTCGGGTTCGATGTCGACCCGACCCTCCAACCAATCGCCATAACGAGCCATCATGGCCTTGATCTGGATATTCAGATGGTGAAACAAGGAAGCGCGAACGGCGTCCGAGTCGCCGTGGGGGTCCACCACGGAAAAGTTGAGATTGAGGATGAAATAGCGATTGTGCCGTGGCGTCGGATTCTGGCCGATCTTCAGCCCGCCGAACAGTTGCTCGAAATCGTCCGCCCGCGCCAAGTCGTAGTAGTTTTCCAGCGTGGACAGCCACAGGCTCTTGCCGAAGCGGCGCGGGCGCAGGAACAACAGTTGGCTCCCGGTTTCTTCCAGCAGAGCGATACGGTCGCTGCGATCCACATAGAAATAGCCTTCCTCTCGGATCTTGCGGAAGTCGGCGATGCCGTAGGGAAAACGCATGATCATCACCTCGTGGAAAATGGAAGGCGTTCCCCTCCTTGAGCAAGGAGGGTTGGTGGGAAATGCTGGTGTGGTTCGATTGTGGATAACCCCCCTCAAAAAAACATGCGCGGAAAAGAACGTGCGCTTCGCGCGTGATAACATTTAATATAATTAATATCAAATAGTTATATTGATCTGGCAAGACGGAATCCTAGGTAGTTGAAGCGATACGTCGGCGTATCCCAGCCGCGGCCAGCGGAACGCACCCTCGCGAGCCTGTTGCTCCAGGAGCCACCTCGTACTGCCATGGCACCGAACGTATCACTGTTAGCACATTTTAGCTCCGCGCCGCCGTAGTTCTCGTCGTACACCGAGCAGGTCCATTCCCACACGTTGCCCATTGTGTCGTGCAGTTTCCAGGGGTTGGGAGTGAAGGAACCTACCGAGGTCGTCTTTGCCCGGTAATCCTCAGTCCTTGCCCCACAATCCGAAGTGCCATAGCCATAGTTACCATTGTAATTGGCTTGCGCGGTCGTGACGCAGCACCCCGTCCAAAATGGGGTCTCCGTCCCCGCTCGCGCGGCGTATTCCCATTCCGCTTCGGTGGGGAGGCGGTAGTCTTGGCCGGTCTGTTTCGAGAGCCATTTGGTATAAGCCACAGCGTCGTGCCAGCTCACCCTGATGACGGGTCGGTCGCCTCGACCCCAGCCTTCATCGTCCGGTTTTTTCTCGGCCAGTGGCCGTGCAGAAGTGGTCGTATTCAACGAAGGTAACTTCATATTGACCCATGGCGAAGGCTTCCACCGAAACTCGGTGGCGCCGCTCGTTATCTCTCCGCTCCGCTTCAGATTCAGGGCTGCCCATCCAGAACTTGCCCGCTGGAATGACCACCATGGCCGGCCCTCGCGTGCTGTCGCTTAACATGTCTTGGAAGACTTGGAGCGCTGGCCGCTTGGGCACGGGGGGCCGGTGCGGTTGTTCCAAAAAACAGCCTCAGCAGCCCCCGTAAACCGCGAGGCGATTTCGGTTCGGTCAGAAGCGGGGATGCGAGCATAATCGCCGGTTGCGGTTCTGGCCGGGGGTGGGACTCCGATCGGGGTATGGCAGCGGTTGGGGATTGGGTACGGGGCACGGGCGAGGGTTCGAGTCGAGGAGCGTGAGCCGGTTCGGGCGAGATCGGCGATTTTGACGCGACTTGGGGCTGCTGCTGCGGGCGCGGCTTGTCCTCTTCCGCCAGCGCGGTTTCCAGATACTGCTTCAGTTCAGCAACTGATTGCAGCCGCTGTTCCGGTTCCACCGCCAGCGCTCGGAGCAACGCGGCGTCCAGCGTCAGCGGCAGATCGGGGACAAAGTGTCGGGCCGGTTTGAGCACATCCGATTGTTGCAGCAGCGTCGCCTGTTTCCGGTCCAGCGCCGACGACACCCGATGCCCGGTCAGCATAAAGTGCAGCGTCGCCGCCACGGCGTAGACGTCGGTCCACGGTCCCTGCCGGTTCAGATGATCTTGCAGGTATTGTTCGTAGGGCGCAAAGCCCTCGGAATAGATCAGCAGGCTGCGACTGTGGGTACCGCTCACCTGCCGGGCCGAGCCGAAATCCAGCAGGATCAATTCGTCGTCCCTGGTCAGGTACAGGTTGCCCGGTTTGATATCCCGGTGCATGAAGCCGGCTTGATGCACTTTCTGCAAACCGTCCAGCACCGGCAGCAGTAGCGCGACCACCCGCCGCCACGGCAACTGGACTCCCGGTTGTCCTTTCCGGGGCGGTTTCAGATGCCGCGCCAAGTCCTCGCCCTCGTAGTAGTCCATGACCAGATAGGCGGTGTCGTTCAGTTCGAAGAAGTTCACCACCCGCACCAGATGCGGGTGCCGTAGCTGTGCGATCGTTTGCGCTTCTTGCAGGAAGGTGCGCAATCCGTAGTGGAACAGCTCTTCGTGGTCGCGGCTGTTGAGCACCACCGTCTTGCGGTCGGTCGAGCGCCCGACAAATTCGCTGGGATAGTATTCCTTGATCGCGACCTTCATCTTCAGGGTGACGTCGAAGCCGCGATAGGTGATCCCGAACCCGCCCTGACCCAGCTTTTCCCCGACCACGTAGCCCTTGAGTTGCGTCCCGACCGGCAGTAGCGCGGCGGATCGTCCCTCGGCATTGGCCCGGTAATGACAGATCGGACAGACGCCGGCCGCGTCCCATTCGCGCGGGCGAAAGCAGCCCGGACAGGTGACCTCGACCGGCTGGGTGCGGGTTTCTTCCGATGGCGCGGTCATAATGGCAAGCCCTCCGCAAGCCCCCATACATAGTCCTATCGGCGCTGACAAACTCCTTGCCTAGCGCCCCCCCAACGGCGATGCTATAGTTTCCCACCGATGTTATTGTTCAAAAATCACCGATGACGCGCAAACTTTACATCAAGACCCACGGCTGCCAAATGAACGAGTACGACTCCGCCAAAATGGCGGATGTTCTGCGCGTGGCCCACGGTCTGGAGCGCACCGACGATCCCGATCAGGCGGACGTCCTGCTGCTCAATACCTGCTCCATCCGCGAAAAAGCCCAGGAAAAGGTGTTCTCGCAACTGGGTCAATGGAAAGCCCACAAATCCCGCCACCCCGATACGGTGATCGGCGTCGGCGGCTGCGTCGCCAGTCAGGAAGGCGAAGCGCTGCGCGAGCGGGCGCCGCAGGTGGATTTGGTGTTCGGTCCGCAAACCCTGCACCGGTTGCCGGACATGCTGTCGGCCGTGTGGGCCAATAGGCAACCCGTGGTCGATATCTCGTTCCCGGAAATCGAAAAATTCGATCGTTTGCCGGAACCGCGCGCCGAAGGGCCGACCGCCTTTGTCTCGATTATGGAAGGTTGCAGCAAATACTGCACCTTCTGCGTCGTTCCCTATACGCGGGGCGAGGAAGTCAGCCGCCCCTTCGACGCCGTGCTGACCGAAGTGGCGGCGCTGGCGGCGCAGGGCGTGCGCGAAATCACCCTGCTCGGCCAGAACGTCAACGCCTATCGCGGCCCGATCGGCGACGACGAAACCGCCGATCTGGCACTGCTGATCGAACATGTCGCCGCCATCGACGGTATCGACCGCATCCGCTACACCACCTCCCACCCGGTGGAATTCTCCGATCGGCTGATCGAGGTCTACAGCCGCGTCCCGCAACTGGTCAGTCACCTGCACCTGCCGGTGCAAAGCGGTTCCGACCGCATCCTGGCGTTGATGAAGCGCGGCCACACCGTGCTGGAATACAAGGCCAAGATCCGCAAACTGCGCGCCGCGCGCCCGGACATCAGCCTGTCCTCGGATTTCATCATCGGCTTCCCCGGCGAAACCGAGCGGGATTTCGAGGCGACCATGGCGCTGATCGACGAAATCGGCTTCGACCACAGTTTCAGCTTCCTCTACAGCCCCCGGCCCGGCACCCCCGCCGCCAATCTGACCGACCCCACGCCGCTGGCGACCAAGAAAGAACGATTGGCGCAACTGCAAGCGCGCATCGAGGATGGGGCGCGCGCCATCAGCCAGGGGATGATCGGTACCGTCCAGCGGGTGCTGGTGGACCGACCCTCGCGCAAGGATGACCGGCAACTGTCGGGACGCACCGAGAACAATCGCGTGGTCAACTTCGACGGTCCGCCCGGACTGATCGGCCGCTTTGCCGATCTCGCCATTACCGAGGCGCTGCCCAATTCCCTGCGCGGCCGGCTGCAAGCCTGTCCGGAACCGCCGGTCGCCACCCTCAGACAAGCCAGCTAGCGGATATCCGAGCCGCCCGCGCCTTGAACCTAAACACTGCCCCCCAATTTCGGGATTTATTGCTGGAACCCGCCGACAACGCGCGTCTGGCCAATCTATGTGGGCATCTGGACGAGCACCTGCGCCAGATCGAACGCCGGTTGGGCGTGGAAATCAACAATCGCGGCCATCAGTTTCGAGTGATCGGCGAATCGGCGGCAATTACGGTGACGGTCGCGGTGCTGGAAGCGCTGTACCGAAACACCCGCGACGAAACGCTGACCCCGGCCAGCGTGCACCTCACCCTGCAGGAAGCCGGCGCCGACACCCTGGTCGATGAGTTGGAGCCGGACACCGACGAAGTGCTGATCCGCACCCGGCGTGGCCTGATCCGTGGCCGCGGTCCCAACCAACAGCGCTACCTATGGAACATCAAGCACCACGATCTGAATTTCGGAGTCGGCCCGGCCGGTACCGGCAAAACCTATCTGGCGGTGGCCTGCGCCGTGGATGCCCTGGAATCCAGCACGGTGCGGCGGTTGGTTCTGGTGCGGCCGGCGGTGGAAGCCGGCGAACGGCTGGGTTTTCTGCCCGGCGACATGGCGCAGAAAATCGATCCCTACCTGCGACCGCTCTACGACGCCCTGTACGAAATGCTGGGTTTCGAGCGGGTCACCAAACTGATCGAGCGCGGCATCATCGAAGTCGCGCCGCTGGCGTTCATGCGCGGCAGAACCCTAAACGATTCCTTCATCATCCTCGACGAGGCGCAGAACACCACCGTGGAGCAGATGAAGATGTTCCTGACCCGGATCGGCTTCGGCTCAACGGCGGTGGTCACCGGCGACGTCACTCAGGTCGACCTGCCACGCAACGTCCAGTCCGGCCTGCGGCAGGTGCTGCAGGTCCTGAAGGATGAGGAAAGCATCGGCATGACCTTCTTCAACGCCCGCGACGTGGTGCGACATCCCCTGGTGCAGCGCATCGTCAACGCCTACGCCCGTTACGAACAGGACAACCCTTCATGACACTGGAACTGGACTTGCAGATCGCCCTGGACATGCCGGGATTGCCGGCTGAGAGCGAGTTCCGCCGCTGGGCCGAAGCGGCGCTCGCCGGCGCGGGCTATCGGCGCGATGCCGAACTGACCGTCCGCGTGGTCAACGAAGCCGAAAGCACGGCGCTCAACGAAACCTATCGCCATAAACAGGGGCCAACCAACGTGTTGTCCTTTCCGTTCGAGGCGCCGCCAGGCGTCGAAAGCGCTTTGCTGGGCGATGTCGTGATCTGCGCCCCGGTGGTGCTGCGCGAGGCGTTCAATCAGGAAAAACCGGCCGAGGCGCACTGGGCACACTTGGTCGCGCATGGCGTTTTGCACCTACTGGGCTATGATCATCAACATGAATCGCACGCCGAAACCATGGAAACCCTGGAAATCCGCATCCTGATGGGGCTCGGCTATCCTGATCCTTATGGAGACCCACAAGACCGATCATGAACGACGAGCGAGCCGAATCAAGCCATAAATCGTGGCTGGAACGTTTAAGCTCCGCCCTGATGGGCGAACCCAAGGACCGGGACGAACTCATGGCGTTGTTGCGCGACGCCCAGCAACGGGAACTGCTGGACGCCGACTCCTTCAAGATGATGGAAGGCGTCATGAAGGTGTCGGAAACCCAGGTGCGAGATGTTATGATTCCGCGCGCGCAGATGGTGGTGCTCGAACATGACTGGAACCTGGAGCGCCTGATCGCCGAAATCGTCGAATCCGGCCATTCCCGCCTTCCGGTCATCGACGAAAGCAAGGACAACGTCATCGGCATCCTGATCGTCAAGGACTTGCTGAGCCACGCCTTCGACCGCCGTGAAGACTTCGATCTCCGCGCCCTGCTGCGTCCGGCCAAGTACATCCCCGAAAGCAAGCGCCTCAATATCCTGCTCAAGGAATTCCGCGGCAACCGTCTGCACATGGCCATCGTGGTCGACGAATACGGCGGCGTGGCCGGATTGATCACCATCGAGGACGTGCTGGAAGAGATCGTCGGTGAAATCGACGACGAACACGATACCGACGACGATAGTGCCTTCATTCGCTCCCAGGGCGACTCCTTCATCGTCAAGGCATTGACTCCGGTCGAGGATTTCAACGCGTACTTCCAAGCTACCCTCAGCGACGAGCGCGCCGATACCGTCGGCGGGCTGGTCATGATGGAGCTGGGGCGACTGCCCAAGGGCGGCGAAACCGTGGACCTGGATCGGTTCCACTTCCGGGTGCTGCGCGCCGACAACCGGCGGATTCATCTGCTGGAAACCAGCTTGCACGATGGCCAGGAAGCTGCGCCGCCCGCCACAGAGAACATCTGATTCCGGCGCCGCGCAAACCCTCTTCCCCCCAGAGGGTTTTTTCTTTGTCGCCACGCCCTTGCAAGCCGGTAACCCTCTTTCTCCAACCGGGTGAGCCGAACCCATCGATACCTGTCCGCCGATCATGATGCCCGATCTTTCACAATGCCGCCCCCTCGCCACCGACCTGTTGGCCTTTACCGCCGGGGCGCTGCTGCCGCTCGCTTTCGCGCCGTTCGGGATCTGGCCGTTGGCGATCCTACTGCCCGTCATCCTGTCGTGGAGCTGGGACCATACCTCGCCACGACGGGCGGCGGCGCGCGGCGGGCTGTTTGGCCTGGGTGCATTCGGTTTCGGTATTTACTGGATCTTCATCAGCCTGCACGATTATGGCAATGCCCCGGCGGCATTCGCGGCGCTCGCCACCTTCGCGGTGGTGGCGGTATTGGCGTTGTATCCAACCGTTTTGGGCTATCTGATCGGCCGCTGGGGGCCACCCCCCGGTCCGGTTCGCTGGCTACTGGTCCTCCCGGCGCTGTGGACGCTGCTGGACTGGGTCAGAAGTTGGCTATTCACCGGATTTCCCTGGCTGGCGGTGGGTTACAGTCAGATCGATTCGCCGCTGGGCGATCTCGCGCCCTATCTCGGCGTGTTCGGCGTCGGCTGGGCGGTGTTGGTCAGCGCGGGCTTGTTGCGGGCGTTGCTGAACAGCGGTCGCGGGCAAGAACGCTTGCTCTGGCTGGGCATGCTGGCGGCTTTATGGCTCGGTGCCTGGAGTCTGGGTCGCATTTCCTGGGTCGAGCCGGCGGGACCACCGCTGCGCGTCGCCCTGGTCCAGGGCAACATCGCTCAGGATCGGAAATGGCAACCCGCCGTGCTGGAAGAAACCCTGCGGCGCTACGTCCAGCTCAGCCTGAGCGAGCATGGCCGCGCCGACGTCATCGTCTGGCCGGAGACGGCGATCCCGATTTTTCAGGATGAGGTCCATGCCTTCCTGACCGCGCTGGCCGAAAGTGCCCGACGCGCGAACGTCGACTACGTGACCGGGATTCCGACCGGCTCGTGGGAAACCAACGTCTTCCACAACAGCGTGATCGGCATCGGTCGATCGCCCGGCATCTACCAGAAACGCCGCTTGCTGCCATTCGGCGAATACCTGCCCCTGCGCTCGTTCTTCCTGTTCTTTCGGGACTGGGTGAATATCCCGATGGCCGACTTCACTCCCGGCGAGCACGATCAGCCGCTGCTGCGCGCCGGTGGGCAGCCGGTCGGGATCTCCATCTGCTTCGAGGCCGTGTTCGGCGACGAGATCCGCCTGGCGCTGCCCGAGGCGACCTGGTTGATCAACGTCAGCAACGACGCCTGGTTCAAGGACTCCACCGCCCCGCATCAGCATCTGCAAATCGTGCGGATGCGCGCCCTGGAAATGGGTCGCTACCTGGCCCGCGCCACCAATACCGGCCTCTCCGCCATTCTCGACGACCGTGGCCGAATCATGAACCGAGGCGCTCAGTTCGAGGCCGAAGTCATCCGTGGCGAGGTGCGCCCGCTGCGCGGACTGACGCCCTACGCCCGTTTCGGGGATCTGCCGGTGGTACTGACGATGCTCTGTCTATTGGGTACCGGGTTGTTTCTGGGTCGGCGCGGCACGATCCAACCATGAACGGATGGCGCGCCGCATTCCCGCCCACCTGGCGTGCCTGGATTACCGGAGTGGCACGCCGGTGGATCGCGTTACCGCTGCGGAAACAGGTTGTCTGGGGTGGGAGCCTCATTGTGCTCGGCGTACTCGGTAGTCTGCTGCTGGCTTCGTGCACGACCGCGCCACCGCGCGATATCGACGACGCCTGCGCCATCTTCGAGCAACACGAGGATTGGTTCGCCGACGCCAACGCCGCCAGCCAGCGGTGGGGCGTGCCTTTGCCGATATTGCTGGCGATCATCCACCAGGAGTCCTCCTTCCAAGCCGACGCCCGACCACCGCCTCGCACCTGGTATCTCGGTTTCATTCCCGGCCCCCGCCCTTCCTCCGCCCACGGCTACAGCCAAGCGCTCGATGGGAGCTGGGACGACTACATCGCCGCGACCGGCAACCACGGCGCCGAGCGCGACCAGTTCGACGATGCCGTGGATTTCATCGGCTGGTACGTCAGCGAAACCGCGCGCCGCAACGGCGTCGCCAAACACGATGCCTATCACCAATATCTGGCCTACCACGAAGGTCAGGGCGGTTTCGCCAAACGCAGCTACCGGAGCAAACCGTGGTTGATGGAGCGGGCCCGCCAAGTCAGCCGACAAGCGGCCCGCTACCGCGCCCAACTAGGCCGTTGCGAACCGCCACTCGCGGCGCGGAGACTCATCTAATGCTTCTTCGAATTGGCAATATGCACCGGCGGCGGCCATAAAAAAAACCGCCAGCAGATCCGGCTGGCGGTCAAAGTACAGGATATTGAGCTTAAAACACGCTTCGCTGTAGAAACCAGCTCAAGCGGCACTTAGTTAAAAACAATCCGGCCAAGCGGTAAATCGGGACGATTGACAGATCAATCAGGGTTTATACCTATTTCGCGACACTCACGACTCTTCGGTTACTCGTACGAAGTCGATGCCCCCGCAAACCGGACAAGGCGCAATCGTCGCGCTGGCGAGAAAGGCCATCGACTCCCCACACTTTTCGCATTGCAGGGTACCGGGTCCAGTGATCTCGCCGCTGCGATACCGCTCGGTCTCCACCTCCGCCGCCGACGCTTCGAACGCCAATAGCTCCAGCCGCGATTGATCCACGCCGCGCTGAAGGAATTCCAACATGCGATCTTCGAGCAACTCCAGATCAAATCGCAGCCAAGCGCGTAAATCTTGACCGGTGGTCGTCAGATACTGGCCGGCATCCTCCAGATCGCGTTTCAAATAGCCGCCGATCAAGCGGGCTTCCTCGCGGGTCAATTCGCCCAGTTCCACCGCCTTTTCCGCCGCGTGTTCGATGCTGGCGCGCAGTTGCGGAAGCGCCTCCCGTTCGGCCTGTTCCAGTTCTTCCAGACGGAGTTTCACCCGCTCCATCATGCGGTCGTACGCCTGCACCAGGCGCCTGGTTTGCGTAGGTTCGGTCATATCGTATCTCCTCCATCCGGTTCTCCCGGAACGGGGCCGTCACTCGCTTGACCCCCTCATTCTAGTCGTATTTCCAGCTTGCTGTTTGACGGGATTCGGGTAAGTTATGCTTATCGATACAGCGCTCGAACCCCAACGAGCACGCGCGGTCTCCAAGAGGGACGGGCGGCGCTGACATGACATCGTTACCTGTGAAACCCCGCGATATTCCCAATCTCATCACCGGCCTGCGGATCCTGCTCGTGGCGCCTTTTCTGTGGCTGCTGCTGAAGGAACACTACGGCGCGGCGCTGGTGCTGTTCGTGGTCGCCGGTATCTCCGACGCGCTGGACGGATTCCTGGCCAAATACTACGGCTGGACCAGCGAGCTGGGCGGCATCCTCGACCCCATTGCCGACAAGCTGTTGCTACTGGGCGCGATCCTGGCGTTGGGCTGGCTGCACGAACTGCCGGGCTGGCTGGTCATGCTGGTGCTGGTACGGGATGCCCTCATCGTCGGCGGCGCGATCGGCTATCATTTTCTGATCGCGCGCTTTCAGGCCGCGCCGCTGATGATCAGCAAGCTGAACACCTTGCTGCAATTGACGCTGGTACTTGTGATCGTCGCCAACCACGGGATCATGCCGCTACCGACGTGGCTGCTGGAAACTCTGATCGGCCTGACCACGCTGACCACCGTCTGGAGCGGCGTGGCTTACGTCTGGCGCTGGGGCCACGACGCCTGGCGCCAGCACCATCATCCCTCTGACCGACCGCCACCGTCGTCATGATGCTCGAAAAGCAACCCGACCCCCAACAGCCCAAACTTTCCGATCCGCCACGGGCACGCTTCTGGCTGATCGTCATCGCGGTTTCCGCCGCGCTGCTGTACCTGCTGGCACCGGTATTGACGCCGTTTCTGTTCGCCGCCCTACTGGCCTATCTGGGCGACCCGCTGATCGACCGGCTGGAGGCACGCAAGCTGTCGCGGTCCTTGGCGGTCAGCCTGGTATTCGGCGCGCTCGTGCTCGGCCTGTTGTTACTGCTGCTATTGGTGATCCCAGTGCTCACTCACCAGTTCAAGGGACTGTTGCAGCGGCTGCCGGACTATATCGACGGGTTCAACACCACCATGCTGCCGTGGTTGCGCGATACGCTAGGCATCGACCCGGACTTGTTCAACTTCAGCCAGTTGCGTTCGGAACTGCTCAAATACGCCGATGATATCGGCAATCTGGCCGTCGGCCTGTTGCATTCATTTCGAGAATCGTCCGATGCGATTTTCGCTTGGCTGGCCAACCTGGTGCTGGTGCCGGTGGTCACCTTCTACCTGCTGCGCGACTGGGACCTGCTGGTCGCCCGGATTCACGACCTGCTGCCACGACGCATCGAACCGATGGTCAGCGCGTTGGCGCGGGAATCCGATCAGGTGATCGGTGCGTTCTTGCGTGGCCAGTTCGTGGTCATGGGGGCACTGGCGGCGATCTATTCGACGGGATTGGCAATCATCGGGCTGCAATCCTCTTTGCTGATCGGCATGTTGGCCGGGCTGGTGAGCTTCGTGCCCTACCTGGGTTTGATTACCGGCATCGGCGTTGCCAGCATCGCCGCGATTCTCCAGTATCACAGCCTGCTGAGCGTGATTCCGGTGCTGATCGTTTTCGGCGTCGGCCAGTTGATCAGCGATCTCGTGCTGACTCCGAAGCTGGTCGGCGATCGCATCGGCCTGCACCCCGTGGCGGTACTGTTCGCGGTGCTGGCCGGCGGCCATCTGTTCGGCTTCTTCGGCGTCCTGCTGGGACTACCGGTGGCGGCGGTGATCGCGGTGGTGCTGCGCCACGCCCACGAGGAGTATCTCAGGAGCATCTTCTACAGTGACTGAGCCGCTTCCCGTCCCCTGCCCGTTCAGAACGCCGGTCGCAGGTCCAGCACCCGTCGGGCCTTACCCTCGGACACCGGCAGGCTACCCGGTTCGTGCAGTTCGATCGATGGCTTGACCAGAACGGCGGCACGGATCCGCTCGGCGATGCGCTCGCGCAAATCGCTCAGCACGCGCGCATCGCCAGCGAACAATGCGGCGTGGACTTCGGTCTTGACCGCCAGCCGATCCAGCGCCCCGCGCTTCTCGACCTGAATCAGATAATTGGTGCCGACTTCCGGCGCCTTCATCAGCGCTTCCTCGATCTGCGACGGGAAGACGTTGACCCCGTTGACGATCAGCATATCGTCGCTGCGGCCCTTGATTCGCGCCAGTCGGCGGTGACTGCGCCCGCAGGGGCAATGACCGCCCACCAGATGAGAAAGATCGCGGGTACGGTAGCGCAGCAACGGCGTGGCCTGTCGCTGTAGCGTGGTCAGCACGATCTCGCCGGTCTCCTCCTCAGCGCAGGGCCGCAAACTGTCGGGATCGATCACTTCCAGCAGGTAGGCATCCTCCCACAGATGCAGGCCGGTCTTGTACAGGCATTCGAACGCCACGCCGGGGCCGTTCATCTCGCTCAAACCGTAGGAGTTGTAGGCCTCGATTTCGAACAGTGTTTCGATCTTGCGGCGGGTTTCCTCCGAATGCGGTTCGGCACCGATGAAGGCCTTGCGCAAGCTCGGCGGACTGGTGTCGGTGTCCTCGTCCATCAGCGCCGAGTGCAGATGCAGCAAATAGCTGGGTGTGGCATGCACCACGCTGGTCTGGAAATGTCGCATCAACTGAACCTGACGGCTGGTGTTGCCGGAACTGGCCGGAATCACCAGCATGCCCACCCGTTCGGCACCGTAATGCAGGCCCAAGCCACCGGTAAACAACCCGTAATTGGTCATGTTCTGGAACACGTCGCGGCGACTGGCGCCGGTGGCGACGATGCAGCGGGCCACCAGTTCGGTCCAAGCGTCGAGATCGGCCTGCGTGTGATGAATCACGGTCGGCATGCCGGTGGTGCCGCTGGAGGTATGCAGCCGCACCACCTGCTCCAGATCGACCGCCAGCAGGCCGCGAGGATAGGATTCGCGCAGGTCTTCCTTCGTGGTGTAGGGGATGTCGCGCAGATCGCGCAGGCTGGCGATATCCTCGGGACGATGCAAGCCAACCTCGGCCAGCCGCCGTCGGTAAAAAGGAGTTTTCAGCGCCCAAGCCACGGTTTTGCGGAGATTGGCGAGTTGCAAACGCTCAAGCGCCTCCCGTTCCAGGAACTCGACCGCCGGATTCCAGACCGGTACCTTCATGCTGTTGGCCCTTGCCTCGCCTTTATCGAATACGGTACCGAAATGGTAGCATGAGCGCCCTGACCGTCGCCCCACCGCCGTGCTGGAGTTCACATGTTCCGCTCGTTCCCGATTCTCGTGCTGATGTTCATCTTGCAAAGCGCTTGCGCCCGAGAATTCCAGGCAACGCCCATCACGCTCGCCGATCGATCCGGTCCCGGCGATACCCATGCTGGCATTCGTTGGCTCGGTGCGTTGCGATTGCCCAATGCCGAGTTCAATAGTCTGAAATTGTGCGGTCTGTCCGGCCTGGCCTGGGACGAAGATGAGGAGCTGTTGTATGCCATCTCCGACATCGGTGGGCTATTCCATTTACGGCCGGAATTCGACTCGCGCGGGATACTAACCGGGGTACGGGTAGTGACCGCCTATCCATTGCTGGATGCATCCGGTCAACCGATCCGTCCGCCTTTCGACGATGCCGAGGGTTTGGCGATCCGCAACGGCGACAACCGGACGCCCGGCGATACCGAACTGCTGGTATCGTTCGAAATCAGGCCACGCGTGGTTCGTTACAGCCCTACCGGCCAATGGCGGGGCGAAGAACCCTTGCCCGCGCTCCTCAGCGATTTACGCAACTACCGCGACACCAACCAGGCGCTGGAAGCGGTGACCATCGATCCGCGCTGGGGCGTGCTGACCGGAACCGAGGCACCATTGCGCGACGACCCAGTCGGCCGGATCCGCCTCTTCGCCAGCGATGGCCGATTCTGGAGTTACCCGCTTGGGTCCGCGCCCGGCAGCGCCCTGGTCGCCATGGAAGCGCTGCCCGACGGCGGTCTGCTGACGCTGGAACGCGCTTTCGTCGCCCCCCTGCGGCCTCTAATCATCAGCCTGCGCCGCACCGAGCTGCCGCCAATGGGAGGAGAAACGCCGTTACCGGTGGCCGATGTGGCTGTCCTCGACAGCAGCCAAGGCTGGCTGCTGGACAACTTCGAAGGCCTGACCCGCTATCGGGATCGACGGTTCTTCATAATCAGCGACGACAACTGTAGTGCTTGGCAGGCAACCCTACTGGTGCATTTCGAACTACCGCCCACTACTCCTCGATCCAGCTCGCCTTGAAACACTGGGGACCGATGCCATACCGCACAATCGCGCGATGCTGCAATGCCAGAATCGGTTGACAAGAATTATGGCAAGCGCCAATATGTTGCGCTCAAATCAGTCGAGAATAGGATTCCTGCCATTGTCGCCGGCCGCAACCCGCATCATTACAGCTTTGGACGCTCCTCTCACTACTTCTTTATTTTTTGCATCGGTATGATGCTGTTGTTGGTGCACGGCGCAAGTCGTCTCTCGCCAACGCATGGCGATTTCCAATATAAATAGGGCTATCCGGAGGTTAACTCGATGGAAGATGTGGTCATCGCCGCCGCCGCCAGGACCGCAATCGGCAACTTCATGGGATCACTATCGACGATCCCAGCCAACATTCTGGGTGCCAAGATTATCCAGGGTCTGCTCGGGAAAACCGGGATCAAGCCAGAACAAATCGACGAAGTGATCCTTGGCCAGGTGCTGACCGCCGGCACCGGCCAAAACCCGGCCCGCACTGCGGCGCTGAACGCCGGACTACCCATCGAAGTGCCCTGCCTGAACATCAACAAGGTCTGCGGTAGTGGCCTGAAAGCCGTGCATCTGGCCTATCAGTCCATCCGCGACGGCGACAACCGAATCGTGATCGCCGGTGGTCAAGAAAGCATGAGTCTGTCCCCGCACCTTCTGCTCGGGTCGCGTCGCGGCACCACCATGGGCGATGCCAAGCTGATGGACTCGATGCTGAACGAGGGACTGCACTGCGCCATCAACCACTACCACATGGGGATCACGGCCGAGAACATCGCCGCCCAATGGGACATCTCCCGCGAGGAGCAGGACGCTTTTTCCGCCGCCTCCCAAGACAAAGCCGCCGCCGCGATTCGCGACGGCAAGTTCAAGGATGAAATCGTGCCGATCGAGATTCCGCAGCGCAAGGGCGCACCGATCGTGTTCGATACCGATGAGTTCCCACGCGCGGGAACCACCGCCGCCGGCTTGGCCAAGCTGCGGCCGGCGTTCAAACAGGACGGCAGCGTCACCGCCGGCAACGCCTCCGGCATCAACGATGGCGCGGCCGCCGTCGTGGTCATGACCGCCAGCGCCGCCCGTGACCTCGGTCTTACGCCACTGGCGCGCATCGCCGCTTACGCCAAGGCCGGCGTCGATCCGAAAATCATGGGTACGGGTCCGATTCCGGCATCCCGCGCTTGCCTGAGCAAGGCCGGCTGGACGGTGGATCAGCTCGACTTGATCGAATCCAACGAAGCATTCGCGGCTCAGGCGATCTCCGTCAACCGCGAAATGGGCTGGGACACCAGCAAAGTGAATGTCAACGGCGGCGCCATCGCGCTGGGCCATCCGATCGGCGCTTCCGGCTGCCGCATTCTGGTGAGCTTGCTGCACGAAATGGTCCGCCGTGACGCTAAGAAGGGTCTCGCGACCCTGTGCATCGGTGGCGGCCAGGGTGTTGCCCTGGCCGTCGAACGCGATTGATTCCAACCAAAAATCCGAGGAGAAGTCTCTAATGTCTCGAGTCGCAGTCGTTACTGGTGGTATCGGTGGTCTGGGCACGGCCATGTGCAAGGCACTGATCGAGCAAGGTCGTCGCGCCGTCGCGGTCGACTACAACGGCCTCAGCCAGGAAGCCGTGGACAAATGGAAGGCCGATCGCAAGGCCGAAGGCCTCGACATTCCAGTCTATCTGGCCGATGTCACCGATTTCGATTCCTGTGCCGAAACCTGCAAGAAGATCGAGGCGGAAGTCGGCCCGATCGAAATTCTGGTCAACAACGCCGGCATCACCCGCGACGCCATGTTCCACAAGATGACCCCGGAACAGTGGATCGCCGTCATCAACACCAACCTGAACAGCATGTTCAACATGACCAAGCAGGTCTACGGGAAGATGGTGGAACGGGGCTGGGGCCGCATCGTCAACATCTCGTCGGTGAACGGCATCAAGGGCCAAGCCGGCCAGACCAACTATTCGGCGACCAAGGCGGCGGTCTACGGCTTCACCAAGTCATTGGCTCAGGAATGCGCCAAGAAAGGCGTTACCGTCAACTCGATCTCGCCCGGTTACATCGGCACCGAAATGGTGCGGGCCATCCGGGAAGATGTGCTGGCGTCCATCGTCAAGACCATTCCAGTCGGCCGTCTGGGCGAACCTTCCGAAATCGGCCGTACCGTCGCGTTCATGACGGCCGAAGACGGCGGTTTCCTGACCGGCGAAGACGTCACCGTTAACGGCGGTCTCTACTTCCGCTGAGCCCTGAACCGCGCGGCGCTTGCCTTCCGGCCGGCGCCGCGCCGCTTTTTTTTATATGCCCGCCATGAGCGAACTCCGCACCATCAAAAAATACCCGAATCGTCGGCTCTACGATACGGCTATCAGCAGCTACATCACCCTTGAGGATGTCAAGCAACTGGTGCTGGAACGCGCCGAGTTCCATGTCATCGACGCTCGCACCAATAGCGACATCACGCGCGGGATTCTGTTGCAGATCATCAGCGAACAGGAAGAGCAGGGCAATCCGATTTTTACCGCGGAAGTACTGGCGCACATCATCCGCTTCTACGGCGACACCCTGCAAGGCATGATGGGCAATTATCTGGAGAAAAGCTTGCAGGCGTTCGTGGACCAGCAGCACCTGTTTCGGGAACAGATGCGCACACTTATCGGCAAGAATCCGCTGGCGATGATCACCGAGCTGGTGGAACACAACCTCTCGTTGTGGAAAAGCGTCAACGATCGATTCCAGAAACCCTATATCCCGCCGGAAACGGTCAGCGAATTGGCTCCCCTCTCCCAGCAAGTCGCCCAAGCCGACAGCTCGGCTGCAACAACCAGCGCGCAAGAAAAGCCCAGGAAAGCGCGGAAAGACCACAAAGACTGATCTTCCTTCCGAATCGAACGCCGTACGTGACTGGCGGAGTTCCTCTAACGGGCCAGCAACCACGCCGCGACAGCCGGCGGTACTTCGCGTTGGGCACGGCCGCTGACGTAAATGCCGATGTGGCCACCCTGGAAGGAAAACTCCGTGTAATCCCGACTGCCACAGCATTCCGCCAAGGCCTTGGAAGCGGCGGGCGGCACCAGGTGGTCCTGAGCGGCATACACATTCAGCACCGGCATGACGATGTTCCCCAGATTCACTCGCCGGTCGCCGATATTCACTTCGCCCTTGATCAGCTTGTTCTGTTGAAAGAAATCCTTGGCAAACTGGCGGAACGCCGCGCCGGCTTGGTCCGGGCTATCGAAAATCCATTTTTCCATCCGCAGAAAATTTCGCAGTGCCTGGGCATCGTCGAGGATATCGGTCAAATCCACGTACTTCTGCCCGGCTAGCCGAAACGGGCTGAGCGACAGAAAGGTGAAATTCAGCAACTGGCCCGGCAGGTTGCCGAGGGTATCCACCAGCAAATCCACGTTCACATGCCGAATCAGGTGAGTCAACAGATTGTCCGGCGTATGGAAATCCACCGGCGTCACCATGGTGACGAGGTTGCGAATCTTCTCCGGATAGAGCGACGAAAAGCACAGGCTGAGGGTGCCACCCTGGCATACTCCCAGCAGGTTGATCGCATCCTGCCCGCAACGCTCGCGCAGGGCATCCACGCAATGGTCGATATAGCGGTGGATATAATCCGTCAGGCTCAATTCGCGGTCGGCGGCGTCCGGATAGCCCCAATCGATCAGGTAGACATCCAGACCAGCATCCAACAAACCGCGAATCATGGAACGGTCTTCCTGCAAATCCATCATATAGGGGCGGTTGACCAGGGCGTAGACGATGAGCAACGGCACCGGATGCGGTTGCGCCACCCGAGGCTGATAGCGATACAACGTCAACTTGTCTTCCTGATAGACCGCCTCCCGAGGGGATACGCCGGTCTCGATCTCGCCCAAATCGCGCAGGGTCTGGCCACCCTGAGCCAGCTTGGCGCTGAAGGACCGAAGTTCCTCGGTAATCCGTTCGGATGTCAGACCGATCATGAAGCAGGTTCTCCGCGCGCGCAACAGCCCAACAAAGCGTTCAGCAGACGGCCGCTGAGTTCGCTGTACTCGGCGCCACGCAGCATTCGGCCGTAGGTTTCTTCGTTGCAATCCACCCACAAGTTGAACAACTCGCGTAGGCTGTCGGCAACCGTGCCGGCAGCCGCGCGTTCGCGCAGTCGTTGTTCCATGAGATCCAGCGCAGCCACCGCCGACTGCCGCAATAATTCGAGATATTCGCCCTGGACCTGCTGGTAGGCCCGCCAGCCATCGGCACTCTGGTCGGCGCGAGGAGCGATGGCGGAAACACCCAAGGACGAGGCGGCTTGTTGCCAGCTTTCCAGGGTCAGCGTCCACAGACGGGCCAGATCGGGATCAGCGTTCGAATCCTCGGTCGATTGGGCGACCGCCGCCTTGAATCGGTCGAAATGCTGGCGCAGCGTAGTGTCCCAGTCGGGCGGCTGAGCGCCGGCGTCGGGGGACTGTTCGGCGAACTGACGGATTTGCTCGCCGAACGCCAGATAAGCGCGAGCCTGCTTGAGCAGCAATTCGACATCGAACAGGCCTGGTTCGGCGGTGGAATTTTGATCGGTCATGGTCAGGAAAAAATTTTTCGGATGATGGTGTCAGTCGATATTACCTAAGTATAGTGGGTCAATCGGATCGGTGCAGGGCGTAACATGGGCCGGGCTACTTGCCGGCATGCCGCAATTCAGGGCGAAGCCCGTTTGGGGATCGGTAAATCCAGGGCGATGGCTTCCGCCTTGAACTGCTTGAGCCGGGCGCGCAACTGGGCTTCCCGGTTCGGCGACAGGCCGGGATTCCGAAGACCGAGTTCCAATTGCTCGATGGCGGGCAGCAATTCGCCGTTCAGATAATGATATTCCGCCATGGTGGCATAGGTCGCCGCCATGTCGCCCGCCCGCTGCGCCGCTTGGGCGTAGCTTGCATACAGCAGGGGATCGTTGGGGTGACGGCGCAGGTGTGGTTGCAGCAAACGCATCGCCAACTTCGAATCGCCCTGAGTGGCCAGCGCGCGACCGTAGTGCATGGCCAGGGTAAAATCATCTGGATAGAGCTTGCGGGCCTCCTCGAACAGTCGCCAGGCTTGTTGCCGATCGCCCTGGGCCAGCGCGATTTCCGCCGCCTCGATGCGGAAGGCCAGCCGATCGGGATCGCCGCTGACCAGGCGTGCCACCTGTTGTCGGGCCTCGTCATAACGGCCAGCCTGACGCAGGGCCAGCGCGTAGGCATAGCGCGTGGCGGTTTGGTCGGATGCATCGCCCCTGGCCAGCAGGGTTTCCAACTCCCTGATAAGAGTATGGGTATCCTCGGTCGCCAGCACCTGTGCCCGAGCCTTGGCGAGCGCGTAGGCTTGGCGATCGCGGGGAGTGACGCGCCGCAGCGGTGGGATCTCGATTCGATCCTGGGTATCGGCGACGCGATTCTCCGGGCGTGGGTGCGTCAGCAACATTTCGGGAACTTGGTTGCGAGCCTCGCCGCTGGACATGCGCTCCAGTTTGGTAAAGAAATCGCTCATGCCCCGAGGATCGAAACCGGCCTTGGCCAGCAGTTGCATGCCGATGCGGTCCGCTTCCTGTTCGTTGGCGCGAGTGAAGCTGATCTGATGCTGGGCGCTGGCCGCCATGGTCCCCACCATGGCCGCTTGACCGGCTTGGCCACTGGCCGCCGCCAGCGCCGCCGAGGCCACCATCGCCGCCGCCAAGGGTAATGTCAGCCGCTTCATGTCGGCAATGGCGCGAACGATATGCTTCTGCGAGACGTGAGCGATTTCGTGGGCGATGACCCCCGCCAGTTCGTCCTCCCGTTGCGTGGCCAACAACAAGCCGGTATTGATGCCGATGAAATTGTGAGGCAGGGCAAACGCATTGATGCCGGGGTCGCGGACCAGGAAAAACGTGAACGGCACGCCGTTCTGATCGGCGTAGGTCACGATGCTCTGACCCACGGAATCGAGGTACTCGTTCAACTGCACATCGTCCAGCACCGCCCCGCGCGCGCGAAGCTGCCGCATGATTTGCAGACCCATTTGCTGCTCGTCGTCGGCACCGAAATAGATCCGCGAGGGATCGCCCATATCCGGCAACAGGATGGATTGCGCGCCCGCCGACGCCAATGAAGCGCTCAGCGACAGACTCAAGATCAGGGGAAGCAAACGATGGGACATGGAGTTTTTGACTGGCGAAGAATTTCCAATAAGACTTGGGAACACGCGGCTCGTTCCACAAAATCGTTCCTAATACGCCGCTCGCCAGAGAGGTTCGCCCAAATGCCATGCCGGATTGCGTTGATCGTGGCCTACTGCATGGTTTTGGCCGGTTGCGCCACCATGCAAGGCACATCAACCAGCCTGGAAGCCCCTGTGTCGCGCTCGCCAGACGATCGGGCGGTGCCGTCGAACGCGCCACCCGCGCCGTCGCCGAGTGCGGATTTCATCGAGGAACGCGCGCGGCAAGCCTACGCAACCGGGCGCTGGGACGTGGCGGAAGGGTATTATCTGCAATTGGCCCGCCTGCAACCACAAGATGCCGGACCCTGGTTCCAGTTGGGCAATCTCTACGCCGAACAGGGACGACTGGATATGGCGGAGCGCGCCTACCGGGAGGCGCTACGTCGCCGCGACGATGCGCGGACCCTGCATAATCTCGGTCTGGTGCAGGTGCGGCTTGGGGTGGGCGCCCTGCGCGAGGCATGGGAACGGCTGCCGCCGAATGACCCGGCCCGTCAGCAAACCCACGAGTTTCTGCGAGCACTGTTGGATGCGATGGCGCAATGAAATCCAGGTTCCACCATCGGGTCCGCGTGGCATACCGGTTCGAATCCATTGGGTGAATGACTCGGGAGAAAGCGAGATGGCTTACCAACACATTTTATTTGCCGCCGACTTTGCCGACGAAGCATTGCGGGTCGGCGAGCGCGCCAAGGACATCGCCCACAAGTATGGCGCGCGACTGAGCCTGATCCATGTGATCGAGGATGTGAATATCAGCCTGGGCGGCGGCTACGAACTGCTGCCGGTATTGCCGGATTTACCCGACGAGGCGCTGTTGGGAGAGGCACGGAAGACGCTCGACGAAATGGCGCACCGCCTGGGAACGGAAGATGCCGAACAATGGGTGGTCAGCGCTCCTTCCACCAAGGAAGGGATTCTCGACGCCGCTCGGGCGCACGGCGTCGACCTGATCGTGGTGGGTAGCCACGGACGCCACGGTTTGGCGCTGCTGCTGGGATCGACCGCCAACGCCGTGCTGCACGGTGCGCCCTGCGACGTGCTGGCGGTGCGGATTTGACGGAATTCGCCTATCCTTGTCCGCCTTTCGATACCGGCTCCGCATGCGGCTCCACGTCCACCGACACTTCCAGCGAGTGCGAGCCGCCGCCGGTCATCACCCCGGTGAGCGGCGCGACATCGCCGTAATCCCGACCCCAGGCCAAGGTGACGTGCCGTTCTCCCGGCATGCAGTCGTTGGTCGGATCGAACTCCGCCCAGCCGGTGCCCGGAACGTAGACCGCCAGCCAAGCGTGCGATGCATCGGCGCCGACTAGCCGCGGCTGACCCGGTGGCGGTATGGTTTCCAAATAGCCGCTGACGTAGCGCGCCGCCAAACCCAGCGCCCGCAGGCAGGCGATCCCCAGATGGGCAAAATCCTGGCAGACTCCGCGTCGCTCGCTCAGGACTTCACCCAACGGAGTCGCCGTTGTCGTGAAGTGCGGGTCGTAAGTAAATTCCCGATTGATGCGCCGGTTCAGATCCGCCACGGCGTTCAACAGCGGCCGCCCCGGTGGAAAGCTGGGTTCGGCGTATGCGCGAAAGCTTGGATGCAAGCCCACGAACGGCGAATCCAGCACGAACAACCGGGCCTCGATGATTTCGGGGTCCGGATCTTCCCGCAGCATCTTGCCAGCCTGTTCCCAGGCCATGGATGGGCTGGACGGACCGAATGGCCGCGCATCCAGTACCTGGACCTCGGTGGCAAGAGTGACTTCAAGACGCTGATGAATGTCCTGGATCGCAAAATACAGCACCCGATTGCCGAAAAAATCCTGCCGCTCGACGGACAACGCCGGTCGCGGCTGGATGGTGATGCGGCTGGGACGGCAACGCTGCCAGCTCGCTTCCCGTGGCAGCAACCACGCCTGGTTGTGACACAGGGCGACACCACTGCTGTAATGGTAGAGCGTACGATGAGTGATGGTGTACTTCACGGCTGCATGGTGATCAGTTGTCGGGGAACTTCGGCGTGGCTGAAATGGCTGTGGGTCAGGGCGTCGGACAGGTTCGACAATGGTGTGTGCAGCGCGTCCAGCAAGCGGCTCAGCTCGGTGCTGGAGCGGGTGCTGTCGTGGGACAACGTGGCCAAGGCTTCGATATCGGCAAGCTGCAAGGTGGTGAAGGCTTCCAGAATCAAGCGTTCCTCGGCGTTGCGGTAGGTGGAGCTGACCGACCGGTGCAGCCGACCGATGTTGCGTTGCAGCCGTCGCAACTGATAGCCAACCGACCGGGGGTTGTCTTCATCGAACAACAGGAGGTCGATGATCGCGGTCGGATGCAGCGCGGAACGATAGCGACGGCGATAGGCGGTCAGGTTATCGGTCAAGGTGAGCACGACCTCCCACAGCGGCAGTCCTGGATTGCGGGCGGTGATGAACGCCAGCTTGAACAGATCCAAGGTATGCAGCACTCGCTCCAGATGGCGGCCGATGTCGAAGAACAGCCAACCTTGATGATGAGGCATGGTTTCATTGCTGAGCCCGGAAAACGCCGCCATCAGCATCAGATCTTCTTCCAGCAGCTCCCGCGCTTGGCGGGCACCCAAGCTTTTGGGCGGCTCCTGGATGCTTTGCTGCAAACGATTCAACAAGCGCCAACTATCGTCGCCCAGATGGTTGCGTACCGCGCGGCCGGTTCGCAGCAAGCCATCGAACAGCGCCTGCATGCTGCTGGGGTGCTCCGAATCGGCGATCAGGTCGAGTAGTTCCTGGCGCAGTGTGAAGAACCGCGCGCGCGGCGATTCCGCCACCGGCGGCACCGGGATCTCCAGGGCGTCGAGCAGGTCGTCCAAACAGCGCTCGTCGGTATTGTCCTGCTCCCATTCCAGCAGCCGCCCGAATGCTTCGCGCAGCAACCGCGCGGTGCTGTCGAGCCGTTCGAGGTAGCGCCCCATCCAGTACAGGTCATCGGCAACCCGGCTGGGCAGATCGCTGCCATCGCGAGTCACCACGATCGGGCCGTAGGACTGCCTCAACAAGCTGACATGACGCTGAGGCGTCGGCGCCAGCACCCACCAGTCCTTGCTGATACCGCCGTTTTGCAGCGAAGCTTGCAGCGTATCCAGGCCGGACGAGACTCGGGCCAATCCGCCGGGCATGACGCGATAACCGTCGCCGTCGGCGACCACGAAACCGCGCAGGATCACCGGTCGCGGCGTCAGTCGGCCCTCTTCCAGCACCGGCGCGGTGGACAGCGGCAGCGGCTCCTGACCGACAAAGCGATAGGGGTTGGCGTGAATTCGCCCGACCAGCTCCGCGCGGGCCGCTGCGTCGAGCTGACTGCCGTCCCAGCACGGCCCGTCCGCCAGGATCGAGCGCACCACCAGGCGGTCCAGATTCGCCAATACGTAACCGCGTTCGGCCGGGTCGCCGCACCACCAGGTGGCCGAGGATGGCAGTTTGAGATCCTCGCCCAGCAGATGCCGGCACAGCATCGGCAGGAAAGCGGCCAGTCCAGGGTTTTCGATGAGGCCGCTACCGAGGGCATTGGCCAGCGCGACATGACCGCCGCGCACTGCTTGTAGCAGTCCGGGGATGCCCAACAGGGAATCGCCGCGCAGCTCCAGTGGGTCGCAGAAAACGTCCGATACCCGCCGCAGGATCACATCCACCGGCCGCAACCCACCGAGGGTTTTCAGCCAGACTCGGCCGTCGCGCACCACCAGATCCTCGCCCTCGACCAAGCTGAGCGACAGATAGTTGGCCAAATAGGCATGTTCGAAATAGACCGGGCTGTTGGGACCGGGCGTCAGCAGTACGACATGCGGGCTGTCGGGGTTGTGGCGCGCCATGCCCGCCAGCGTGGCTCGCTCGGTTTCCAGAAAACTGGCCAGCCGGCGCAAGGGCGCGTCGCGGTACAGCATCGGCAGGGCCCGCGCCAGAATGACCCGGTTTTCCAGCGTATAGCCGGCGCCGGACGGCGATTGGGCACGGTCGCCGTGGATCCGAAACGTGCCGTCCGGCCCGCGGGCCAGGTCCACACCGTGAAAGGTCAGCCAGCGGCAACCCGGCGGCAGCGATTGATGGCAGGACGGCAAAAAGCCAGGGTGAGCATAGATCAACTCCGGCGGTAGCCACCCCTGACGAATCGCCAATCGTCGGCCGTAAAGATCGGCCAGCAGGGCGTTCAACAGCCGCGAACGCTGCTCCAACCCGGCTGCCAACACGTTCCATTCCTCGCCGGTCATCAGCAACGGAATGGGGTCGACCAGCCAATGCCGCAACGAACCGCGCGGATCGTTGTAGGTATTGTAGGTCACCCCGTCCGATTGCAGCAGACGTTGGATTTCGGACTGCTGGCGCTCCAGCTCCACGCCACCGATCCCCTCCAAGGCCCGCGCCATATCGCCCCAATGAGGGCGCAACAGGCCGGGTGCCGCGAACATTTCGTCGTAGCCGGACTCGGCGACCGGGTAGTCACCCAGCAGCGGGCTGTTGTCGGCCAGATTCGAATCCTCTTGATAGGCGACAGAAGCTTCAGGCATGCAAATTCCCACGGAGGAGGCTACTGCGATCCCGCTTGCCGGTCGTGCGGCCATGGCCGGAGCGGCTTCGGTGCGCGGCTGGCACGAAAGGCCGCAGGCATCGTGCGGTGTGTCATGCGAAAAAGCGTTTTCAAGCGCATGGACAACCCGGTCCGCACCGAACAGCCGGGCCGGCGCCTGACCGCGCGATCAGTCGCGGAGTTGGTTGGTGGTACGACGCAACCGTTCGGCCATAACCCGCATGACTTGGATGGCAAAGGAAGGCGTCAGCCGCACCAGAGCCAGAAAGTGCGCCCGGCTGACAGGTGCCAGCACGCAGTCGGTGCGGGCGACGGCTGTGGCGCTGCGGGGTTTGTCATCGACCAGCGCGAGTTCTCCGAGAATGCCGCCAGGGCCAACGGTTTCCAGAATATGGCCGCCATTCATCAGGATGTCGACCTCGCCTTCCGCCACGATATAGAGGTTATCACCCGGCTCCCCCTCCCGGAAGATGGCTTGGCCGGCGGCGAAAGAACGGCTGTCTTCAAGCTGGTTAAAAAGTTCCTGGTTGCGCATGGATCGGTGTCTCATCGTGCGGAGAGTCGATGGGGATATCCGCGCCTTGGCTTGCCAAACGGTTGGTGCGATAATTTTGTGGCAGTTTAACCGACTTTGCGGAGGTGTGATAGGGCACACCCCAGACATCGCCCCGGCTTTCCCAAAATCCATTTCGGAGTGCGCTCATGCCTGGTTGTGTCGAAAAGCGGCAGTTTGCCCGCACCGAAGTCAACGCCGCAATCCAGTACAAGGTTGCCGGCGCCGACCTGTTGCACGAGGGCACGATGGGCAATTTCGGCGGGGGGGGGAATCTTGTTGTGGGCCGAGCAGGAACTACCGGTCGGAACGACACTATACCTCTTCATCCACTCGGACGAACTGGCGGAGATCGAACTGGAGGCAACGGCCACCATCGTGCGCGTCGACCCCACCAAGAAGGATGGGCGGTTCGGTTATGGCTGCCGGTTCGAAGCGCTCTACAACAACCCCCATGCGGACTGACCCCCTCGTCCGGCCGCCGGATGCCCGCCAAACGGACCGCAAGCGCGGCTCTGGAGTTGTGTCGGCGTGAAAACCGTGGTAGTGATCGACGCAACCTGCGATCTGCCGGATGCTTACGTGCAACAACATCGTTTAAAGGTGTTGCCCAATAAATTGCTCCTGGGCGATCAGGTGTTTTCCGATACCCGGGATATCAACCTGAGTCTGGCTTTTTTTTCACCGTTACGCCGCGTCGCCGGATCTGAAGGCGACAAACGAACCTTGTCCAGCCGACGCCATCGCCGCGCTGTTTCTGGATCGTTGGGTCGTCGAGTACGACCGGGCGGTTCTGATCACCCTCTCGCAAACCCTCAGCGCCTTGTTTCAAAACGCGACCGAAGCCTATTTCGCCACCCTGCGCGGCTACCGCGAAAAGCGCCGGCTGGCCGGATTGCTGACGCCGTTCCATCTGAACGTGCTCGACAGTAGAACCGTTTTCGCCGGTGAGGCGGTGCTGGCCGATGCGGCGATTCGGCTGCTCCGGGATCAGGATTTGGCCTTCAACGAATTGCGCCGACGGATCGAGGAGTTCCGGCGGTACGTGCGCTGCTACATTCTGCCCGGAGACTTGGCCTACGCGCGCAACTGGGCAAAGGATAATGAGGAAATGCGCATGACGTTTCCGGAGTCCCACCTGGATGGGCTGCTCGGCAACCAGCCGGTTGCCCGCTTTTTCGATGGTGAAATTGAACTGGCGTTCAAGGGGCGCGGTTTTGACAAAGCGTTGCCGAAGCTGCTCGATCATGCTCGGAAAACGGTCGAATTGGGCCTGCGAACCCCGTTGGTGGCGATCAGTTACGCCGGCGACCCGCAAGTACTCAGGCAGAAGCCCTGCTTCGTCGAATTCGAACGGTACGCCCACCAGTGGGGTATCGAAGTCATGGTGTCCACCATGAGCGCGGTCGGCGGCGCCAGCGTCGGCCCTGGCGCGCTATCGCTGGCTTATGCCGCCGACTGAATCCCGTTATACCGTCAAATACTGCCGCACCAGATCGTCGTTTAAATCGGCAATCGCTCCGGTGGCCACCGCCCGGCCCTTGTCGACGATACAAAACTGCTGGGCGACCCAACGGGCGAACGGCAGCTTCTGCTCGACCAGCAGCACGGTCATCCCCAACTCCCGATTCAAGCGCTGCACCGCCACATTGATCTCCTGAACGATGGCGGCCTGCTCGCGGGTTCGGTCGATCTGTTCCTGATTCAGCCGGCGAATGACCCGGCCAATCTCGCGCACCACGTTGGGCTGAATACCTTCGGTCGGCTCATCAAGGATCAACAGACGCGGCTCCAGCACCAGGGCGCGACCGATGGCCAGTTGCTGCTGCTGCCCGCCGGACAGATCGCCGCCGCGGCGCTTGAGCATGGTCTTGAGCACCGGAAACAGTTCGAAGATCAATTCCGGCACCTGTCGTAAGCGCCGGGGATTGGCCGCCAAACCGATTTTCAGATTTTCTTCCACGGTCAGCAGCGGAAAGATCTGCCGGCCCTGCGGTACGTAGCCGATGCCGAGCGGCGCCCGCCGCTCCGCCGGTAGACGACTCAGATCCTCGCCGGCGAAAGTGATCGTGCCGGAGCGGATCGGCAGCAGACCCATCAGGCACTTCAGCAAAGTAGTCTTACCCACGCCGTTGCGGCCCATCAGGCTGATCACCGCGCCTTCCGGCACCTCCAGCCCCAGATCCCACAGCGTGTCGCGATTCGCCGTAATACTGGTTCAGACCTTCAATGGTAAGCATCGCCGGCTCCCAAATAGACTTCGATGACCGTGGGGTCGACCTGCAACTCGTCCAGCCGACCTTCCGCCAGCACTCGCCCCTGATGCAGCACGGTCACCTGATCGGCGATGGAGCGCACGAAACCCATATCGTGCTCGACCACCACCACCGAGTGCGCGCCGGCCAGCGAGCGCAGCAATTCGGCGGTGCGCTCCATTTCCGCCGGGGTCATGCCGGCCACCGGCTCGTCCACCAGCAGCAGGCGCGGCTCCTGCATCAGCAGCATGCCGATTTCCAGCCACTGCTTCTGGCCGTGCGCCAGAATGCCGGCCCGGCGCCCGCCGTGCTCGGACAGGCCGACCCGCTCCAACACCGCGCCGATGCGGTCGCGTTCCTCGCCACTCAGTCGGGTGGACAGTAACCCGCGCAACCGCTTGGCGCCCGACATCGCCAGTTCCAGGTTTTCCAGCACGGTCAGCGGTTCGATCACGGTCGGTTTCTGGAACTTGCGGCCGATGCCAATCCGGGCGATGGCCGGCTCGTCCAGCTTGAGCAGATCGATGGTCTGGCCGAAAAATACCCGCCCGCTGTCCGGCTTGGTCTTGCCGGTGATGATGTCCATCATGGTGGTCTTGCCGGCACCGTTGGGACCGATGATGCAGCGCAGTTCGCCATCGCCGATATACAGCGACAGCTTATCGATGGCCTTGAAGCCGTCGAAACTGACGCTGACCTCTTCCAGATACAGCAGGATGCCATGGGTGGCATCGACCGGCTCGACCGGCGTATGCAGACCGACCGCATCCAATTCCGAGATCAGTTCGCTCATGCCGCTTTCTCCCGTCGCCGCAACAGGCCGATCAAACCGTAGGGCAACAACACGGTGACCGCCACGAACAATCCACCCAAGGCGAACAACCAGACTTCCGGCAAGGCACCGGTCAACCAGGTCTTGGCGTAGTTGACCAGCACCGCGCCGATCACCGCGCCAACCAGCGTGCCGCGCCCGCCGACCGCCACCCAGATCACTGCCTCGATGGAATTCAGCGGCGCGAATTCGCCAGGATTGATGATGCCGACCTGTGGCACGTACAGCGCCCCGGCCACTGCGGCCAACATCGCCGACAAGGTGAACACCAGCGCCTTGACTCGTTCCACCCGGTAGCCGAGAAAGCGGGCGCGATCCTCGCTGTCGCGGATCGCCACCAGCACCCGGCCCATCCGGGTCGAGACCAACCAGCGGCACAAAAGATAACCACCAGCCAGCGCCAGGGCGGACAGCACGAACAACACGATACGGGTTCCATCGGCATGCAGCGGGAAGCCGAGCACATCCTTGAAATCGGTCAGGCCGTTGTTGCCGCCGAAGCCCATCTCGTTGCGAAAGAAGGCCAGCATCAGGGCGTAGGTCAGCGCCTGAGTGATGATCGACAGGTAGACGCCCGACACCCGCGAGCGGAAGGCAAACCAGCCAAACACGAACGCCAGCAGGCCGGGCACGACCAGCACCATCAGCGCCGCAAACCCGAAATTGTCGAAGCCATGCCAATACCAAGGCAGCTTCGACCAGTTCAGGAACACCATGAAATCGGGCAACACGGGATCGCCGTAAACTCCGCGAGTCCCGATCTGGCGCATCAAATACATGCCGAAACAGTAGCCGCCCAAGGCGAAGAAAGCGGCGTGGCCCAGACTCAGGATGCCCATGTAGCCCCACACCAGATCGATGGACACCGCCAACAGCGCGTAGCAGAGGTATTTGCCAAGCAGGGTAACGGTATAGGCGGTCAGATGCAGAGGGTGATCGGGTGGAACCAGCAGATTGAGCACCGGAACGCCGATGCCGAGGATAGCCAGCACGGCCAGCAACACCAGTCCGGCACGATCGGAGAGTAGCCAGGGAGGGAAACGCATGAGTTCAAACCTCCGCCGCCCGCCCGCGCTGCGGGAACAGTCCGCGTGGGCGTTTTTGAATGAACAGGATCAGGAACACCAGCACCAGGATCTTGGCCAATACCGCGCCGGACCAGGGTTCCAGCAGTTTATTGGCGACACCCAGCGACAGCCCGGCCACCATCGTGCCCCACAGGTTACCGACCCCGCCAAACACCACCACCATGAACGAGTCCACGATGTAATTCTGCCCCAGGTTGGGCCCGACATTGGTCAGTTGCGACAACGCGACCCCGGCCACACCGGCGATGCCGCTACCCAGGCCGAAGGTCAGCGCGTCCACCCGCGCCGAACGGACGCCCATCGCCTTCGCCATCGCCCGATTCTGCGCCACCGCCCGCACCTCCAAGCCCAGCCGAGTGCGTTGCAGGGCCAGCCACAGCAGGGCAAACACCGCGATGCAAAAGCCGATGATCACCAGGCGATTGAGCGTAACCTCCAGCGGACCGAGTAGGATCGTGCCGCTCATCCAGTCCGGGGTCGCCACCGAGCGGTTCAGTGGAGAGAAAATCGAACGCACCAGTTGTTGCAGGATCAGGCTGATGCCGAAGGTGGCCAACAAGGTTTCCAGCGGCCGGCCGTAGAGAAAACGGATCACGCTGCGCTCGATGGCGATACCGACCAATGCAGCCACGAGAAAGGCCAGCGGCACGGCCACCGGCAGCGACCAGTTGACCGGCAGATACTGCTGCGTCAACCAAGTCGTGTAAGCGCCGAGCATCATCAACTCGCCGTGCGCCATGTTGATCACGCCCATCACCCCAAAGGTGACGGCTAGACCGATGGCCGCCAGAATCAACACCGAACCCAGCGACAGACCAAAGAATAGGGTTTCCGCCCAACCCAGCATTTGCAGCCGGAATTCGGTCTTGGCCAGCGCGGCTTTTGCCGCCTCGCGTACTGTGGCGTCGCTATCCTCGGCGGCAACCCGCAGCAATGGACCGCGAATTTCCGGTTGCGTCCAGCCGCCCAGCGCCTTGGCGGCTTGTACACGCACGGCAGGGTCGGGACTCGCCAGATCGACCAGCGCCAACGCCGCCGTCAATAATTCCTGGATTTTCTTGTCGGACTCCACCTCCAGCCGTGCCTTCAGCCGGGCCGCGCCTTCCGGTTTGGGATTGCGCAGGAAAGCATCGACCGCCGCCCGGCGCTTTCCTGGATCGGCGCTGGACAAGCCCAGACTGGCCAAGCGGTCTTCGATCAGACTGCGCAAATGATTGTTGACCCGGACGCGATCCAAGTCACGTTTGATCACTTGCCCCAAGGGTTGACCGGTGATGGCATCCTCAATGGCAATCTCGGCATCGTCGCCCAGAGCGATCACCATCCGATCGCCTTCCTCCTGGTAGTACAAGCGACTTTCGGGCAATGCGCCGAGGATTGCGGCGATCCGGGGATGATCCATATTCACCAGCGTTTCAATCAACGTCGCCTTTTCGGTGAAATCGGCTTCGCGGAGTTGCATCAAGAGAGTCCGCAGCGCATCGTCATCGGCGGCGCGGACGGATGATGCCGCGAAAAGCGTCAGCAACAGCAGGGCAAGACCGGTCAGCCCGGCGCGAAACGACGTGCGGGATACCATAAGGAGCGCTTCTCATCGGAAGGGTGAGAGGGA
This sequence comes from Candidatus Competibacter phosphatis, assembly GCF_012939995.1. Taxonomy (GTDB): domain Bacteria; phylum Pseudomonadota; class Gammaproteobacteria; order Competibacterales; family Competibacteraceae; genus Competibacter; species Competibacter phosphatis. The sequence goes on along the minus strand of NZ_SPMZ01000029.1, from coordinate 19,789 downwards.
AATCCCCTCTTCGCCGAGCTTGCGGAAATGGATCGGGTGACTTTTACCTTCCTTAACCAAGGTAGGGAGTGCAATGGCGCCGGGCGATTCGAACCGGCGCCACCCGATCATTCGTGAAGATCGACAAGAGGGGGCCGGGGAGATTACTGGTAATTCTGACCCGAGCACTTCTTGGTGACGGTGTTGTAGTTGCCGCACTTGATCTTGGGATCAGCCCAGTCGGCGGTGATGTCCTTGCTACCCGGCAGGTAGTCGGACCAGGCGTCGCCCGGCACCAGACCCTTGGTCTTCCACACCACGTCGAACTGACCGTCGGCCTGGATCTCGCCGATGAACACCGGCTTAGTCAGGTGATGGTTGGGCAACATCTTGGCCATGCCACCGGTCAGGTTCGGATACTCGATGCCGACCATGGTATCGATCACCTTGTTGGGATCGGTACTCTTGGCTTTTTCCACCGCCTTCACCCACATGTTGAAACCGATGTAGGTAGCTTCCATCGGATCGTTGGTGACGCGCTTCTTGTCCTTGATGAAGGTGTGCCACTGCTTGATGAAGGCATCGTTGGCCTTGTCCTTGATGCTCATGAAGTAGTTCCAAGCGGCGAGATGGCCGACCAGCGGCTTGGTATCGATGCCGGATAGTTCTTCCTCACCGACCGAGAAGGCGACCACCGGAATGTCGGTGGCGGAAATACCTTGGTTGCCCAGTTCCTTGTAGAACGGCACGTTGGCGTCGCCGTTGATGGTGGAAACCACGGCGGTCTTCTTACCGGCGGTGCCGAACTTCTTGATGTCAGCGACGATGGACTGCCAGTCGGAATGGCCGAACGGCGTGTAGTTGATCATGATGTCCTCTTCCTTGACACCCTTGGACTTGAGATAGGCTTCCAGAATCTTGTTGGTGGTACGCGGGTAGACGTAGTCGGTACCGGCCAACACCCAACGCTCCACGCCCAAATCCTTCATCAGGTAATCCACCGCTGGGATGGCCTGCTGGTTGGGCGCGGCGCCGGTGTAGAACACGTTGCGCGACGACTCCTCGCCTTCATATTGCACCGGATAGAACAGGATGCCGTTCAGTTCCTCGAACACCGGCAACACCGACTTGCGCGACACCGAGGTCCAGCAGCCGAACACCACCGCCACCTTATCCTTTTGCAACAACTCGCGCGCTTTTTCGGCGAACAGCGGCCAGTTCGAGGCCGGATCGACCACCACCGCTTCCAGTTTCTTGCCGAGCAGACCACCCTTCTTGTTCTGTTCATCGATCAGCATCAGGACGGTGTCCTTGAGCGTGGTTTCGCTGATCGCCATCGTCCCCGACAGCGAATGCAGCACCCCGACCTTGATGGTATCGGCGGCGTGGGCCAAGGTGGTGCCCAGCGCCAGCGCGCCGGCCAGCAACCAATGGGATAATTTTGGCATTATCTTTGTCATGCGTAGCCCTCGATATGGTGATTGATCGGTCCGCCCGGATGCGGACCCAGAGAGCGCTTCATCAAACGCCGTGCCAAACGACAATATCAATGATATTCAATCGATTGATTTGGATTGTACGTTGCGGGCGAAACGGTCACGCCTTGTAATAGTGCATGACGAAGCTTCGTTGCGGCAAAGCAGGGCGAAGACGATCATAAAGATGGGGCTGAGTTTCAAAAAGGTGCATTCGGAGAACGGAATGGGTGCACAGTCATAGGGATAGCGTGAGAAATGGCAGGCACCACAAGCGAGCAATGCCGCCAATAAAGCCAAGAACCGCGCTAGCCCGATTCGATCATCGACGCGGGCACCCGCCCTTGGAATAGAGCGGCGAATCAAGCCGCCGGGCCGCGCTCCGCGCCGAGCATCCCTCGCTCGACGATGAAATCGATCACCTGTTCCAGCCCTTGTCGAGTCTTGAGATTGGTAAAGACGAACGGCTTATCGCCGCGCATTTTTCCCGCATCGCGCTCCATGACCTCCAATGACGCACCAACATAGGGCGCAAGATCGATCTTATTGATCACCAGCAGGTCAGAGCGAGTAATGCCAGGTCCGCCCTTGCGCGGAATTTTGTCGCCGGCGGCCACGTCGATCACGTAGATCGTGAGATCCGACAGTTCCGGACTGAAGGTGGCACTCAAATTGTCGCCGCCGGATTCGACCAGCACCAGATCCAGATCGGGAAAACGCTCGCACAACTGCGCCACCGCCGCCAGATTCATCGAGGCGTCCTCGCGGATCGCGGTGTGCGGACAGCCGCCGGTTTCCACCCCGACGATCCGTTCCGGTTCCAGCGCTTGGGCACGAGTGAGGAACTGAGCGTCTTCGTAAGTGTAAATATCGTTGGTGACCACCGCGATTCGATAGCGATCGCGCAGCGCCTTGCACAGCGCTTCGACTAGGGCGGTCTTGCCGGAACCGACTGGACCGCCGACGCCGACCCGCAGAGGTTGTGGGTTCATAAGTGGAGACCTGTTGAGGAGAAAGGAATGGAAATCGTGGGCAACGAATATGCCAGCCAGGCTGGCCGAATTTTCGAAGATCGCCTATCAATCGTTAGCTACATTCGACTCCATTTTGACTCATAAAAGGGCATTCATGGATCTGAGCCGTGTATCAATACTACTTGATCTATCTTAATCGGTTCAAACCCTATTCAACCCTTTCAATTAACACTACTATTTTTACTACACACTCGCTACTACTGGAATCCGTCATGCAAGACCGTTGGTTATCTGTCGATGAGATCGCCGAATACTTGGGTGTCAGCAAGGACACGGTGTATGCCTGGGTGAGCGGCAAGGGGATGCCCGGCTACAAGGTCGGGCGGTTCTGGAAGTTCAAGAAGGAAGATGTGGACGCCTGGGTGCGAGCCGGCGGCGCCGCCAGTATCTCCGACGACGACCTCGAAGAAGCGCCACGAGATGCCTGAGGGCGAGCGTGATCGCGAAACCAGCAAGGACGCGGTGAACGAAGGCGCTCGGACTGGTTATTGGGTCGATCGAACCGTGCCCGTTGCGCCTTCCCAGCGAACGGATACGTTGACACCTGCCGCTCGCAGCGAACGGATGAGCCGGATTCATGGAAAGGACACCCAACCGGAAATGAAGGTCCGCCGCCTCGTGCATGGCTTGGGTTATTGCTATCGCCTGCATCGCGCAAATCTTCCCGGCAAGCCCGATCTGGTTTTTTCCAAACGACGCAAGGTTATTTTCGTGCACGGCTGTTTTTGGCATCGCCATTCGGACTCGAATTGTAAGTTGGCGAGACTGCCAAAATCCCGCTTGGAGTTTTGGAGCGCCAAACTGGAAAGCAATCGATTGCGCGATCTTGAAAATCACAAGAAACTTACCGAAGCTGGATGGCGAGTGTTGGTTTTATGGGAATGCGAGCTACGCGACATTTCGAAGCTTGCGGAAAAAATCAGGAGCTTTCTGGAAGATGAATAAAGTCAAGGTCATTGAACTGTTCGCGGGCGCGGGTGGCCTGGGCATGGGCGTTAGTCACGCGGGTTTCGAGACCGCCGCCGTGATTGAATGGAATCGTTACTGTTGTGACACCATTCGTGAAAATCAGAGTCGTGGCACGAAACCGATATGTCAATGGCCTCTGATCGAAGAAGATGTCAGGAAGATTGATTTTCAGCCTTTCGAGGGTGGTATCGATCTGGTTTCCGGCGGACCACCTTGTCAGCCATTCTCGCTAGGGGGAAAGCACCGTGGTCATGGCGATCACCGGGATATGTTCCCCGAAGCCGTACGCGCTGTCCGAGAGATTCGACCACGCGCTTTTCTTTTCGAAAATGTCAAGGGATTGACACGAACCGGATTTGCCAGCTATTTCGAATATATCCGCCTGCAATTGACTTATCCTGAGATCACAAAGCGTTCGAGTGAAGACTGGTCAGATCATCTCACTCGTCTGGAGCGCCATCACACTTACGGTAGCTCTCTGGACCTGCAATACCGATTAGTGACAAGAGTGCTCAATGCCGCCGACTATGGTGTTCCACAACGTCGCGAACGGGTATTTCTTGTGGGATTTCGATCGGATCTGGACATTGAATGGGCTTTTCCCGAACCTACGCACTCCCAAGCAGCGTTATCTTGGGAACAGACTCATTCCAATGCATATTGGGCGCGGCATGGCATACCAAATCCCAAGAGTGAAACACTGAAATCCATCCCTCCACGGGCTGGAAGATCAAAAGAAAAACCCATCTTGATGCCATGGCGAACCATCAGGGATGCTCTATCCGATCTACCCGATCCAGAACTTGATCCACTCACTGCGGCAAAATACCTGAATCATCGCTTTCAAGGAGGAGCACGTAGTTATCCCGGCCATACGGGGAGTCCACTCGACGAGCCGGCAAAAAACGCTCAAGGCCGGTGTGCATGGCGTGCCCGGCGGGGAAAACATGCTGCTCAAGCCGGATGGAACCGTGCGCTACCTGACCGTCCGGGAAAGCGCGCGACTCCAGATGTTCCCCGATACCTTTGCGTTTCATGGCTCCTGGACGGAAACCATGCGACAACTGGGAAACGCCGTGCCGGTTGGCTTGGCCGAATTGCTGGCCAGTCATGTCAGGAAACATCTTGAGCGCCCGACATGACCGTGAAGACATCGCCATACAATCCGCTGGACAAAATCAATCTTGGCAAGAGTGTCGCCCAAGCATTACTGGCGCAGGCGGTGGTCGCGCTGGCCGAGACCGCCGAACTCCAAGGCGCCGGCGTGTATGCAATCTACTACACCGGCCCATTTCCGGCTTACGAACCCATCGTGACGCCCAATCGCAACGGCGAATCTTGGCAACCGATCTATGTGGGCAAGGCCATCCCCAAGGGAGGACGGAAAGGCGGCATCACCGCCGACGCGAGCAAGGGAACAGCCCTACGAGACCGCCTCCGACAACATACCGCCTCCATTGAACAGGCCAACAATCTGGAACTACAAGATTTTTTACTATCGTTGTCTGATGGTTGACGATATCTGGATTCCCTTGGGCGAAAACATGCTGATCGAAACCTTCAAGCCCATCTGGAACATCGTGATCGACGGTTTCGGTAACAAAGATCCTGGCAATCGCCGGGCAACACAATACCGCTCATCCTGGGATGTCCTACATCCCGGCAGGGCTTTTGCGGAGAAGCTGGCCGGCGGCGGAACCACGCCGGAAGAAGCCTTGCGCAAACTCGAACGCTACTTTGCCGGCCTGCCCAGCTCTTCGGTTTCCATCCCAAATGACGAAGACGAAGACGACGCGTGAAATTCCTCCACGGCGACACCGCGCGAAGCCGATGAAAACCAATCTCATCGACCCGATCCCTCTGAAATTCTGAAAGCAGACAGCGTCGTACCCCGACCGACCCGCGTGATCGACTCGCGCCGCGTTAACCCCAAAAGTCGGTCGCGAGCGTTTATGGTTATACCAATACGCTCAACCCTTGGAGGTCGCGACCGATGAATCGAAGCCCGTTGCTGTACCCGCTTGGCCTTCTGCTGCTGCTCGGCGCCGCGCCGGCGGACGTGCTGGCCCGTATCAAGCTCACCACCCTGCCGGTACGTGAGCGAGTGGAAATCCAGCTCGATCACCCGCAAATCGCCCTGGTCGAGGAAGAGCGCATCGTGCCCTTGGTCAAGGGCGTCAATCAGGTGGATTTTTCCTGGGCCAACACTCGCATCGATCCCGACACCCTAGTGCTGCGCATCCTCGCTCCGACGGACGCGCAAGCACTGGATGCCAAGGTGCTATCGGTCAGCTATCCGCCCAACGAAACCGCCCTGGTGTGGTCGGTGGCCGCCAGCGCCTCCGGCGCGGCGCGCATGCGGATTAGCTACGTACTGGGCGGACTGAGCAAGGAGTTCCACTACCGCGCCGTGGCCGACCGCGACGAGAAAACGCTCAATTTGGCGCAATACCTGCGGGTCGGCAACGCCGCCAACGAAGCCTACGACGATGCCCGGTTCTGGGCGGGCGTCGGTGAACGCTTCGAGAAACCACTGGGGTTGAACGAAACCAAGGAAGTGCTGCTAGACCGCTTCGCCGCCGTGCCGGTGCGCAAAACCTACACCTGCGACCCCGCGCAATTCGGCTATCTGGATCGGGCTCAAGATAAGCTCAATGTGCCGATGCACTACGTGGTCAAGAACGCCGGTGGTCCCTTGGGTCGGGAACCGCTGCCGGAAGGCAAGGCGCGCATCTTCCAGGACGACGGCCAAGGCGGTAGTGCTTTTCTCGGCGAGGATCGCGGCGCCTTCACCCCACCCGACGACGAATGGGAACTCTATCTGGGCCTAGCCCGCGACATCGGCGTGCGGCGCACCGTGGATCGCAACGAGCGCCAGCGCATCGCCGGCAATCTGTATCGCCACGAGGTGACGCTGAAATACGAGATCGAAAACTTCAAGGACACGCCGGTTACGCTGGATATCGTCGAAAGCGTGCGCCAGATTCGCAATGACCTTCGCGGCGACAACGGCCGCGACCCGGAATGGCAACTGGGCGATGGCACCCTGCGTCAACCCGATCCCGAGAAGAGCGACGCCGACCAACTGCTATTCCATGTGGATTTACCCGCCCGTGCCGCCGACGGCCAGGCAAAAAAAACAGATCCACACCCTACGGCTGACCCTGAATAACGAATGGTGAGCGCCATGACCCCTCATCCGACCCTGCGTGTGCTGCTCTGCCTGTTCGGGCTGTTGCTACCACTGACGTTGCCGGCTCGCAACGTCGATCTCGCCACCGTGCCCGAGCGACGCACGGTGCAACTGACCATCTACAACTCCGAGGATCTGACCCTGGTGCGGGAAACCCGGGTGGTGACCTTCAAACAAGGCATCAATCCCTTGCAGTTCTCCTGGGCCAACACCCTGATCGACCCGACCTCGGTGAACCTGCGTTTTCGCGAACCCAAACCCGGACTGGAAGTGCTCGACACCACCTTCCCGCACGACAAACCGCAAACTCTGTACTGGAACGTGCATAGTGATGCCGACCGCGAGGCGACCATCGAAATCAGTTACTTCACCTCCGGCATCAGTTGGGCCGCCGACTATCTGGCCATCGCCGATCCCGATGAACGGCATCTACGACTGGAAAGCTTCGTGCGGGTCCGCAATCAATCCGGCGAGGATTACGAAAACGCCCAGGTGCGGCTCGTGGTGGGCACCATCAATCTGGTGGAAAAAATCGCCGAGTTGGCGAAAGTACCGGTCGGCCGGCTCAACGAGCTCAAGCGTGAGGAATATCGCGATCTGCGCCAGAGAGCGGCCCGCAAGGCCATGGCGGCGCCCGCGCCAGCGATGGAAATGGCTGTCGGTGCAATGGCCGCCGATACGGCGGAGATGGCGCCCAAGGAAATCATTAAGGAGGGACTGAGCGAGTACTTCATTTACACCATCGAAGGCACCGAAACCGTGCCGAACGGCTGGGCCAAGCGGCTGCGCAGCTTCGAGGCGGACGGGGTGCCGATGACGGTCGAGTATCGTTACCGCCCCCGTGAGTACGGCGACCAACTCACTCGGCTGTACCTGTTGAAGAATGACGTGGCGTCAAAACTCGGCGGCACACCGCTGCCGGACGGCCTGATCCGGGTATTTCGCGCCAACGGCCACGAGGGCTTGAGCTATCTGACCACCCAGAACCTCAAGTACGTACCCATCGGCGACAAGATCGAACTGAATCTGGGCGTCGATCCAGCGGTGGTGTTCGAACTGGTCAAGCAAAAAGTCTACCGCGACAATTTCTGGTTGCGAATCAAGGGCGGCAACCTCTATCGCAAACTGGGCGAGGACGGCCTGAAGCTGGACCTGGACAGCCAGGTGGCGGGCTGGGACGAACACACGGTTTACCGGCAACGCATCCGCAACTACAGCCGCAAGCCGATCGCGGTCCAGATCCGTCGCGACTATCCGGGCGATGTGGTATTTCGTAGCCGGCTCAATCCGACCCTGCACGACTTCCAGACTGTGCAGTTCGAAGCCAAGATTCAGGCTGGCGAAAAAGCCGAACTGGATTACGAGATCATCCTCCGGCAGGGCTACAACCAGAAGCAAAACCGGGTGGAACTGCAAACCGGGGAACCGGGACGCTGAAGATAGTCGGATAAAACCGGGAACGGCGACAAACCGTTCCCGGACGCGCGACTTAGCGCAGCATCAGCACCAGCTCCTCCTGGCCGCGCAGCAGATTGAGCAGCAACCCATCGCGATCGATCATGAGTTGCCTCAATTCGGCGGTGCTGGCGATGGGGCGGCGATTGACGCCGATGATAATGTCGTTTCTGCGCAAACCGGCGCGGGCGGCGGGACTACCGGAATCGACGCCCACGATCAGCACCCCCTGCACCTTCCCGGCCAGCGGCGAATTCGGCCCGATGTCCTCGAAGGTGGCTCCCGCCAACCGCGGATGGAGCGCCTCGCCTTCCGCCTTGGCCGGCACGTACTCGCCCACCTTGGCATCGAGGGTGAGCGGTTTGCCATCTCGCAGGATTTCCAGCCGCACCGTCTCGCCCACCTCCAGCAAGCCGATGGCGTTGCGCAAGCCGCCACCGTCGCGAATCGATCGCTCGTTGACCCGCAACACCACGTCACCCTCTTTCAGTCCGGCTTTGGCGGCGGTGGAACGAGGGCTGACCTGGGCGATGACCGCGCCCTGACTGACGGGCAGATTGAAAGCCCGTGCCAAGTCCGGCGTGAGATCCTGCACCGACACCCCCAACTGACCGCGCCGCACCGAACCATGGTCGACGATCTGCTCCATCAACCGCGCCACCATATTGGCCGGAATGGCGAAGCCGATGCCGACATTGCCCCCGCCGGGCGCGATGATGGCGGTGTTGATGCCGACCAGCTCGCCGCGCAGATTGACCAACGCGCCCCCGGAGTTACCGGGATTGATGGACGCGTCGGTCTGGATGAAATCTTCGTAGCCCTGGATACCCAGGCCGGTGCGGCCCAGGGCACTGATGATACCGGAGGTCACGGTCTGGCCCAGGCCGAACGGATTGCCGATGGCCACCACGAAATCGCCGACTCGCAGCCGATCGGAATCAGCCAACGGCAATGCGGTGAGATTGCGGGCGGGTACCTGGATCACCGCCACGTCGCTTTCCGAATCGGAACCAATCACCTTGGCGTCGAGCTGGCGGCCATCGCGCAGGGTGACGGTGATGGTGTCGGCGCCGTCGACCACATGGTGGTTGGTGATGACGTAGCCGCGCCGGGCATCCACCACCACCCCGGAACCGACGCTCTGCGCCCGGCGCTCGCGCGGCTGGTCGGGGACATTGAAGAATCGGCGGAAAAACGGGTCGTCCAGCAACGGATTGCGGCGCAGTTGCACCCGGCTTTCGGTGGCGATGTTGACCACCGCCGGGGTGGCTCGTTCCAGCATCGGCGCCAGGGTCGGCAGCGGCTGGCCCTCCACCAGGGCGGGCAAGGCCGCTAGCACCGACGGCGGCACGGCGGCGGCAAGACCCAGCACCAGCAGGGCCACCGGCAAGAGACAGCGTTGGTTGTTCATACGACAAAAACTCTCTATCTTGACCGGCAATCGGGCAATTTCAGGCCAGGGAACGACCGTCGTCTGGAGCCATGTTACGACAGTGTCAATGTTTCCAATGAGCGCGCGGATCGAACGGAAGTTCCCGCTCCATGCGTCGAAAACATTCGCGCGCTTCCTCGGTATCGGCCGGCGGATTGACGATGCGTAGTACCGCCAATTGATCGCCGGGCGGCTGGCCGGGCAGACCGCGACCGCGCAGCCGCAGCTTCTGACCGTTGCGGGCATTGGCCGCGATGTTCAGCGTCACCGGGCCACCCAGCGTCGGCACTTCGACCTTGCAGCCCAGCGCCGCTTCCCAGGGCGCCAGCGGCAGTTCCAGCGTGATATCGCGCCCCTTGACCTGATAGAGCGGATGCGGCCTGATCGTTACTTTCAGATAGAGATCGCCGCCGGCTCGGCCGCCACCCTGACCGGCCAACCGGATCTTCTGGCCGGTGGTCACGCCGGCGGGAATCCTGACGTTCAAGGTCCGGGTCTGGGTGCTGACCCGCCCGCTGGCATCCATCTCCGGCGCCTGCAATTGCAAGGCGCGCTGGCCACCGTGATAAGCCTCTTCCAGACCGATCTCCAGCGCCACGGTCCGATCCTCACCGCCGGGCTGCTGGAACCCGCGTCCGCCGCCGTGAAACCCACGCGCGCCGCCGAGCCCGCCGAGCCCGCCGAGCCCGCCGAGCCCGCCGAACAGCGATTCGAAAAAGTCGCTGAAATCGCCGCCGCCGAACCCGCCGCCAGCGGATGGCCGTCCACTCTGCCAACCGGGCGGTGGTCGGAACTCCTGACCGGCCCGCCAATTGTTGCCGAGCTGGTCGTAGGCGGCGCGCTTTTCGGAGTCGCGCAGCACCTCGTAAGCCTCGGCGACCTCCTTGAAACGGTCCTCGGCGTTGGACTCCTTGCTGACGTCCGGGTGATATTTGCGAGCCAGCCGACGATAAGCCTTCTTGATGTCCTCTTCCGAGGCATTGCGGGCCACGCCGAGAATTTGGTAGTAGTCCTTGTATTTCATGCCGGCTCCGGGCGGTTTGGACGGAAGCGACCGGCGGGAGCGCTCCCGCCGGTCATGAGGTTCAGCCTTCGACCTTGATAGTCCGCGACACGGTCTGGGTCAGCTTGGGAATGCCGATTTCCAGTACGCCGTGCGCACTACGGGCGGCGATCCGCGCCAGATCGGCGGTGTCGGGCAGGCTGAAACGACGATAGAAGCTGCCGCAGGGCCGTTCGACCCGGCTGTAGCCGGCGCGAGTTTCGCGGGTTTCGCCCGGCCGATTGCCGCGGAGGGTCAGGATACCGTTTTCGGCGATAATCTCGATATCCTTCGGGTCCACACCGGGGATATCGGCACGCAGCACATAACGATCCTTCTCTTCCTTGATGTCCACCGCCGGAATCCAGTCGCAAGTCGCGATACTGGATTGATCCTGGTCGGCGTTGTAGGGTTCGAACAGCCGGTCCAGTTCATTGCGCAGGTGGTGCATGCGCCGCCAAGATTCGAAACGGGTTGGGTTCATGGCAGAAAGCCTCGCATAAGTAGGTTGTCGATGATTTTTAAATGCGGTCGGCCGATCGGATTTCAAGCGATTCCGGCCGGATTTTCTTCGAAGCAGCAAGGAGTGTCCGTCATGAACGAATGTAAGTTTCTGCCGCTGGCGATGGCGGTGCTGACCGTGTCCGATACCCGGACCCTGGCGGACGACGCGTCCGGTCAAACCCTGGCGGAACGGCTAACCGCCGCCGGTCATCGACTGGCCGACCGCACGATCGTGCCCGACGATATCTACCGTATCCGGGCGGTGGTGTCGGGCTGGATCGCCGATCCAACGGTGCAGGTGGTGCTGATCACCGGCGGTACCGGCATGACCGGCCGCGACAGCACACCCGAGGCAATCCGACCGCTGCTGGACAAGGAAATCGACGGTTTCGGCGAATTGTTCCGCATGCTGTCCTGGGAAGAGATTGGCACCTCCACCCTGCAATCGCGGGCACTGGGAGGACTGGCCAACACGACTTTCATTTTCTGCCTACCCGGTTCGACCGGAGCCTGCCGCACCGGCTGGGACCGCATCCTGCAAGCCCAACTGGACGCCCGCACCCAACCCTGCAATCTGGTCGAACTGTTGCCGCGCCTGCGGGAAGGGTGGGAAGGAAGCGGTGGCCATGCGGTTGCGTAAACCCCGGCTCGGCATCGCCCTCGGCAGCGGCTCGGCCCGCGGCTGGGCGCATATCGGCGTCCTGCGGGCGCTGGAACAGGCCGGCATCGTCCCGGATGTAGTGTCCGGGACCTCGATCGGCGCACTGGTCGGCGCGGCCTACGCCAGCGGCCGGTTGGACCCGTTGGAAGAGTGGGTCGCGCGAATCGACTGGTGGGAAATCATCCGCTACATGGACATGCGTCGCGGCGGCGTGGAAGGTGAGCGGCTGATGCGCGCCTTCGGCGAGCGGGTCGAGGATGTGCCGATCGAAACCCTGCCCAAACCGTTCGGCGCGGTGGCCACCGATCTGCTGACCGGTCGAGAGGTGTGGTTCCAGAACGGTTCACTGCTGGAGGCGGTGCGCGCCTCCATCGCCCTGCCGGGACTGTTCAGCCCGGTGCGGTTTCAGGAACGCTGGCTGGTGGACGGCGGACTGGTGGACCCGCTGCCGGTGTCGTTATGCCGGGCACTGGGCGCGGAACAGGTGATCGCGGTGAATTTGAACGGCGATATCGTTGGCCGACATCTGCTCGGGCGATCGACGCGGCGACCGGCCTCGAATCCACTACTGGCACGGCTGAGCACCGGCTGGCAGACGGTGTTGGGGAATCTGCACGATCGCTTGTCACCGCCGGAAAAGGAGGAGGACGAGCCGCCGAGCCTGTTCGACGTGATGGCCGGCTCGATCCACATCATGCAGGACCGCATCACCCGGGCGCGGATGGCGGGCGACCCGCCGGACGTGGTGCTGGCCCCGCGGCTGGCGCATCTGGGGCTGATGGATTTCGACCGCGCCAGCGAGGGCATCGCCGCTGGCATGGATTGCGTGCGGCTGCACCTGCCGCTGCTGCGCGATGCCCTGAACCTGGCGGAAAAGCCGGGATGACAAGCGACGATTTCGCCTACAATCCGCCCTCTTCCGCGCAACCCTGCTGAAATCGCCATGCTCATCCTTCGCTATATCCTGACCATCGCCTGCCCTGACCGGGTGGGGATCGTGGCTGCCGTGTCCGGCGTGCTGGCGGCCCATCGCGGCAATATCGTGGAATCCAGCCAGTTCAGCGACACCGAGTCCGGCCGGTTTTTCATGCGTCTGGTGTTCGACCTGGACGAAGCGAGCGAACCAGTGCTACTGGAGCATTTCACTCCACTGGCCCAGCAGTTCGAGATGGACTGGCGTCTGTACGACCAGCGCCGGCCACCCCGAGTGATGGTACTGGTGTCCAAAGCCGAGCATTGCCTGAACGATCTCTTGTATCGGCACCGCACCGGAGCGCTGGCGATGGCGATCACCGCCATCGTTTCCAACCATCGCGAGTTGGCGCATCTGGCCGACTGGCACGCGATTCCCTACCACCATCTGCCGGTGACAGCGGCGACCAAACCGGAACAGGAGCAGCAGATCCTGGACCTGGTCGAGCAGACCCGAACCGAACTGGTGGTACTGGCTCGCTACATGCAGATCCTGTCGCCGGAGCTGTGCCGGGCGCTGGCGGGACGGGCGATCAACATTCACCATTCCTTCCTGCCCGGCTTCAAGGGCGCCAAACCCTACCATCAGGCCTACAACCGCGGAGTGAAGCTGATCGGCGCCACCGCTCACTACGTCACCGCCAATCTGGACGAAGGGCCGATCATCGAGCAGGAAGTGGAGCGGGTGGACCACGCGCATAGCCCGGAACACCTGGCGGCGGTCGGCCGCGACATCGAGAACATCGTGCTGGCCCGAGCGATTCATTATTACCTGGAACGGCGGGTGTTCCTGAACGGTGGCAAAACCGTGGTGCTGCGCTAGGAAGCGGCGAGATGGCCATCGATCCTCCTTATCTGGCCGCTTTCTTGATCGGTCTGAGCGGCGGCGCGCACTGCTTCGGCATGTGCGGCGGCATCGTCGGGGCACTGACCCTGGGCCTTCCAGCGACGCCGGGACATCCGCTGCGCACCCGCCTGCCGTATCTGCTGGCCTACAACGGCGGGCGCATCATCAGTTACATGATCGCCGGTGCGCTGGCCGGCGGCGTGGGCGCATGGGCCACGCATCTGCTGCCCGTCCATCGTGCTCAATTGGGACTGCAACTGCTGGCCGGACTGTTCATGATTCTCCTCGGCTTGTATCTGGCCGGTTGGCAAACGGTGCTGGGCCGGCTGGAACGAGCCGGCGGCGTGCTGTGGCGACGGATCGAGCCGCTGGGCCGGCGCTGGCTGCCGGTGCGCACCCCGGCGCAAGCTTTTGGCATCGGCTTGGTGTGGGGTTGGCTACCCTGCGGCCTGGTCTACAGCGTCTTGGTGTGGGCGATCGGCGCGGGTGGAGCGCTGAAAGGCGCGCTGCTGCTGCTCAGCTTCGGTTTAGGCACCCTGCCGGCGCTGCTGGCGATGGGCACGGCCGCAGCGGCGCTGGCGGAATTCGTGCGGCGACCAGCGGTGCGCCACTTGACGGGCAGCCTGGTCATTCTGTTCGGGATATATGAAATCGTGCTGGCGGCGCGGATGCTGATAGGCTAAAAGCGTTCTCGGTCGTCCCGCCACGGCCGCGCACATTACTCCACAAATCCCGCTGAATTCTGATAGTCTTCAACTCCTCCAACCGTCCTTGCCCTGCCCAGTACCCGTTCCATGACCCCGACACCCCGTACCCGTGTCAAGATCTGCGGCATCACCCGTCCCGAGGACGGCGTGACGGCGGCCGAGTTGGGCGCGGACGCCATCGGTCTGGTGTTCCACCCGCCCAGCCCCCGCTACGTAAGCGCGGATGCAGCATGCCGAATCATCACGGCACTGCCGCCCTTCGTCACCACGGTCGGCTTGTTCAGGAATGACGAACCCGAGGCGGTTCGCGCCATCTTATCCCAGGTTCCCGTGCAGCTACTGCAATTTCACGGCGACGAGGAAGCGGCTTACTGCGCGGCGTTCGGCCTGCCCTATCTCAAGGCCGTGCCGATGGGCGCCAACGCCGACGTACGGGACTACGAGCAGCGTTTCGCCGACGCAGCCGGCCTGCTGCTGGACAGCCACGGCGGCGATAAAATGGGTGGCTCCGGCCAAGGTTTCGACTGGGCGAAAATTCCCGCCGAACGCCGCAAGCCCCTGATTCTGGCCGGTGGCCTGCATCCCGGCAACGTCGCCGCCGCGATCCGCCAGGTCCGACCCCAGGCGGTCGACGTCAGCAGCGGGGTGGAAGCCGCCAAAGGCGTCAAAGACGCCGAATTGATGCGCGCATTTTTTTCGAGGTGTGAACGATTGTGAAAGCCGCACTGCGTAACCCGGTCGATTTCAGCCAGTTTCCCGACGCCAACGGTCATTTCGACCGTTACGGCGGCCGGTTCGTGGCCGAAACGTTGATGGAAGCCCTGCACGAATTGAACGAAGCCTGGCGGGACTGCCGCAATGACCCCGAATTCCTGGCGGAACTGGACGCCGATCTGGCCCATTACGTCGGCCGCCCCAGCCCGCTCTATTACGCCGAACGCTGGAGCCGGCAACTGGGCGGCGCGCGCATCTACCTCAAGCGCGAAGATCTGAACCATACCGGCGCGCACAAGATCAACAACACCGTCGGCCAAGCACTGCTGGCCAAGCGCATGGGCAAGACCCGACTGATCGCCGAAACCGGCGCCGGCCAGCACGGCGTGGCCTCCGCCACCGTGGCCGCTCGGCTGGGCATGGAATGCGTGGTCTACATGGGCGCGGAAGACATCCAGCGCCAAGCGCTGAATGTCTATCGCATGCGGCTGCTGGGCGCCACCGTGCAACCGGTGACCTCCGGCTCGCGCACCCTGAAGGACGCGCTCAACGAGGCCCTGCGCGATTGGGTCGCCAATGTGGACAACACCTTTTACATGATCGGCACGGTGGCTGGCCCGCATCCCTATCCGCTGATGGTGCGCGAATTTCAGGCGGTGATCGGGCGCGAGGCGCGCGAGCAGATGCTGAGCGAGTACAACGTGCTGCCGGATGCCTTGGTCGCCTGCGTGGGCGGCGGTTCCAACGCCATCGGCCTATTCCATCCGTTCCTGAACGACAGCGAAGTGGCGATCTATGGGGTCGAGGCCGCCGGCTCCGGCATCGACACCGGCCGCCACGCCGCCACCCTGTGCGCCGGTCAACCCGGTGTGCTGCACGGCAACCGCACCTACCTGCTGAACGACGAGCATGGCCAGATCACCGAAACCCACTCGGTTTCCGCCGGGCTGGACTACCCCGGCGTCGGCCCGGAGCACGCCTGGCTCAAGGATATCGGCCGAGCCCAGTACGTCGCCATCACTGACGACGAGGCGCTGCAAGGTTTCCATGACTTGACCCGCGCCGAAGGCATCATTCCGGCGCTGGAAAGCAGCCATGCCTTGGCCTACGTCACGAAACTGGCTCCGACAATGCGCCCCGACCAAAGCATCGTGGTCAACCTGTCCGGCCGTGGCGACAAAGACATCTACACCGTCGCCGCGCTGGAAGGCATCCAACTGTAAGGGTCTCGAATCTTATGAACCGGATTACCCACCGTTTTCAGGAGTTGCGCCGCGCCGGGCGCAAGGTCCTGATTCCGTACATCACCGCCGGCGACCCGCACCCGGAACTAACCGTGCCAATGTTGCATGCTCTGGTCGCGGCCGGTGCCGACATTATCGAGCTGGGCGTGCCGTTTTCCGACCCGATGGCCGATGGCCCGGTCATTCAGAAAGCTTGCGAGCGGGCGCTGGCCCAAGGCATGACCCCGCGACGGGTACTGGAACTGGTGCGCGAATTTCGCCAGATCGACGCTCAGACCCCGCTGGTCCTGATGGGCTATCTCAACCCCATCGAGCGCATGGGCCACGCGGCATTCGTCGCCGCCGCCCGCGACGCCGGGGTGGACGGCGTACTGACCGTGGACCTGCCGCCGGAAGAGGCGGCCGAACCGATCGAACTGATGAGCGCCGCCGGGATCGCTCCCATCTTCCTGGTGGCCCCGACCAGTTCCGTCGAGCGCATCCGTCGCACCGCCCAATTGGCGCAAGGCTATCTCTACTACGTCTCGCTTAAGGGCGTGACCGGCTCGGCCGCGCTCAACGTCGCCGAAGTGGCGGAAAAACTGGCGACCATCCGCGCCTGCACCGATCTGCCGCTGGGCGTCGGCTTCGGCATCAAGGACCCGCCGACCGCCGCCGCCGTCGCCCGGATCGCCGACGCCGTGGTGGTGGGCAGCGCGCTGGTCGCCAAGATGCACGAACTGGCCGACGACCCCGAACGGATGCGCCGGGAGGTTGCCGCGCAGCTCGCCGCCATGCGCCAAGCCATGGATCAAGCCGGCATGCCCACCGCTTTCGCCGGCTGAGCGTCCCATCGCACGCAATATTTCTTCTCTCCAGGCCCGCCCGGCATCCCGATCACCGGCCGCCGGAGACTCTCCCCAAACCCGGAACCCGTTGCATGAGCTGGTACGAAAAACTCGTTCCCTCCCGCATCCGCACCGACGGCCGCAACAAGCATCAGATTCCCGAAGGCTTGTGGAGCAAGTGCGAGGAATGCGGGGCGGTACTGTATCGCGTCGAGCTGGAGCGCAATCTGCAAGTCTGCCCCAAATGCGGCCATCACATGTACCTTGGTGCCCGCCAGCGCCTGCGCGGTTTTCTGGATGAAGCCGATTCGAGCGAAATCGGTGACGATATCGAACCGACCGATTTTCTCAAGTTCAAGGACAGCAAGAAATACAAGGACCGCCTGGCTCAGGCACAGAAAACCTGCGAGGAAAAAGACGCTCTGATCGCCATGCGCGGCCTGCTCAAGGGCATGCCGGTGGTCGCCGCCGCTTTCGAATTCGAGTTCATGGCCGGCTCGATGGGGTCGGTGGTCGGCGAGCGCTTCGTCCGCGCCGCTCGAATCGCCTTGCAGGAACACATCCCCCTCATCTGCTTTTCCGCCAGCGGTGGCGCGCGAATGCAAGAAGCCCTGGTCTCGCTGATGCAAATGGCCAAAACCAGCGCCGTGCTCGCCCGGCTGGCCGAGCACGGCATCCCCTACATCTCGGTGCTAACGCATCCGACCACCGGCGGCGTCTCCGCCAGCTTGGCGCTGCTGGGCGACATCAATATCGCCGAGCCCAAGGCGCTGATCGGTTTCGCCGGTCCACGGGTGATCGAACAAACGGTCCGGGAAAAATTGCCGCCCGGCTTTCAGCGCAGCGAGTTTCTGCTGGAGCACGGCGCCATCGACCTGATTCTCGACCGCCGCGAACTGCGCGACCGCTTGGCCAATCTGCTGGCGCTGCTGACCGGCCGCCCCGCCTTGGCGGCTTAGGCGCGCGCATCGAGATCCCCGGATGCCCGATTCACGGTTTGCGACCCTGGACGACTGGCTGCGCTGGCAGGAAACCCTGCACCCCCGAACCATCGACTTGGGTTTGGAGCGGGTGCGGACCGTGTTGCGCCGGCTGCAGCCGGAACCGCCGCCCCACATCGCAATCACGGTCGGCGGCACCAACGGCAAAGGCTCCTGCGTCGCCCTGCTGGAAGCGATACTGCGGGCCGCCGGTTACCGGGTCGGCGCCTACACCTCGCCGCACCTGTTGCGCTACAACGAGCGTATCCGCATCGACGGCGCGGAAGCGGGCGACGACGCGCTCCGCCGGACTTTTGCCCGCATCGACGCGGCTCGCGGCGACATCTCCCTGACCTACTTCGAATTCGGCACCTTGGCGGCGCTGGAACTGTTCCGCGAAGCCGACGTCGAAGTCGCGCTGCTGGAAGTGGGGCTCGGCGGACGGCTGGACGCAGTCAACATCGTTGACGCCGACGCGGCGCTGGTGGTCAGCATCGGCCTCGATCACACCGACTGGTTAGGTCCGGATCGCGACAGCATCGGCTTCGAGAAAGCCGGCATCTACCGCGCTGGCCGACCGGCGATCTGCGCCGATCCCGATCCGCCACGCCGACTGGTCGAATACGTGCGCGACATCGGCGCGACTTACCGGCAAGTCGACCTCGACTACGGCTTCGAGCGCACCGGTCGGACCTGGCGCTGGTGGGTGGACGAGCTACGCTTCGATAACCTGCCACCACCGGGGCTGACCGGCTCGCACCAGATCGGCAACGCCGCCGCCGTGCTCATGACCCTGGCCAGCCTGCGCGACCGCTTGCCGGTGACCGCCGCCGCCATTCGCGCCGGATTGGCGCGCGCCGAACTGCCCGGTCGCTTGCAAAGCATCTCCGGCCCGGTTGAGTGGATTCTCGATGTTGCCCATAATCCGCATGGTGCCGCCGTCCTGGCCGCCCACCTGCGGGAACAACCCTGCGCCGGGCGAACCCAGGCCGTCATCGGCCTGCTGGCCGACAAGGACGCAAGCGGCGTCGTCCGAGCGCTGACCGGCCTGATCGACGGCTGGCATCCGGTCATGCTGACCGGGCCGCGAGGCGGTTCCGGCGACGAACTGGCGCGGGCACTGCGCGATGTCGACGCGCCAGCGCCCACCGACGTCGCCAGCGCCTGCCGAGCCGCCCGGACCGCCGCTCGGCCCGGCGACCGCATCGTCGTGCTGGGTTCGTTCCAAACCGTTGCGCCCGTGCTGGCCGCCCAGCCGTGGCTATCCGATTCTCCCCCGCCGCAATCACGGGAGGCTTGATTTTGAACAACCGCTTAACCCAACGCTTGGTCGGCGCCGCCGTCATTACCGCGCTAGCCGTGATTTTCGTCCCGGAATTTATTAAAAAACAGCAAATTCCATCCGACGCCAATCCTCCTTCGGCTCGCTCGCCGGACACCCCATCGCCAAGCGCTCCAAAACCGTCCACGCTGACATTCTCCGTTCCGGCATCCGCCGACACCGCCCCACCGGTTGCCCAGACGACGCCCGCAGCGGCTCCAGAAAAACCGGACTCCCCGGCCGAGACGCAGGCTGCTCAGGAAGAAGAAGCGGCACGCGTTGCCAGGGACCAAGCCGAAGCCGAGCGCATCGCGGCCAGCAAGGCCCGTGCCGAAGCCACCCGCCGCCAAGAGCAGGCGGACGCCGCTCTGACGCGCGCCCGCGCCGAGGAAGCGCGTGGCGCCGCCGCCAACAGCCAGGCTGCCCGCCTGCA
>NZ_SPMZ01000028.1 GCF_012939995.1 Candidatus Competibacter phosphatis | reverse complement strand
TGCGCCGTCCTGGTCGCCGAAGCTCATCACGCAGGTGGGGCTGGCGTGGATGCCCAGCTTGTGCTCGATGGACACACACTGAACATCGTTGCGTTGACCGAGCGAACTATCGGCATTGACCAGAAACTTGGGGACCAGGAACAACGAGATGCCTTTGACGCCCTCGGGTGCATCCGGGGTGCGCGCCAGCACCAGATGCACCACGTTATCGGTCAGGTCGTGGTCGCCCCAGGTAATGAATATTTTCTGGCCATACAGCCGGTAATGATCGGCCTCGGGTACCGCCTTGGCGCGTACCGCCGACAGGTCGGAGCCGGCCTGCGGCTCGGTCAGATTCATGGTACCGGTCCACGCGCCGCTGACCATGTTCGGTAGATACTGTGTCTTCAGTGCATCCGAACCGTGCTGTTTGAGCGCTTCGGTCGCGCCGGCGTTCAGCAAGGGGCACAGGGCAAAGGACATGTTTGCTGCGTTCCACATTTCCATCGTTGCCGTCAGCACCAGCTCCGGCAGACCCTGACCGCCATGGTCGGGGGCACCGCTGATGCCGTTCCAGCCGCCTTCCACAAATTGTTGATAAGCTGCCTTGAAACCGTCGGCGGCAAGCACGCCGCCGGCTTCCAGACGCACGCCTTGCACGTCACCGGTTTTGTTGAGCGGAGCCAGTACCTCGTTGGCCAGTTTGGCCGCTTCGTCCAGAACCGCTTCGACCAGATCCGGCGTTGCGTCCTCGTAACCCGGCAAGCGGGTCAACTGATCCAGACCGGCCAGCTCCTCGATCACAAACCGCATGTCGCGGGTCGGTGCAAAATAAGTCGTCATGAGTTGCCTCCTCAGGCGGGTGGGAGTTTGTCCAGTTCGGCGGACAGTTCGGGGAGTACCTTGAATAAATCGCCGACGATGCCGTAATCGGCGATCTGAAAGATCGGGGCCTCTTCGTCCTTGTTGATGGCGACGATGATTTTGCTGTCCTTCATCCCGGCCAGGTGCTGGATGGCGCCGGAAATACCCGCGGCGATATAGAGTTCGGGCGCGATGATCTTGCCGGTCTGGCCAATCTGGCAGTCGTTGGGCACGAAGCCGGCGTCCACCGCCGCGCGGGAGGCGCCCACCGCCGCGCCGAGCTGGTCGGCGATGTCTTCCAGCAGCTTGAAGCCCTCGCTCGAACCCATGCCGCGACCACCGGAGACGACGATCCGGGCGGCGGTCAACTCGGGGCGCTCGGACTTGGTCAGCTCCTGACCGATAAAGCGGGTCACGCCCAAAGGCACCGCCGGCGGCACCGTTTCGATCGATGCAGTACCGCCCTCGCTGGCGGCTGCCGCAAAGGCGGTACCGCGCACCGTCATCGCTTTGATCGGGGCGCTGCACTGTACCGTGGCCAACAGGCTGCCGGCGTAGATCGGACGGACGAAAGTGTCGGCGTTCTCCACGCCGACGATGTCGGACAGTTGGGTAACGCCAAGCAGTGCCGCCACGCGCGGCATCAGGTTCTTGCCGAAGGAGGTGGCTGGCGCCAACACATGACCGTAATCCTTGTTGGCGAGCCCGGCGATCAGCACCGCGAGGTCTTCGGCAAAGTGATGAGCGTAGTGGTCGGCGTCCACCTGCAGCACTTTGGCGATCCCAGGGATCTTGGCGCTGGCCGTGGCCGCGCCGGCGCAGTCGCTTCCCGCCACCAGCATGTGGATTTCGCCGCCGATGTTCCGCGCGGCGGTGACCGTATTCAGGGTGGCCGCTTTCAGCGTGGCGTGATCGTGTTCCGCAATGACCAATATGTTTTTCATATCAAATCGCCTTGACGTCGTTTCGGAGTTTGGCGACGAGTTCCGCCGCATCGGCCACCTTGATGCCGGCTTCGCGTTTGGGCGGTTCGGCCACCTTGAGCGTGGTCAGTTGTGTCATCGGCACGACACCCAGATCGCCTGGGCTGAGCGTCTCCAATGGCTTTTTCTTGGCCTTCATGATGTTGGGCAGCTTGACGTAGCGGGGTTCGTTGAGCCGCAAGTCGGCGGTCACCACCGTCGGTAGCTTGAGCGCCACGGTTTCCAGCCCGCCGTCGATCTCGCGGGTGACCTCGATTTCCTGTTCGCCCAGTGTGAGCTTGGAGGCGAAAGTGCCTTGCCCCCAGCCGAGCAGCGCCGCCAGCATCTGCCCGGTCTGATTGCAGTCGTCGTCGATGGCCTGTTTGCCAAGAATCACCAGGTCCGGCTGCTCGCGCTCGACCAAGGCTTCCAGCAACTTGGCGACCATCAGCGGTTCGAGTATGGCGTCGGTCTCGACCAGGACGGCCCGGTCGGCACCCATGGCGAGCGCCGTGCGCAGCACCTCCTGA
This sequence comes from Candidatus Competibacter phosphatis, assembly GCF_012939995.1. Lineage (GTDB taxonomy): Bacteria > Pseudomonadota > Gammaproteobacteria > Competibacterales > Competibacteraceae > Competibacter > Competibacter phosphatis. The sequence goes on along the minus strand of NZ_SPMZ01000028.1, from coordinate 84,063 downwards.
CACTGGCTGACGCCGATGGAGACAGCGACAATCTCCGTTGCCTTGCCCGATTCTTGCAGCCGCACCGCTTCTTCCACGGCGATTTCATCGAAAGGGTTCATGCTCATCTTGATGTTGGCGGTCTCCACGCCGGAGCCGTCCGCCTTGGGGTGAACCTTGACGTTGTAGTCGACCACCCGCTTCACGGTGACGAGAATTTTCATGGCAATCCTTCTGTATTCATCTGGTTATTGAGTAGGCTTCGTTCTGCTATCGTTGGCTTGGGGTTGTCCCCGCGATCGTTGCCAGTTCAGTGAAGCCTTTCGTTATTTCCCCAGGCAGGCCCGCTATTCGACCGTGTATTGCGCGCGCATCACCTTTTTGTCGAGCTTGCCGACGCTGGTTTTGGGCAATACGTCCACGAAGACCACGCGATCCGGGACCCCGTACTTGGAAATGATGCCCTTGGCGGCGAAGTCCTGGAGCAGAGCCTTGATATCGGTCTCGCCGACCTCCTGTCCGTCCTTACGGACGACCACCGCCAGCGGCCGTTCGCCCCACTTGGGATCGGGCACGCCGATCACCGCGGCTTCTTCGATCGCGGGATGTTTGAGAATGAGGTTTTCCAGTTCCAGCGAAGAGACCCACTCGCCACCGGTCTTGATCACATCCTTCAGCCGGTCGGTGATCTTGAGATAGCCCTCCTCGTCGATCACACCGATGTCGCCGGTGTGCAGATAGCCGCCGTGCCACAACGCTTCGGAATTCCTGGGGTCCTTGAGATAACCCTGAGTCAACCAGGGCGCGCGGACCACCACTTCGCCCGGCGTCTTCCCATCGTGCGGCAAATCGTTCATCTCCTCGTCCACCACGCGTAGCTCGACCAGTGGCACCGGCAAACCGGTCTTGCAGCGGATGTCCAGTTGCCGTTCCTCGTCCCAGTCCAGCATGTGCGGTTTGAGTTGCGCCAAGGTCAGAATCGGGCAGGTTTCCGACATGCCGTAGGCAGTGAATACGTCCACGCCTCGGGCGCGGGCCTGCTGAGCCAAGGTTGGCGACAACGCCGACCCGCCGATGATCACCTTCCAACGCGACAGATCGACCTCGTTCACGACCGGACTGGCGAGCAGCATTTGCAGGATGGTTGGCACACAGTGGGAAAAGGTCACTTGTTCCCGCTGAATCAGGCGTAGCAGGTGAGCCGGTACGTAGCGGCCCGGATAGATCTGTTTCACGCCCATCACCGTGGCGATATAGGGGACGCCCCAGGCGTGAACGTGGAACATCGGGGTGATCGGCAGATACACATCGTTGCGGGTAATGCCTTGTCGGCTCCCTGTCAGCGCTGTCATCACGCTAAAGGTATGCAACACCAGTTGCCGGTGGCTGAAATACACACCCTTGGGCAGGCCGGTGGTGCCGGTGGTGTAGAACGTGGTGGCGCGGGTGTCTTCCGAGAAATCCGCGAACGGGTAATTGGGATCGCTGGCGGCCAGCAGCGCTTCGTACTCGGTGTCAATGTTTAGCGAGGTTGCCGGAGGCTGATCGGCATCGTTGAGCAATACCAATTTCTTGACGGGTTCGATCCGGTCGCGGATGGCTTCCAGGACCGGCAGGAACTCGGTGTTGACCAGGATCACGTCGTCCTCGGCGTGATTGATGGTGTAGAGAATCTGCTCCGGTGACAGTCGGATGTTCACGGTGTGCAGCACCGCGCCCATCATCGGGATGGCGAAGAAACATTCCAGATAACGGTGACTGTCCCAATCCATGACCGCCACGGTATCTCCAGGTTTGACGCCCAATCCGGCCAGACCGTTGGCCAAGCGGTGGATGCGTTCGCCCATCTCCCGATAGGTCTGGCGTTTGAAATCGCCGTAAACGATTTCCTGATTAGGAAACTGGCGCAGCGGATTAGCCAGCAGATTTTTGATCAGCAGCGGGTAAGCGTAAGCCGATGGGGTCTTGTTTATGATGTTGTTAGTCATTGTTGTTGTCCTCTCTCGTTTCACACCATCGAATGGGGATAAATAGGTGACCTGCACCCTATAAGGTTTCGGATAAGCCCGTCGCTCAGGCCGTCCGATCGGACGACTCTGAACAGGTCGCGTGCAAGTGGCTTCAGGCGGTCGAGCGCCTGTCGGACGAAGCCATTGGTTTCGCCCTCCTGGGTCGGTGGATCGAACAGCGGCACCGGTACATCGGTGTTAGTGAGATGGGCGACGATCGCCACCCCCATGATTTCGGCGCCCAATACGATCGTCTTGCGAAAATGCTTTGCGATTAGCTGCTTGTAGACCGCCAAGCAACTTGCAAGGCAAGCCAAAAGGTTGTTTCGGTGCTCTTCTCGCGGCTTAAGCCAACGACAGGATTAGGGTTTGGCAGCCCATGGTCGCCTCGACCGTTGTCGGCGGCCATGATGTCTTCCCGATCAAGAGGCGATGAGCATCGTCAGCAGTTCGGCGACCAAAGCCGGTTTGTCTTCGCCTTCGATGGCGATGGTATTGCGGGTCTTGATCAGGACGCGGCCCGGTCCCTTGGTTTCCACCGTCAGCAATTCCACGCGATTGCGCACCCGGGCGCCGGCCTTGACGGGAGCCATGAAACGTACCCGGTCGAGTCCGTAATTGAGCACTTGGCCCGTGCCTGGCGGAGCGATACCGAGATCGAACTGGGTGATGGCAATCAGCGATAGACACAAAAAGCCATGAGCGATCGTTCCGCCATAGGGACTCTCCTTGGCCGCCCGTTCCCGATCGACATGAATCCATTGGCGATCGCCGGTGCATTCGGCGAATTGATCGATACGCGCCTGGCCGATTTCGATCCAGTCCGAAACCCCCAGCTCACGACCGACGAATTCGCTGATCGTCGCGATGCTGTAGTTTGCTAGAGCCATCTCCTTACCTCTTGATCTGAACGGGTTATCAATTACGTCGTAACACTGTAGACGCGCGAGGGAGAAGCTCACCTATCGGTGGATAGGCATTAGGGGTTGGGGATGAGTTAGGGATTTGGGGACTACGCAGCCCGATTTGAAAAGCCCGACAATAGCCGCCGCGCGAAGCTGTTCCTAGCGCGGATGCGTAATAGGATCAGATGGTTGGCGCTCAGAACTGTGGATGTTCGGAGATAGGCCATTGCCTATCATTCGATAGGTGCGATGGGTTGGGTGGGAGTTGGAACGGATTACAGCAACCCCTGTTCGCGGGCTTTGGTGACCGCTTCGGTGCGGTTGCGCGCCTGTAGTTTGCCGAAGATCTGGTGCAAATGCCACTTGGCGGTGCCGATGGAAATCCCCAGCTTATCGGCGATTTCCTGATTGGTGAGGCCGAAATCCAACAGGCGCAGGATCTCGAATTGGGTTTTGCTGACCGGTCCCGCCAGACCCTCCGGCGCGGGCGCGGCTTCGTGGGGAAAAGCTTGCAAGAGCTCGATGACGAAAGCGGGCGCCACATGGCGCAGTTGCGGTAGCAGCGCGGCCACGGCCGGACCCTCGTCGAGAAAAACCCGCCGGTACCCGGGCGAGGTGGCCAGAGAGAGTGCCTGTCCCAACCGGTCCAGAGCGGCGGCTCGGTTGCCGGCGGCCCGTTTGCACAGCGCCTGCAGCACGTAAACGGTGATCAGACTGCCATTCCGTTCCTCTTTGACCGCCGCCGTTTCAAGACCATTGAGGACCCGCTCCGCTGTCCGCGGTTGACCTTGCGCCAGCAGCAGGCGCGCATAGACCAAGCGTTCAAACTCGGAATGGGATTCGGCCGAGATAGCCGCCTTCTCCAGGGTTCGCGCGGCCGCCGCGACGTTTCCCTCGCGCAATTGTAGTTCGGCGGCGGCGGCGTCTATCAACCGCCAGCGCCGGGGATTTTCGGATTTTTCGGCGAGTCGCCGTGCCGCCGTCAACGTATCCCAGGCCGCTTCGCGCTCGCCGCTGACATGTTGTAATTTGGCGAGCGACCGTTGACCCATCAAGGTGTAATAGACCATTCCCAACTGCTGACAGAGAGCGATGCCGGTGATCAGATTCCGCCGGGACGACTCCAAGTCGTTGACTTCGTAAAAAAAATACACCCAGCGGTACGTAGACCAGGCCGGCGACCGCTAGCGGCTTGCCTCGGACATCCACGTAACGCTCGACGTTCTCGCAGCAAAGCAGCATCGCCTCCCGTAAACGGCCCTGGGCATACATCAGCGGCGCCAGATTACCGAGCGCGTCCAGGGTGATTAAGTGGTTGCCGAGCTTCTGACCGAGCCGCACGGCTTGACTGAGCGTTTCGATGGCCGTTTTCCGATCGCCGGAGAGGCGTTGCGCATGGCCCAGCAGGCTGAGTGCACAGGTGTGGAAGAAGGACCCGCTTTCGCGTAGTTCGTCCAGGGCTTGCCGAGCGAGTGCCACGGCTTTTTCCGGGTTGCCCCGATTGATGGCCAGGAATGCCTGGAAGGCCAACAGCGTCGCTTGATGCGTGGAGGGAATGTCGGCGTGCTCGGCCGTGTGGGCGGATGGGGAATACGCCTCGGCCTCTTCGATCCGGCCGCGCAGATATAACAGCCAGGCTTTATAACCGGCAAGGTCGCCATGGGCGCGGATCGTGCCATCGGGCAGCGTCTCCAACCAGGCCAGCACCGCAGGGAACTCGCCCCGACATAACATCTCGTCCACATGGGCGCGGATCAATGATACGGTCGTGGAAATGTCCCCTGCCGCCAGGGAATGTTTGACCGCTTCGGTACCGAAGCCGTTGGCTTCATACCAGGTACTGGCTTTCCGGTGCAGTGCCGCTTGTTCGTCGGCACTCAGATCGACCCGCAGAAAATCGGCGAGGAGTTGGTGGTAGCGGTACCATTGACGATGGTCGTCGAGTCTGATCAGAAACAGATTGGCCTGTTCGAGCTGGGTCAGGATCAATCTACTGTCTGTTCGATCGGTCAATGCATCGCAGAGAGAGGCGCAGAGCCGATCCAATACCGCTGTTTGGCGCAGAAAGGCTCGGATCTCCGCCGGCTGTTGACGAAGCACTTCCGCCGCCAGGTAGTCGATCACATAGCGGTGCTCGCCGCTGAAGGTCTCCACGGCCTCCGCAAGATGATTCACTCCCTCGACCCGCAAATGACCCCGCAGAGAAAGCGCCGCCATCTGGAGCCCTGCGATCCAGCCCTCGGTTCGCGTCTCCAGCACCTTCGCCGACTCGGCGTCGAGTTCGAGCCCCATGGTCCGGTTCAAAAACAGCGCAGCCTCCTCGTCCGAGAAGCGCAAATCCTCCAGACCGATTTCGGTGATGCGATCGAGTGCCCGCCAGCGGGGCAAAGGGAGCTTCGGCTCTTCGCGGGTGGCGATGATCAGTCGCAGTTGTTCAGGTAAGTGATTGACAGCAAATGTTATAGCTGCATCGATCTCCGGGTCTTCAATCATATGATAGTCGTCCAGAACCAGCACGATGGGGGTCGATACGTCAACGATTTCGTTGAGCAACTGGACCATCAGGGCTTTGGGCGTCGGGGTTTGCAGGGAGCCCAGCAAGGACAGCGGCGCCCGTCCGATCCCTGGTTCGACGGTCCGCAGGGAAGCGACCAGATAGGAAACGAAGCGCACGAGATCGTTATCATCCTGATCAAGCGAGAACCAGGCGACATGGCGGTGGTCATCGCTGGTGCTGATCCAGTCGCTGATCAGGGTCGTCTTACCAAAGCCGGCGGGACCGGAGATGAGTGTGAGTGGCCCGCTCGCGCCTTCCGCCAGGCGCACCAGCAGTCGGTTTCGGGAAACCAATTGTGACCGTGGCGGCGGAATGCTGATCTTCGTCTTGAGCAGAGGCGAGTATTCAGGCGAAGACATTTGGTGGGTCCGTTGCGTTAATTAGGGCATCGTCAACTTATCGAAAGGAGATTGTCATTTCTCCGCGATGCAAAGGGATTTGGAGATTCAATCGACCGTTCGGGCGCACGTCATCTGCCGCCAGTCTCAAATACTCGGATGCGCGCAGCGCGAGGGTCGACAGCAATCATCCAATGACGACGGGGACGGAATCTTACAAGTGTAGATTTTTTTTCATGGCTCGCCTTTTCCTGGTTGGCCACGATGTGGGAGACGCGGGCAGCGATGGGAATCGACGCGATGCCGGCCGAGCCGATCAGCGGATTGATCGCAACAGCACGCCAAGATATTTCAGCACGACCCAGTGCCGGACGGCGAACACCAACAGCCGAACACTCTGTTCGGTCACGTTTTCCCCTCCCGGAGTCACTCGGGCCATTCGGGCGCGGTCGGTGGAACAGGGTCGGACGGGCAAGCGCTCCACTCCGACCGGCCAGATTCACGACTGAACTCGGGCGCAGCGGAAGCTAATCAGATCGCTGCGGTAGCTGAGGCTACGGTCAACGCGGGACGATGCGCGAACGAAACGTGCCTTACCGTCCCAAGCGCCGCCACGCAAGGTATGCCTCCCATTGATATTTTGGCCTTCCCAAGCCAAGCCGTCCGTTGGAGCACCTTGATAGTTTTCGTGCCAACGATCTTGTGTCCACTCCAGAACATTGCCGAGCATGTCGTACAGTCCCCAGGGATTGGCACGCTTGAGTTTGACCGGGTGCGTTCCCGCCCGCGTGTGCGGATATTGCTTCCCCACCCAACCTGAGCTGTCCTCACCATCAGCTAGATCGAAATCGACCCCGCTGTTGCCTCCGTACCAGGCGATGGGATCGAGTGCCGGCGCGTTGTTCTTACCCGAGATGGTCAACTCACCGGTGTAGATGGCGGTTTCGGTGCCCGCCCGGCAAGCGTATTCCCACTGGGCTTCGCTGGGCAGCACTAGATTGAGGCCAGGAATCTGTTCGTTGATGTTACTGAGGAAGGTCTGTGCGTCATCCCAACTGACCTGTTCCACTGGCCGGGTTGGACTTTGGAATCGACTCAGGTTGTTTCCCATCACCGCTTCCCACAGCGCTTGAGTGCAGGGCGTGTCGAACAGCCAGAATCCCTGACTGAACGTGACCCGATGGCGGGGACCCTCATTGTCATAGCGGCCCGGCTCCTTTTCCGGTGAACCCATCCAGAACCGTCCCGGTGGTATCCAGCGCAGCCGTTGGGTGATCTCTTGCAAAGTGAACTCGACGAAGACGCCGTAACGATCTTGCCCCCAGCCGCTGGCCCAGTCGGGTGGGCAACCAGTGGCCAGCGGATGCCAAGCGGTGTCGATGATGGAGGGAGCGTTCACGATCAATTTATGGTCAATTCAAAGCCCCTTCCGCCGGCCAGTTTCTTGCGCGGCGCGCGCAACCGGGCGAAGACGGGGTTCCATGGCTCCGCTTGGCGCTCTCTTTAGGGGCGGAAGACGTCTTCCAGGCTGGCCGCGTCCAAAACACGGTCACCCCAGCATTCGAGCTGTTCCGTGGTCGCTGTGCCAAGTTGGGCTATCACGTCGCTCGGCAACGGGCCGAACCGCCGCGCCAATTGCCGCTGCAACAGCAAGGCCTCGCCCTGCGCGAGGCCTTTTTTCGAGGCCTTTTTCGAGGCCTTTTTTCGAGGCCTTTTTCGAGACCTTTTTTTGAGACCTCTTTCGAGGCCTTTTTTCGAGGCCCTTCTGCTCGTACTCGCGAATCCAAGCATCGAACCGATCGGTTAAAGTCATCTTCAACTCCTTCAAATCACGCACCTTCGGCAACACCAGCCGATTCCGGCTATGCCGCAACACCATCGCCCGAATCCACAGCGCGAAAATCCGCTTGAGTTCGGGGTTGCCGGCCAGCCATTCATTCAACACGTCAATCAATGCCATCAACGATGCTTCGTTTTCCGGACGTTCGAACCGGATGGCCGCCGCCACCAGGTTCCGCATCGCCGCCAGTTCGGCCACGTTGTACCGATTCTCGTCGATCAGCAAGTACTCCAGATGGGGCACGTACTTCGCCAACAGCCCCGGCGTTCGGGGAATCAGATCGGCCACGTTGGTCTCGGCCGTCCATTTGCCGTCGCCGTTGTACAGCACGATTGGTAGGACCGGGGGCAAGCGGCGCCGGGGCAGCACTTGTTTCTGCTTGATCAGGTCTTGGTACAGGAGTCCGACGTAGGTCATGATTCGCACCGCCATGAAGGGATCGACCGTGCTCTGAAATTCGATCAGGATGTAGAGGTAGACCCATTCCCCGCCCACTTGCACCCGCCAGACGATGTCGTCGGCCCGGTCGCGCAGGTCATCGGTGACGTAGCTACCCGAGACCCGCTCCAGGGTGCGGTAGTCCAGGCCGTGCAACCAGTCGTCCGGGATGAAGCCCAGGATCAGGTCCCGCACTACTTCCGGGGCCGAAAACAGCGTCTTGTACGAAGCGTCGTCGTCGTGGCTCATGGCCGACAGTGTAGCCGGTCCCCCCAGCGCCTCCAATGACCTCGTCATTCCGTCGGCTGGCCGGGTTCACCTCGAACTCGGGCACAGCGAAAGCCGATGCGGTCGTAGCGGAAGTCGGGGTGGTCCGCGAGGCGGACCGCCGCTCGCACGCTGCGCGCGAGGTGGAACCAGGACCCGCCGCGCAGGACACGGCCCGCGCCGGCCTCCAGCGAGCCCATGGGATTCGTTTGGGTATTTTGATCGTAATCCCTCATGTCGTCCTGGCACCACTCCCAAACATTGCCGAGCAGGTCGTACAGGCCCCAAGGATTGGCTTGCTTGAGCTTGACCGGGTGCGTTCCCGCCTTCGTGTGCGGGTACTGTTTTTCCGGCCAGCTTGAGCTGTTCTCACCGTCGGTCAGATCGAAATCGACGCCGCTGTTACCGCCGTACCAGGCGATGGGATGGAGCGCTGGAGCGATGCGTTCGCCGAGAATCGCCAACTCGCCCGTGTAGATGGCTGTTTCGGTCCCCGCCCGGCAGGCGTATTCCCACTGCGCCTCGCTGGGCAGCGTCAGATCGAGATCGGGAATCCGCCCGTTCAGTCGCTTCAAAAAATCCTGCACGTCGTCCCAACTCACCTGTTCCACCGGCCGGGTCGGACTCTGGAACCGGCTGGGATTCTTCTCCATGACCACTTCCCACAAGGCTTGGGTGCAGGGGGTGTCGAACAGCCAGTAGCCTTCGGTCAGGGTGACGAGGTGGCGGGGATGTTCCCACTCGAACCATTTTCGTTCGTCGTCATTCTTCGCCAGTCCGCGCGTCTCCTCTTCCGGTGAACCCATCCAGAACTGTCCTGGCGGAATCCAGCGCAAACACTGGATGACTGGTTCGCCGTGACCCGGATCGATCTCGATTTCGCACCACAACCCGAAACGGTCACGGCCGATGGCGCTGGCCCAGGTGGGTTTCGTGAGGCGGCGAAACATCAGGCGTTCGCGGTCGGTGTGAATGAAAAAGGCGGGCGCCTGGGGCAATGGGCAGCGGACTGGAGACGGGCTGGCATCGAGACGCAGCAGGGTGGGTTCCGCGTCGGTTGCTCCGCCAGGCTGGCTTTGCTCGGGTTTGGTGGTTGGCTCTGCACCTGATCGAACTCGGGCACAGCGAAAGCTGATGTAGTCGTAGCGGTGACCTGGAGCGTAGTGGTAACGGTACGCCGCGCGTGCGTAGCGCGCATCAACGTCCCAAGACCCGCCGCGCACGACGCGCTTCGCGTCGGCATTGCGTCCTTTCCGCGCCGAACCATCGATCGGAGCGTTCTGGTAGTCATCGTACCAGTGATCCTGGCACCATTCCCTGACATTGCCATGCATCTCATACAAACCCCAAGGGTTCGGCGGCAGACTTGCCACTGGCATGGTTTTTTCGCCGCACGATTTTTCGCAGATAGAGACTCTGTTCTCCACGCATGGAGGGATACACATATGAATATTTGCTGTCGTAATTTACCTGCTCAGGAGTAATGGTGGCACCGAAACTGAAGGGAGTTGTGGTACCAGCGCGACAGGCATATTCCCACTGGGCTTCGGAAGGTAGGCCCAAGTCAAGTCCAGGCAAGAGGTCGTTGACTCGCCGGAGAAAGGCTTGACAGTCGTTCCAGCTTACGCGTTCCACTGGGTGATCGACCCCTTTGAATTGGCTCGGGTTCTCGCCCGTCACTGCTTCCCACAGTGCCTGAGTGCAGGTAGTGTCGAACAGCCAGAAACCTCGGTTGAGCGTTACTGAATGCTGGGGACCCTCGTCGTCGTAGCGTTCCGGCTCGTCTTCCGGCGAACCCATCAGGAACGCACCGGGTTCGATCCAGCGCATTTTTTTGGGTAACCCCTTCGACGCTGAAGGTGACCCAGTGGCCGTAGTCGTCCGTGCCCCAGTCGTCAGCCCAGCTCGGGGGTTGACCGGAGCGCCAGAAGGCGTTGCGGTCGGGGTCGGTGGGCAGTGGTTCGACCTGAATCAAGCCGTTGCGGCTAGTGCAATCCGCGAGATGACTCCCGCTCGGAAGCGCCTCCGCAGCGACGAACTCCAGCGTTCCGCCCTGTTGTTTGATGGCGAGACGACGTACCGGACGATCCGGTCGCCGAATCAAATCCGGGTGGAAATCGGTGGGAAATCGATAGTTCGAGTCCTGCTCATGCAAGGCATAGCTCAGGCGTTGGAGATCGTCGCCGACCCGCTCATCTCCCCACAGCCGCTCGGCGCGGCGCTCGACACGGCCGAACCATTCCAGATCGCTGCCGCTTGCGGCCGTGCCACCCTCGCCGCAATCACGCACAAAATCAGTGAAATAATCACGGGCGCAGGGCAAATCTTGGACAACTTCGGCGGCAGCCTGGGCGGTGGGCGGCAGATTCAGCAATTCCTCGAACCAGATTTCCTCCGGCAGATACCCGCGCCAGGCGCGCAGCAACCCGGCGAAACGAGCCTGAAGATCGGGCGCAAGCCGAGACGAGAACTCGTCACGCAATTGTTTGGCTCGCTCCGGGTTTAAAGTAGCGCCGGCAGCGGAACGGCCGATCAGGTCCGGGTGTTGCCACACATCGGCCTCGGTGCCGGCATCGGCCTGATCTGGCGGTAGTAACAGGCGCGCGGCGCGCAACAGGCCGGGTTCGATGCGCACCGCCGGGGATACCAGCCGCAGCAGGCGCTCGGCGCGCTGTTCGAGCGACTCCTCGGGATCGCGCGGGCGCGGACGCTCCCACGAGATCAACCGCCAGACTTCGGCCAGCCGGGCCGGACACCGCTCCAGCGGACCGGGCACCAGCGCCACCGGGACGCGGCCGGCGGCGCGCAGGTCGCGGCCGAGGCGCAGCCAGCGCTCGCAAAGTTCCGTTCGCGTGCCGGATTGGCAGCCGAGATCACCCAGTACCAGCACGATGCTCCCCGCGCCGCCTTCGGGCAGTCGCGGAGCGGACATGCCGTCGCGAATCACGCTTCGGCCCAAGGCGTGGACCGGTAGCAAGCGCCGCAGGGCTTCGCGGACGAGATACTGATCCAGGCGATACGGAATCAGCCGGGCGCTGCGATCCTCGATGACGTGCAGGGTCGGCCCCCAGCGGCGGCAACGCTCGCGCGGCAGTTCAGCGAGGAATAGGGCTTGGCCGAGAAGGCGCACCGTCAATTCCAGATCGACCGCCCGGCCTGGTTGCGGCAAACAGAGCGGACCGCGCAGCTTTGGCTCCAGCTCGCGCCAATCGGCCAGCGGTGGAATCGTCGGCGGGTTTTTGGGCCGCAGGTTCCAGCCCCGGTAAGGCGTTGTCGGGGGCCGGGGGGCAGGTTCGCCTTCTTCGATGGGTTCATATCGCGTCTGCTGCCAGAAAGGCGTTTCGGCGAGCGGGCGGGCGACGATCTCCGGTGACGGCAGTTCCGGCCGTTCGCCACCGTCTCCGTCCGGCTCTTTCTTCAGCCGTTTCTTCGGCGCTTTCTCGGGTGCCCGCCACTCGTAGCCGGCAAACTCGGCCACCGCCAGTGCCAGAGCCGCGTTCCCGTCGGCCAGAGCCATCGCCAGCGCCAGGTCCGTGTTCCCGTCGGCCAGGGCCACCGCCAGATCCGCGCGCCCGCAAGCGCCCCTCGGTCTAGTCGGCGTCTTGCTCGGGGATTCGCTGGAAGGCATCGGGATGTTTCTTCAAGATGAACTCGGCCACCTTTTCCATCAAGGCTTCCTGGGCCTTGGCGGTGCGCTCGCGGGTGATGACGGCGCGCACCAGGTCCAGATATTCGGCCTGACCGGGCAGCGGCAGCCAGTGGTTCTCGCGAGAGGTCTCGCGGTCCGCGACCAGCAGCTCGGCGGCATGTTGGAGTACCTTGTCGGAGGCAGGCGGTTTATGACGGTCGAAGTGGGCATGGCCGCGTGCGATCAGGCGTTCCGCCAGCTTTCTGGGGTCCGACGGCAGGCGCAAATGCAAAACCAGACAACGACGCACGAAGGCATCTGGCAAGGCACGCTCTTCGTTGGTGGTGATGACCACCAGCGGGGCGATACCGGTCGCCTTGACCGGTTCGGTGCAGCCCTGCGGATGGAAACTGCCGACGCCGAGCGCCTCCAGCAGGCCGTTGGGCACGTCCATCTCGGCCTTGTCGATCTCGTCGATCAATACCAAGCAGCCGTTGGCGGGATCGCCGCCGTCGGGCTGGGGCGGCGCCGAAATGCCGATGGCCTTCGCTCGGTCCAGCGCGCCGTTCCAGTCGAACGCCCACCAGAGCGCGCGAGGATGCAGAAAGCGCGCAATGGCGAGCCGATCACGGATGTTCGGCCCCTCGGGTTTGCCGCCTCTCTCCGCTGTCGACGGAGCCGGATCGAGCGTATCGAGATTGGCCACCCGGTCCAGTGCGCCCAGCAACTGGGCCTCGGCGAGACGTGCAACAGCGTCGAAATGCCAGAGCAGGTCGCGGGATTCGGTGCGCGCATCGACCGTGTGCGGGACGAAAGCGCGGCCCAAACCCTTGGCGGCGGCGCGGGCAAGCTGGGACTTGCCGATGCCGGGCTCGCCGCGCACCAGCAACGGCCGGCGGGCAGCCAGGGCGGCGTTGACGGCACGAATCTGGCGCGGCTCGAACTGGTGGACGGCTTCCGGCATGTCACCGGTGGCGGCGAGTTCGACGACGGCGTCATCGGCGATGTCTAGGAATTTCACCGGTCGACCTCCGGGTCGTGGTAGAGGAGATCGCGCAGCTTGCTGTAGCGTTCCCACTCGACGTTCAAAGGCTCGCCGCCGGTTAACCGCAGGAAAGCGATGTGAGGGAACGTTCGCTTCAACTGGGCCAAGACGCTTTCTCGCTTTTGCCGCGCCTCGGGATTGTTTGGCATCCGCGCGATGAAATAGTAGGTCAGACCACCATCGCGGGACTCGGCTTCCAGGCGAAGCTGAGCGGCGATCGTATCCAGCAGCTCCTCTTCGGAAACGTCCGCGCCGAGCGATCTCAGGTGGCTCGGGATGAAGCGTTCTTTCAGGTAATCCTTGAAAGTGTTCTCGAAGCGATCCGGGTCGGTTTCGAAAGTCTCCAGCAGGTGGATTCGCCAATCTCGCGAAAACTGCTTGCCGTCGGGGTCGCGACCGGACTCCGGTGGCTCTGGTAGGCTGGCCACACCTTCCGGGTCCGCGTGCTTGGACGGCTGTGGTCGCAGCGACGCCGCGCGGCGATCCGCCGCAGCCATGATGATCTCCGCCAAGGTCCGCAACTTCGTCGGCAACGCCAGGGGGCAGACGGAATGGTCGCCCTTGTGCCGACGCACGTCGGCGACGACTGTGGCATCGTGGATAGCCGGCAGAATGGTTAGCACCAGATCTTTCGCAACCTGCATGCCGGGGCGATCTTTCTTGCCGCGCCGCTTGTCCTGGACCGAGAGCGCCAGCTTGAATAAACGCTCCGGCGATAGCTCTTCGACGAGTAACCGCTCGACGATTTGCTCCCGGCACTTGGGGATGTCGTCGCGCGGCAGCTCCAGCTCGGCGGCAAAATCGTCGGTGGCCGCATCGCTGCGCTCCAGTAGCCGGCGAAGCAACTTTCGGGCACTTTCCAGGCGCTTGCATTGCTCGTCGATGCCCAGCGCTTCTCTGAATTTTTCATCTCGAAGCAGCCGCCAAGCCGGGACGGCTTCGAGTTTCTTGTGATCGAAATTCGGCGGAACATGCTTGACGACACCGAGAAGCCCGGACCCGACGAACACCGGCATACCGGAGACACCTTTCCATTGTTCCTCGGCAATGGGCTGAGCATCCTCAAGGATTTCAAAGAAGAAAGCTCCATCGGCCATCGACCGTAAGGTCCCGCCGAACTGACCGGGTTCGCGCACGTCACCGCGCTTGTTCGCGCGAGCGAATCCGGCGCTCTGCCAGCGCTCGCCCTCCGTGGGTCGGCGCTCGACCAGCCGGCCAAGCTCGAACCGCCGCAGATATTCCGGCCGGCGACAACGAACCAGTGCGGCGTCCAAATCGCCCTGTCCAGACCAGACCAGATCGGCCTTTATCCAGCTTGGCTGCTCGTCATAGAACCACTTAACTTCAATCCGTCCCGGAATGTTCTGATTCTCGGGCATGACCACATGCCGCGAAGTCAGGATCAGGTCTTCCGTCATCGGATAGCCGGTGCCAAAGACGCCGGTTGTCGGGTCCTTGGTATCCGTTGCCGCGAAGATGGCAACAAGGAGGTCTTTCTGCATGGGCCTGTCTCAAGCTGCCAAGGTGCCCGGTTCAATCGCCCCGTTTATCTTGATCCTTAACATCGAGTCGCTCTCTGTTCGGTCCCACCACCGGCTTCAGCTTGAGCTTCAGCTTTTGTGTCTTGGCATGAGACGCATTGACCTCGGCCTCGGCGTTGTAAACCCAGAACTTGACCCCACCACCGCCCTTGCCACCTTTGGTGGTGACGATTTGTAATTCGATCTCGATGTCCTAGACCTGAAATTTCAGATCCGATCCTTCGCTCTGGCCTCGTGTCTTCAGTAACTCCTCACGCAACTGACCCAGCATTTCCGACAGTTCGATGTTTTCCATGACAACCTATCTTGTGTGTGGGATACGAGACAGATTAGCGCATGACACCTGGCAATTCCTGTCCGACCCGCGACGAAATGTTACATGTCGGTCGCCGCCATGGAATCATCGAGGAAGACGGATTGATACCATTGGCGGGAACCCGGCATCGTGAAAATCGATCCCTGATATAACTCTGGATAACCACAACCGAAGGAAAAAGAAAATGGCCTGCGAACTGCTCTTTCGTGACGATGCCTATCAGCAATCCTGCACCGCGCAGGTGACCGCCGTGTCCGAACACGGCATCGAACTGGACCGCACCGTATTCTATCCGCGCGGCGGCGGACAACCCGGCGACACCGGCCAACTGCGCCGGGCCGATGGCGTGACCGTGCGGGTGATCGACACTCGCCACGGCGAAGGGTCGGATGCCGTCGTCCACCTACCCGAGCCGGACGCGCCCGCTCTGGCAGTGGGCGATGCGGTCACGGCGGAACTCGACTGGGAGCGCCGTTACGCCCACATGCGCATCCACACCGCCCTGCATGTGCTGTCCTGCGTGGTCGTCGCGCCGGTCACCGGCGGCAACATCGCCGCTGACAAGGGCCGGCTGGATTTCGACATCGACATGAGCTTGCTCGACGCCGAACGCATCGAACGGGAAGCGAATGCCCTGATCGAACGCGCTGTGGCCACGGAAACGGTCTGGATCACCGACGCCGAACTGGACGCTCAGCCCGAACTGGTCAAGACCATGAGCGTGCAGCCACCGCGCGGCGCCGGCCGGGTGCGCCTGCTCAAGATTCCAGGCATCGACCTGCAACCCTGTGGCGGCACCCACGTCCGCAACCTCGCCGAGATCGGCCGCATCAAAGTATTGCGCATCCGCAGCGAGGGCAAACGCAACAAGCGTGTCGAGATCGGCTTCGCCTGAGCGAGCGACGGCGGCGGGCGCGCCTTCGGACCGAGGGCGAATTCGCCGGGCTCGCGATATCTTGCGTGGAATGCCGTGCCAACGCCGGGTGGAACCCCATGAAAATCGTACTCGCTCCCAACGCCCTCAAGGGTTGTCTGACCGCCACCCAGGCGGCGGCGGCCATGGCGCGCGGCGTCGCGCGGGCCTGTCCGAACGCTGAGATCGCGCGGGTTCCGGTCGCCGACGGCGGCGACGGACTAGCCGACGTGCTGATCAACGCCCTGAACGGCGAGGCGCGCACCGTCACCGTCACCGGCCCGCGCGGCGATCCCGTGCTCGCCACGTTCTGCCATGTGCCCGCGCGGCGGTTGGCGGCGATCGAAATGGCGACCGCCAGCGGCCTGGCGCTGTTGTCCAGGGATCGGCTCGACCCCATGCTCACCACCACCCTCGGTACGGGAGAACTGATCGCGGCGGCGTTGGATCTGGGAATTTCCCATTTGGTGATCGGCATCGGCGGCAGTGCCACCAACGACGGCGGCATCGGCATGGCGACGGCCCTGGGCGCGCGCTTCCTGGACAAGAACGACGCTCCGGTCGAACCGGTCGGTGGGGCACTGGCCGCCATCGAACGCATCGATCTCGATAGACTCGATCCACGGCTAGCCGGGCTGCGAGTGGAGGCGATCTGCGACGTGGACAACCCGTTGCTGGGCGAACGCGGCGCGGCCCGTGTCTACGCCCCCCAGAAGGGCGCCACGCCCGAACAGGTGCGGGCGCTGGAGGCTGGATTGGCTCATCTGGCGGCGGTGATCGAGCGCGATCTCGGCTGGGACGTGCGCGAGTTGCCGGGCGCCGGCGCGGCCGGCGGTCTGGGCGCGGGCTTGAAGGCTTTCCTGAACGCTGAACTGCGACGCGGCGTCGATCTGGTGCTGGATCTGATCGGCCTGGACGAACAACTGCGTGGCGCGGACTTGGTATTGACTGCCGAGGGCCAGATCGATTTTCAAACCGCCTTTGGCAAGGCCCCGGCCGGCGTGGCGGAACGTGCTCGCGCGCTCGGCATACCCTGTATCGCCATCGCTGGCAGCGTCGGTGGCGGTCTCGAATCCCTGTACGAGCGGGGTATCGACGCGGTATTCAGCCTGTGTCCGGGACCGGTCAGCCTGGAGCAGGCGATGACGGCCGGTGGCGATTATCTGGCCGTCGCCGCTGAACAAGCGGTGCGCGCTTTCCTGGCGGGCCACCGCCGCGCCGAAGCAGGATAGCGCCGATATCGTCCAGTGGCGGCGCCGACGTAAAGGGTAGGCCCAGCGGGCGAAAAGTTTATCGACGCCCTCATGGCCCCATCTTCTCAACAGTTGGGGCCTACGGGAAAGTCGAGGCGGTTCATGGCCTAGCCGAGAAACGCCTCGGGTGAGGCGAGGTAGGCGATCTCCTGGGGCGTGCTCTCCCGCTCCAGGATGGCGTTGCGGTGCGGAAACCGGCCGAAGCGGCGAATCAGATCGTGGTGGTGGCGGGCGAAACGCAGACTCTCTTCCAGCCCGGCTTGCTGGAAAAGCCGCACCGAGCGTTCCTGGTCCGCCAGCGCCTCGCCGTGCATGAACGGCAGGTACAGGAACAACCGTTGTTCCGGGCCCATCTCCCGGTCGGAACCGCGCGCGATGGCGCGATCCGCCACCACGCGGGCGGCGGCTTCGGTGGCAAAACTCTTGGGATGGCCCCGAAACAGATTCAGCGGAAATTGATCCAACACGATCACCAGAGCCAACGCACCCAACGGCGTCCGTTCCCAATCCTCCAACTGGCCGGTTGCCGCTACCCGATACGTGACCAGAAAGCGTTCGTGCAGCGCCTCATCGAACTCCGGCGTGGACGCGAACCACAGTGGCTTGACTTCCGCCGCGAACCAGAACTCCAGGATTTCCGTGGCGCTGGCGATACCTTCGGAATGTGTCATGGGGTTTCTCCGAATTTTCCAGAGATATTGGCCACGCCGCCGTCGATGCGTTCAATCGCCCACCAGCAAGCATCGGCCATTCCGCGGCCGATGCCATGCCAATACGGTTCAAGGAAACGACACCGAACCCGACACGCTTCTCTTCGCGAAGCCCAGCAGATCGACGACCGTGTTCCCGGCAGGTGGTGAATTGGTAAACAAGGTCTTGGTCACGCCGTTGAAGGTCGCATAGCACTCGTAGGCTGGAAAATCATCGATTTTCCCGTTAAACGACACACTGAACTTACCGCCACTCGTCGGCGATACGGTAAACACACCAACGAAGTCGATGTCCGCCGCCATGCCGACCAATGGATCACCCGCTTTCGCAATGAGGTGCAGCTCGGCCGGCCCGGTCGCGGGCGGGTCCGGTCGCGTCTGACCGGGAAACGTGGTGCCGCCCTGGGTCGCTCGCAGATGCGCGCCAATGCCACCAAAGGGAGGCGGACCAGGGAACGTCGGCGCCTTCTGGGTCATCGAACAGCGCGACATGTCGGCGTTCTTGAAACCCGTTTGCGCGCCGGATACGAGGTTCACTTCCGTTGTTCCAGATGTCGTATGCGCGGAATGGAGCATGCGCTTGGTGACGAGATCGACGATGGCGGATGACTGCATGCGATGGCTGGCGCTTTGCGAATTACTAAAGCCCCGCTGGTCGGTAAGGTAGCCCGCATTCCAATCCTTGGTCCAGTTGCCCGGCCAGGTCCGGGCAATGGCCGGCAGGGGCACGGCCGTTTTGCCCAAGTGCACCCCTTTGGTAATGGCCTGGGTATAGCCCTTCACCGTTTTTGGGATAAACGCCGAAATCCAGAATGTCACTGTCGGATTTGCCATTTTTCTCTCCAGTTAGAGTCACTCATTACGATTTTAGGACACCGACCGGAGCACATTACTTGCCAAAACCAAGGGAACGCTCGGAATTCAATGCCATGGCGCTGATGACACCTCCTTCCTTGAAGGAAGGCTGGGAGTTCTCGAAGGTTTCAAGCAAGGTCTCGGTGTCGGAAGATCGCTCAAGATGAACCTCTCGCCGGCTCATTTCGGCTTGCGCGACGGGTTCAGCATGGACAGGCCGAAAGCGAACGACCTCGGCCATATAGCAATCGTGTCGGCCATGGATGTGGATTGAGTTAACGCATGGCGCGTAACCCAAAAGATCCAAATATTGGGTTGCGGCCCATGGCCTAATCCAACCTGCAAGTTTCCGGCGTGACCGCGAACCAAAACACCTGAACTTCCATGGTATTGGCGATATTTTCGGAATGTGTCATGGGGTTTCCTCAAGACTCTCACAAGGGTCGCCGACGGCGCTTCCGGTCCTTGAACCAGCCATGTCTTATCACTCGCGCCGTTGCCAACGACTATCATGAAAAAACCCCTCTTGGAAAATGTAGACGCAAGGTAGCCCCTGAAAGGGATCGAGCGCGTGGCGATTCAGGTTATGGCGCCAAGCCATCGGCAACGGCATTTGGCGCCTGACCCGGACCGACCGTCCAAAAACCGAACCGCCGAACCCGTATCGGTGGCGTGCCGACCCGACAACGACAACAACCCAGCGAGGTAATGTGGATGACCAGCAAACTCACGGACAAAGCGGCGCAACTGATCGAACGTGTGACCGAACTGATGCGGGAGCGTTTGCCCGAACCGTCGGTGGACATGGCACAGGCTTTCGTGCGCCATTATTACGCTTGGGTGGCAACCGAGGACTTGCTCGAAAGAGCCCCGGAAGACCTGTACGGCGCGGCCCTGTCCCACTGGAATCTCAGCCGCCAGCGGCGACCGGGCATCCCGATCATCCGGGTCTACAATCCCAGCTTCGAGGAACACGGCTGGCAATGCACCCACACCGTGGTGGAGATTGTCACCGACGACATGCCGTTCCTGGTGGATTCCATGACGATGGAACTCAATCGGCACGGTCTCACGGTGCACCAGGTCATCCATCCGGTGCTGCGGGTGACGCGCGATGCCGACGGTCATTTGCAACGCATTCTTCCAGGCGGAACCGATGAAGGCATCAGCGAAGCCACCATGCATTTCGAGGTGGACCGGATCACCGATCCCAAGTTGATGGCCGATCTGCGGGCGGGGCTGCTGCGCGCGCTGGGCGACGTGCGCGCCGCCGTCGAGGACTGGCCGGTCATGCGAGAACGGCTGACGGGCATCGCCACCGGTCTGGAAACCGCCAAGTTACCCCTGCACGCCTCGGAAGTCGGTGACATGCAGGAATTTCTGCGTTGGGTGGCCAACGAACATTTCACCTTCCTGGGGTATCGCGATTACGAACTGCTGGAGAAGGACGGCCAACTGTCGCTGTGTGCCGTGCCCCGTTCCGGTCTCGGCTTGCTGCGCAGCGACGACAGCGATATTTCCCGCGATCTGGCCATGCTGCCGCTGGAACTGGGTCGCTCGTCCCAGTTCGCCAAACCGCTGATCATCGCCAAGGCCGGCGCCCGTTCCACCGTCCACCGCCCGGTGCCGCTGGATTATCTGGGGATCAAACGCTTCAATGCCGACGGTCAGATCGTCGGCGAACAACTGGTTCTGGGTCTGTTCACCGCTCAGGTCTACAACACCAATCCGCGACGAATCCCGCTGCTGCGCGGCAAGATCGAACGGGTATTGGCCCGTTCCGGCATTTCGCCCAAGGGCCACGCCGGCAAGGCCCTGCAGAACATTTTGGAGACCTTCCCCCGCGACGATCTGTTTCAGGCCACGGACGACGAGTTGCTCGACATCGCCACCGGCATCCTGCACCTCAAGGAACGGCAGCGGTTGCGATTGTTCGCCCGCAAGGACCCGTTCGACCGCTTCGTTTCCTGTCTGGTCTATGTGCATCGGGAAAAATACAACACCGAAGTACGGCTGCGGATCCAAAACATCCTGATGCAGGCTTTCAACGGTGAATCTTCCACTTTCACCACCCAGTTCAACGAATCGGTCATGGCGCAGCTCTGGTTTTCCATTCGCGCCAAGCCCGGAAAGATTCCCGAGAATTCCATATCGGAGCTGGAAGCTCAGTTGCGCGAGGCCACGCAATCCTGGGAGGAAGAATTGCAGCGCGCCCTGCTGGAACAATGCGGCGAGGAACAGGGCAACACTCTGTTCCAACGCTACGGCCAAGCCTTTCCCACCGCTTATAAGGAAGATTTCACCGCCCGCACTGCGGTGAGCGACATTCTGCGACTGGACCGGATTTGCGCCACCTACCCGCTGGACATGCGGTTGTATCGACCCCTGGAAGACCCGGAAGGACTCTTGCGCTTCAAGGTCTTCGGCCCCGAACAGCCAATTCCGCTGTCCGACGTGCTGCCGATGCTGGAGCGGATGGGTCTGCGAGTGCTGACCGCGCGTCCCTACGAAATCGCCACTCGCGACGGCGCTCGACTGTGGGTGCTGGATTTCAACATGCGCGAGGATGTCGGCATTCAGGTGGATGCCCCTCAGGTCAAGGATATTTTCCAGGATGCCTTTGCCCGGCTCTGGACCGGCGAGGCGGAAAACGACGGTTTCAACCGGCTGGTGCTGGCGGCGCGGCTGCCATGGCGCGACGTGGCGATGTTGCGAGCCTATTGCCGGTATTTGCTGCAAACCCGCATCCCGTTCAGCCAGGCTTACATGGAACGCACCCTGAGCGATCATTCGTCGATCGCCCGCATGCTGGTGGATCTGTTCCACGCCCGGTTCGCGCCCGAGGCCCGCGACGGCGCCGAACGGCACGCCACCGCCCTGCTGGTGACCATCGAGGAGGCGCTGGAAAAGGTCAGCAGTCTGGATGAGGATCGCATTCTGCGGCGGTTCCTGAACATCATCCAGGCCACCTTGCGCACCAATTTCTTCCAGACCGACCCTCAGGGACGACCCAAGGATTATCTGTCCTTCAAATTCGATCCCACCCGCATCGACGAATTGCCGCTGCCGCGCCCGATGTTCGAGATTTTCGTGTACTCGCCTCGGGTGGAAGCGGTGCACCTGCGCGGCGGGCCGGTGGCGCGCGGCGGTCTGCGCTGGTCGGATCGGCGCGAGGATTTTCGCACCGAGGTGCTGGGCCTGATGAAGGCGCAGATGGTGAAAAACGCCGTGATCGTGCCGGTCGGCGCCAAGGGCGGTTTCGTGCTCAAGCAACCCCCGACCAAACGGGAAGACTTGCAGCGGGAAGCCATCGCCTGTTACCAAACCTTCATTCGCGGTTTGCTGGACATCAGCGACAACCGAGTCGCCGGCCATGTCGTCGCGCCGCCGCGAGTGGTCCGCTACGACCGCGACGATCCCTATCTGGTGGTCGCGGCGGATAAGGGCACCGCCACGTTTTCCGATATCGCCAACGGCATTTCCGCCGATTACGGCTTCTGGCTGGGCGACGCCTTCGCGTCCGGGGGATCCGCCGGCTACGATCACAAGAAAATGGGCATCACCGCGCGCGGCGCCTGGGAGTCGGTCAAACGCCATTTCCGGGAAATGGGCAAGGACATCCAGACCCGCGACGACATCACCGTGGTCGGCATCGGCGACATGTCCGGGGACGTGTTCGGCAACGGCATGTTGCTGTCGCGTCACCTCAAGGTGCTGGCGGCCTTCAATCACCTGCATGTGTTCATCGATCCGAATCCCAATCCCGAAATCAGCTTCCGCGAGCGGGAACGCCTGTTCGCCCTGCCCCGCTCCTCCTGGGACGACTACGACAAATCCCTGTTGTCGGCGGGTGGGGCGGTATACCCTCGCGCCGCCAAGTCCATCGTGCTCAGCCCGGAAGCGCGCGCAGCGCTCGACATCCGGGCCGAGCGGCTGACGCCCAATGAACTGGTTCGCAACCTGTTGAAGGCGCCGGTCGATCTGCTGTGGAACGGCGGTATCGGCACCTACGTCAAGGCCCGGCGGGAAAACGATTCCGAAGTCGGCGACCGCGCTAACGACGCGGTACGCATCAACGGCGACGAACTGCGCTGCAAGGTGGTGGGGGAAGGCGGCAATCTGGGCCTGACCCAACTGGGCCGGATCGAATTCGCGCGCGGCGGGGGCCAGGTGCTCACCGACGCCATCGACAACTCCGGCGGCGTCAACTGCTCGGATCACGAGGTCAACATCAAGATTCTGTTGAACCAGGTGGTCGTCAGCGGCGACATGACCGAGAAGCAACGCAACCAGTTGCTGGCCGACATGACCGACGAAGTGGGAGAACTGGTGTTGCGGCAAAACTATCTGCAACCCCAGGCCATCAGCCTGACCCGTGCCCAGGCGGCGGAGTCGCTGGGCGACCACATTCGGGTCATGCGCTCCCTGGAAAAGGCCGGAAAGCTGAACCGCGCCCTGGAATTCCTGCCCGACGACGAGGAGCTGGTGGAGCGGGAAACGGCCCGCGAGGGGCTGACGCCGCCGGAACTCGCGGTACTGCTGGCCTATGGCAAGATCGCGCTGTACGAGGAACTGTTGGCCTCCGACGTGCCGGAAGACGCGTATTTGCAGAACGAGCTGCTGATGTATTTTCCCCGGCCGTTGCAGGCGCGCTTTGTCGAGCAGATGCGGGATCATCCGCTGCGGCGCGAGATCATCGCCACCTACATCACCAACAGTACGCTGAACCGCATGGGCAGTACCTTCGCGTTCCGGCTGTGGGAGGAAACCGGCGAGACCTATCCAACCATTGCCCGCGCCTACAGCGCCGCGCGGGAAATCTTCGAGGCCCGGCGATTATGGAGCGCCATCGAGGCATTGGATAATCAAGTGCTCGCATCCGTGCAAACCACCATGATCGGCTACAGCCAGCGATTGCTGGAACGCGCCAGCCTGTGGTTGTTGCGGCATCGCCGACCGCCGCTGGCGATCGAGGCGGTGGTCAAACAGTTCAATCCCGGAGTGACGACCTTGATGGTCGAACTGCCGAATCTGCTGCAAACGGACGAACGGGAAGCCTTTCAGTCGGCCTGCCGAGAACTGACGGCGGCGGGGGCGCCGGCCGAGCTGGCACACTGGGCGGCAAGCTTGGGGGCGCTGTTCTCGGCGCTGGACCTGATCGAGGTGGCGACGCAGACGGCACTACCCGAAACCGTGGTGGCGACTGTGTATTTCGGCCTGACCAATCGGCTGACGCTGAACTGGCTACGGCAAAGCATCCTCGATTTGCCGGTGGCCAATCACTGGCAGAACCGCTCGCGAGCGGCGCTGCTCGACATCCTGTACGACCAGGGCCGAGTGTTGACCCTGGATGTGCTGCGCTCGACCGCCAACGCGCAAACCCCGGAGGAACGGCTGGAAAGCTGGCTGGCGCACAATCAGGCCGGTGTCGAGCGCTGCCGGGGCGTGTTCGCCGACCTGCGGGCGGCGGGCCAACCGGATTTGGCGATGTTGTCGGTCGCGTTAAGGGAGATGGCGAGTCTGGTGCGGCGGAGCGAGGACTGATTCGACGAGGCCGCGGTCAAACATGGCAACCGTTCTTCCCGCGATCGCAGGCAAGCGGGGGAGGTGAAAAAAACGATGAACCGCTTTACCATCGGACGGTTATCCCACCCAACTCCGCCAAGGTGGAGCCTTGGAGTAATGGCCAACCTGCTGGGGAGCGCTGGCATGAGCGACTTGCAACACCATTTGTCCGATCTGCACGCGGCACTGCAAACCGCGATCGATTCCACTCGGGAGATCGCATTATTGATTCGTGAAGACCCACACCTGGGCGCGTCCCTGGCTAACCAGAACTCGCGTCTGGGCACCTTCGGCGATTACATCACCGGCCAACTCTTCACCTTGGGTTCCATGGAGAACGATGTCCGCCGTTGGGAAGAGCGCCTGTGTGAAATGCACCGCCCCATACCCGAAAATAGCTGTCCGGTTTTCAGAACGTAACCATTCCTATCCTCAAGCCTTTCTCCATCGTATGCGTTCATCCCCCTTCCCGTGTCGGGGAGGGGGTGTCAAGCAACCCTGCTCCAGCGACCAATAAACCAGTCTTTGGAGCAAATCCTTGTTTTTCGCGAGACCACGGGATTTGGACGGCTGTCCAGGATTTCGCCACCGGGCGGAAACGGAGGGTTTTTCAATCCCTTCGCCTGTTCCGGCGCAAGCGGCGAAGCAGGATTAGACCGTACAACGCCGCATTGAACAGCAGGACACGTCGCCCAGCGCCAATGGCAGGGCGCGGGTCAGTCCCGGCGAGTAAAGCAAGGGAACAAGATGACGGGATTGATTCTCAATACACCGAACACGGACATGGATTTTCAAGAATAGATATCGGATCGGATTGGTCCGGTCAACCCGGATCAACATGGACCGGTCCAATTCATAGCCATGGACTCCGATATAATGCAATGAGTTCGGGTATAAAATTACCGGCATCTCAAACCCCGTCATCGGATGCGCCAATGGTTCAACCGCCGGGCCACCGTCCGCTCCATTCCAAACCCGTTTCGACTGTTGCCGTGCTTCTAGAGAGGAACCCGACATGACCGAACTCACTGTGAATGGCCACAAGTACGAGGTTGACGCGCCGCCCGATACCCCGTTGTTGTGGGTGTTGCGCGACACCCTGGGACTCACCGGCACCAAGTATGGCTGCGGCGTGGCCGTTTGTGGTGCCTGCACCGTCCACGTCAACGGCAACCCGATGCGTTCCTGCGTACTGCCCGTCTCGGCGGTCGTCGGCAGCCGGATCACCACCATCGAAACCGCCGAAAATTCGGTCGTTCAGGCGCTACAGCAGGCGTGGGTCCAGCAGGAAGTGTCCCAGTGCGGCTATTGCCAGCCGGGCCAGATCCTGAGCGCGGCGGCGCTGTTGGCCAGCAACCCGCGCCCGACCGACGCCGACATCGACGCAGCTTTGTCCGGCAACCTGTGCCGTTGCGCCACCTACGCCCGGATTCGCGCCGCCGTTCACGACGCGGCCAAAACCTTGGGAGCCTGAGCCATGCACGCGATCGACAATCCTGGCCGCCGGACTTTTCTGAAAGCCGGCGCTGCGCTCGGCGCCGGACTGACCCTCGGTTTTTATCTGTCGCCCGGCCGCGCCGCCCGGCAAACCGCCGCTTCCACGGCCGCCTCGTTCGCTCCCAATGCCTTTCTTCGCATCGCGCCGGACAACACCGTCACTGTGCTGGTGAAACACTTGGAAATGGGGCAAGGCGTCTACACCGGCCTGCCGATGCTGGTCGCCGAGGAACTGGAAGTCCCGTGGGAGCAGATTCGGGTCGAATCCGCACCGGCCGACGCCAAGCTCTACGGCAACTTGGCTTGGGGTGGAACCGCGCAGGGAACCGGCGGCAGCACCAGCCTCAACAATTCCTGGGACCAGTTGCGCCAAGCGGGCGCCGCCGCGCGCGAGATGCTGATCGCCGCCGCCGCCGCCCTTTGGACAGTGGAACCGAGTGCTCTTAAGGCCGAGAGCGGCAGTGTCGTCCATCTCCAATCCCAACGCCGGGCCACGTACGGCGAACTGGTCGCCAAGGCCGCCGAATTGACGCCGCCGCAAAGCGTGAAGCTGAAAGCGCCCGCCGAGTGGAAAATCATCGGCAAGAGCCTGCCGCGCAAGGACGGTCAAACGAAAGCCACCGGACAAGCCCAGTTCGCCGGAGACCTCAAATTGCCCGGCCTGTTGACGGCGCTGGTGGTCCGCCCGCCGCTGTTCGGCGTCAAGGTGAAAAGCATCAAGGCTGACACCGCTCGCGCGGTGCCGGGCGTCAAGGCGGTGGTGCAGATTCCGCAAGGCGTAGCGGTGGTCGCTCGCGATTTCTGGGCAGCCAAGAAAGGGCGGGACGCTTTGATCGTCGAATGGGACGAAACCGACGCGGCCAAGGTATCGAGCGACGCCTTGCGCGAGCAGTATCTCGCGCTCGCCAAGACGGCGGGCAAAGTCGCTGCCGATCACGGCGATGCCGCGCAAGCGCTGAGCAAAGCGGCGAAGACGCTGGAAGCCACTTTCACGTTTCCCTATCTCGCCCACGCTCCGATGGAACCTCTAGTCTGCGTGGTGCAGTTGAAGGATGATGCCTGCGAGATTTGGGCGGGTTCCCAGTTGCAGACGCTCGATCAAGCCATTGCCGCGAAAATCGCCGGCCTCCAGCCGGAGCAGGTCACGATTCATACTACCTTGGCTGGCGGCAGCTTCGGTCGCCACGCCAATCCCACCTCGGATTACATCGCCGAGGCAGTGGCGACCGCCAAAGCAACCCGCGAGTTGAACGCGCCGATCCGACTGATGTGGACGCGCGAGGACGACATCAAGGGCGGTTACTATCGACCCTTGTTCGTACATCGCATCGCCGCTAGTTTGGACGCCCAGGGCAAGCCAGCGGCTTGGCTGCAACGCATCGTCGGTCAATCCATTCTGGCCGGCACGCCGTTCGGGGGGATGATAAAGGATGGGATCGACTTCACGTCGGTCGAAGGCGCGTCCAACTTGTCCTACGCCGTTCCTAACCTGCGTGTGGAACTGCATAGCACTCAAAACGGCATTCCGGTCTTGTGGTGGCGCAGCGTCGGCCACACGCACACCGCTTTCGCCGTCGAAGTTTTCATCGACGAGCTGGCCGCCGCTGCCGGTCAGGATCCCTACGAATATCGCCGCGCCTTGCTGGCCGACCATCCGCGCCATCGGGTGGTGTTGGAACTGGCAGCCGAAAAAGCCGGTTGGGGTTCGCCGCTGCCCAAAGGTCGAGGTCTGGGCATCGCCGTGCACGAATCGTTCGACTCCTTCGTCGCCGAGGTCGCCGAAGTGACCGTGCAGCCAGACGGAAATTTCAAGGTGGATCGCGTGGTCTGTGCCGTGGATTGCGGGGTCGCGGTCAACCCGAACGTGATCGAGGCCCAGATGCAAGGCGGCATCGGTTTTGGGCTGACGGCGGCGCTGCACGGCAAAATCACCCTCAAGGACGGTCGAGTGGAGCAAAGCAACTACGCCGATTATCCGCTGTTGCGCATCGGAGAAATGCCGAAGATCGAGGTCCATATCGTGCCGAGCGAAGCGCACCCCACCGGCGTCGGTGAGCCGGGCGTGCCGCCGATTGCGCCAGCGGTAGCCAACGCGCTGTATGCTGCCACCGGCAAGCGGGTGCGCGACCTGCCCATCGATCCAGCAGCGCTCAAAGCCTGAACCGTGGACAGTTTGGATATCGCTGTTCTGCGGCGGGCCATCGATTGGCTGGAAGCGGGGCGGCGGGTGGCGCTGGTCACGGTGGTCGCCACCTGGGGTTCGGCGCCGCGTCCGGTCGGGGCGCTGCTGGCGCTCGACGAGGACGGGCAGCCGTGCGGTTCGGTATCGGGTGGCTGCGTCGAGGATGATCTCGCCACCCGACTCCGCGCTCGCTTTCCCAGCACTTGCGAGGTAGTGAAATACGGGGTGACGGCCGAGGATGCGCGCCGCTTCGGCCTACCCTGCGGTGGGACGCTGCAACTGGTGGTAGAGCCGCTAGCCGGCGTCGAGACCCTGCGACCGGCATTGGCGGCGCTGGAGCGCGGCGAATTACTGGCACGGCGGGTGCAGCTCGCCGACGGCGCGACGAGTTTCCAACCGGCGACGCCGGAGGATTCGCCGACCTTCGATGGTAAGGTGCTGACCCAGATTTTTGGCCCGCGCTGGCGCCTGCTGCTCATCGGCGCCGGCCAGATTTCGTTTTATTTGGCGTCCATGGCGCAAGCGCTCGATTACCGGGTGCTGGTCTGCGATCCGCGCGCCGAGTACGTGCGGGAATGGACCGTGGCTGGCGCGGAGCTGTTGCCGGGGATGCCCGACGACGTGGTACGCGCCATCGTGCCCGACCGGCGCACCGCCATCGTCGCTCTCACTCACGATCCGAGATTGGACGACATGGCTTTAATGGAGGCGCTGAAAACCGATGCGTTCTACGTCGGCGCGCTCGGTTCGGCCACCACCACGGCGCGACGCCGCGAACGTCTGGCGCTACTTGACGTGACGCCCGAGGAGCTGGCCCGCCTGCGCGGTCCGGTCGGTCTGCCGATCGGTAGTCGCACCCCGCCGGAGATCGCGATTGCCATCCTGGCCGAACTGACCGCGCTGCGCCATGGCATTGAACTGGCACCTGTTCGACCCCGATCTGCCATCACGGCGGCCAGTGGCGTCGCTGCATCGTGAAGCAGGGCATTCTGCTCGCAGCGGGCTTTTCTCGGCGTTTCGGCGCGAACAAATTGTTGCAACCGTTGGCCGATGGCATTCCCATGGCGCTGATCGCCGCTCGCCATTTGCGTGCCGCCGTGCCCAACGTGCTGGCGGTCGTCAATCCCGGCGATCCGTTGCTGGCCCGATTGTTAGCCGAGGACGGGTTTCCGGTCACGGTCTGTCCTCGGGCGGAAGATGGCATGGGAACCAGTCTTGCCTGGGCGGTGCGCCAGACTCCACAAGCGTCTGCCTGGATCGTGGCGTTGGCCGATATGCCTTTCATTCGATCCGAAACCATCGCCCAAGTCGCCGATGCCATCGAACGACCTACGACGCTGGCTGCCCCCGTGTTTCACGGGCGGCGAGGGCATCCGGTCGGGTTTGGCCGAGCGTATTTCGAGCGGCTAACGCAACTGACAGGCGATGAAGGCGCCCGGTCGATCCTGCGCGATCATGCCGAGCAGGTGCGGTGGCTGGCTTGCGAGGACTCCGGCATCCTCAAGGATATCGATACGCCCGCCGATCTCGCGCCGCTTTCTTCTCCATGACAACGCGGACAGCCATCCGATATCACCGGCCACGGATCAGGTAATCGGCGGCGATTCCGGTTTGGCGGCGTGCCGGGACCAGTCCCGAAAAAAATCGACGAAACGCCGATCCCGCGTGCTGATGTGCTGAGCCAACAACGCCAGAATAGCTTCTGCTGCGGGTGGGGTGAGAGTCTGCTCTTCGCCGTCGCGTTGCCTGGCCGCTTCCAGTTTCAGCATCAGGCGATCGTGGTCCGACAGGTGATCATCGTAATCTGGATAGCTGCATAAACGCATCAACAGTTGTTCGGACAGGAAATGCACGTCGCTGTACGCAACCAGTTGATCGAGGATTTCGCGGGCCAGAGCCGTGTCCACGCCGGTGCTGGCGGCTTCGCACAAGGTTTGCGCCAAGCTGAGTTGTACATGATGCTCGGCGTCGGTGTTGTTCGAGTAGGGATCGGAACTCATGCGGTCACCTGGTGAGCGATGGCGGATGGATTCGACGCTATCATAAAATCCGTGCCAGAGCGAAACTCGGCAATGGTTTAGCGGCATTGCCGCCTTGTCGTCGCGAGCCGAACTGAAATACCGGGGGAAAGCACTGGCTCGACGCGCGGCAACGCGGCCCGACCCCACCAATCTGAACCTGTGGGCCGGTCAATGCGAACGGTTGGCTGTCGTCGTCACCGTTTCGGGCCATCGGCGCGGCGACAGACCGATCGGCCAGGGCATGGCTCCCAGCCGCGCTCGTTCAAACACTGGCCTTGCTTCACGCGAACCGAGACCGAATGGCATGGATTCTGCTCAAGGTCCATGGTCCGTAGCTCGCTCGCCCTGGCTTGCAGGTCAAGAGCGGCACCCTACTTTTTCCACGACGAGGAACAGGCTGTCATGAACGGGTCCATCGATTTTTACGCCGACGATTGCAAAGTGACGATCGAGACCAACTGGACCGGGGCCGGCGATTATCAGTTGATCCGCGCGGATGGCGCCGCGACGCCGCTGGGCGATTGCCAGACGTTTCCAGATATGCTGAGCGCCGTGCTGGACACGGAATGGTCCAGCGAGATGGAAGGGGCGCGGGTCGAAAGACAAGCGGAGTGACCACGGTCCGGCGGCGCGGACTGGCGATTCCTCGAAACTCCCGCCGCCGCCTTCACCCGGCACCGGATCCGCCACGCGTCGACAGGCACTCCCGCGCGGGAGCTTCCCGCGCCACGCCCGCCGCGCGCCGGACCGCTATTTCAGCAACCGGGTCAAAAACTCGTTGAACAGCGCCCAAGACTTGCGATCGGCGTCTTCCCGATAGCGCTCGTCACCGAATATCGTGAAGGCGTGGGGGGCGCCGCCGTAGGTCACCATCTCATGCTTGACGCCCGCCGCCTCCAATGCCTTGGCCAGCGCGGCGAACTGATCCATGGTGACGGCGGTGTCGGCGGTGCCGTGCATCACCAGGATTTCGCCCTTGGTCTGGGTGTAATCCTGCCCCGCCGGGGTTTCGAGACCACCGTGAAAGGTCGCGAAACCTTTCAGGTCGGCGCCGGAACGTGCCAATTCCAGCACCGCCGCGCCCCCGAAGCAGTAACCCATGACGACCGTGTTGCCGGTGTTCGCGCCCTTGGCGCGGGCGGTATCGAGCGCTCCCATCATCAAGGCGCGCATTTTCTCGCGGTCCTTGTAGAGCTCGCCGGTGTGCTGGCGCTTGTCGGTCATTTCGGTCGGCCGCACACCCTTGCCGAACAGATCCGCCGCAAACACCGCATAACCCTTTTCGGCCAGCATGTCGGCGCGCTTGATCTCGTAATCGGTCAGGCCGTCCCAGTCGTGAATCAACAGCACCAGCGGCGCCTGTGCATTCGGGCTGACGTAATAACCCTCGTAGGGCTGACCGTTGACCGTATAGGTCACGGCTTGGCCGGTGGCGCCCAGCGCCAGCAGCGGCGTCAAACTCAACAACGTCGCGGTTATCCAGTTTCTCATTGCTCGATCTCCCCGCCGTGAATGACTCGGCCCGTGGCCGGCTTGCTTAATGGACCTGCCCGCGTCGCGCCGGGTTCACCGCTCGGAGCGCCCGCCCTGGGTCAGACGCTCGACCAGAACCCGTTCGCACGCCTTGAACAGCAGGTAAAACAGCAGGCTCAGATAACCGTAAGCGATCAGTTCGAGCAACTGCCGCAAGGCGCCGTCGTCGATCACCATCGCGCCGTGCTCCAGGTACAAATCGAAATTGGCCTTGAACAGCATGAACAGATTGAGGGAACTGACGCCGAAGGCCACAAAGAACACGCCCATCCAGATGAAGGTGATCCATTCGTGCTTGAACAGAACTTTCATCATGAATTGCCGCATCGCGTTGCTCCAAAAATAGGGTGATCCCGAAACCCGACCGAGGAAAGGTTGGCCGACTCAAAGTGAAAAGCCGGCCTCGTTCGATCAAGTTTATACTGGGTTCGCGTCGGTTGGCGGCCAGACTCAATCAAGGAATAGGACCCAGGCATGAACAAAAAACCGTTGTTGCTGATACCGATACTGCTCGCGGTTGGCGGCGGCGCCTATTGGTGGTGGCAAAAGCAGGAGCGACCGCAAGATACATCGCGGCTTACCCTGTACGGCAATGTCGATATCCGCGAAGCGGATCTGGCGTTCGACGCCAGCGGGCACGTCACCGAAATCCGGGTCCAGGAAGGCGACCGCGTGCAACCGGGGCAAGTGTTGGCACGTCTGCAACCGGACAAGCTAGAAGCGGCGCTGGCGGCGGCCCAGGCTACCGTGGCGGCTCAGGAACAGGCGCTGGCCAAACTCAAGGCCGGCAACCGCCCGCAGGAAATCCGCCAGGCCCGCGCCCAGGCCGATGCCCTCGTCGCCAAGGCCCGGCTGGCGCAAATCAGCCACGCCCGCTTGCTGAAACTGGGCCAGAAACGGCTTGCCGCGCCAGAAGAAATCGACCAGGCTCGCGCCACCGCCGACGCGGCGGAGGCCGAGGCCCGCGCCGCCGAGGAAGCCTACGCCCTGGCTGTTGCCGGCCCACGCGCCGAGGACATCGCCAGCGCCGAAGCCGGGCTGGCGGCGCGACGGGCGGAGCTGGCGCTGGCGCGGGAACGGTTGGACGACGCGACCTTGCTGGCCCCGGCGTCAGGTATCGTGCGCGACCGCATTCTGGAACCAGGTGATATGGCCTCGCCGCAGACGCCGGTGCTGACTCTGGCCCTCAACGATCCGCTCTGGGTGCGAACCTACGTGCCGGAATCGGAGCTGGGCCGTATCCGGCTGGGCATGGCCGCCGAAGTCCACACCGATAGCTATCCGGACAAAACCTACCACGGCTGGGTCGGCTTCCTGTCGCCCACTGCCGAATTCACCCCGAAGAACGTGGAAACCTCGGATCTGCGTACTCGTCTGGTCTATCAGGCGCGGATCTTCGTCTGCAACCCCCAGAACGAATTGCGCCTGGGCATGCCGGCCACGGTGACTCTTTCGCTGGACCGCCCGCCCGATCAGGCCGCCGAATCGCCCCAGCGCTGCGCGGAGTAACACGGTGGTCAACGCTGGCTCCCCAGCCGCGCTCGCTTGCCACGGCCTCGGCAAGACGTTTAGCAGCGGCAGCCGCGTCATTCAGGCTTTGGATGGCATCGACCTGACGGTTACGCCGGGCCGAATCACCGGCCTGATCGGTCCCGACGGCGCCGGCAAAACCACGCTGATGCGACTGGCCGCCGGGTTGCTGCGGGCCGATGCCGGCGAATTGCGGGTGCTGGATCTGGACGTAAGCCGCGAGCCGCTGGCGGTACAGTCGGTCATCGGCTACATGCCGCAGCGCTTCGGTCTGTACGAGGATTTGAGCGTCCAGGAAAATCTGGATCTATACGCCGATCTGCAAGGCGTGCTGGCTGTCGAACGACGCGGACGCTACGCCGAACTGTTGCACATGGTCGGTTTGGCGCGCTTCACCGCGCGACTGGCGGGACGGCTGTCCGGCGGCATGAAACAAAAGCTCGGGCTGGCCTGTACCCTGGTGCGACCGCCTCGGTTGCTGCTGCTGGACGAACCCACGGTCGGCGTCGATCCGGTGTCGCGGCGCGAACTGTGGGCCATCGTCCAACGCCTGGTGCGGGAAGAAGGCGTCAGCGTGCTGCTCAGCACCGCCTACCTGGACGAGGCGGAACGCTGCGACGAAGTGATCCTGCTGCATCAGGGTCGCTTGCTGGGTCAGGGAACGCCCGCCAGCTTCAGCGAGCCGTTGACCGGTCGTTGCTACCTGGTGAACGCGCCGACCATCCCCAAGCGTCGCCTGCAAATGCGGCTGACCGCGTTGCCGGCCGTGGCGGACGCCATCATTCAGGGCGAGAGCGTGCGGGTGGTCGCCCGCGCGGTCGGGCCACTCGATCTATCGAGCTTGGACGCGGGACCGGCGGGCGTCGAAATCCGCCCGGTGGTGCCCAACTTCGAGGACGCCTTCATCATCCGCCTACAGGGGGAGCACGACGCAACCACGGAGGAATCGCCTCCTCTGCCCATGGCGGCGACCATGGCCAACGATGACGCGGCGGTCATCCGGGTGGATCGGGTCCAGCGTCGTTTCGGCGAGTTTTACGCGGTCAAGGACGTCAGCTTCGAGGTGCGGCGGGGCGAAATCTTCGGCCTGCTGGGTGCGAACGGCGCCGGCAAATCCACCACCTTTCGCATGTTGTGCGGCTTGCTGCCAGCTTCCGGGGGGCAGCTCGAAGTAGCCGGGCACGACCTGCGCCACGCGGCGGCTCAGGCCCGTGGCCGCATCGGTTACATGGCCCAGCGTTTTTCCCTCTATGGCAACCTGACGGTGGCGCAGAACCTACGTTTTTTCGCCAGCGCCTACGGCTTGACGGGCCAGCGGCGGCGGGAACGCATCCGCTGGGCGCTGGACGGCTTCGACCTGGAACGCTACGCCGATATGGCCAGCGGCGATCTCCCGCTGGGCTATAAACAGCGTTTGGCCATGGCCGCTGCCCTGATGCACGAACCGGACATCCTGTTCCTGGACGAGCCGACCTCCGGGGTGGACCCGCTGGCGCGGCGGGAATTCTGGCATCGCATCAACCTGCTGGCGGAACAGGGGGTTACCGTGCTGGTGACCACCCACTTCATGGACGAGGCTAATTACTGCGATCGGCTGGTGATCATGGCCGACGGCGAGGTGCTCGCCCAGGGCACCCCAGCGGAAACGAAGGCACGCTTTCGCGACGCCGAACGATCGGACCCGACCATGGAAGACGCCTTCATCGCGCTGATCGAGCAGCGGGCGCAAACTGCTGGAGAACCGGCATGAACGCACGAGGTGGCGCCCTGATGCGTCTGCGTGGGATGGTGCGCAAGGAAAGTCTGCAAATCCTTCGCGACCCGTCCAGTATCGCCATTGCCTTCGTCATGCCGGTGGTGCTGCTGCTGTTGTTCGGCTATGGCGTCTCGTTGGATGCCCAGCACATTCCATTGGCGATGGTTATCGAACGCCCGGACGCCAACAGCGCCAGTTTCGCCGCCGCCTTCCAGCAATCCGAATACTTCAGTCCGCGCCGCTTCGACAGCATCCAGGACGCCGAGCAGGCCCTGCGGGAGCGGCAAGTGGACGGCATCGTCTGGTTACGCGGCGATTTCAGCCGCCGCCTGCTGGCCGCCGGCGACGCACCGGTCGGGGTGATTCTGAACGGCGTCGATGCCAACCAGGCGCGCATCGCCTCGGGCTACATCCAAGGAGCCTGGCAAAGCTGGCTGCAAGCCTACGCGAGCAGCCACGGTCAGGAGCTGACCCTGCCGGCGGCGGTGGAACAACGGGTCTGGTTCAATCCGGCCCTGCGCAGCCGCAACTTTCTGGTTCCCGGCCTGGTGGCGGTGATCATGACCCTGATTGGCGCTTTGCTGACCGCGCTGGTGGTGGCGCGGGAATGGGAGCGGGGCACCATGGAAGCACTGATGGTCACCCCGATCCGCATCGGCGAATTGCTGCTCGGCAAGCTGCTGCCCTACTTCGTGCTGGGCATGGGCGGCATGCTGCTGAGCGTGGCCATGGCCCGCTGGCAGTTCGGGGTACCTCTGGCCGGCTCGTTCTGGCTATTGCTGGCAACCTCGACGCTGTTCATGCTGGTCGCGCTGGGCATGGGACTGCTGATTTCCACCGTGGCCCGCAACCAGTTCGTGGCCGGGCAGATCGCGATCCTCGTCACCTTCCTCCCGGCCTTCATTCTGTCGGGCTTCATTTTCGACATCGGCTCGATGCCGGCGCCGATTCAGTTCATCACCCATGTGGTGCCGGCGCGCTATTTCGTCGCCATTTTGCAAACCCTGTTTTTGGCCGGCGATGTCTGGCCGGTGGTGCTGGGCAACGCCGCCGCCCTGCTGCTGATGATGCTGATCTTCTTCGCGGTGCTGGGTCGCAAGGCTCGCAAGCGCCTGGAGTAATCCATGCTGCAACACATCCTCGCCCTGGCCTTGAAGGAGTTGCTGGCCCTGCTCAGGGATAAGCGCAGCCGCTTCGTGCTGATCGGCCCGCCCATCGCTCAATTGCTGGTGTTCGGCTTCGCCGCCACCTTCGACCTGCAAAACGCTTCCATCGCCATTTACGACCAGGACCAGGGCGCCGCCGCCCGGGAGCTGATCGCGCGCTTCGAGGGCTCGCGCAACTTCGAGGTGGTGGCGCGGATCGATCACGATGCCCAAGTCGCGCCCCTGATCGATGACCGCCAGGCGCTGCTGGTTCTGCGCATCGATCCTCGTTTCAGCCAGGAAATCCTGAGCGGCGGCAGCGGTTCGGTGCAGGTGATCCTGGATGGGCGCAATTCCAACACCGCCATGCTGGCGCTGAACTACACGCGCGGCATCGTCACCGACTTCAACGATACCTGGGCAGCGCGTCACGGTCGATCCGGGCCACCGGCGCATCTCGAAATCCGCCCCTGGTACAACGCCAACCTGGAATCACGTTGGTTCGTGGTGCCGGGCATCGTCGGCCTGCTGACCCTGGTGGTGACCCTGATCGTGACCGCCCTGTCGGTGGCGCGAGAACGCGAGGCCGGCACCTTCGATCAGTTGCTGGTGACGCCGCTGCGACCGGTGGAAATTCTGATCGGCAAGTCCATTCCCGGTTTGTTGATCGGCTTGCTGCAAGGCAGTCTGATCGTGGCCATCGCGGTCCATGGTTTCGGTATCCCGCTGCGCGGTTCGGTCGGCGCGCTGTACTTGGGGATGGCGTTGTTCCTGCTGTCGGCGGTGGGGGTCGGTCTGATGATCTCGTCGCTGGCGGTGACCCAGCAGCAGGGCTTGCTCGGCGCCTTTCTGTTCATGGTGCCGGCGATAATCCTGTCCGGCTTTGCCACCCCCATCGCCAACATGCCGGAAGCGGTGCAGTGGCTGACCTACATCAATCCTCTACGCTATTTTCTCATCGTGCTGCGCGGGGTATTCCTGCAAGGCGACTCTTACGCCTTGCTGATGGATCAATACTGGCCTATGGCGCTCATCGGCCTGGTCAGCCTGATCCTGGCCGGCTGGCTGTTTCGTCATCGGATGTATTAAACGACCATCATCGCGGCTGGTCGAAACTCCGTCCACAACTGCTTGATCGGGTTAGAATCGTCCGCTCGGAGCCATTTCGAAACCGGAGAACGCCATGAAATGTCCCACTGGATCTGGATTGATCATGCTGAGCCTGCTCGCGACGCCGGTGCTGGCGGCCAACAAGTGCGTCGATCCCAGCGGCCGAATCAGCTACCAGGCCGACCCGTGTCCGGCCAGCTCGCGCGGCGGCGACATGAGCCTGAACATCAACCGCCCGTTTACCGGGCAGGCTGGAATCCCCGCCGCGGATCCGCACATTGTTACCATGGGACAAGAGATTTCGCCGCCAGCCGATGGGCAGAACCAGGAAGTCCAACCGCCGGATACCGAACGGTAGCCGCTCCTGTCCGCCTTGTCGGTCATGACGGAGTTCGGGTTCCCTCGGGCGGGCAAATCGAACCGCGACGCCCTTGGACCGCCATCGGGTACACGAGGATGGATGGCGGATACGGTGCAAATGCTGGTGTCTATAATTGAACTATCAAAGCACTCGCCCGCCGCCGGCGCGGATGAGTGGGCCACTCAACCTCGCGGCGTGGAGTGCGGCCGATGCGACAATTCATTCGCCACCCCTCGGACATTCCCATCACGTACAGCGTCGCCCATGTCGGAAGCTGCTGGAAAAACCGGCTACGGAATATCAGTCGGGGTGGATTGTGTTTTCGCGCCGACACCTCCATCGAACGGGGTTGCGTGATCCACATCGCGATTCCGATCCGGGAACCGGAGTTCACCGTCACCGGCACCATTGTCTGGTGTCGCAAGACCAACCGTCATTTCGAGGTGGGCGTGCGCTTTGCCGACGAGAACACCGAATTCGCGGTTCGCATGATCGAGCAAATTTGCCACATCAATCACTACCAGAGGCAGATCCTGGAACGGGAAGGACGGCAGCTTTCGGGCGAGGAAGCAGCGATGGAGTGGGTGGCCAGATTCGCGCGGGATTTTCCAGGTTAACCCGCGCGGGCGGTCAACCTGCCCCGCCGGCTGGCGGCAACATGTTTTCCGGCATCTGCACCGCCACGACCCGACCGCGCGCGCAGACCTCGCCCGCCGCCGTCACCGTCGCGCTCACCACCACCTTGCGACCTTTGATTTCTTCGATCCGGCCGCGAATTTCGAGCGATACCCCCAGCGGAGTCGGCCGCAGGTAGTCCACCTGCAGCGATGCGGTCACGAAGCGAAACGGGGGTTCGCTGCCCAGTTCGCGTCCGGCCGCGCGATAGGCCGCCGCCGAAGCCGTGCCGGTGCCGTGGCAATCGATCAGCGAAGCGATCAAGCCGCCGTACACGTAACCGGGGATCGCGATGTAATGGGGTCGCGGTTCCAAGTGGGCCACGGTTTCCTCGCCGTCCCAGTAGCTTTTGAGTTGCAATCCCTGTTCGTTCAGCCGGCCGCAACCGTAGCAATGGCTGAGTTCGTCGGGATAGAAGTCCTGAAAGGCTTGTTGATTCTGATTCATCGGCTGGTCTCGCTCATGATTAGACTGTGTGCAAGCATAAAGTGTAACAAAAAAAAAGATGTAGAGCCTCGCGCGCCTTGGGGATTTAGAATCGACGGCCTGATCGATTGCGTTTGCCTGGAGGTTTGCCGTGAATCCGATTTGCAAGAGCTTGCTGTCCGCGCTGCTGTTCGGTTCGAGCGTGGCGTCCCTTTCGAGCGTCTGGGCTGGTGATATTGTGCTGACGGTCGAGGAGCCGTCCGCTGGCGACACCTATTCCGGCGTGGCCAATATTCGCGGTTGGGTCGTCGGCTCGGCGGGCATCGACCGGGTCGAACTGTACGTGGATGGCGCGCTCCTCACGCCCATCCC
The DNA here is from genome assembly GCF_012939995.1 of Candidatus Competibacter phosphatis. Lineage (GTDB taxonomy): Bacteria > Pseudomonadota > Gammaproteobacteria > Competibacterales > Competibacteraceae > Competibacter > Competibacter phosphatis. The sequence continues at coordinate 45,296 of NZ_SPMZ01000028.1, read as the reverse complement.
CACCGGCGGTCGGCGTTCCGATGTGGGCGACGCCTATCCGAACTATCCCAATGCCGCCAACGCCGGATTTTCGATGGCGTTCAACTATTCGAGCCTGCTCGCCGGCTCGCACGCCATCCTGATCCGGGCGATTGACCGGGAAGGCGCGCTCAAGGACGCAGCGGTCGATTTCAACGTCACCCGCTTCCCCAACGCCTATATTGCCGACCCGGCGAGCGTCAGCCTGAGCGGCGCCTCCGCGACGTTCAATAGCGGATCGTTCCTGTTGCAAAACGTTACCGCCGAGGGCAAGACTTACGACATCCGGCTGGAATGGCGCACGGAAGCCCAGGGCTTTGCCATCACCCGGATCAGTACGGCCGGCGATCCGCCCACCGACGACTTCAGCGGTACCTACCAATCCCAAGCCTCGCAGAGCAGCAACAGTTGCCCGTTCGCGGTTAACCAGCAGGTCAATAGCGAGTTGAAACTGAACCAAACCGGCTCCCAGTTGAGTGGCACGGAAAATTCGGGCGGGACCCTGGCGGTATCCGGCACGGTGGATGCGCAGGGCCTGTTTTCCCTCCAGTCCGAACGGTTGACGCAAACGTCATCGGCGAACTGTCGGGGCGAGACTTACTTTGGTTATCAAGGCGATTTCTCCAGCCAAACGGTGACCATCACCACCCACTATGAGTATTTCGGCAGTTGTCCGTACTACAACTGCGCGGCGACTTATCAGGGCAGCATCGTCCGGGACAGCACCGCCACCCTGGCCAAAGCGGCGTCGGACGACAGCGGTTTGGAAACCAAAACCATGGCAAATTCCGCCGTGCGAGGGTTGATCGAATCGGCCCTGGAAATTTTTGGGCACGAAACGCCCTGAGCGACTGATTCGTTCTCGGTCATGTTGGATGCGATGTCGTTTTGGAAATTAATTAAATGATAATTGTAAAATACAAATATCATGTTAATATCTTCGCCCATGGAGGTGCGCGATGAACACGACGACTAACCCAACCCTGTCCGCCGCGACGCTGCTGGCGATCCCGCCGACCGAACCGGAACGGCTGTTCAGCGGCGACCCGGAGACTGCCCGCCAGGAATTTCGGGCGCTGGCTTCGATCTGGCATCCGGATCGGTGCTCGCGGCTCGAGGCGACCGAGGTGTTTCAACATCTCGGTCGGTTGTACGAGGCGGCGCTCGGAAAGCTGCGTGACGGCATCTGGCAAACGCCCGGTTTGCTGCGGTTACGCGCGACCGACGAAACGGAGTTTCGCGTTCGCTACCACCGGGAACGCGAATTCGAATTGGGCCGGGTGTTCGTCGGCGACGACATCGTGACCACTCTGGTGGATCGAGCGCACGCCGACCTGTTCCCGAACGCGCTCGTCGCCATCGGTCGCCTGCCCTGCGCCGACGCCCGCATGGCGGCGGAAGTCGGGCGCTGCCTGCCCGAGATTATCCGCTGTTTCGAAATCGGTGCCGGCCAAGTACTGGTCGTGCGGAAAACGCCGGACCTGTTGCCGCTGCGGGAGGTGCTCGACCACTACGATGGCCGATTGGACCCCCGTCATGTGGCCTGGATCGTCAGCTCGCTGCTCAATCTGGCCTGCTATCTCGATTATGCCGGCATCGTCCACAACGCCATTTCGACCGAAACCTATTACATCTCGCCGCCAGCGCACAGCGGCGCCCTGCTCGGCGGTTGGTGGTATGCGGTCCGGCAAGGAGAACCGCTGCGCGCCGCGCCGGCCGCCACCATCCAGTACGCCCCTATCGACGTCATGACTCACCGGCGGGGCGATCATCGCATCGACCTGGAGTCGATCCGGGCGCTGGGCCGGGAACTGCTGGGCGATATCACCGGATCGCGGCTGGCGCGCGAAAAGGCCGCGCCGCCGCCGATGATCGACTGGCTACGGCTGCCGGCCGGCGCTTGCGCCCTCGACGATTACCAGACCTGGCAGCGCCAGGTATTACCCGCCAGCTTCGACGAACGCCGTTTCGTCGAGCTGGATTTGACCCGTCAAGACCTCTACTGACCTGAGAAGGAGAACGCCATGGGAACCGCTCGCTGGAATCCAAGTGATTGGACAAGCTACGCTAAATCGACTGCCCACAAGACCACCGACGCCGTGTTCGCCTCGCGAGGCATGGACAAGGTTCTCGACCCCTTGGGAGCGGTCATGCGCGAATCGCGGGATTCGGATTTGAACCCGGCATCGACCGCCATCGTGGTCGGGCTGGACGTGACCGGCTCGATGGGCATGATCGCCGACGCCTTGGCCCGCAAGGGGCTGGGCACCATGGTCGAGGAGATTCTGGCCCGTAAACCGGTGTCCGATCCCCACATCCTGTGCGCCGGCATCGGCGATGTGCTGTACGATCGGGCGCCGTTGCAAGTGACGCAATTCGAGGCCGACATTCGTATCGCCCGCCAGTTGGAAAAAATCTGGCTGGAAAAAGGCGGCGGCGGCAATTCCTGCGAGTCCTACACCCTGCCGTGGTACTTCGCGGCGCTGCATACCTCGATCGATTGTTTCGAGAAGCGCGGCAAGAAAGGCTATCTGTTCACGGTCGGCGACGAAGAGCCGCCGCGCGATTTGCCGGCCAAGGCCATCGCCCGCTTCATCGGCGACCGGCCGCAACGCGATTTCAGCTCCCACGAATTGCTGACCATGGTCAGCCGCATGTACCACGTTTTCCACGTCATCGTCGAGGAAGGTTCGCACGCACGCCGCGACCCGCACGGGGTACGGAGCCGCTGGGTCGATCTGCTCGGACAGAGGGTGATCGGCCTGTCCGATCACACCAAGCTGGCGGAGGTCATCGTGTCGGCGATCGAAGTCAACGAAGGCCGCGACCGCGATCGGGTGGCGAAAAGCTGGTCATCGCGGCAGACCGCCCTGGTGGTACAGCGCGCCGTGGGCGGGCTGACACCCTCCCCCGGCCCGGCGGCTGGCGTGGTGCGGTTCTGACGAACGGATGTGGAGGAGTTCATCGCCATGCATCTCAACAAAACCGCTCGGGTCGTGATCGGTGCCCAGTTCGGCGACGAGGGCAAGGGTCGACTGACCGCTCATCATGTGATGGAAATCGGTGACGATGCGATCGTGGTTCGCTTCAACGGCGGCGCGCAGGCCGGCCACACGGTGGTCGCCCCGGATGGCCGGCGCCACGTATTCAGCCATGTCGGCAGCGGCGCGCTGGCCGGCGCCGCCACCTATCTATCGCGCTTTTTCGTCGCCAATCCCATCCTGTTCCTGAAGGAACTGGACTTGTTGGCGGCCCAAGGCGTCACGCCAACGGTCTACGTCGATCCCGCCAGCCCGGTGACCACCCCCTACGACATGATGATCAACCAAATCGTCGAGCGGGAACGGGGAGCCGATCGGCACGGCAGTTGCGGCATCGGTTTCGGCGAAACCCTGGAACGCAACCTGGATGGCCGTTTCGCGCTGACCGTCGCCGATTTGGCGGATCCATCGATGTTGACCAACCGTCTCGACGCCATCCGCCGCGAGTACGCGCCGGCCCGACTGGCCCGGTTGGGTGTCGCGCACACCTTCGAAGCCAACGCCGATTTGTTTCGGTCGGACGCCATCTTGGAACACTACGTCGAGGACGCGAGGCACTTTCTGGATGTCACGATCACGACCGAGGCACGGGCGGCGATTCGGGATCGACCCCTGGTTTTCGAAGGCGCCCAGGGTCTGCTGCTCGATCAAGATCGCGGTTGCTTCCCCCACGTCACTCGCTCCAACACCGGGCTGCGCAACGTACTCGCCCTGGCCGACGAACTGGGTCTGGAGCGACTGGACGTGACCTACGTCACTCGCGCCTATCTGACCCGGCATGGCGCCGGCCCGCTGCCGCGCGAGCGACCCGAAAAGCCTTATCCGGGAATCGTCGATACGACGAACATTCCCAACGAACATCAGGGTACCTTGCGGTTCGCTTGGCTGGATCTGGATCTGCTGGGACGCGCCATCCATGAGGATCTGAGCGACGCGGCCGCCTATCCGGCCTTGACCGTGAACGCGGGTCTGGCCATCACCTGCCTGGATCAACTCGACGGCGAAGCGGCGCGTTACTATCGGGGAGGCATCCAGTATCGATCTTCGCTGGAAACCTTCGTGGCGGCGGCGACGGAAGCGGTGGGTCTGGATCGGCCGTTGCTCGGCTTCGGTCCGAGCGGGGAGCTGATGCCTTGCGGATGATGACGACAGGGCTTTCAAGCACGCCCGGATCGCAGTATCGTTGCGCCGCATTTCGCGGACCATCCACCACCTGAGGAAGCAACCGATGCATCCGAATGCTTATTCCCCGGCTGAATGGGAAAAAATTGTCGCGTTTTCGGCCACTAAGGAGACCCCCTTTCTGCTGGTCTCGCTGGATCGAGTCCGACAGAAATTCCAGGCGTTCCGCACCCATTTTCCCAACGCGAAGATCTATTACGCGGTCAAGGCGAACCCCGGGAAGGAAGTGCTGGCTTTGCTGCGGGATCTGGGTTCTTGCTTCGACATCGCTTCGGTTTACGAACTCGATCAAATGCTCGACCTCGGCGTGACGCCCGATCGCCTCAGCTTCGGCAATACCATCAAGAAAGCGCGGCATGTCCGGGAAGCCTACGACAAGGGCATCCGGCTTTTCGCCAGCGACAGCGAGGCGGATGTCCGCCACCTCGCCAAGGAAGCGCCCGGTTCGCGGATATTCTTTCGGCTGTTGATGGATGCGGTCACCTCCGATTCCGATTGGCCGCTGTCGCGCAAGTTCGGTTGCCAGCCGCGAATGTTGACGGAACTGGTGTCATTGGCCGCCGATCTCGGTCTGGAACCGTATGGCATTTCGTTTCACGTCGGCTCGCAACAACGCGAAATCCCGGCCTGGGACGCGGCGATCGCCCAAGTTCGCGACTTGTACGACCAGATCGAGAGCGCCGGCATCTACATGAAGGCGATGAACATGGGGGGCGGTTTCCCGGCCGATTACCTGGTGAAAAGCAACCCGCTCTCCGTGTATGCGGAGGAAATCAACCGCTATCTCGACCTGCATTTCGGCGACTCCGTCCCGGCCATCTATCTGGAGCCCGGACGCGGGTTGGTGGGCGAAGCGGGGGTGCTGGTCAGCGAAGTGGTTTCGATCGCCAAGAAATCGAAAACCGATTTGAAACGCTGGGTCTATACCGATGTCGGCATCTTCAACGGTCTGATGGAGACCGTCGACGAATCGATTAAATACCCGGCTTACACCGAGAAAACCGGCGAAACCGGGGATGTGATCCTGGCCGGGCCGACCTGCGACAGCCTGGACATCATGTACGAGCATTACAAGTATCAACTGCCGCTGTCGCTGGAGATTGGCGACCGGATTTTCTGGCTCTCCACCGGGGCTTACACGGCCTCCTACAGCGCCATCGAATTCAACGGCTTTCCACCGCTGAAAACCTATTACCTGTAAACCCGGCCGGCCCATCCCGCCCGTTGCACCAGCCAACCGTCGATCCCGCAAGGAGCCCCTGCATGAAAACAACGCTACGCTTCCTGTTCCTCGCCTTCGTACTCGCTGTATCCGGTGTCCATGCGGCGGATACCGAGGCGGTGAACCAGGCGCGGAAGTCGGCTAATTCCTGGCTGGCGTTGGTGGACGCGGCCCAGTATGGGCAGAGCTGGGACGAAGCCGCAACGCTGTTCAAGAGCGCCGTGACCAAGCAGGAATGGATGAAGGCGGTTCAGTCGACGCGCGCACCGCTGGGCGCCCTGAAGTCGCGAACCTTCAAGACCGCCACCTTTACCCGCAGCTTGCCCGGTGCGCCGGATGGCGAGTACGTCGTCATCCAGTTCGATACCCGGTTCGAGAACAAGGCGGCGGCGGTTGAAACCGTTACGCCGATGCGGCAAAAAGACGGGGCATGGAAAGTGTCCGGTTACTACATCCGATAGGTCCAAGTCCATGACCAACCCTATTCTTTTCCTGTGCACCGGCAACTATTACCGGAGCCGGTTTTGCGAAGAATACTTCAATCATCGAGCCCGGTATCTGGGGCTGCCGTGGCGGGCGGATTCCCGGGGGCTGGCGCCAGATGTCGATGTCTTTCGCAATCCCGGACCCATTTCGCCGGCAACCCTTCAGAGGCTGACCGAGTTGGGCGCCAGTCCCGGTGCATCGCTACGTTATCCCCGATCCGTGCAGAGCGCCGATCTGGCTCGGGCGGATCGCATCGTTGCCCTGAGCCGCCATGAGCATCAGCCCATGGTGGAACGATTCTTCCCGACTTACGGACCGCTGGTCGAATATTGGGAGGTCGGCGACCTGCCGCTGGAAACGCCGGCTCACGCCCTCGAAAAAATGACCCGACTGGTCGAACGACTGGTCGATGAGCTGCAACCGGAAACCGAACGGATCGCGGCCTTCGCGCCTGCTCCAGCCAGCTAACCCGGCGCCTCGACCCACGGGCAAAACCCGCCATGGTCGGCGGGTTCGCCGTGGAGGCGCGACCTTCTTAATCCATCGGTTCGCCGCGTTCTTCCTCGGGGATGATGGCGGTCTCCGCGCATGCCGCATGAATCCAGGCCTGTACGTGGATATCCTGACGGACGGTATCGACATAGCGCGTGGCCAGTTCCGGCAGAGCGATGCCATAGGTATGAAAGCGCAGCGCCACCGGCGCGAACATGGCATCGGCGCAGGTGAAACGCCCGAACAGCCAAGGCCCCTCCTCATCGTCGCCGATCGCCTGACGACAGGTGCTCCAAAGAGCCACCACCCGCTCGATTTCCGTCTGAGCTGCTAGCGAGGGCACGACGCCCGCGCGTCGGCTACGGCAATTGAAAGGCAATTCCTCACGCAGCGCGGCGAAACCCGCATGCATCTCGCTGGCCGCCGAACGAGCCAGCGCCCGCTCATGCACATCGACCGGCCAGACCGCCGGATACCGTTCGGCCAGATATTCGCCGATCGCCAGCGACTCCCAAATCACCCGATCACCGTCCAGCAGGACCGGAACCCGGCCGGAGGGGGAATAGCGGGCAATCTGAGTCGCGGTGTCCGGCGCATGCAGAGGAACGGAAATCTCCTGAAATGTCACCCCCAGATGCCTCAGCAACAACCAGGGACGCAACGACCAAGACGAGTAGGTTTTATTGCCGATAACCAGGGTGAGGGCGGATATCATGGAGAAACTCCTTATGGGTGAATCATCGAAGTGAACGAGCCTTCATGGGCGCCAGAACGGTTTACTGCCTTCCCGGAAGGCGTCGGCGCGGCTGAGCCCGATATCCTTCAGCATCCTGTCGTCAAGGGCGAGCAGTTCGCGGCGCTGACGATAAACCGCATGGCGATCGCGCAGCCACGCGAGCATGCCGACAAGCAGGATGCCAAGGCCAGGACGACGATTGGCGGGACGTTCCAGGCACAGAGTCGCATTATGGATCATGTTCGGGTCCTCCAGAGTCTCAAGGGGTCGCGAGCTATCATGAAGAACGCCTATTGATTCATCCAACGAATAAGTTTTATATGACACATCATTTTTCGTGATGAATCGGGAGTGTTTTCATGTCCACCCAACTCGACCCGGATCTCCTGCGCACCTTTGTCGCCATCGTCGATGCGGGTGGCTTCACCGCCGCCGCGCAGCAGGTACATCGCACTCAATCCGCCGTATCGATGCAGGTACGACGGCTGGAAACCCTACTGGATCGGGCATTGTTCCAGCGCGAGGGGCGCGGTGTGCAGCTCACGCCGGATGGCGAAGCGATGCTTGGTTATGCGCGTCGTTTATTGAAGCTGCACGACGAAGCCCTGGCGGTGCTGGCTCGACCGGATCTGTCCGGCCTGGTGCGGCTGGGCACGCCGGACGATTACGTGGGACGGTTTCTGCCCGACATCCTGGTCCGCTTCGCCCGCGCCTTTCCGCGCGTTCAGGTGGAAGTGCATTGCGAGCCCAGCGTCAACCTGCGGCGCTTGCTGGCCGAGGATCGGCTCGACTTGGCGCTGATCACCTGTACGCCGGGCGCGGAAACCGGCGAGGTGCTACGTCGGGAACCGACTGTGTGGGCGACCGCCGAGCGCCATCTCGCTCACGAGGACGAACCGCTGCCGCTGGCGCTGTTCCAGGCCGGTTGTCCGTTTCGCGACTGGGCGCTGGCCGGTCTGAGCGGACTGGGCCGCCCGTATCGCATTGCCTATACCAGCGCCAGCATCAGCGGCGTTCTGGCGGCGGTGACCGCCGGGTTGGCGGTGACGGTGCTCGGCCGCAGCGTGCTGCCGGCCGGCGTCCGCCCTCTCGGCGCGGCGGAGGGATTCCCGCCATTGCCGCCGGCCAGCATCACGCTGCATCGTGGCGGTTCGGTTTCGGCGGTGGCGGAATGTCTGGCCGGTTACATGCGCGAAGGCTTCGCGGCCGAGGCGCTGTCTTCGTCGATGTCCTCGGGCAACCCGGCGATCCTGGCTTGAGGGCAATACCGCCCGTCTCTTCAAGCAAGCCGTCGCGTTGCCCAGGCCAGCGCGGCTTCCAGACGATCGTTGCCCCAAAACAGCTCGTCGCCGACGATGAAGGTGGGGGCACCGAAGATCCCCAGGGCCACGGCCCGTTCGGTTTGCGCCCGCAGCAACGCCTTGCTCTCGGGCGATTGCGCTTGTTGCAGCAGTTCGGCTCCCGGCAGGTCCAAGCGGTTCAGACACTGCTCCAGCACCTCCGGTTGGGCGATATCTCGGTCCTCGGCGAAATTGGCTCGGAACACGGCGCGCACGAAATCCGGCAGCCACGGTTCCGACGCGAACCGGCAGGCGATCCGCGCGGCGAGCACGCTATGTTGCGGGAATCGATCGGGTCGGCGGAAGGGCAGTTCCAGATCGGCGCAGATGCGCTCCAGATCCCGCCACATATAGCGCCCCTGAACCGGAAAAAGATTGAACGGCGAATCGTTCCAACCCTGGGCCTGGAAGATTGGACCGAGCAGAAAAGCCTTCCATTCCAGCGGGACCCCATGCCGACGGGCCAGCGCTTCCACCCGCAGGGCGGCTGGATAGGAATAGGTGCTGGCGAATTCGAACCAGAATTGCATGGTCGATTTCCTTTGGATAGAAGCATGAAGGGATGCATCTCATTCCGTTTCGCCACCTCGACCGTTGCGCCGAGGAGGTCGGTCACGCCCCGCGCAAAGCCTCCCGTCCTCTCGGCTCGATCAAGCGAGCGGCCACGGTTACCACTTCGGACCGTGGCCTTTGCTTTCGCGCTCGCCGTAGTCGCGAACGGCGTCGCCAACGGCTTCGCCGATCTTCTTCGGGGCGACGTCAGTGATGAACCAAGGCACTACGTCTTTCATATGATTGACAAAGTTGGTGTTTAAATAGTGGTAGTCGCAGAAACCGTCATTCTGGCGCGTGCAAACCGTTTGAGATTTGTCGATGTGAATATCGTGCCGGTGGGTGGATCGCGAACTGGATCGAACCACGCAGACGTGCAAGCCTGGACCACTGGTGATCAACTCGCGAAAGCAGTCGCGAGGGCCATGCACGGTTGTCGTCGGATCGTCCTCGCAAAAGAGCGAGGAGCCCCGCAGGAGTTTGAGCAAATCGTCCGGTTTGTCGCAGAGAAAATTGAAGCCCTGCGAAATTTGATGGCCTTGGGCATAGTTCCAAGGACCGATGATCGCTTGGATAAAAGGCCACAACTTGGATTCCTTGCCGCAACGCGCGTACACGGCGCTGATGACCGCCAAGTGACCGCCCGTATCCAAATCATTGATGTAATCGGCAAAGAGCCGACCGGGCCAGCCTTTGACGTATTCCTGATGTGATTGGACAAGGGTTTGTTTGAGCGACGCGGGAAGGTTGTTGTAGGCAGCGGGCAGCACGGGATCGGCCATGGGTATTTCTCGAAGGAACGTGGTCTTTCTAGTTTAGGACGTGTCATTGATCACGGGCTACCCACCGCATGGCGGGTGGCTTGAGGAAAGCGCCCAAAAGGGGCTGTTAGTGTAAATCGCTCGCCAAACCGGATGGCGAATTACCATGCATGCTCCTTCCCTTACGGGAGGCAGCATGGCTCACGAACACAGAATTCCTGACCGATTCATCCTCGGCGCTCAGAATTGATCCCAGCGTCGGCGCTGGCGTCGCCAAGGGAGAATGGGAATGATCAGCCCCAACAATAGCCCCCCAAAGCCGACACCCGCGCCAGCCAGAAACCAGTCGCGTTGGGATTTCTTCCGCAGCGAGGCATTCTCCCGTTCGAGGTGAGCGACCTGTTCGCGAGCCAGCGCGGTTTCCTGCTGTAGATTACGATTTTCCTGTTCGATGGCCAGGGTTTGTGCGGCGGCGCGGCGGATTTCCGCCAGTTCCTCACCGCAACGGGCCAGGGCGGCTCGGTTGGTGTTCAACGCTTCGACTTCGCCCCGCAAGCCGCGATTTTCTTCATCCAGCGTGGTGATGCGCGATTCGAGTTGCGTCACCTGATCACGAGGGGCGGGTTGATCCATCAGATAGCGGGTCAGTATCCACCGACGGTCCCTTCCGGAGTCTTGACCTTGGTGTAGCCTTCGGTGCCGTTGGTTTCCAGGATCTGCAGTGGCGTACCGCTGGGCGCCATGTTCAGAATCTTGTACTGGGTGGACATGCCGCGTCGGATCGGGATGGTGCAGGAATCGGTCACATAGCCGGTTTCGGCATGGACGGGGCCTGCCAGCGCGCCGGTGATCAAAAGTGGAAACAATGGCGACAATCGCTTCATGCGGGTTCCATGGTGGGGCGGCGAATATACAACTTTAAATGCGTCGGGGTCGGGCTGCCAACCCCCACGCACCGAGATCGGCCTCTTGATCACGCCCGATCGACCACCGATCCGTGACCGCTGGGTCGAAGCTGCGGCGCGACTGATTGGGTTGACATCAGTCGCGGACTCCCCTTGAATTGGATTCGATCATCCTCTGGCCCCGCCCTCGTTTGCCGCCTTTCCGGCCCGCAACCCGGTTGCTGGATCGAAACCCGCCAGCCGTCCAAGATAAAGCGCGACATGAAAAAATGTTTGTTTCTGCTCGTATTCATCGCCGCCGTACCCGCATGGGCCGGCATCCCCGCCACGCCGGTCATGACGCTGTATCAGTTCAACGGCAAGCTCGAAATCCCCTATTACGAAGTCGAATCCTTTCGCCGCTCCGGCCCTGCTTCGCCAGCCGGCTTCCTGACCCAGGGTACGTCTTTGATCCCTTGCCTGGTGATGCGAGACGGTAGACCGCTGACCGACCGCAACGGTACGCCGTATGTGGGGTTTCAGATCGTGGTGAATTCGCGCACGGCTACGCCGGCCTCGACCGAACGCTTCAAAGCCGCGTGGCGGCAGCGCCAATCCCTCACGGTAACCAACCACCACTGCGGTGCCGGAGTCCGGCATGTGATCAGCATCCGTAAATTGTATGCGCTGAATAAGGCACCGTTTTTCGACCCCCCGCGTCCAGCCAGAACTCGCACGGCCCCTCGCGCGTCCAGCGGCGAGCTGGACCGCATCGTGCGCGCCTTTCACCAGTCCCCTCAGTGCGAGGCCGCCAATCGCCATCTGATCGGACGGCGCGCTTCCTTGCAAAACGCCTGGGATTCTTTCATTCGCACCCATCGAAATCGCTGGTCCGAGCAGTCTCTACGGCAGGCCAAGCATCTGGACTACACCATGCGCACCGCGATCTTCGAGGGGCATCTCGACCGAGGCTGCAACGCCTACGGCGCTTGCGAGCGCAACATCATCGCCCTGTCGATCCGCAACCGGGGACGGGAAAGCTGTTCTCGCCATCAGGGCTGCCGGTTTCCGGGCGATTTTCAGGGCGTGGCCAGCCGGGTTTCCCAATACAATATCTGGGATGAATACCTGACACAGGTTTCCGGGTTGACCTCGTGTTTTCTGCGCGCCGACCTGGGCGGGAACCAAGCGACCGTGGGCGACGGTCATAACGTGCGGTATTACCACAAGCTGCAAAGCATGTATGCGCAAAATCTGGATTCGATGCAACGCATTTTATTCGGCGGCGATCAGGACCTGCGGACGGTTTTTCCCAATGTCTCCGTGGGGGAGCTGAAAAGCCTGCGCCACTACTATCATGCGCCGGCGATGGGCAAATGCTTCCCCCACCATGATCGAGTGGAGTACATCACCGGAGCGGTGGCCAGCAAAGGGCAAGATTTCGCGCTGATCGCCAACACCCGCATTCGGATCGAGCAACCGACGCGGGGCGGGTATTTTTTCCAGGATTTCCTGTTCCAGGAGGACGAAGACCGGGATGTGGTGCGGATCGTCGACCGCTATCCCGGCTTCGTCATCGATGGACGCAAGGTGTCGTTGCGGGCGGCGAGTCACTGCGCGCCCTACGGCATTCCGCGCGGCTGCCGATTCGGCACCGTTGGACGCTATCGAAAAACGCCCTCCTGGCTGCACTCGGGCCAACCGCTGGCGTTGACCTGCCACGTCCACGACCAAGGCAAGCAGTGCCAGGGCGGTGGCGGCACGCGGACGGTCACCGTGGGTGATCGCTGCGATACTCAAATGCGACCGGTCGCCGGCGTGCGCTAGCAAATCCCGGCGCCGACCGTTCAAAACCACTTTTCCCATAGCAAGAGACATCCACAACGGTGAGGCAAGACCCGGATGCAGCCACAACTCATTCCCGAATCCAACTATCTGATGCGGATGGCCGACGGGACCATCAAGCAAGTCAACCCGTTTACCGGCACGGAAGTGTGGACCGTGCCTGGTCGCGGCAACCGGCCGCTGGGGGTCGGTCCACTCGCGCCCGCTCCCCTCAATCCCGATCAGCACGACGCCCACTGCGCGTTCTGCGCCCGGCGTTATCTGGAGACGCCGCCGGAGAAGGCGCGCTTGATCCGTACCGGCAATGGTTTCGCCACCCTGCGCCACCTGCACGCCGAGGCGCTGTTCGATACGGTGGCCGAGTTTCGCCGCGTTCCCAACCTGTTCGAAATCGTGTCTTTCGATTACTGGCAAAAGAATTTCGACTACCGAGTGCCCGACGCCATCGCCGCCCACCAACGCGACTATCTGGCCTCGGAAGCGGGTCGCCACCACGTCCTGCAAGTCGTGGAACAACGGCTGAAAGCGTCCGGCCTGGATGAGGCGGCACGCAATCGACTGTCCCAGGAAGAGAAGCTACAGATGGCCAGCGCCTTTTTCGGCGGCGGCCACGAGGTGATCGTCGCCCGGCGCCACTACGCCGATGGTGCTACTCACAACGATCGGCTCGCTTCTTCTGGCACCCTAACCCCGGAGGAGCACTACCAATATCTGCGCTTCACCATCGATGCCGCGCGCGAACTGTACGTTCACAATCGCTACGTGCGTTATGTCGCGGTCTTTCAGAACTGGTTGAAGCCGGCCGGGGCCTCCTTCGACCACCTGCACAAGCAGTTGGTGGCCATCGACGAGCGTGGGGTCCAGAACGACATCGAACTGCAACGGGTGCGGGCCAACCCCAACCTCTATAACGAGGCCGCCGTCAACTTCGCCGCCTATCGCAACCTGGTGGTGGCCGAGAACGATCACGCCATCGCCTACGCCGGCTTCGGCCATCGCTACCCGACCTTGGAGATCTTCTCCAAGAGCGAACGCAGCCAGCCCTGGAACCACGCGCCGGAGGAACTGCGCGGGATGTCCGATCTGGTCCACGCCTGCCACGCCGCCGCCGGTTCCGACATCCCCTGCAACGAGGAGTGGTATTACAAGCCGCCCGACGTGGATGTGCCCATGCCGTGGCGGGTGCTGATCAAGTGGCGGGTATCGACCCCGGCCGGTTTCGAGGGCGGCACCAAGATCTACGTCAACACCATCGACCCGGAAACCCTGCGCGATCGAGTGGTGCCGCGCTTGTTCCAACTCAAGAACGAGGGCCGGATCGCGCCGATGAAGATCGCCTTCGAGTGCGATTGCGTGCCCAACTGCCTGCGCTACAACCCCGCCGTGCGCCGCCAAGAGTCCGCCCATCCCGAATTCCCGCCGCTGACGAATGGCCCGTCTCGGGAGGGTTGACCGTATCGGTCGAATGGATTCCAGGTGTCGTCCACACTGAAGTCTATTCGCCTCGGCTTGGTCCCATGAGCATTTGCGAAATCACCCTCATGAAAAACCCTTTCATCATGTTCCGCCACCTTCCGTTTTGTCGATCGAGCGCGCTTGCCAATTTTACGGCGCGGAAATGGCGCGCGCGTCTCTTCTTCTGTGGGCTGTTGGCCATGATGACCGTGAGTTGCACGGCCCGGACCGGACCGGCGCCGATCAGCGGGGATGTCCCGGAGGCCACGGGTTGGCGCGCGGAAGTGGTGGTCGGGGGTCTGGATCATCCCTGGTCCATCGCTTGGTTGCCGGACGGGTCGGCGCTGGTGACCGAGCGCGCCGGTCGCCTGCGCCTGATCCGCGATGGCAAGCTTGACCCGGAACCCATAGTCGGCCTGCCGCCGGTGTTGGCTTTTGGCCAAGGCGGATTGCTGGATGTCGCACTGCATCCGGATTTCGCCGACAACCACCTCGTCTATCTGTCCTTCGTCACCGGCACCCCGGAAGCGAATCGCACGGCGCTGGCGCGCGGACGCTTCGACGGCCACGCGCTACGCGATACCGAGGTGATCTTTAGGAACGCCGACCCGAAGTCCGGTGGTCAGCACTTCGGTTCCCGCATCGTCTGGCTACCGGACAAAACTCTACTCTTGAACGTCAGCGACGGCGGCAATCCGCCGCTCAGCTTCAATGGCGAGAACATCCGTAACCAAGCTCAGAATCCGGGTACGCATTTCGGCAAGGTGTTGCGGTTGAAAGACGACGGCACACCCGCGCCGGACAATCCGTTCGTCGGTCAGCCGGGCGCAAAGCCGGAAATCTGGACTCTTGGCCATCGCAACATCCAGGGCATGACCCGCGATCCGGTCAGCGGACGCATCTGGGCCAACGAGCATGGTTCGCGCGGTGGCGACGAGCTGAATGTCATCGAGGGCGGTCACAACTACGGCTGGCCGGTGGTGACTTACAGCATCGAATACTGGGGTCCGAAGATCTCGGATGAAACCAGTCGCCCCGGTATCACCGATCCCATTCTGGTTTGGACCCCATCCAAGGCGCCCAGTGGACTGACGTTCTACACCGGCGAGGTCTATCCAGGCTGGAAGGGCGACCTGTTCAGCGGCGCGCTCAAGTTCCGCCAGATCCGCCATCTCAAACTGAATGGTACTCGGGTCGTCGGCGAGGAGAAACTGACCATCGGCCAGCGGGTGCGGGACGTGCGGCAAGGACCGGACGGCTACCTGTACGTGCTGACCGATGAGGACGATGGGGCGCTGCTGCGCATTCTGCCGGTGGGGAAATGACACCAGCGGGCGATCTCGCGCATGGGCGCGTGGTTTACCGAACTGGAGCATTTCTCCGCCAATGCGACACCACCCAAATCATCCAGGGGCGTCACCACCGCATCGAGTGTGAACCGTGGTGACAGCGAACGAAATGTCCTTCATCCTGTTGACTCCTCATCCCACCACGCCGCATCCGTCCCTTTGGCGCGTGGAGGCGCGGGTCCGGCGGCGCGGGGCACGGCTTGTGCTGGATTACCGGATCGAGGGCGATCCGAGCGGCCTGCTACTTCCTGCCCCTAGCGAGCCCCATCGCACCGATGGGCTCTGGCGCCATACCTGCTGCGAAGCATTCCTCGCGGTGGACGGTCAACCGGGCTATTACGAATTTAATTTTTCCCCCTCGACCGCCTGGGCATGCTATCGGTTTACCGGCTACCGCGCGGGGATGAACCCCGCCGTCGCGAATCCGTCGCCGAGGATAAACTCGTGGATCCATCCAGATCGATTCGAGCTGCAAGCGATCGTGCATCTCGACGGGCTGCCGGCGGGCGCGGCGCGGCGGCTCGCCGTGGCCACCGTCGTCGAAGCACGGGACGGCGGCTTGTCGTACTGGGCGCTTCGCCATCCATCAGGTCCACCGGATTTCCATCACCCCGACGGTTTCGCCCTCCAATTGGGATCTTCCGCTGCTTGATCGATCATCCGCCCCCGCCTACGATACCCACCTTTCATTTACGAAACCCGCCGGCTCGCCGAAAACCGAACCGGTCTCCGCACCTGCTCGAACCCTGTCGTCATGACTATCCGAAACCTTGATTACCTGTTCAAACCAGACACGATCGCCTTGATTTGCGGTGGCAACGGCGACAGCGAAGCCATCATCATCCGTAACTTGATGAACGGCGGTTTCACTGGGCCGATCATGCCGGTGGACACCAAACGCTGGGCATTGGCGGGCGCCCTCGCCTATCGCGATATCGCCAGTCTGCCCCTGGCTCCAGCGTTGGCCATCATCGCCCGGCCACTCAAGGAAGTGCCGGTGCTGATCCAGCAGTTGGGCGAACGCGGCGCACGGGCGGCGGTGCTCATCAGCGAAACCCGCGGCATCCCGCAAACCGAACGCGAAACGCTGTTCCAGGCGATTCTGGACGCCGCCGAACCTTATCTACTGCGCGTGCTGGGACCCGCTTCCCAAGGGTTCAGCGTGCCGCTGTCCAATCTCAACGTCAGTCTGAACCGCCAATCGTTGTTGCCTGGCCAGATCGCCTTTGTCACCGAGTCCGGCACCATCGCGCAAACCGCGCTCGACATCGGCAATCACTACGGTTTCGGATTCAGCCATCTCATCCACTTGGGCGACAGCCTCGATGTGGACCTGGCCGACATCCTCGACTATTTGGCCGGGGATTATCGGACCCGAGCGATCCTGCTGTACCTGGAAAACATCGGCGATGCTCGCAAGTTCATGTCGGCGGCACGGCACGCGGCACGCGTCAAACCCGTCATCGTGCTGAAACCGCGCCGCCATCCCGAGGAGCCCGACGACGCCGTGTACGACGCCGCTTTTCGCCGCGCCGGTCTGCTGCGGGTGGAAGACAACGACGAGTTGCTGCAGATGGTCGAGGTGCTGAAAGCGGCCAAGTTGCTGCACAACGACCGTCTGGCCATCCTCGGCAACAGTTCCAGCATGAGCCTGCTGGCCACCGATACGCTCTATCACTTCGGCGGGCGACTGGCACAATTTTCCGAGGCCACCCAGCAGGGCTTGGAAAAGCTGATCGAACCCAATGCCCCGCCCAACCCAGTCGATCTCGGCGATCAGGCCGATGTCAAAGCCTATCAGCAAGCCTTGGATCTCCTGCTGGCGGACCCAGGAGTGGATGGCGTGCTGGTCATCAAGACACCCAGCGCGCTCAGCGACGCCACGGCGGTGGCCGACGCGCTGATCCAGCGCCTACCTAATCAGCGCTGTTGTGTCATCGCCAGCTTTCCCGGCCCAATCACCGGGCAGGAAGCGCGGCGACATCTGCTGGAACGACAGGTCCCGACCTACGAAACCGCCAGCGGCGCGGTGCGAGCCTTCATGCGGATCGTGCAATACAAGCGTAATCAATCGCTGCTGATGGAAACCCCACCTTCGCTGCCGGAGGAGTTCACCGCCGACGTCGCCGCGGCGCGAGCCCTGATCGCCGATTCGTTGGCCAGCGGCCGTCGCTACCTTAACGAGTACGAGGCCATGCAACTGCTGGCCGCCTACTGCATTCCGGTCGCGGAAACCCGGTTCGCCGATTCGCCGGCCGCCGCCGCCGCCGCCGCCGCCGATCTGAGCCAGCCCGTGGCCCTGAAGATCATGTCGCCGGACATCG
This sequence comes from Candidatus Competibacter phosphatis, assembly GCF_012939995.1. GTDB lineage: Bacteria > Pseudomonadota > Gammaproteobacteria > Competibacterales > Competibacteraceae > Competibacter > Competibacter phosphatis. Next base: position 27,609 of record NZ_SPMZ01000028.1, on the reverse strand, counting down.
GCGCGAAATCGCAGATCGGCGGAGTCGTGCGTTATCTGAACACTCCCGAGGCGGTCGGCCAAGCCGCCGCCGCCATGCTCGCGCAACTGCACGCCGTGGCCCCGGCGGCCAAATTCGACGGTTTTGCGCTCCAGCCCATCATCCCTCGGGAGGGTGCCTACGAAATCGCTCTGGGCGTGCGCTCCGGCGAGCGATTTGGACCGGTAATCTGCTTTGGCCAAGGCGGGACGGAAGCCGAGATCATCAACGACATGGCCTATGGCCTGCCGCCGCTCAACATGCACCTGGCGCGCGAGATCATGGCGCAGACCCGCCTCTATCAGCGTCTGCGCTACAGCTTGCTGCGCCGCGCCGACCTTAACGCCGTGGCGCTGACCCTGGTCAAAGTCTCGCAGATGGTGATCGACCTGGGTGAACTGGTCGAACTGGATATCAACCCGTTGCGGCTCAACGCCCGGGGCGTGGTGGCGCTGGACGCCCGAGTGCAGCTCGCCCCCAAGGCGCCGGCCCACCGTCTGGCGATTCGCCCCTATCCGAAGGAGCTTGAGGAAACGCTCTCGCCGAACGACGAAAAGGAACTGCTGCTGCGCCCAGTGCTGCCGGAGGACGAACCGTCGTTGCAAGCGCTGGTATCGCGCGCCTCGCCCGAAGACCTGCGCTTGCGCTTCTTCCAGCCGATCCGCGAGTTGTCGCATCAGATGGCGGCGGCGCTGACCCAAATCGACTACCATCGGGAGATGGCATTGGTGGCGGTCGGCCCCGGACTGCCCGGCAAGGCGGAGATTTACGGGATCGTCAACCTCAGCGCCGACCCGAACGGCGAGCGGGCGGAATATTCGATCATCGTCGATCGAGCGATGATGCGACTGGGTCTGGGCAATCTGCTGATGCGGCGCATCATCGATTATGCGCGCCGGCGCGGCATCGGCGAAATCTACGGGGGAAGTATTGCAGGAAAACAAACCCATGCTGCAATTGGATCGCGCGCTGGGTTTCGCCATCCATACCGATCACGATGATCCCAGCGTAAAGCATGTTATTCTGAAACTGCACTGTATCGGCTCGTCCGCGGGATAATTTCATGAGCGAAAAAGAACGAAATGAGTGAAAAACGGCTTCTAGTGGTCGACGACGAACCGGAATTCGGCGAACTCGTCAGCAAGGTGGCTTCCGATCTCGGTTATCAAGTACGGGTCGTCACCGACGGCCGCGCTTTCCAACAAGCGTATTTCGAACTGCACCCCACCCTGATCGTCATGGACATGGTGATGCCGGAAATGGACGGCAACGAACTGGTGTTGTGGCTGGTGGAGCAAAACTACGAGGCCAGTCTGATCATCATCACCGGCTACAGCCCCGACTACGCCAAGGACGCCCGCCTGCTGGCGGAATTCAAGGGCTTGCGTTCGGTGATCACCCTGACCAAGCCGATCCGGTTGGCCAAACTGCGCGAAGTGCTGGGCGAAGGCTGAAGAGGCGTGCCACCACGCCGCCACGGCCGCGCATCCATATCCCAATCCAGCATCATCCATTGACCCGTTAGGGCCGAATCCATGCAAGAGTCTTCCTTCCAGCACGGCACCACCTCCTCCAACCCGATCTACTATGTCGGGGTTGGCGCCTCGGCCGGCGGCCTGGAGGCGCTGGAGGCGTTTTTCTCGCACATGGCGGCCGACAGCGGGATGGCCTTCATTGTCATCCAGCACCTCTCGCCCGACTACAAGAGCATGATGGTCGAACTGCTCTCCAAGCGCACCGCCATGCCGGTGCAACGGGCCGAGGAAGGCATGCGGGTCGAGGCCAACTCGGTTTATCTGATCCCGCCCAAGAAAAATCTATCCATCTTCCACGGCAAGCTGCTGCTGAGCGAATCGGATCGCTCGCGCGGGCTGAATCTACCCATCGACGTATTCCTGCGCTCGCTGGCCGACGATCAGGCCGACAAGGCGATCGGCATCATCCTCTCGGGTACCGGCAGCGACGGGGTGCGCGGCATCCGGGCGATCAAGGAAGCCGGCGGGATGGTGATGGTGCAAAGCGAGGAATCCGCCCGCTTCGACGGCATGCCGCGGTCGGCCATCTCCACCGGACTGACCGACTGCATCCTGCCCCCGGACGAAATGCCGGAAAAGCTGCTGTCCTTCGCCCGCCACCCCTACGCCGCCAAGACCGATCGCCCACCCGTGCTGTTGACGGACGAAGATAATCTGATGCGCATCTTCGCCCTGCTGCGCGAGCGCACGCGAGTGGATTTCACCTATTACAAACCCAGCACCGTGGCCCGACGCATCGAACGGCGCATCGCAATCTACCAACTCCAAGATCTGCGGGATTACGTGCGCTACATGGAAGCCAATCCGAGCGAAGTGAACACGCTCTACCGCGAACTGCTGATCGGAGTCACCAGCTTTTTTTCGCGACCGCGAGGTGTTCGACGAACTGGAAACGCAGCATTTGCCGCGCTTGTTCGAGCGGGCGAACAATCAGGAGGCACGCTTCTGGGTGGCCGGTTGTTCCACTGGCGAGGAAGCCTATTCGCTGGCCATGTTGAGCCGCGAAGTGTTGGAACAAATGGGGAAACGATTGGAGGTCAAAATCTTTGCCACCGACATCGACCGCGACGCCATCCTGCGCGCCAGCAGCGGCATTTATTCGGATGGTATCGTCGCCGACCTGCCGCCGAAGCTCATGACCAAGTATTTTCACTACAAGGAAGACCGCTATCAGATCGACCGCTCCATCCGCGAAATGGTGGTGTTCGCGCAGCACAATCTGATCAAGGACCCGCCGTTCACCAACATCGAACTGGTCAGTTGCCGCAACCTGCTGATCTACCTGCAGCCGGTATTGCAGCGCAAGGCGATGGAGATGATGAACTTCTCGCTCAATCCGCAGGGCGTTCTGCTGCTGGGTACCAGCGAAACGACCGGCGAAATGGCCGACCTATTCGATTCCCTGCACCAGAAATACAAAATTTACGCCTCCAAGGGCAAACGCCGCCCAAATGCCGAAAAACCGAATTTTACCCTTTTCCAGGAACCTCGATTTACACAGGACCGTGGCCAACCAGCGGCCGGCAGTGGCCGCCTGTCCCGTGCTCAGGAGGAAGAGCGCCTGCTCAGCCGCTTCCTGCAGGCGCTGGTCGGCGATTACCTGCCACTGGTGGTGATAGTCAACGAGCAACTGGAAGTACTGCACATCTTCGGCGACCCGGAAGGTTACCTCCGCTTGCCCTCCGGCAAACTGATCAACGACATCACCAAGATTGCCTCCAAGGATCTCGCCATCCCGCTGGCCACCGGCTTGCAAAAAGTGTTCAAGTCCGGCGAGGAGCTGAAATACACCAGCATCCGCACCAAATGGCGCGATGAAACCAAAACGGTACAGATTCGCATCCGCCCACTACCGGGGAAACGCGGGCAGGAGCTGCTGGCGGCGATCTTCATCGAAGATCTAGCCGCACGGCTCGAAGACAGGAGCAGCGGCAACGAGGCGCAGGTATACGACCTCGGTCTGGAAGTTGAACAACGCCTCCACGACCTGGAGCAGGAGCTGCAATTCACCCGGGAAAACCTGCAAGCCACCATCGAGGAGTTGGAAACGGCCAACGAGGAACTGCAAGCCACCAACGAGGAATTGCTGGCCAGTAACGAGGAATTGCAAAGCACCAACGAGGAATTGCAATCGGTCAACGAGGAACTACATACGGTCAACGCCGAGCACCAGAGCAAGATCATCGAATTGACTGAGCTGACCAACGATCTGGACAACCTGATGGCTAGCACCCGGATCGCGACCCTGTTCCTTGATGAAAACCTGGCCATTCGCCGGTTCACGCCCGCGATCCGACGCATCTTCAAGATTCTGGACGGTGACATCGGCCGCCCGATCAATCATCTGCTGCACAATCTGGATATCGACTTGTTCGGGGTCATCAAGGAAGTGGCCGAAACCGCCGTCGAGCAGGAACGGGAAGTCCGCACCGAGGATGGCGCTTGGTTTCTGATGCGGGTGCTACCCTATTATGTCGGGGTGCGCACCATCGCCGGGGTGGTGCTGGCCTTCATCGACATCAACCTGCTGAAGACCACCCGCGATGCGCTGAACGAGCGCGAAACTCGGCTATCCAGCCTCTACCGGGCCACGCCGGTGGGAATCGGTCGAGTCGCCAACCGGATATTCCTGGAACTCAACGACCAGCTATGCCAATTGTTCGGATACTCCCGTGCCGAGTTGGTCGGTCAGAGCGCGCGTCTGATGTATTCCTCACTCCAGGAATTCGAGCGCGTCGGCAAGGATCTATACGAACAGATCCGGCTGCACGGAGTGGGGACGGTGGAAACCTGCTGGCAGCGTAAGGACGGCACGCCCCTGCCGATCCTGCTCAACGCCTCGGCGCTGAATCCGGACAACTCGGAAGAGGGCGCGATCTTCACCGTGCTGGATCTCTCCACGCACCGCAAGGCGGTGGCGCGCGCGCAGGCCAGTGAGGAGCGTTTCCGGCAACTGTTCAACACCATGGCGGAAGGGGTGGTATATCAGAACGAGCGTGGCGAAATCGTTTCGGTCAACCCGGCCGCCGAGCGTATTCTCGGCCTACCGGCCGACCGGATCTCGGGGTGGACCTCCGCCGATCCCCAGTGGCAAGCGCTCCGCGAGGACGGTACGGTTTTACCTCCCGACCAACATCCGTCCATGATCGCCCTGCGGACGGGCCAGCCGGTGACGGCCACCGTGATGGGCGTACACAATGCCGCGCTCGAACATACCCGCTGGCTCCGGGTCAACGCCATTCCTCTGTTCGAACCGGGCACATCCAAGCCCACGCAGGTTTATGCCACCTTCAACGACATCACCGCCAGGTTGGAGGCAAAGCGCGAGCTGAAGCGCATTCAAGACGAATTGCGCGAATCGGAACGCTTCGCGCGAGCGGCGTTGGACGCCGTCTCGGCTTGCGTCGCCATCCTTGACGAAAACGGGACTATCCTAATAGTGAACAAAGCTTGGCGCGATCTTGCCCGCGCGAGTTCGGGGCCATTGGCCGGCCTACTGGAGGGGAGCAACTACCTGCAAGCCTGCGAGTGCCCGCAAGATGCCGCCACCGAGAAAGCGTCCGACTTTGCCGTGGGAATCCGTGCCGTGCTCGCTGGAACGCGCCCGCGCTTCATCCAGCACGACTCGTCCTGTCGGGCATGGTCGGAACAATGCACGCTGGTCAGGCGTGCCACCGGTTTGCCCGGCGACGGGCCGATGCGCGTCATTGTGATTCACGAATGCACGGGCGCCACCGCAACGGGCGAACAACCGCGACAATAAAAAAGCCACAGGCGCTGAATGGTCCAACGCACCGCAACGTGCCGGGCCCGCCTGTCACGATTCAACGGAGAAGGGCCACATGACGCAACATAACCAGGAGGGCATGAAGCATCTTAGGGAAAAAGCCGAAGCCAGCGTTGCGGAACACCAAGCGGAAATATCGGATCTCTCCATCGAGCAAATCCGCAAGCTGGTTCACGAATTGCAAGTCCACCAGATCGAGCTGGAATTGCAGAACGAAGAACTGCGCCGCCTGATGACGGAATTGGAGCAATCCCGCAATCAGTTCTCCATTCTGTTTCACCAAGCACCGATCGGCTATCTGGCGCTGGACGATGTCGGATTGATTCACGAAGCCAACGAAACGTTCTGCCGGATGGTGGGCCGCAACCGGAATCAATTGCTGGGCAGCCCGTTTGCGGATTGCCTGGAGGGTGACGACCGCAGCGTGTTTCTCTCGCGCTATCGGGCATTTTTTCAAGAATCCGATCGGCAAAAACCTGGAAGCGTTGATCCCGAGTGGTCCAGATGCGGCGTTTCACGCACACATGGAAGGAACGATCATCGCCACGCCCATGGGACGTCCGCAGCGCGATAACCAACCCCTACTGCTGTTGACGATCACCGACATCAGCGAGCGCAAGCGGGCCGAGGAAAGACGCCTGCAACTGGAACGACAGATGCAGCAGACCCAGAAACTGGAAAGCCTGGGTGTGCTAGCCGGCGGTATCGCCCACGACTTCAACAATCTCCTGACCATTATCCTGGGTAACACCAGCCTGGCGCTGGACGACCTACCGCCATTGTCTCCGGCGGGCGAAAGCCTGCTGACCATCGAGAAAACCTCGCTGCGCGCCGCAGAACTCTGCCGCCAGATTCTGGCTTATTCCGGCAAGGGCCGTTTCGTCATCGACGACATCCGGCTGGGCAATCTGGTCGGGGACATGTTCTCCCTGTTGCAGTCCTCCATTTCGAAGAAAGCCACGCTCAACCTGAATCTGAAGGAACCGCTGCCGCCGTTGCACGGTGATCCCGGCCAGATCCGCCAAGTCATCATGAATTTGGTGACCAACGCCTCGGAAGCCATCGGCGACCGCGGCGGGGTCATCACGATCTCGACCGGCCTGATGCAGTGCTCGCGTGAATATCTTTGCGAGCCTTATCTCTACGAAAACCTGGCCGAAGGCCTGTATGTCTGGTTCGAAGTCTCGGATACGGGCACCGGCATGGACCAGGAAACTCAGCGGCGCATCTTCGAACCGTTTTTTACCACCAAATTCACTGGCCGAGGCCTGGGCCTGTCGGCCGTGCTGGGCATTGTGCGCGGCCATAAGGGCGCGCTCAAGGTGTACAGCAAACCAGGCAAGGGTACCACGGTCAAGGTGTTGTTCCCCGCTTTGGCGGAAGGCAAATTTTCCGCCGAACAGGGCGCCGCTCCGAAAGCCGGCACCTGGAACTGGAAAGGTGCTGGCACCATCCTGTTGGTGGACGATGAGGAATCGGTTCGGACCTTGGGGACCCGCATGCTGGAGCGGATCGGGTTCAAGGTATTGGTCGCCGCGGATGGACAGGAGGCGCTGGACATCTACCGCAAGCGGCGCGACGAGATCGCGCTGATCCTGCTCGATCTGACCATGCCGCAGATGGACGGCGAGGCAACCCTGCACGAACTGCGGCGAATCGACGCCAAGGTGCGGGTGGCGATCTCAAGCGGCTACACCGAAGCCGAAATCGCCCCGCAGTTCGCGGGCAAGCCACTATTCGGGTTTCTGCAAAAACCCTATACCCTGAACGCGCTAACGCAATGCCTGCGCGATGCGATGGGTGATGGCGAAATCCCGACGGAACCATAGGATGACGCATCGCTTGAGGACCTCCAAATGACCGACGCACCCGCCGCGCATCGTCTCACTCCCCTGGCCCAGCGCCACGACGCGCTGCTTGACGCCCTGGAGGCTTATGCCGCTGCGTTGAACGAGGCTATCACCGACGCCCTCGCCGACGGCGCCGCCGCCCGGGCGCGGTCGCTGGCCGCTTTCGCCCATCTGGCGCTGGGCTCGCTGGCCGCCTCGGTCCAGCAACAACAATTGCAGGCCACCGAACGATTGCGACGACTGGGCACCCCCAACGAACCCATCAGCAGCCGTCCGAAGATCGAGTCGGACTTGCAGACGCCGCCGTCGGCTCGCAACATCGGCTAGCCGAACCGTCAGGCCACTCCATGCGAAGCGTGCGGGTATCCCGATTGTTGGTGGTCGAACACCCCAACCCCGGTAAACTGTCATGCTGGTCCCGCCCGATCTCCAGAGCCCGACGGCATCCATCTGCCTGATCTGCCAGGCTCCGCTGCCTTTCGGTCCGGCGCGGCCCCGCTCACTTTGCGTACGTGCGGAGTGTCACCAACGCTATTCGCTGCTACAACGGCGGGGCCAAGTCTGCCGGGTTTGCGGTCGCCCGCTGTCGGCGCGGGAGCAGCCGACCCAAACCTGCGCCACCGCGACGTGCCAGCGGGCGGCGGTCAAGGACTATGCGGTTCAGGTGTACGAGCGCAACCAAGCTCGTTACACGGCTCTGCTGCGGCGGGAGATCGAAGATGCCACGCGGTTGCGCGACCGGGTATTGGCCGCTTTCGGCATCCGCGAGCCGGACTCCTTTCCCCTGGTGGTGACGCCCTCCGTGACGGCGGGGCTCGCCCCGCTGCCGGAGCAGCGCAAAGAGGTTTTCCGGGCGAGCTTGACGGCGCTGGTCGAGCAAGCCTTCGACCCATCCCCAGCGCCCGTCGAACCGCCGGAGCGCCCATCGACGCGGCCACCCGAGCCGGAACCCCGCGTCCGGACGGTACTGGAACAAGCCTGCGCGCGCTGCCGAGGTTTCTGCTGTCAGGGTGGTGGGGATCACGCCTATCTCGACGTCGAGACCCTGCGCGCTTATCGGGCGGCGCATCCGGAACAGGACGCTTCCGCCGTGACCGCCGCCTACTTGGGCCGTGTGGGCTCTCGGACCTATCGAGATTCCTGCCTCTATCATCAGGCCGATGGTTGCGCTTTGCTTCGGGAGATGCGTTCGGATCTCTGCAACCGATTTTTCTGTAAGGCATTGCTGGAGTTCCAGCACAACCTACCCGTCAGCGGTTCGGTTCGCGGCTTTTTCGTGACCGCCGACTACGGCGAACTGCATACCGCCACGTTGGTTCATGAAAGCCATGCGCTGATCGTTTCAAAAGTAGGACAAGACCCTTCCCCACCGGCGGTCGATATCGATCACGACGAGGGGTGAATTCCCCCGCGAGTCAAGGATGAGCGGTATCGATTCAAGCTCCGCCCCTCACCACGAACTAATCATCTTCCGAACGAACGGCGATCAGCAAAGCACGCCTGATGCCATCAGCCGATCAGCACGGTCCGGATTATTTCCCGTTCCGCCCGCGACCGGTGGATTTTGGCGCTCCGTCCAGGGTCTTGGCGGCTCAGTTCGGCGATGCGCTGACGAATTTGGTCGGCATGGCGGGCAATCAGATCCTGCCCGCATCCTTCGTAAGCGTCCCAGTAAGGACTGACTTCCGGTCGGGCGCCTTGCAGCAGGGCCATGGCGTCGTCCAGCGACTGGCCTTCGATCCAGGTCAGATAGGCCACCGCCACCAGCGACGAACGGTTGATGCCGGCGGTGCAGTGCAAATAAACCCGATGACCCTGGCTGAGTAGATCGTGCAGAATCCGAACGGCCTCGGGCAAGCGGCGGCGCTGGTCCTCGGGCTCGAAATCGCGCATCGGGCTGCGTTCCATGCGCAGACCCTGGGCACGGCCGTGACGCGCGAGTCGCGGATAATCGATTTCCAATTTTTCCAGGCACTCGTCGTGCTGCAACGACAGCACCGCCGAAATCCGGGCTTCGGCCTGGAGTCGATCGAGATCGGCCGGGCCACGCGGGCAGCTACCGATCGTCAGATCGTGTCGGATCGTGTCCCAGTTCAGGCGCCAGGACCATGCGGTTAAAGATTGCGGGTGCTTCATGGTTTCTCCTCGCCATCCAACGACCTTCCCCGCATCCTCGATTTCGGCGGGGGATACATGCACGTCCAGTCTCGATCCAACCCAGATTTTGGTCGACTCTCAGACTGTCGGACAAACTCAGGCTCGACCATCCGCCACTACTGGTCGACACCATGGCAATTCTTTTCGAATTGTGGCTTTTCATTCTTGACCAAGAGAAGCGACACAGAGCACCGGGGTCACTCGAAATGGCGATTCCGTCAATCAGAGAGGAACACCATGGCCTAACATTAACTGTTTGGCCACCAACCTGGAAAATTTTGTCTGGTCATTTGACTTTGCTTAATAATGAAAGTTGTGGATGGGTATCCGTGACCAGTTGATTTTTCATGAAATCGAATGGCAATAGTCGAGATATGGTGAACCGGAGTAAAACACGATGATGATCCATGAAATGGTGACCATCTGCCGTGCCCGCCGGAAAATTGAAATCACCCGTGATGTGATAAACCATAGTGACAGGCCAAGATGTTGGATGAAATGGGTGCTGGCAACAACGTTCTCGCTGAGCATTAGTATCCCATCATTGGCCGAGGAAGCTTCCGCTGATTTGGCCGCTGTCCCAGCCAGCGAAGACGAACAATGGTTGAGGGAACTAATGCAGGTGTTGGACGAAAGCACCGAAATCGCCACCAAAAACCGACTGAACGCCGATTATGTGCCAGGCATGGTGACGGTTTTGCAAGGCCGGGATTTGGAAGCACTGGGCATGCGCACGGTCTGGGACGCGCTGGCCCTGATTCCCGGCGTAATGATCAACCAGGGAGGTCAGGGAGGTTTGCTGGTGGCGGTCCGAGGATTCAGCGCTCCGTTTAACTCCGGCAATATCAAGGTGCTGTTGAACTCGGTGCCAATGAGTCGAGACAATTCTGGGCTTTCCTCCCAAGCATTATCCCTGCCGATCGAGCAGGTGGATCGCATCGAGTTTATCCGGGGTCCTGGCGCGATCCTGTACGGCGACTATGCCTATAATGGGGTACTCAATATTCTGACCCGCAAAGAGAATACTCGAACATTCGCGCGGGTGGACGAACATGGCACGACCACGCTCGGAGGACAGTATGCTTATCGAAGTGAGGACGACGCCACCCGGTTCAGTCTCAATATTGCCGGTCTAACCGGTAATTCGGTGGAAGCCCAGGTCGGCCTCCACGCTCAGGACGACCAACCATCCGGTATCGCCATCTTTGCGCATCGGGGATTCCAACTCACCGCTCAGGCCATTCATCGCGACTATCAAAATGACCAGGGGGTAGGCTACAACGAACGCACCGAGGCCTTCGAGGCGCGTCAAACCTTCGAACTGACGGCGAACACCACCGCGAACCTGTATGGTTCTTACCTGGATAATGATTTTGAGACAAGGGGTCAGCACTTTCTGGGGCACACCTGGGAAGGGCGCGGGGAACTTTCCTGGCGGGGGATGGAACGTCATCGCTGGTTAGCGCAGTTCTCGTATGCAGACACTCGTATCGAGGAAGCTTTTAAAGCGTCACCCAGTCCTCCCTCCAACAACCCCCGACCTCCGGCGGTGAATCAGAGCGATGTAAACTGGCGTTACTACGGTATCAGCCTACAGGATCAGTATGAGGCGTCCGACCGGCTGTCGATCACCGCCGGTCTGCGTTTCGACCATCGCGACGATCTTGATCTGAATCTCCTCACCCCTCGTTTGGCCGCCGTGTGGCGACTCTCGGATGTCCATATTCTGAAAGCCCAGTATGCCGAAGGCTACAGAGCACCGACATTCTGGGAGCTATTTCCGAACAATACCCAGATTGATCTGGAGCCGGAAACCGTGGCAACCACCGAACTCAGCTACATCAATCGCCTAGCGGATCGGGTGCTGCGGCTGACACTGTTTCATTCCCAGATGGAAAATCATATCACCCCTTTGGGATCGCCCAGTTTCGATTTTGGCAACGTCGGTTCATCACGGACAGCGGGCGTGGAACTGGAATGGGAACAACAATGGTCCCCTCAGTTCAAGTCCTCGTTCAATCTCTCTTACAGCGATAGCCGAGACGGTCGCATGCTACCTCCCGGCGAAAGAACCAATAACCAAGATCCTGGTACCACCGATTGGCTAGGGAACCTGGCCTTGTTCTACCGGCCCACCGACCGAATGCTGCTCACTGCTTATTGGAACTATATAGGCGAACGCCATGCCGCGAGCGTGGATTCCGCAGCGGAACACCGGGTCGCCGTCACCCTGAACCTGTTCGATATCTGGACAAAAGGACTGACGCTGCGGCTGGGGGTGCGCAATCTTTTGCAGGCGGATCAGCGCTCCCTGATCGGAGGTCCGCTCCGCGTGATCACTTCCGATTTTCCCGATAGCCTGATCTGGGGACAGATTTCGTATGACTTTTGATGCCGCCCGCCCGGAATGGCTGGAGTAATCGTTGCACAATGCCCGGTTCTCGCTCGCCGAACCATCTGTCATTGTTGTTGGGAATCCTGCTGGGCTTCCTGAGCGTTTTGCATGGGGCGTTGGGCGGTCCGCAGGAACAACGGGTTCAGATCGGGCTGCGCCTGTTTCGCACCATGCTGGCGGCGGATCGGGATTTGGCGGAGAAAGTGAATGCCGAAGGCCGGTTGGAATTGGCCTTGGTCTATCAGGATGATCGGACCCAGGCCGAGCAATTCGCCACGGCGCTGCAAGAATCGGGTCGCGGTAGCGAGCAAGGCAAGATCAGAAATTTTCCCATCCAGATCACTCTCACCGATCTCGCTCATCTCAAGGAGTTGCGGCAGCGAACGCCAGCAGCCATTTATCTGGTGCAGCCGCTACCGGACCCTGCTTTGGAGGCGATCATTCGGTATGGCATCGATCACCAGCGAATCGTATTTTCCCCGTTCGCGGGGCAGGTGGAAAAGGGAACCTTGGCCGGCTTAGCCATCGAGGTGCGGGTCATGCCCTATATCAACGAGACCACTTTGAAGCAGTCCGGTATCCGGCTGAACAGTCTCTTGCTCAAAGTAGCCAAGATTCATGACTAAAGGCGCCGGTCATCATGCCAGGCGGCAAGCCGACCGGATCGTTTTCCAGCTCACGCTGTCATTCATGTCGCTGGTGCTAGCGGTAGCGGGCGTAACGGCGGTTTACTGGTTCGTCTTGCTGCAACCCCGCTTATTTCTGGCGGCGGATGCCAACGCCAAACTGCTGGCCCAAGCGCAGGCGGTTCCTCTGGCGGAAGTATTGCAACCGCGCGGCGATACGATTTCCGTCAACGAGGTGATTGCGGCAATGGATAAAATTCTGCTCGTCACCGATCCGGCCACCGGTCAGCCTCTTATCGTTGGGCTGATGCTGGAGTTGGACTACGAAGTCATACCCGCCGCCAAGGGAACGTTGGATTTGGGACGAGGACACATGGATCGCCAAGACTATTTTCGAGTCGAAGTCCCACTTTATGCCCCCTTAACCGATGAACTGCTGGGCATTGCCCGGTTTTATGTCAGCCCCCTGTTTTTTCAGACGCTGAAGCTAGACATTCGTCGGACCTTGATCGCCGAGTCCCTATTGATTCTGGTGCTGCTGCTGGTGGTCTGGCGATGGGTGCTTGCCTTGGGTCATCGCCTGCGCTGCGAGGTGCTGGAACGGCAGCGGGCTGAACAGGAGGCACATGAAGCCAATCGGGCCAAGAGTCAGTTTCTAGCCAACATGAGTCATGAAATCCGTACTCCGATCAACGCCATTCAAGGGTTGCTCCACCTGGCCCGGCAAGACCAGCCGCCACCAAGGCTGGATGATCGGTTAAGAAAAATGGAACACTCGGCGCATACACTGCTGACACTCGTCAACGATACCCTGGACTTCTCCAAGATCGAAGCCGAACATTTGGAGCTTGAGGTCGTATCCTTCGATTTGTGCGCGGTCTTGGACCAAATTCGCAGCGCGCTGGGATTTCAAGCCATCGAGAAGGGACTGAAACTCAAGTTTCATGAGGATGAACGGGTGCCGAAGTATCTGCGCGGCGACCCCGGTCGCTTGGGGCAAGTACTGCTGAACCTGGCGGGAAACGCGATCAAGTTCACCGAACACGGCGAGGTTGAGGTTTTTATCCGAATGATGGAGAGTTCCTCGGAACAAACCATTTTGGAATTCGCGGTGCGGGACACCGGCATCGGCATTACACCGGAACAACAGGCTCGGCTTTTTCAAGTGTTCAGTCAGGCGGACTCCTCGATCACCCGGCGCTTCGGCGGCACCGGGCTAGGCTTGGCGATCAGCCAACGGTTGGTGGAAATGATGGGTGGGCGGATCGAAGTGACCAGCACCCTGGGCCAAGGCAGCGTCTTTCGTTTTACCGCCACTTTCGGCCACGCCGAACCGTCCCAAACGGAATCCACCCAACGGCCGGTCCGTTCGCTTGAAGAAGCGACTCAATTGCGTGGGGCTCGGGTGCTGCTGGTGGAGGATCAACCCATCAATCAGGAAGTGGCCGGGGATATTCTGCGTCAGGCTGGATTGCTGGTGTGGATGGCCGACAATGGCCAGGAAGCGCTAGACCAGGTACGAGCCAATCCCAGCGGATTCGATGTCGTACTGATGGACTTGCAGATGCCGGTGCTGGACGGTTACGAAGCCACTCGGCGGCTGCGAGCCGATCCGCGCCATGCCGAGCTGCCGGTGATCGCGATGACCGCCAATGTGCTGGCTGGGGAACGAGAACGCTGCTTGGCCGCCGGCATGAACGATTATCTGGCCAAGCCGATCAATGTCCCGATCTTGTACCGGACCTTGCAGCGTTGGATTAAGAAGGCGGCGGTCACATCCGCGCAACCGGTCACCCATTCGGGCGCGGAACCCGGAGCCGAAGCGTCGCCCAACACCGCCGCCGCATCCTCCTTACCCGCCGCAATGCCGGGTTTCGACCTGGTGGCCAGCCAGCGGCGATTTGGCGGTAACGAAGCGCTCCACCGGCGGCTTTTGGCGCGCTTTCCCGACCACTACGGCAACATGCTGGCGGAAATCCGGATAGCCCTGGATGCCGACGACTGGAAACAGGCGATACATCGGGCGCATGCCTTGACCGGAGTAGCGGCAAATCTTTCCGCCGTATCCTTGGAACAGGCGATGCGGAGCTTGGAACGGGCGCTAAACGATGGGACCGATGACGTTCCCCGATGCCTGACACAAGCGGAAGTGGCGTTGCGCGAGGCACTGACAAGCATCCAGGAACTGGCGCTGAATCCGACGGCGGACCCGGCGATACTTCCGCGATCGGCGACCGAACCGCCGCTTGGCCGTCAACAGTGGGCGAAGATGCTGAATGATTTGGCGAAATTGCTTGCAGCGCGCGATCTTCGGGCGAGAAAGCTGTTTGGCGAGGTGGCGGCTCAGGCCGTGGACCTTGCAACCCGACATCAATTGCACGAAGTCGGTCAGCAGATTGAACGACTAAATTTTACCGAGGCGCTGCGGGTCCTGACCTGCATGGCCAACTCCCTGGGAATCGTGCTCGATGGAAGAGAAGATGACCCTGCTCGGTGAACAGCGAGCGACCCTTCTGGTGGTCGACGATATGATCGAAAACATTGAAATCTTGAACAATGTGCTGTCCGATCATTATCGAGTTCTCTTCGCCACCAATGGTTCGGACGCGCTGGCCGTGGCGCGGGAGCAGTTACCGGATCTGATCCTCTTGGACGTCCTCATGCCGGAGATGGATGGACGCGAAGTCTGCGTTCGACTGAAACAAAATCCAGACACTCGGGAAATACCGGTCATCTTCGTGACCGCCAAGGATCAAGAGGAAGACGAGGAGATCGGCCTGCAACTGGGCGCCGTCGATTATCTGACCAAACCGGTGCGCCCCGGCATTGTCAAACTGCGGGTTGGCATTCATCTGGAATTGAAACGCTACCGGGATTTTCTGGCCACGCTCTCGCTGACCGACTGCCTGACCGGAATCCCCAACCGCCGCCGCTTCGATGAGTTCCTAAAGAGCGAATGGTTGTGCGCGGCTCGTACTGGGAGACCGCTTTCGCTGATTTTGGCGGATGTGGACTACTTCAAGGCCTACAACGACCATTATGGCCACCCCGCTGGCGACCGATGCTTGAAAACCGTGGCGCAAACACTGGCGGAAGGATTGTCGCGGCGCACCGATTTGGTGGCCCGTTACGGCGGCGAGGAATTCGCCTGTGTGTTGCCGGCGACCGATCACACCGGCGCCATGGCGATAGCGGAACGGTTGCGGGAACGAGTCGCATCTCGGCGGAGCGATCACCCGCTCTCGCCGGTTTGTCCATTCGTCACCGTCAGCATGGGCGTGGCGACCTTGCGGCCCGATCCGCATATGGAACCCCAGACCTTGATCGAGAGCGCCGATCATCGTTTGTATCAGGCAAAACAAGCGGGGAGAAACCGGGTTCTGGGAGATCCGAATGCAGCCCAGATCGGAGATTTGACCTGATCGCCAGATCGTACCCCTGTTCAGAGCTCAAGACCCAGTAGGCGCGAGTGGTTGCGGCTGGCGGACGATTCGGACGCTCGCGCTCAATCCCCTCAAATCAACATCCAGTATCACCGATGAATATTCGGTCAAGGACAGCCTTAGCGTATGGCCAAGAAAATCATCCTCGCCCTGATCGGCGTGCTGTTGCTGGTGGGATCGCTCGCCGGCCTCAAGGTCTTGCAGTTTCAGACCATGTTCGCGCAAGGGGCCAATTTCACGCCGCCGCCGGAGACGGTGACCACCGCCGAAGTGACGCGGGATACCTGGCAGCCGACATTGACCGCCGTCGGCTCGATCGCCCCGGTTCAGGGTGTCATGCTCAGCGCCGAGGTGGCGGGCACGGTCAAACAGATCGCTTTCGAATCCGGGGCGAACGTGCGGGCCGGCGAGCTGCTGGTGGAACTCGACAGCGGCGTCGAGCAGGCCCAACTGCGTTCGGTCGTCGCCAGCGCCGAACTGGCCCGCGCCAACCTGGTGCGCGCGCGCGACCTGCGCGGCAAGAACATGGTGTCCCAGGCCGACCTCGATAGCGCCAACGCCCAGGCCAAGCAGGCCGACGCCCAGATCGACAACATCCGCGCCGTCATCGAAAAGAAGACGATCCGCGCGCCCTTCGCCGGCCGCGCCGGCATCCGCCAGGTCAACCTCGGCCAGTTCCTCGACACCGGCACCTCCATCGTCACGTTGCAATCGCTCGATCCGGTGTACGTGAACTTTTCCCTGCCTCAGCAACGCCTCGCCCAGCTCAAGACGGGCCTGACGGTGCGGGTGACCACCGACGCCTTTCCCGACCGGGATTTCGAAGGCAAATTGACCGCGATCAACCCCGAAGTCGAAACGGTCACCCGCAACGTGCGCATGCAGGCCACGCTGGCGAACCCATCGGGCCTGCTGCGACCCGGCATGTACGTCGATGTCGCCGCCGTGCTGCCGGCCACCGAACAGGTGCTGATGATTCCCGCCACGGCGGTGCTGTACGCACCCTACGGCGATTCGGTGTTCGTGGTCGAGGACAAGAAGGATGAAAAGACCGGCGCGGTCGACAAGGTGCTGAACCAGCAGTTCGTGCGGCTCGGCAAGACCCGCGGCGATTTCGTGGTGGTCGATTCGGGACTGAGCGCCGGGCAAACCATCGTCACCACCGGGCTCTTCAAGCTGCGCAACGGCATGGCGGTGGTGATCGACAACAAGCTGGCTCCCGACTTCCAAATCAACCCTAAACCCACCGACTCCTGATGCCGAGCCCATCATGAAATCCTTCACCGATCTGTTCATCACCCGCCCCGTGCTGGCGATCGTGGTCAATCTGGTGATCATCATCGCCGGCATCCAGGCCATCTTCACCCTCAACGTGCGGCAGTACCCGCGCAGCGACAACGCCAGCGTCAAGGTCACCACCGTCTACGTCGGCGCCAGCGCGGATCTGGTGCGTGGCTTCATCACCACGCCGCTGGAGCGCGCCATCGCCGCCGCCGACGGCATCGATTATCTGGAGTCGCAGAGCACTCAGGGCCTATCGACCATCACCGCCCGCCTCAAGCTCAACCAAGACCCGACCAAGGCGCTGGCTGAGATCGGTTCCAAGGTCGATCAGGTGCGCGGCGATCTGCCGCCCGAGGCCGAAGTGCCGGTACTCAACATCGAATCGGCCGACAGCGAGTTCGCTTCGGCCTACCTGAGCTTCAGCTCGGACATCCTGCAACAGAACGAAATCACCGATTATCTGGTGCGGGCGGTGCAGCCGCGACTGTCGGCGTTGGAAGGTGTGCAGCGCGCCGAAATTCTGGGCGCGCGCACCTTCGCCATGCGGGTTTGGCTGAAACCGGACAAGATGGCCGCGCTCAACATCAGCCCGGCGCAGGTACGCCAGGCACTGGCCGCCAACAACTATCTGGCCGCCATCGGTCGTACCAAGGGGGCGTTGATCCAGGTCAACCTGACGGCCAACACCGATCTGCGTTCGGTCGAGGAATTCAGGAATCTGGTGATCCGCGAACAGGGCGGCACTCTGGTGCGACTGCGGGACATCGCCGATGTCGCGCTCGGTGCCGAGGACTATGACGCCGAGGTCCGCTTCTCCGGGCAGACCGCCGTGTTCATGGGCATCTTTCCGCTGCCCAACGCCAACGCCATCGACGTCATCGGCCGGGTCCGCGCCGAGATGGCCTTGATCCAAAAAGATTTACCCACCGGTCTGGCGGCGCGAGTCGCCTACGATGCCACCGACTACATCAACAACGCGATCAGGGAGGTGATCAAGACCCTGGGCGAGACCTTGTTGATCGTGGTGATCATCATCTTCCTGTTTCTCGGTTCGGTGCGCTCGGTGCTGGTGCCGGTAATCGCCATCCCGCTCTCGTTGATCGGCGGCATTTTCCTGATGCAGGTTTTCGGTTTCACCATCAACCTGTTGACTCTGCTGGCCATCGTGCTGTCGGTCGGTCTGGTGGTGGATGATGCCATCGTGGTGGTGGAAAACGTCGAGCGTCATCTGCGCGAGGGCCAGAGTCCCTTCGACGCGGCGATTTTGGGGGCACGCGAGCTGGTCGGCCCCATCATTGCCATGACGCTCACCCTGATCGCGGTCTACACCCCGATCGGCTTGCAGGGTGGGCTGACCGGCGCACTGTTCCGTGAATTCGCCTTCACCCTGGCCGGTTCGGTGACCATCTCCGGCGTGGTGGCGCTGACCCTGTCGCCGATGATGTCGTCCAAGCTGCTGAGCGCGGAAGACGAACGGCATTGGCTGCCCGCTCACATCAATGCCGCATTCGAACGATTGAAGCGATTCTACGGCCGGCTGCTCGACGGCGCCCTGAGCGCGCGCCCGGCGGCCTATCTGGTCTGGGGCGCGTTGTTTTTGGTGGTGGTGCCGATGTGGATGTTCTCGCCGGAGGAACTGGCGCCGTCCGAGGATCAGGGGGTGATCTTCGGCATCGTCGATGCCTCCGCCAACGCCACCCTGGATCAGACCAGCGCCTTCGCCGCCGCCGCCAACGACGCTTTTCAGAGCATCCCCGAAACCGAGTTCACCTTTCAGATCACCTTTCCCACCTCGGGCTTCGGCGGCATGGTGACCAAACCCTGGAACGAGCGCGAACGCACCGTCTTTCAAATCCTGCCCGAGATCCAGCAGAAACTGCAACATATCCCCGGCATCCAGATGTTCCCGGTCACACCGCCGGCGCTGCCCGGCGGCGGTCAGTTTCCAGTGGAGTTCATCATTGCCTCGACCGCCGACACCCAGCAAATCCTCGACATCGCCAAACAGGTGCAATTGAAGGCGATGCAAAGCGGTCTATTCGCCTTCCCGCCGTTGATCGACGTCAAGATCGACCAGCCGCAGACCGAGATCGTCATCGACCGCGACAAGGTCGCCGATCTCGGCCTCAACTTGCAGCAGGTCGGCGCCGACCTCAGCGCGGCGGTGGGCGGCAATTTCGTCAATCGCTTCAACATCGCTGGCCGTAGCTACAAGGTCATCCCCCAGGTGCAGCGGGCGGGCCGGCTCAATCCCGACCAACTGAACGACATCTACGTCACCGGACCGAACAATCAACTGATCCCGCTGAGCACCGTCGCTTCCCTGCGCAACAGCACCGAACCGCGTTCGCTCAATCGCTTTCAGCAGTTGAACGCGGTCAAGATCAGTGGAGTGGCGATCCGCCCGCTCGATGAGGCGCTGCGTTTTCTGGAAGACGAGGCCACCAAGCTGATGCCGCAAGGTTATGTGATCGATTACACCGGCGAATCGCGCCAGCTCCGGCTGGAGGGCGGCGGCAAGTTCTTCACCACCATGGGTTTCGCCATCATCCTGATCTTTCTGGTGCTGGCCGCGCAGTTCAACAGCTTCCGCGACCCGTTCATCATCCTGCTCGGTTCGGTACCGTTCGCGATGTTCGGCGCGCTGCTGTTCACCTTTCTGAAGATGCCCAATCCAAACATCCCCTTCGCGCTGACCGCCGGCTGGACCACCACGCTGAACATTTATTCCAAGGTGGGCTTGGTCACGTTGATCGGCCTGATCGCCAAGAACGGCATCCTGATCGTGGAATTCGCCAATAAGCGCCAGTTCGCGGGCCTCTCCAAGCTCGACGCGGTGCGGGACGCCGCCCTGACCCGGCTGCGGCCGATCCTGATGACCACCGCCGCCACCATCGCTGGCCATCTGCCGTTGACGCTGGTGAGCGGCGCCGGCGCCGCCGCCCGTAACTCCATCGGTCTGGTGCTGGTGGGCGGCATGGCGATCGGTACCCTGTTCACCCTGTTCATCGTGCCGGCGTTGTACATCCTGATCGCCAAGGATCACGCTCACGACCGCGACGCCGAACAGGCGGCGGCGGTGGTGAAGGACATTGAGCTCGATGTGACGAGGGAAGATATCGTTAGCGCAGTGAGGGAAGGACGTGAGCGGGAAAGCCTCGGTTAGCAAGGCATTACCGCGGATGCTGTACACCCGCAACAATGGGACGGAAATTTCAAGGCTCCGTTGCCTTGATTCTGAAGAAAAGGCTGTGCCGGAATCAGGCAAAATCATCCCACCTACATTTGCCATTCTGGATCGATCTGGCCATCGACGATACCAATGCGCCGATCGGCGGCGTTGGCGAAAGTGACGTCGTGAGTGACGGCAATGACGGTGGTCCCTAGTTGGCGGGTCAGATCGTGCAGGATTTGCCGGACGTTGGCCGAGGCGTGAGTATCCAGATTGCCGGTAGGCTCGTCGGCCAGAATGATCAGCGGGTCGTTGGCCAACGCCCGGACAATCGCCACCCGCTGGCGCTGGCCACCGGAGAGTTGGTGCGGATGCTTGCGAGCGTGTTCCCGCAGGCCGAACTGATTGAGTAGATCCTCGGCCCGCCGCCGGGCGGCATTCTCGTCGAGGACGCCCAGTCGGCGCATCGGCAGCAGCACATTGTCCAGCACCGTGAATTCGGCCAGCAGGAAATGGAACTGGAACACGAAGCCGAGCTTGCGCAAGCGGGTCGCCGCCAACTGGTCCTCGCCGTAACCCGAGGTGTCCTGTCCGTCCAGCAGAATCCGGCCCGAGGTCGGGGTATCGAGCAGGCCCAGCAGATACAGCAGGGACGATTTGCCGGACCCGGACGGTCCCATGATGACCAGGAATTCGCCGCGACCGACCTCCAGGTCGATATCCCGCACCAAGGTCACCGGCACCTCGCCGGCCAACACCCGCCCGAGCCGCTCGGCCGCTAGGATCGGGGTCACGCCAGACCTCGCAGGATCGCCACCGGCTGCACTCGCCCGGCCTTGCGCGCCGGCAGGTAGGCCGCCCCCACCGCCGAGACCAGCGCGAACCCCACCGCCAGCAGATACTGCTCCCAACCCCAGTAGATCGGCAGATGCACCAGATCGCTGCGCCGGGCGGCTTGATCTCGACCTGGGCCAGCAACCACATCAGCCCCATGCCCAAAGTCACGCCGAACAGGCTGCCGAGCGCGCCGAGAATCACGCCTTCCGCCAGAAAGATCCGACGGACGTCGCGGGCGTGGAAGCCCATCGACTTGAGAATGGCGATGTCGTGGATTTTTTCCATGACGATGGTGGAAATGGTGTTGTAGATACCGAACGAGGCCACCACCAGAATCGCCGAGACCACGCTGTACATGATCAGGTTGCGCACCAGCAGCACGCTCATCAGATCTTCGGCCGATTCCTGCCAGGACACCGCCTTGTAGCCGACCTGCCGTTCGATGACGGCGGCGACATCGCGGGCGGCGTAGGGATCGTCGAGCTGGATGATGAAACGGTTGACCCGGTCGGCCCGGTCCAACAAGCCTTGCACCCGCTTGAGCAGGGAAAAAGTCTGGTTCTCGTCGTAGCTGGCATTGCCGGTGCGGAAGATGCCGACCACCTTCAGGGTACGTACCTCCCCACCCGGCGAGGCGGCGTTCATCACGCTGCCCATGCTCAGGCCAAACTTCTTGGCCAGCCCTTCGCCGATGACGATACCGTTCGGATTGGCGGCCAGCGCCTCCAGCGAGCCCTGAGTCAGTTTTTCCTCGATGGTGGACACCCCCTTCATCTTCGCTGGGATGATGCCGTTGAGGGTGACGCCTTCGTTGCGCCCGGCAAAGGTCAGCACCACCGACCCCATCAGCACCGGCGCGGCGCGCAGGCCGGGCAGCGATTCGACGAAGACCAGCTTTTGCGCGTGGCCGCGAATGCCGCGCACCTCGGTCAGCGGCTTGACCCGCCGCACTTCGACCGCGCCGTCCGGCCACTGCTCGGCGGCCGGTTGCCTCTGGGCCTTGCGGTATTCGTCGGAGACGGTGATGTGCGGGCTATTGTCGATCAACCGCTTGATGAAATCCCGTTCGGAACCGCGCATCAGCGAGGACACCGCTAGAAAGAATGCCACCCCCAGCGCGATGCCGGTCAATGACACCAGGGTGGGCCGACGGCGGCTGATCAGTTGGGTGACGGCGATGGAGAGTTGCAGCGACACGGCTTATCCGGCGGCGGGCACTTGATCGATGACGGTGGCGCGCACCCGGTGTCCCTCCTCCAGTCCAGCGGAGGGATGGATCACGATGCGGTCGGTCTCGGTCAGGCCGGACCGGATCTCCGTCTTCAACTCGCCGTGGATACCGGTTTCGACCGGCTGGCGATGCAAGCGGCCGTCGCGCACGACCCAGATTTGACCTTCGACCACGGCGGTCGCCGGCACCAGCAGCGCATTCTCTCGCCGATCCACCACGATGTTGATCTCGGTGGTCATCCCGATCCGCAGTGGTGTGTCGCCCTTGAAACCGATGCGCACTCGATAACTGCGCGTGACCGGGTTGCCCTTCGGGGTGATTTCCGTGACCTCGCCCTCCAGCACTTGGTCCGGCAAGGCCGGCGCGCGGATCAGTGTCCGCTGTCCGGGCCGCACCAGCAGAATGTCTTCCTCATCGACCTCGGCCTCGATCCGCAACGGCGCGCAGCAGGAGAAGTAGAAAATCGGTTGGTTGGCGGGAATCAACTGTCCGATCTCGCCATCGCGTTGCAGGATCTGACCATCGGCCGGCGCGGTCAGGGTCATGAAGCCGCGCAAGGCGCGTGCACGGGCCAGGCTCGCTTCCGCCACCTGCCATTCGGACCGCGCCTGGTCGCGCTCCAGCAGCGAGCCCAGCTTGCGTTCATAAAGTGTCTGGGCACGGTCGAATTGCGATTTCGCGAAGCGCGCCCGCGCCTCCAACTCATCGACCGAGCGCTGCAAATCGGCGTCTTCCAGTCGGGCCAGCACCTGATCCTGGCGGACTCGGTCACCTTCGTCGGCCTTGAGTTCCACCAGACGGCCGGAATTGCGCGGGGCGATGGGCAGCATGACGGTCGGCTCCACGGTGCCGGTGGCGTAAACCGCCCGCACCGCCGGACCTCGGGTCGGCTGCCCGACCTCCACGGTGATCGGGCCAAACCATCGCCATGCCCAGAAACCGCCGGCCGCCAGCAAACCCAGCGCGATGATCGTCCAAAGAAAGCCATGCTTTTTCATCCGCCCATCATACCGGCTCCCGCAGTGGCCGTGCAGGGCGTGGGCGCCGCTGGAGCCGGCAAATCGGATGGCGTCAGTTCAAATCGGGATCCGGATAGTATTTGGCGCCGGTGATGCTGACTCCGACGATGGCGCCCTCCTCGCTGACTTGGTACATCAGCACGCCCGGCGATACCGATACGCCCAACTGATTCCCCATCTGCTGGGTGCTGGTCCGCGCCGACGCCATCGCATTCGCTCCGAACTCCCAGCCCGAATACACGAACTGGTCGAAAGCTTGGGAGTCTTCAAACACGAACACCAATCGGAACCGCTGCACTCCGAAACCGTAGCCGGGCTGCAACTCGACCATCCGCATGAAGGTTTCCCGCCGCGTGGCGTTGTTGACGGCGATTCCCTCCCCGGTGGCGCTCCCCATGAACAGGATCTTCAGCCCAAAGTTGCTGAACACCGCGTAGCCGGCCGCTCGTTCGATCCGCCGGCGGGCATCGGGGTATTGCTGGTAAAGCCGTTCCAAGGTCTGGTCGGCCATCTCGCGAACCGAGGCGCGTTGCTCGTCAACCTGATATTGGGACATGGGCGCCGTCGAACAGGCCTGCAAACCGATGAGCCCCATGACAACCATCAACGATGCCATGAACTTACGGAATGACGCAATCAGTACGCCCAGATCGGAAACTTTTCCTATATTGCGCATGTTTCGATACTCGGTGTGTGGATTGAATCCGTGGTGAACGGGATAAGAGGGCTCACGACGGCTCGATCGATCCCAATTTTGCTTATAAAACGCCATTTATTTGCCTTTGAATACTGGCTTGCGCTTTTCCCGAAACGCGTTCAATCCTTCCTGGTAGTCGTGGCTGTCATACACGATACGGCGGAGGCCCTGCATTCGTTCGAACAACTCGGGCGTGATGGCGTGGGCGCTGGCGAGCAGTCGCAGCTCTTCCTTCATCACCGCGATGCTCAAGGGCGAATTGGCGGCAACGTGGGTGGCGAGGCCGTAAACGAAACTCTCGATGTCCTCGACGGGCTTGATGTAATTGATGACGCCGAGATTGAGCGCCTGCGCGGCGGGAATGGGTTGCGCCGTGAACAGCATTTCCTTGGCCACTGGCAACGGGATCATGTTCATCAGCGTCAAGATGCCGCCCAGGTTATAGGGAACGCCCAGCTTCGCCGGGGTGATGGCGAAAGTTGCCTCCGGCGTCGCCACCAGCAGATCGCAGGCCATCGCCACTTCACAACCGCCGCCCCAGACGCCGCCTTCGATCAGGGCGATGACCGGCGCGGGAAATTCCTGAATGGCGCGGACCAGAACCCGCAGCGAATCGCTCCAGCCGAGCGGGTCACGACCACGGTCGGGCAGTTCGCTGACATCGTGACCGGCGGACCAGACCTTTACCCCGGCGGGCGCGCGCAGCACGGCGGCACGAATATTTTGTTTCCGAAAAGACTCCAGCGCGGCGGTGATTTCGTCGATCAGCGCCTCGCTGAGCGCATTGCGCTTTTGTGGGTGGTTCATCACGATGGTGCCAATCGTGTCCCTGATTTCGGTCAGTATCAAAGGCATGGTTTTCTCCGGTGGCGACTCAGGCATGGATAGCGCTTCAGATGCGAATGGGGAGTTCAAACGTGCTTATCAATGGATCACCAATCTGTTTCAGGGCTGACCGATCAGCACATAGATGGCGCTCTCGCCCGACCCCGACACTCCGAACCCCAGGAAGGCCGGGCCGATCCAGGTGTCCGAGCCGAAGAAGACGCTTCCGCCGTAACCGTTCTGCTCGGGACTCAAGGTCACGTTCTGACCCGTGTCGGGGTTGCGGATCACGCCCTCCGACAGCCAACCAGCCTCCAGGGAGGCACCCAGGTAGAGGCCACGGCCAATGGGCGGGGGCAGCGCGGCGATCTGGCGATAATAGGCCAGGCCGGCAAAAGCCATATCATTGCCGCGGAACTGCTCGTTGGCGTAACCGGAGAGATTGAGGAAGCCGCCCAAGGGGAATTGGTCGTAATAGGGCATCTGCTCGCCGAAACTGCTGCCCCCCTTGAGTTTAAAGGCCAGGGTGTTGGGTCCGAAGCTGTAGGCGGTGGTGGCACTGAGGAAGGCCCGGGTGTATTGAACGTCGGCCCCCAGGGCTTCAAGCGGGTTTAACACCTCCAGCAAGACGCGGGTCCCCGAGCGCGGGACAGCGGCGCTGTCGAGGGTATCGTAGAGGAGCCGGGCGCGAACCCCGGTGTCGGTGATCCGCCCCACCGGGAGTTCGGGCGAACCGGTATCGAGGTTGACGTTGGTCTGCCCGTAATAGGGTCCGATCCGCAACTCGGTTCCGCGTCGCGTCGTGCCCAGATCCACGCCGAGGCGCCCGCGTATCACGTTGTAGCGCGCGACCCGCTGGTCGTCGAGAAAGACACTGTCCGGGCTCAAGCCATAGTCCAGATAGGGGGCGACGAAAGCCGCCCGGTCGAGACTCAAGGGCTGGTAAAACTCGGTGTGCAGGTTCGGGGCATTGCCCAGGGTCAGCTCGGCGCCAAATTCGGCCCCGAGCGGGTTGATCCAAGTTTGGTCATAGGTGGCGCGCAGGCCGAATCGGCTGTCGCCCTTGTTATCGGCCAAAAGGCCCAATCCGAAACCCAGATACCCTGGACCCCAGGCCTTTTCCACCGCGTTGACGATAAGCAGGTCGCTGCCATCGGACCGGGGCTGGAAATGGTAACTGATGCGTTCGTAGTCGCCGTGACCGTAGGCATTCTGGATATCCTCTTCCAACCGAAGACGATCCAGTGGCTTGCCCTTTTGGGCCTCGACCAGAGTGTCGAAGACCCCGGGATTGACTCGCTCCAGGCCAGCGATTTGCACCTCACCCACCTGTCGTGCCGGATGACCCGGACCGAAGCGCCCGCGCTGCCAGGCGGCGTACTCGGTTTCGCTCAGGCTGTAGCGAACCAACTGGGGAGCCGCCTTGCGGGCAGCCGCCACGCCGGTGGCGATGGCTTCCGGGGCACGGGCAAAATCGCTGGAGGTGATGTCACCCAAATCCGGGACGATCAGCACGTCGCGCTTGGGGTCGATCTGCTTGAGCGAGGCCTGGACGTTCTGCTCGGTCAGAATCGCAATCATCTGGCCGGTGACGCCGAGGATGTTGCCGAGCTGATCGCGAGGGAGGTACCCGGACCCCAGATTGACGGCGATGATGACGTCCACGCCCATGTGTCGGGCCACGTCGATGGGCAGGTTGCGGACCAAGCCTCCGTCCACGTAGATGTGGTCGTCCCATTCCATGGGCGCGAACAATCCCGGCACGGACATGCTGGCACGCATGGCCACTGGCAGCGGCCCGTGATCGAAGACCGCCATCTCGCCGTTCTCCAGGTTGGTGGCCACGGCCCGGAAGGGGATCGGCAAGTCGTTGAAATTTTGGACAGTTTCCGCGCCCTTGACCAGATCGTTGAAGAACAACTGGACCTGCTGACCCGAAATGGCTCCCTTGGGCAGCTTGAGCTGACCGTCCCGTACCCCCACGGTAAAGTCGAAGGTTGGGGCCTCGGACGCCTGCTTGCGGCGGGCCGGCCAGTCCTTGCGGGGCGGGTCGTCGTTGAAGAGGGTATTCCAGTCGACTTGGGTGACCCGCTGCTCCAGGATCTCCGGCGTCAGTCCGGCCGCGTAGGAGCCGCCCACCAGGGAGCCCATGCTGGTTCCCACCACCACATGGATGGGAATGCGCAACTCCTCCAGGACCTTGAGCACCCCGATATGGGCCGAGCCCCGAGCTCCGCCCCCGCTCAACACCAGGCCGATGCGCGGATGGCGCGGGGGGGGCGAGATCGGCGGCGGTCGAGATCCAGGATGCCGCCAGGGACAGGGCGGTGAGCACGGCGGCGAACAGGGCGAACGGAGTTCGTCTCATGGAGGCCTCGACTGAATGCGATGGGTAAGGGTTGTACTGCCCCAAAAAAAGACTTCCGATAGTTAAGAGAGTATAGCGGCCACCTCGTCGGCCAAAACGGTGGCGGGCGGACGATACTCCAAATGGCTGTGCAACCGGCGCTCGTTATACCAATACTGGAATCCAGGTAACAGGGTCTTGAGATCAGCCAGGGTACTGACCTCGTGACGAAAGACGAATTCGTGCTTGAAGGTGCGGTTCAAGCGCTCCAGGATGCCCATGCCGCCGACCTGGGCGACGCGACAACGGACCCACTGTCCGATGCTTCGGCAAACCTGCTGGAAGTGGTCGGAAGTAAAGTCCGAACCGGCATCACTCTGGATCAG
>NZ_SPMZ01000027.1 GCF_012939995.1 Candidatus Competibacter phosphatis | reverse complement strand
CGTCGCCGAGCCGAAGTCGAGGAAGAAGCCCGTCGCCGGGCNGAAGNCGAGGAAGAAGCCCGTCGCCGGGCCGAAGCCGAGGAGGAAGCTCGCCGCCGGGCGAAACAAGCCGCCATTCCCCAATCCGCCGAAACGACGGCTCGCCGAGTCACCGATACCGCGCCGGTATTGGTCCAGGTCGAGCGGCGCACCGAACCAAGCATGTCGGAAAGAGGCTTTAAAGCCGGGAAACCGCCAGAGTCGGCGTCGGAGCCAAAAGCGGCCAGAAGGCGTCCCGAGGTACCGGCTCGGAGCGCGCCCAAGCCACGCGGCGAGAGCGGAGCCAGCGCGCCGGGTCAGCGCCGAGAAGCGGGTAGTGGCGGGGAGCGGTTCTCGCCTGGGCGCGGTGAATCGAAGGAAGCGCTATCTAACAAGGCCGACCGGCGCAAACCCAGGAAGGGCAAGGGAGCGAAGTCTTCCGCGTCCGCGCCGCCGCAGCGGCATGGTTTTGCCAAACCCACCGCGCCAGTGGTGCGCGAGGTGGCGCTGCCCGAAACCATCAGCGTCGTCGATCTGGCCCAGAAGATGTCGGTCAAGGCCACCGAAGTCATCAAGACGCTGCTGAAGATGGGGATGATGGTCACCATCAACCAGATGATCGACCAGGAAACCGCCGCGCTGGCTGTCGAGGAGATGGGGCATACCTACAAGCTGCTCAACGAAAACGCGCTGGAAGAAGAGCTGATCGCCGAGACTGGCGGTACGGCGGTGCCGCGCCCGCCAGTGGTCACCATCATGGGGCATGTGGACCACGGCAAGACCTCGCTGCTCGATTATATTCGCCGAACCCGAGTCGCGGCCGGCGAAGCGGGCGGTATCACCCAGCACATTGGCGCGTATCACGTACGTACTCAGAAAGGCGTGGTCACCTTCCTCGATACCCCCGGTCACGCCGCGTTCACCGCCATGCGCGCGCGCGGCGCCAAAGCCACCGATGTCGTGGTGTTGGTGGTGGCGGCCGACGACGGCGTGATGCCGCAAACGATCGAAGCCGTTCAGCATGCCCGCGCCGCTGGGGTGCCGATCGTGGTGGCGGTCAACAAGATGGACAAGTCCGGCGCCGATCCGGAACGGGTCAAGAGCGAATTGTCGGCGCAGGGCGTCATCTCCGAAGAGTGGGGTGGTGATACTCTGTTTACCTATGTGTCCGCCAAGAGCGGCATGGGTGTGGACGAGTTGCTCGACCAGATCCTGGTACAGGCCGAGGTGCTGGAGCTACACGCGCCGGTGGATGGCTTGGCCAAGGGCGTGGTGATCGAATCGCGGCTGGACAAGGGCCGCGGCCCGGTGGCGACCGTGCTGGTGCAAAGCGGCACGCTGCACAAGGGCGATGTGATTCTGAGCGGTCTCGAATACGGCCGGGTGCGGGCCATGCTCAACGAGGCCGGGCAAAGCGTGAGCGAAGCGGGTCCTTCGATTCCGGTGGAAGTGCTCGGTCTGTCTGGCACTCCCAAGGCGGGTGATGACGTCATTGCGGTCGCCGACGAGCGCAAGGCCCGCGAAATCGCCCTGTTCCGCCAAGGCAAGGCTCGCGAGGAGCAGACTCGCAAGCCGGTGATGGATATCGACGGTATCTCCCGGCAGTTCGAGGCCGGGGAAATCAATATGCTCAACGTGGTGCTGAAGGCCGATGTCCAGGGTTCCGCCGAGGCCATCGTGGATGCGCTGACCCGCTTGTCCACCACCGAAGTGCAGGTCAAGATCATTGCCAGCGGCGTCGGCGGCATCAACGAGTCCGATATCAACCTGGCCAAGACCTCCAAGGCCATCATCATCGGTTTCAACGTCCGCGCCGACAGCGTCGCCAAGCGGCTGGCCGAAGAGGAAGGGCTGAAGCTGCACTATTACAGCATCATCTACGAACTGATCGACGACGTAAAACGCGCGATGGTCGGCATGCTCAAGCCCACCTTCAAGGAGGAGATCGTCGGTCTTGCCGAGGTGCGCGATGTGTTCCGTTCGCCCAAGTTCGGCGTGGTGGCCGGCTGCATGGTGGTGGATGGGGTGGTGCGTCGCAACAATCCGATTCGAGTGCTGCGCAACAACGTGGTGATTTTCGAAGGCGCGCTGGATTCGTTGCGGCGCTTCAAGGACGATGTCAGCGAAGTGCGTGCCGGGACCGAGTGTGGCGTGGGGGTGCGCAACTATAACGACATCCACCAAGGTGACCATATCGAAGTCTTTGAGCGGGTGCAGGTGGAGCGCACCTTGTAGCGGGACGCGGTGGAGCGATCGAGCGATGATGAAACCCTCCTCCCGCACCCGTCGGGTGGGTGAGCAGATCCGTCGGGAGCTGGCGGATCTGATTCGCGCTGAACTGCGCGATCCACGACTGACCCTGGTGTCGATGACCAGTGTCGAGGTCAGCCGTGACTTGGCGTACGCCCGGATTTACGTCACTTCGATGGGCGAGCCGGCCGAGCGGGCCGAGCAGGTCGCCGAACTCAACCGCGCCGCGCCGCTTCTGCGTCGCGAACTGGGTCGGCGCATGCACATCCGTATCGTGCCAAAGCTGGAGTTTCGCTACGACGAGGTGGTGGAGCGCGCCGCCCGGCTGTCGGCGCTGATCGATGCCGCAGTGGCCGCCGACGCCGTCCACCACCGCGACGAGCCGGCGGCGGACGACGCCGAGGAATCGGTGTGACCGGGCGTCGCCCGCGCCGTCCGGTGAGCGGCGTGCTGCTGCTGGACAAGCCGGTCGGTTGGACTTCGAATGCGGCACTGCAGGCGGTCAAGCACTTGTATCAGGCCGCCAAGGCCGGGCACACCGGCAGCCTCGATCCGCTGGCCAGCGGCCTGTTGCCGATTTGTCTGGGCGAGGCCACCAAGCTATCCGGTTTCTTGTTGAACGCCGACAAGGGTTATCGATTTACCTGCCGGCTGGGAGTGACCACCACGACCGGCGATGCCGAAGGTGAAGTGGTGGCCGTTCGTCCAGTGGGACCACTAAGCCGGGAATCGATGGAAGCGGCGCTGCGGCGATTCGTGGGCGCGATCCGGCAGATCCCGCCGATGTACTCTGCGCTGAAGCATAATGGCCAGCCGCTGTACAAACTGGCGCGCAAAGGCATGGAGGTCGAACGGGCGCCGCGCGAGGTGACCGTCCGCGAGCTGCATCTGCTGCGTCTGGATGACGAGGAGTTCGAGTGCGAATTGCGTTGTTCCAAGGGCACTTATGTGCGGACGCTGGCCACCGACCTGGGCGAGATACTGGGTTGTGGCGCGCACGTTACGGCGCTGCGCCGCACTGTGGTGGAGCCCTACGATGCCGCGAGGATGGTGACATTGGAGTCCTTGCGCGAGTGGGCCGAGCAGGGGTTGGCGGTGCTGGATACGAAGCTGTTGCCTTCGGACAGCGCGGTGACGCAGTGGCCAGCGGTGCGGAGTGGGGGGGGATGCCGCCTTTTACTTACGGCAGGGCCAGCCGGTGCTGGCGCCGCGCGCGCCTTCCCAAGGCTGGGTACGTTTGTACCAGGATGAACAGCGCTTTTTCGGCATCGGCGAAATCCTCGACGATGGCCGGGTCGCGCCGCGCCGGTTATTGGCCTGCGAGGTTCCGTGACAAGGTTTACTTGTTGCCCGACCTTGAATAAGGCTAACATTCTTTACTTTATTGAATTGACGGATCGAATCCGAATTGGAGTTTGACCTTATGCCGCTCAACATCGAACAAAAGACTCAGGTCGTGCGGGATTTTCAGCGCGGCCCTGTCGATACGGGCTCTCCGGAGGTGCAGGTTGCGCTGCTGACCGCCCGTATCAACGGCCTGCAATCGCATTTCAGCGATCATAAGAAGGATCATCATTCCCGCCGTGGATTGCTGAAAATGGTCAACCAGCGCCGCAAGCTGCTGGATTACCTGAAAAGGAAAGATCTGCAATGCTATCAGGATCTGATCAGCCGCCTTGGCCTGCGCCGCTGAGGTTTTCCATCGATCTTTTGTTGCATAGGACGCTTTCGTGACGCCCATCAAAAAAACTTTTCAGTACGGCCAGCACGCGGTGACGCTGGAGACCGGCGAGATCGCCCGGCAGGCCAGCGGCGCGGTGGTGGTCAACATGGCCGATACCGTGGTGCTGGTCACCATGGTCGCCGACCGGAAGACCAAGGAAGACCGGGATTTTCTGCCGCTGCGGGTGGACTACCAGGAGCGTAGCTACGCGGCGGGTCGTATTCCCGGCGGTTTTTTCCGCCGCGAGGGTCGTCCTTCCGAAAGCGAAATCCTGACTGCCCGACTGATCGATCGGCCGTTGCGCCCGCTATTTCCGGATGGATTCACTAACGAAGTGCAAATCGTCGCCACCGTGATGTCGTTGAACAATCAGGTGGATCCGGAAATCCCGGCGTTGCTTGGCGCGTCGGCGGCGGTGGCGCTGTCTGGCGTGCCGTTCCAGGGGCCACTCGGCGCGGCCCGGGTCGGGTACCGCGACGGTCAATACCTGCTCAATCCAACCCGCCGCGAGTTGAAGGATTCGCAGTTGGACTTGGTGGTGGCCGGGACCGAGCGGGCGGTGCTGATGGTGGAGTCCGAGGCCGATGAATTATCCGAGGCGGTCATGCTCGGCGCGGTCATGTTCGGTCACGAGCAGATGCAGGCCGCCATTCGCGCCATCAACGAACTGACGGCGGAAGCCGGCGCGCAATCGTGGAACTGGCAGCCGCCGGCCGATGACGCGGCGCTGGCGGACGCGGTGCGTGCCATCGCCGAAACCGCGCTGGCCGAAGCCTATCAAATTCCCGAGAAGCTGACCCGCCAGCAGCGAGTGCATGAAATCCACGAGCAACTGAGCGCGCAACTGACGGCTCAGGAACCGGGACGCTGGGCCACGCAGGCGATCGACGGCGCCTACTCGACGCTGGAAAGCGCGATCGTGCGCGGGCGCATCCTGTCCGGCCAGCCGCGTATCGACGGTCGAGATACTCGCACGGTGCGGCCGATTTCCATTCGGGTGGGGGTACTGCCGCGCGCTCACGGTTCGGCGCTGTTCACTCGCGGCGAAACCCAGGCATTGGTGGTGACCACGCTCGGCACCGACCGCGATGCCCAGATCATCGATGCCATCGAGGGCGAGTACCGCCAGCCGTTCCTGTTGCACTACAACTTCCCGCCGTATTCGGTGGGCGAGATCGGCCAGATCGGTAGTCCCAAGCGTCGGGAGATTGGGCACGGCCGCTTGGCCAAGCGCGGCGTGCAGGCGGTGATGCCCAAGCCGGAGAATTTTCCTTACACCGTGCGAGTCGTGTCGGAAATCACCGAATCCAACGGTTCCAGTTCGATGGCCTCGGTCTGCGGCGCCAGTTTATCGTTGATGGACGCCGGCGTGTCGATCAAGGCGCCGGTGGCGGGCATCGCCATGGGCCTGATCAAGGAGCAGGACCGTTTCGCGGTGCTGACCGACATCATCGGCGATGAGGATCATCTGGGCGATATGGACTTCAAGGTGGCCGGCACCACCACCGGGGTGACCGCCCTGCAGATGGATATCAAGATCGACGGCATCACCCGCGAGATCATGGAGCAGGCGCTGGCCCAGGCCCGCGAAGGGCGTTTGCATATTCTCGACAAGATGGGCGCGGTCATCGAAGCGCCGAAGCTGGAACTGTCCGAGTACGCGCCGCGCTATACCACATTGCGTATCAATCCGGAAAAGATCCGCGACGTGATCGGCAAGGGTGGCGTCACCATTCGTTCCATCACCGAGGAAACCGGTGCCACCATCGACATCACCGACGACGGCGTGGTGAAAATCGCCGCCGTGGACAAGGCGGCCGGCGACGAAGCCCGCCGCCGCATCGAACAGATCACCGCCGATGTGGAAGTCGGGCAGATCTACGAGGGCAAGGTGGTTCGGATCATGGACTTCGGCGCGTTCGTGGCCATTCTGCCCGGCCGCGATGGGATGGTGCATATTTCCCAGATCTGCGAGGAGCGCGTGCAGAGCGTGAGCGACAAACTGGCGGTTGGCGATGTGGTCAAGGTCCGGGTGCTGGAAATTGACAAGCAGGGCCGCGTGCGTCTGAGCATGAAAGGGCTGGACTGAGATCGGTAGCCGCCAGAGGCATGGTTTCTTGCCTTGGCACGGTTGCTTCGAGTATATTTCCATGTCTTGCCGTAACAGAAAACGCGGCAAGGTTTTGGAGAGATGGCCGAGCGGTCGAAGGCGCAGCACTGGAAATGCTGTTTAGGGGTAACTCTAACGAGGGTTCGAATCCCTCTCTCTCCGCCAGATCGACCCGTTCCCACTCTGGTTGCAATGGTGGCCCGTATCGGTCCCTCCGCGACGACAAACTGTGAACCCCGTCAGGCCCGGAAGGGAGCAGCGGCAGCAGTGGCCTCGGGCGCCGGGGTGTGGCTGATAGGGGCCGCCACCCACTCTCAAGATGCGTGGGTCAAGGATGACGGTAGGCTCACCGCTTTTGTTGCCATTGGAGGAGCCTCATGAGCTATCAGGTTCTGGCCCGCAAATGGCGCCCCCGCACCTTTCACGAATTGATCGGCCAGGAGCATGTGGTCCGTGCGTTGACTAACGCGCTCGACCGGCAGCGGCTGCATCACGCTTTTCTGTTCACCGGTACTCGCGGGGTGGGAAAAACCACCATTGCTCGGATTTTCGCCAAGTCGCTGAACTGCGAGATCGGTGTGTCCTCCACGCCTTGCGGGCAATGCGCCGCTTGTCGGGAAATCGACGCCGGCCGCTTCGTGGACCTGATTGAGGTCGATGCCGCCTCCCGCACCAAGGTTGAGGATACCCGCGAACTGCTGGAGAACGTGCAGTACGCGCCTGGCCGGGGTCGCTTCAAGGTGTACCTGATCGATGAGGTCCACATGCTGTCCGCGCACAGCTTCAACGCATTGTTGAAGACCTTGGAGGAGCCGCCGCCGCCCGTGAAGTTCCTGCTGGCGACCACCGATCCGCAGAAGTTGCCGGTCACGGTCCTGTCGCGCTGCCTCCAGTTCAACCTCAAGCGCTTGCCAGCAAGCCAGATTGCCGGATATCTGGATCAGGTTTTGGAGCGTGAGGAAATCTCCCGCGAGCCAGCGGCGGTGCGGCTTATCGCCCGTGCCGGCGACGGCAGCATGCGCGATGCCTTGAGCCTGCTGGATCAGGCGATTGCTTTCGGCGGCGGCCGAGTGGAAGCGGCCGCGGTTGAGGCCATGCTCGGCAGTATCGATCGGCGGCGGGTGGTGAACCTGCTGCGGGCGTTGGCGGCCGGCGAGGCGCCCGCAGTGATGCGGCAGGTTGCCGAACTGGACGAACTGGCCCCGGACTATGCGATGGTGCTGGCCGAACTGCTGTCGTTGTTGCAGCGGGTGGCATTGGCGCAGGTGCTGCCCGATGCCGTGCCGGAGGATGGCGTGGCCGATCCAGAGGAGCTGCGGCAATTGGCGCAAGCCTTGCCGCCGGAGGATGTCCAGTTATTCCATCAAATTGCCTTGTTGGGTCGGCGCGATCTGCCGTTGATGCCCGAGCCGCGCGGCGGCTTTGAAATGATCTTGCTGCGGATGCTGTGCTTCCGACCGGTGGCTTGGGAAGTCGCGACGCCGGTTCCAGCCGAGACAAGGCCCGTCCCGGTTCCGACCATCGCGCCCGCCTCGCGACCCGCGCCGCCGGCGAGTGAGGTTCCAAGCCAAGCAACCGCCTCGGAATGGGGTACTCTGGTCGGGCAGCTTAAACTGACCGGCATCGCCAAGCAGGTGGCGATGAATTGCGCCTTGATCGAGCGGCAAGGTAATGATTTTCGATTGGCCCTGGAACCCGGCCATGCCCAGTTGTTCAACAAGTCGATCGAGGATCGGCTGAAAGCAGCGCTGGAGCAACAACTGGGCGCACCGGTCGGTCTGCGATTTCAAGTGGGCGGCACGGTGGAGGACACCCCCGCCCGCCAGCGGTTCCAGCAACAGGCGGAACGACAGCAGGTTGCCGCCGAGCGGATCGCTCAGGACCCGCATGTGCGAGACATGCAGAAAACGTTCGGCGCGCAAATCGTGACGGTCCATCCGCTGGATGAGTCCGAGGGCTGACGATTCCTTATCGGCGGCCATGATCCCATTGCGACTGATTAAGGAGCGCAACGATGAAAGGTGGTTTGGGTAATTTGATGAAACAGGCGCAAAAGATGCAGGAAAATCTGCAAAAGGCGCAAGCGGAAATCGCGGCGATGGAGGTTGTCGGAGAATCCGGTGGTGGGCTGGTCAGTGTGGTCATCACCGGTCGCCACGAGGTCCGACGGATTCGGATCGACGACAGCTTAGTGGGCGATGACAAGGATATGTTGGAAGATTTGGTCGCCGCCGCGTTCAACGACGCCGTCCATAAGGTCGAGCGCACCATGCAGGAAAAGATGGGTGGCCTGACCGCTGGCATGGGTTTGCCGCCGGGCATGATGGGCGACTTGAAACTGCCGTTCTGACACTGGCGTGGCCGCTTCGCCGCTGCTGGTTCAGTTGATGGCGGCGCTCCGTTGCCTGCCGGGAGTGGGGCCGAAGTCGGCGCAACGGATGGCGCTGCATCTGTTGGAACGGGATCGCGATGGGGCCGCGCGCTTGGTCGAGGCGCTGCGAGTGGCGTTGGATCGAATCGGTCGTTGTCGGCTGTGCCGCGATCTGAGCGAAACCGAGATTTGCGCTTTGTGTGCCCACCCGCGCCGTGACCGTTCGCTGCTGTGTGTGATCGAAACACCGGCCGATGTGTTGGCCGTGGAGCAATCCACCGGCTTTCAGGGCTTGTATTTCGTGCTGATGGGCCATTTGTCGCCCTTGGACGGGATCGGGCCGGCGGAGTTGGGGCTGGAGATTCTGGAAGCGCGCCTAGATGAGGGCGAGGTGCGTGAGATGATTCTCGCCACCAATCCGACCGTGGAAGGTGAGGCGACCGCCTACTACATCGCCGAGCTGGCCCGCGAGCGCGGTATCCGCGCCACTCGCATCGCCCACGGCGTGCCGTTGGGAGGAGAATTGGAGTCCGTGGACGGCGGCACGCTGGCGCACGCCTTTGTCGGTCGTCGGGATTTGTGAGTCGAACGGAGCACCCATCATGAACGACTGTATTTTTTGCAAGATCGCCGCCGGTGAGATCCCCGCCGATATCGTCTACGACGATGGCGAGGTGTTGGCCTTTCGGGATATCAACCCCGAAGCGCCCGTGCATCTTCTGCTCATTCCCCGCCGGCATATTGCCACCCTGAACGATCTGAGCGAAGCGGACGCCGCGCTGGTTGGTCGGTTGTATTTGGCGGGCCAGCAGATAGCGATGGAATTGGGTGTGGCCGAAAGCGGCTACCGTACCGTGATCAATTGCAATCGCGATGCCGGCCAACTCGTCTTCCATATCCACATGCATTTGTTGGCGGGCCGGGAGTTGGGTTGGCCGCCGGGTTGAACCCTGTCGGCACAAGCGGATTCGCAATGCAAATCGTTTTCATCAGCAGTTGCCAGCGCCTCTCAATCCACGATCTATACTGATTTTCGCCGGAACTTGCCGGTCGTGTGAACGTGAGGCCAATAATGAAAAATTGTGTTGCGTATCCTTATCGGAATGCTGTTTTTCGCTTTTTTTTGCAAAAAGCTGGCGGTGGTCGGCTTGGTGGCGTTGGTCGTGGGTGGACCGCCGCTCTGGGCGGCGTCCGAGGGTGGCGACCTGGTTGCGCGTGGCGCTTATCTGATGGCGGCGAGCGGCTGCGCCGATTGCCATACGCCGATGAAAATGGGTCCCAAGGGTCCCGAGCCCGACCTGTCGCGCCATTTTTCCGGCCATCCAGAGCAACTCAAACTCTCGCCGCCACCCAAGGCCGATGCGTCCTGGGTCTGGTTTGGTTCCGCCACCAATACTGCCTACGCTGGTCCCTGGGGTATCAGTTACGCCGCCAATCTGACCTCGGATAAGGAAACCGGACTGGGTTCCTGGAAGGAAAGCGAGTTTGTCCAGGCGCTCAAAACCGGCAAGCACGCGGGGGTTGGTCGGCCGATCATGCCGCCGATGCCCTGGCAAGCGTTGTCTCATTTGACCGAGGACGATTTGCGGGCGATGTTTCGATATTTGCAAACCGTACCGCCGGTTCACAACCGAGTACCCGACTACCAGCCGCCCGCCCAATGACTTGATCAACGCCGCCCGGTTGCTGGACTGGGCGGTTCCTGTCCGAGCCACAAATCCAGATGGTCGAGCAGCAGCGCCTGTAGATCGGCATGGAAGCGACGAGCGGCGGCGGGCGTCAGCCGGTGCTGAGCATTGAGCAGCGCCCCGTGATACAAGCCGACGAGCAGCGGTCGGTAGCGCGGATTGTCGGGGTCGGGCAGTTCGCCCAGGCGTTGCACCAATGGATGATCCACATTCAGCAACAGCGTCAACGGTTGGCTCCGCAGGCGCTCGCGCACCTCCCCGGCCAATTCGGCCAGTCCCTCCAGTAGAAACGATTTTTCCAGTGCCCGCTCCATCTCATCGAAAGCAGCGACGCGCTGCCCGGCGAGTAGCGCCACGCTCAAGCTGGTGGGCTGGAAGCGACTGGCCCGTGCCCGCACTGGTATTTCCCGCTCCGACAGCGCCCGTTCGAGCGCCCGTTCCAATCGGACGTAAGCGATCTGTTCCGCCGTGTCCAGTCCTTGGTATAAGGTCGGGTCGTCCAGGCGATCCAGCGGCTTGAGCGTGACGGTGTCCGAGGATTGGCTGGCGTAACGGCGCAATAGGGTTTCGTCGAAGGGGCGGCCGGCGTTGATGGCCAGCAACTGGCGCGCTTGGCACAGGGCATAGAACTGATTGGCGTCGGCTTCATGAGTGAAGAAGTACAGCGATCGTTTGCCCTCAGTGGTCGCTGGCTGGCGCGAGAGATAGTCGGGCAGGGTCAACAGCCCCTGGTTGGTTTCGAACGGCAAGTGATCGAGCACCGCCGCGCCAAATTCCGCATGCCGCGCCGCCATGCCTTTGATGGCGTCGTGATGCCAGTCGCACAGTTGCAGGAAGCGCGGCCGGTCGCGGGTAGCCAGATCAAGCAGGGCGGCGACGATCGATGCGCCCAACGCTTCGCGCAGGGCATGATAAGCGGCGTCGCGCATGACGTTGTCGCGGGCGGCGGTCGGTTGCAGGTCGGGACAATCCAGTACCCCGCGCACGAATCGCGCCCACTCCGGTAGCAGTTCGGTATCGTTGGCGCGGATGCACATCCGAGCCTGGAACAAATCCACCGCGCCGCCGGCTGGTCCACCCGGCGTGTAGCGGGCGGGGATGAATAAGCCGCCGAGCGTGCGCGGTTGCGCCAGATCGATGGGAATCGTCAACAGTGGCGGGTCGGCGTAGCGTTGGCTCAAGAAGGCGCTCAACGACCGTTCTCGCTCACCGGGATCGCGCCAGTCCGGTTCGTGCCAGGGGGCGTTGACCGCGTTAATCGGACCGAAGCCGTTCAACAGGATCGGAAACGGCAGGAAATCGGCGTAGCGACGCACGATCCGATGGATCAGGCGACCATCGAGAAAGGCGGTTTGATTCGCTGCCAGCGTGACCGTCACTCGTGTACCGGGCGGTTGCGAGTTCGCCGGCAGGGCGTCCAGTTCGTAATCCTCGCCGCCGTGGTTGACCCAACGCCAGGCTTGCGTCGCCATCGGTTTGCGGGTTTGGACTTCGATCCGTTCCGCGACCACGAACGCCGACAGCAGGCCGATGCCAAACTGGCCGATGGTGGCGACCGCCACATCGCGAGCGGCCAGTTCGCGGGTGTGGCTGCCGGTGCCGGTGCTGCCGATGACGCTCAGAAATTCCTCGATGTCCCGCCGATCCATGCCGGTGCCGTTATCGCTGAAACTCAGGGTGCGATTGGATTCGTCCACCTCGATGCGAATCTCGCCGGGTGGTTCCGGGTCGTGGATGCGGCGCAACTGGATGCTGTCGTGGGCGTTTTGCAGCAGTTCGCGGATGAACACGTCCGGTTCCGGGTACAGACTCTTAGCCAGCAGTCGAACCAGACCTTGAAAGCTGGTACGCATCTTGGGCATGAGGCGGCCATCTCCTGGATTGCGTGGTAGTGCGGTAGGATGAGTGAAATACCGGAGGACAGTCTGATGCAACAAGAACCTCTCGACGGTAAACCAGCCACCACTAAGCCAAGCGATCAGGCGTTGCTGAATGCCTATTATCAGGAACCGATCAAGCAGGCGGAACGCTTTGCCGACTTGGCCAAGGAATTGTTCAAGGTGGAACTGGCGATTCCTGGAATTTACGCTGCCGTGCTGCGCTTGTCTGGCATGGAGCAGTCTACCAATCACAGCGCCGTATGGGCTGCGTTTGTATTCTGGACAGCAGCGTTGATCTTGACGCTACGGACAATTTTTTCCGCGCAAGTACGAGGTGCTGGAGAATGTTGTGTGTTTGAGCCGACCAATACCCCGCCAAGGACCATTCAGCATCGAGGAGTATTTTCAGAAGAGTATGCAGGATAAGCGGCGACAATCGTTATGGTCGATCCTGCTGTTTTGCGCGGGGATTGCCGCCGCCGTCTTGGCGGTGTTTGGATGAAGTGAGGAGAAATAGAGATGCGACAGGCTCTACAGGTTAAGTGCTGGAAGTGCAAAGATGCCTTTACGATGAGCGCCGAGCCTTCCCGAAAACTCGGCCCATTGGTAGAAGCGAAAATCTCTTGCCCTTTTTGTGAAGCGATCAATCAGGTCACGGTTCGCGCCGGTCAATTGAAATCCGTCATCTTGTATCGAGATGGCGAATCCGTCGAGGCGGTCGATCTGGACAAGCCCGGCGCTTTGCTGGGCCAAGTGTTTGAAGGCACTCCACCCGACGTGACTTAAGGGATTCCACCATGCCGGTTCATCTTCATACGCCACTGATTTTGCAGCCGCCCGCTGATTTGGCCAGCCGCTTTCCTCATGTGCTCAGCCTGGCTCAACAACTATCGCTCAAGTACGTGCATCGGTACGTGGTGACGGAACATGATTTACAAACCGTGGGCGATGCGCTGTGGCAAACGCTGGGCGTGGACGAAGTGCTCGCCGCCGCGCGCCAAGCCGCCGGCACGCGGATACTGCCATTGATTGTCGAAAGCGCCGACCCGCTGGTGCAGTCCTTGCCGTGGGAATGTCTGCATCATCCCGAACACGGTTTTCTTGGCAAACATCCCGGTTTCAGTCTGACGCGCCGCTTGTCCGCCGCGCCATCCGCTTCCGTCGAGCCGCCCAAAGGTCCACTGAAAGTCTTGCTGTTCACCGCCTTGCCCGACGATTTGGATCAGGAGAAGGAACGCCTGGATATGGAAAGCGAGCAGGCGAACGTGTTGGAGGCGCTGGACCCGCTGATTCATCAGGGTTTGGTGCAATTGACGACGCCCGACGACGGGCGCTTCGATCATTTTCGGCAACTGCTTCGAGAGCAGGAATTTCATCTGGTGTTCCTGAGCGGTCATGGCCAGTTCAACGCTGACCCGCTGCTGGGTCCAGTCGGGGCCTGGTTT
Organism: Candidatus Competibacter phosphatis; assembly: GCF_012939995.1. Lineage (GTDB taxonomy): Bacteria > Pseudomonadota > Gammaproteobacteria > Competibacterales > Competibacteraceae > Competibacter > Competibacter phosphatis. Next base: position 46,260 of record NZ_SPMZ01000027.1, on the reverse strand, counting down.
CTGTTCGAGGGCGCGGATGGCCGGGGTGAGCGGGTGGAAGGCGAGGAACTGGCAAAAGCGTTTTCGGGAACGGCCGTGCAAGCAGTGGTGTTGTCGGCCTGTCAGTCGGGCAAGTCGGCGTCCGCCGATCTCGGTTCCAGCTTGGCGACGCGCTTGTTGCGAGCGGGTTTGCCGCATGTGGTGGGGATGCGGGAATCCATTCTGGACGTGGCGGGCATCCACTTTGCCCATGCCTTGTGCAAGGCGCTGGGTCTAAAAGAACGGCTGGATGTCGCCCTGCAAGCCGCACGGGGATTTATCGCCGAGTCGCCGGCGCTGGCCGGATTGCGCAAGGACTTGTCCGGCGCGACGGAGCGGAGTTGGGGCCAGTGGTGCTTGCCGCTGCTGTACAGCCGCGACCCGGCGCAACCTTTGATCGACTGGCAATTTCAGCCGGTCCCGCCGCAACCGCCGTTGGAGCGGTATCACGAAATCGCCGGGATGCCGTTGCCCGCCGCGTTCATCGGACGGCGGCGGGAACTGCGAGAACTGGGGCAACTCGTGTACGGCGACCGGCCTGGACAATGTCTGCTCACCGGCGCGGGCGGTCAGGGCAAGACCAGTCTGGCGGGACGTTTGGCGCAACGGTTGGAAAACCGGGATTGGTTGGTACGGGCCTACACGGCGCGGCAGGGGGACAACTGGAAAGATTTCGTCAACGAGTTGCTGTTCTGCCTGGAGAAACCGCTGGCGGAACAGGTGGATCGCGCGCTGTTGCGTTGCCAGACGGAGACTGACAAGGCGCGGTTGATAGTGCGGGCATTGATGCAGCAGACCGGCAACAAGCTGGCGTTGGTGTTCGATAACTTGGAAACCCTGCAAGACCCAACCACGGGGCAAATCACCGACGAGGCGGTAGCCGCGTGGTTGGACGCCTGCAAGCCGGTAGGTTCTGACCCTGCGCCCGTGGTGCTGGTCACATCGCGCTGGGTGATTCCCGGTTGGGAGGGAGACCGGCGTGGGCAGCGGTCGCTTGGAGCGCCGTTGTATGGCGATTTTCTGCGCTATCACCAGCAGTTGGGCGGAGCGCCGTGGGGCACGGAGCGGCTGCGCCGGTTGTACGAGGCGTTGGACAGCAATTTCAAGGGCTTGGAGTTTTTCCACGAATCGAGCCAAGTGGCCGGGGATGACGAGGCGTTCCTTCAACAACTGGAGGACTCCAGGAAGGAACTGCAACTCCACATGATGGTGGAAAAACTGGTCGGCTATCTGCAACCGGACGAGCGGGAATTGCTCAACCGGTTGCGTGCCTATCTGGCCCTGACCTTCGCCAATGGGGTGCGCGTCGTCGCCCAGGGTTTGCCCGAGCCGAAGCGGTTGTTGCGGCGGCTGGTTGGGCTGTCGCTGGTGGACATGGAGATGGAGGTAACGTTGCACTTGCCGCGTTATCGGCTGTCGGCGGTGGTGGCGGACTGGCTGCAAGCGCATGATCCGGAACCGATCAGCGATATCCGGCAACGCGCGGCGCGGTATCAGCGTTGGGTGCATGACTACCTGCTGCACACCTTGGAACAGGCGCTTAACGCCCATGAAGCCTTGCGGCAGAGCGGCTTGGACGAAGACGCAGCCCGGTTCGCGCTGGACACTATCGTTCCTTATTTCAACCACATCGGGCTATATCACACGCTGCTCAAGGAGTGGCTGCCGGCGTTGCGGGAAAGCCGGAATCAGGAATTGCGGGCGGATGCGCTGAACCAATCCGGCAAGACTTGCCTTCATGTCGGCCAGTACGCCGAAGCCAAACCGTTTTTGGAGGAATCGCTGGCTATCCGCCGGGCGATCGGCGACCGGGCCGGGGAAGGCGCGACCCTCAACAACCTCTCGCGGATTTACGATGCGCGCGGGGATTACGACACGGCGCTGCGCTATCTGGAGGAATCGCTGGCCATCCAACGGGCCATCGGCGACCGGGCGGGTTTATGCCCGACGCTGTTCAACATCGGCCATCTCCATTGGCGGAAAGACGAGCATCAACAGGCGCTCGCCTGCTGGGTGCGAACCTATCGAATTGCCAAGGAAATCGGATTATCCGAAGCGCTGATAAATTTGGAAAAGCTGGCCAAACAACTGGGTGGCAGCGGTTTGGAAGACTGGAAACGGCTATCGCAGCAAATGGAGTCCGGGGAATAATCCGCAGGAGCGAACCGATGAATCAAGCCAAAGCCGTTCCACGATTGACCCGCTACGATCAACTACTTGCTCTACCGGAAAACCAGGTAGGCGAGATCATCGGTGGCCAACTCTACACCCAGCCGCGTCCCGCTGGACCTCATGCAGCGGCGGAATCGGCGATCAACGTCAATCTGGGGTCGCCTTTCCACTTCGGGCGCGGCGGAGGGCCTGGAGGCTGGTGGATTCTGGTGGAACCCGAAATTCACTTCGTCCGCGACACCGAAGTCGCCGTGCCCGATCTGGCCGGTTGGCGGCGCGAACGAATGCCCACCATTCCCCGCGACCACCGTTTCGAGGTCGTTCCCGACTGGGTTTGCGAAATCCTCTCGCCGTCCACCGCGCAAAAGGATCGAACCCTAAAACTCCCGCTTTACGCCCGTTACGGCGTCGCCCACGCTTGGCTGGCCGATCCGTTGGCACGCACGCTGGAAGCTTTCGAGTTGCGCGAAGGTCAATGGGTGTTGCTTGGCGCGATTGGAGAAGACGCGCCGGTTTGTTTCCCGCCCTTCGCGGCCATCACCTTCTCGCTCGCCGATCTGTGGGTTTGAATATACTGTTCGCCCACTCAGCCATCGCATGCTTGTCCGCTCATGTCCACATCCCCCCATTTCCCCCCGCCGAATTTGCCCCCCTACGTCTACGCAAGGACGAAGATCGTCGCCTGCGCGCCGGCCATCTCTGGGTCTACAGCAACGAAATCGACACCGGCGTTACCCCCCTGCGCAATTTCGAACCCGGCCAGCCGGTGGCGATTCAAGCCAGCAACGGCAAAACCCTTGGCACCGGCTACATCAACCCGCACGCGTTGCTGTGTGCCCGGCTGATCAGCCGTGACTTGGAGCATCCCTTCAGCGCCTCGTTGCTGGTGCACCGCTTCAACGTGGCGCTGAGCCTGCGCGAGCGACTGTACGACCGGCCGTTCTACCGCTTGATCTACGGCGAGGGTGACGGGCTGCCGGGCCTGGTCGTGGATCGCTACGGCGACTTCTGCGTGGCGCAACTCACCACCGCCGGCATGGAACAATTGAAGGACGCCATTCTTGCCGCGCTGCAAAAAGTGTTAAATCCGACGGCGATACTATGGCGCAACGACAGTCGAGTACGGGAGCTGGAAGGGTTGGAACGCTACGTCGCCGACGCTTTCGACACGATTCCAGACACCGTAACGGTCGAGGAAGACGGGCTACGCTTTCAAGTCTCGCCGCGCACCGGGCAGAAAACCGGCTGGTTTTACGACCAGCGCGACAATCGCGCCCGGCTGGATCGTTACGTGGCCGATCGTCGAGTGCTGGACGTGTTCAGTTACGTCGGTGCCTGGGGTGTGCGGGCGGCGGTGCGCGGCGCGAGGGAGGTGCTGTGCGTGGATTCGTCCACGACCGCGCTGGAGCAAGCAATGGTCAATGCGACGTTGAATGGGATCGGCGATCGAGTCAGAACCGAACAGGGCGATGCTTTCGAGGTGCTCAAAAGCTTGCGCGAGGCCCGCGAGCGCTTCGATGTGGTGATCGTGGACCCACCAGCTTTTATCAAGCGTCGCAAGGATTTCAAGGAAGGCGCGCTGGCCTACCGGCGGCTCAACGAGATGGCGATGCAGGTGTTGGAACGCGACGGACTGCTGGTGTCTTGTTCCTGCTCGCAGTTGTTCTCCCGCGATGTGTTGGTGCACACCCTGCTGCAAGGGTCGCGGCATCTGGATCGCAATCTGCTGATGCTGGAGCAGGGTCGGCAGGGACCGGATCATCCGGTTCTTCCGGCGATTCCCGAAACCGACTACCTCAAGGCAATATTCGCGCGGGTGCTGCCGGCCTGAAAAAGACCCGATTGATCCCCTGCAACCACTCAAGGATCTCGAACGATGAACGAGCAGGATTCCCGCCACCTGATTCGAGTACTGGAAGAAATACGCGATAATCAGAGAACGCAACTGGAGCGCCAGGCCGAGGCGCTGGCATTGCAGCGCGAGCAATTCGCGCTGGTTCAAAAGCAAACCGAACGCGCGGAGCGCCTGCAGGATCGTGCCGAGCAAATCCAGGCCAAAAGCGCGCAACTGGTCGCTGGCGCCCGCAAGGCGATGGTGGTCGTCCTGCCTGTTCTCATCGTGCTGATCGCTTACCTGACTTGGCTCATCTTTCGTTGAGCACGCAGCGTCCCGACAGCGTTGCAATACTTTTGCGGACTTCGCATTTCTGAAAAGTTCGCGGTTATGGTCGGTGGCGGATCGCCAGCGACTCGAACATCCTCCACGGAGTTTTCCATGCTCGTACATCCCGATTTCGATCCGGTGGCGTTCAGTCTGGGGCCGCTGCATGTGCGCTGGTATGGCCTCATGTATCTGCTGGGTTTCCTCGCCGGCTGGGCGCTGGGCCGTTACCGCGCCCGCCAACCCGGCTCCGGCTGGACCGCCGAACAGGTGGACGATCTGGTGTTCTACATCGCCTTGGGCGTCATTCTCGGCGGCCGGATCGGCTACATCCTGTTCTATGGCTTCAGTTCCTTCCTCGACAATCCGCTGGTGCTGTTCCGGGTCTGGGAGGGTGGCATGTCGTTTCACGGCGGGTTTATCGGCGTGCTGCTGGCCATGGTGTTGTTCGCCCGCAAGTACCAAAAAGAATTCTGGCCGACCATCGACTTCGTCGCGCCGCTGATCGCGCCGGGCATCCTGTTCGGCCGACTCGGCAATTTCATCAACGGGGAATTGTGGGGTCGGGTCACCGATCTGCCGTGGGGAATGATATTCCGCCAGACCGGCGACAACCTGCCGCGCCATCCGTCGCAGTTGTACGAGGCGACGCTGGAAGGCTTGGCGCTGTTCCTCATCGTCTGGCTGTTTTCGGCCAAGCCGCGCCCGACCATGGCGGTGTCGGGGGTGTTCGCGCTGAGCTATGGTATTTTCCGCTTTCTGGTGGAGTTCGTCCGCCAGCCGGATGCGCAGCTCGGCTATCTGGCTTTCGGCTGGGTGACCATGGGGCAGGTACTGTCGCTGCCGTTGATCATGGTGGGTGTGGCGCTGCTGACGCTGGCCTATGGACGGCGACCGGCTGGCCGGGCATGAGGCGGGTCTTGCACCGGACTCCCAAGGCGTCTTCTCGTATTGGGGTAAGAAGCCATGTAGAGCCATGGCGGGGAGTCGATAAGCTTCGGCAACCAAACCGATTGCAGGCAGTCATTAGAATGATCGGTCAAGGTTCTGTCAGCTCACAACCAAGGAGGATGATTTCCATGTTTTTTGTGCATCTGCAAGTCGATTTCCGACACGCAAATCCGCGAGGCGGTTGATCAGGGTGCCCGCACCATCGGCGATATTAGCGCTCGCTTTGGGGTGGGCGTCGAATGCGGCAAGTGTCTGGATGATATACGACAACTTCTTGATGCTTGTGTAGTGGCGCCACCGTCGCCGGTCACGAGCCATTGTTCCACGGCGCCGGTCGAGGTTACGCCGCCGCGAGCCACCGAGCCCGCTCCGCAGCGGGCGGCCTGGTTTGCCGTGGATTTGTGAATCCTGGGAGAAAATCCGATGAAAGGCGACGCCAAGGTCATTGAATATCTGAACAAAGCCCTTCGAAATGAGTTGACCGCCATCAACCAGTATTTTCTGCACGCCCGCATGTTCGACAACTGGGGATTCGGCAAACTGGGCAAGCACGAATACGACGAGTCGATCGACGAGATGAAGCACGCCGATCGCCTGGTGCGGCGAATTTTGGATTTGGAGGGGCTACCCAACTTGCAGGATCTCGGCAAGCTTTATATCGGTGAACACGTCGAGGAAGTGTTTCGGGGAGATCTGAAACTCGAACATGACGCCCACCCCCTGTATCGGGAAGCCATCGGTTATTGCGAGAGCTGCGCCGATTACGTGACCCGCGACCTGCTGACCGCCATCCTCGCCAGCGAGGAAGAGCATATCGCTTGGTTGGAAACCCAGTTGGCATTGATTGGACGTCTGGGATTACCCAATTACCTGCAAGCTCAGATGTGAGCCTGCCTTGGCATCGCCCGGCGCTCATCGGCCATGGGTCGGTCGGACTGCTGTAGACGGTGGTTTCGTGCTACGATTCCACCGGATGGCCTGTCGTGCCAAACCACCGTAATCCGCCGGAGCGCGCCGCCGTGTCCCGGCCATCAGAATGAAGAATTTTGGGGAGTCGCCGATGCTGATCTATAACCTTTTTCCCTTGTTGGCTGGGCCGTTTGGGGACTGGGAACCGCACTTCAAACGGGCCGCCGACATGGGTTTCGACTGGATTTTCGTCAATCCAGTCCAGAAACCCGGTTCCTCGGGCAGCCTCTATTCCATCGCCGACTACTTCAAGCTCAATCCTCTGATGGTGGACCCGGCATCCAAGCTTTCCCCCGAGCAGCAGATCAAGGGAGCGCTGGCCGCCGCCGACCGGCTGGGTCTCAAGGTGATGGTGGACCTGGTGATCAACCATTGTGCCTTCGACTCCGAACTGACGCGCCAGCACCGCGAATGGTTCATGCAGGAAAATGGCGATATTGCTCACCCGTCCTGCATGGAGGATGGCCGCAAGGTGGTGTGGGGCGATCTGGCGCGTTTCAACCACCAGCATACTTCCGATCCGGAAGGGCTGTACCGCTACTTTTACCAGATTGTCGAATTTTTGCTGGAGCTGGGGTTCAAGGGCTTCCGCTGCGATGCGGCCTATCAGATTCCCGGTCATATCTGGGGACGGCTGATCCGCGAGATCCGGCAGAAATATCCGGATACGGTATTTACCGCCGAGACCCTGGGTTGCACCGCCGACCAGACCAAGCAGACCGCCCAGGCTGGTTTCGACTATGTATTCAACAGCTCCAAGTGGTGGGATTTCCACGGGGCTTGGTTGCTGGAGCAGTATCAACTCGTTCGCGATATCGCCCCGTCCATCAGCTTCGCTGAGAGTCACGATACCGATCGGCTGTTCCAGGAGGTCAACGGCAACGTGGCGGCGATGAAGCAGCGCTATCTGTTCTCCGCCCTGTTTTCCGCGTCCGGCGTCATGATGCCGATCGGGTTCGAGTACGGGTTCCCGTCGCCGGTTGCATGTGGTCAACACCCGCTCCAGTGATTGGGAACAACCCAACATCGATTTGTGCGCGTTCATCACCGCCGTCAATGCGATCAAGAGTCAGTACGCCATTTTCCGGGAGGAGGCTCCGACCACGATTCTGCCCTACCAGAATCCCAATATCCTGCTCATGTGGAAAGCGTCGGTCCGCACTCACGAAGAAGCGTTGATAGAACTTACGCATTGACAAGTATCGTATGGTGTGGTCGGTAAAGACGAACTCGGTCCACGAAGGTTTTCGGTTGATGAGAGTTATCAGTCGCCCATCGACAGCGCGTTGCACTTTGGCGATGTATGTTTCTTTTTTGTTAGGTGAGCCGCATTCGCCAACGGGGAATCGCTTGGCGGAGGTCATGGAGATCAGCCATGACAGCGTCAATCGGTTTTTGCTCCGCGAAGACTACACGCCCCGCGATTTGTTCGAGGAAGTCCGCTCCGGCTTGACGTTGAAGGGCGGCACGGTCAGTGTCGACGACAGTGTGTTAGATAAACCGTACGGCCAACTGATGGCCTTCGTGGGTTATTTCTGGTCGGGAAAACATCATGGTGTCGTGAAGGGGATCAATCTGATGACGTTGTATTACACCGATCCGCACGGTCGCCATCAACCGATCAATTACCGAATTTACGACAAAACCGCGAACAAGACCAAAAACGATTATTTTCAGGAAATGCTCGTGGAAGTGCTCGCTTGGGGACTCCAGCCAGCCTGGGTCACCGGCGATAGCTGGTACAGTAGCACCGCGAATCTCAAGATGATTAAAAACCATCATCGGGGATTTCTGTTTGCACTGGAAAGCAACCGTCGGGTTTCCGTGGAAAAAGGCCAATGGCTCCAGGTACAACAACTGGCGATTCCCGAAGACGGCTCGCTCGTGTACCTCCGGGGATTCGGTACGGTCAAAGTGTTTCGGACGCAGTTGAAAAACCAACCACGCCATTATGCCTTGTATCAGCCGAACGACGAGGATTGGGTCGCTTTTGATCGTCCTGCTTTCCTCAAGCTCCACGACCAACACTGGCAAATCGAGCAGTATCATCGGACGCTCAAACAAGTGTGCCACATCGAGCATTTTCAGGTCCGACAACCCACCGCCATTCGCAACCATCTCTTTGCGGCGATCTGTGGCTATGTCCAATTGCAACGACTACAGGCTACCGATGTGATTCGTAATTGTTATCGTTTGCAGCGTGAGTTGTTTAATGAGGTGATTGCCGCGTTTATTAAAGCCTTCGCCCCCAACTTGGGACACCTCAACCCACATTTCCAACCTCCTGTCAATGCGTAAGTCCTATATAAATGCAACTCCGTGGTGAGCGCGGCGGTCGGAACGATAAAAGAAAGTACGAATCACGGGCTGGTCGCCATTGTCGAATGATGCCGAGGAGAACTCTCATGCGCCTCGAATTCCTGATCGTCGATCCGCAAAACGACTTTAGCGACGCACCGGACGCGGCGTTACCGGTAACGGGCGCTGGGGCGGACGCCGAACGTCTGGCGCACTTGCTGGAGCGGTTGCGCGACCGCATCGACGGCATTCGCGTCACCCTCGATACTCACCAGTTGCTGGACATCGCCCATCCCGTGTTCTGGGTCGATGAGGCTGGCCGGCGGCCGGCGCCTTTCACCCAGATCAGCGTGGCCGATGTCGAGAACGGGATCTGGCACGCCTATGATGGGCATACCCAACAGCGGGCGCTGGCGTACGTGCGAGCGCTGCGCGATAACGGCCGCTACCAACTGACCATTTGGCCGCCGCATTGCCTGATCGGCACCTGGGGCCATAACGTGATGCCGGTGGTGGCCAAGGCGCTGCGTGCTTGGGAGGAAGCCAAGTTCGCGCGGGTGGATTACGTGATCAAGGGTCATAATCCCTGGACCGAACATTATTCGGCGGTACAGGCCGACGTGCCCGATCCGGCCGATCCGGGCACCCAGATCAACCGACGACTGATTCAGGTCCTGGAAAACGCCGATGTGGTGGCCTTGTCCGGCCAAGCGCTCTCGCATTGTGTCGCCAACACGGTTCGGGATATCGCCGACCAGTTCGGTCAGGAGAGTATTCACAAACTGGTGCTAAGGTGTTAGGTTCTGTTGACATTTTGTAGTACGGGTTGGAGAGTCGCGAACTTTTGCGGAACGCTATGGACCGAAGCCTCCTGACCGACGAACAATGGGCGGTGATTTTAGCGTTTCTTTTGAGACATCCCCATGTTTATGTGGGAAATCCCCTCACTTGCCGAGCTTTTTTTGGAGGCGGTGTTATGGGTGCTGCGCAGTGGCGGTCAGTGGCGATTGTTGCCGGCGGCACGGGGGGCTTGGAATCATGTCTTCAAGCGGTTTGCCCGGTGGCAACGACGCGGTGTCTGGGCCGAGTTGCAGGCCCACGTCGTGCGGGACCCCGACCTGCAACAGATGCTGATCGATAGCACGGTGGTTCGTGCCCACCCCTGCGCGGCGGGGGCGGAGCAAAGCTCCGCCGAGGCGGAAGCCTTGGGCCGTTCGCGGGGCGGCTTTGGCACCAAGATTCATGCCGTCACCGATGCCTTGGGTAACCCCTTGGTCTTCGTCCTCACCGGTGGACCAGCGTCCGACATCGGGCAGGCCGAACGGTTGATCGGGGCATTCCCGGCCCACGCCGTGATCGGCGATAAGGGCTACGATTCCGACGCGTTCGTGAAGGTCGTGGAGGAACGCGGTATGCAAGCGATCATCCCGCCCCGTTCCAATCGCCTCAACCCGAGGGTCTACGACCGGCATCTTTACAAGGAACGCCACCTCGTCGAATGCTTTTTCAACAAGATCAAGCATTATCGCCGCATCTTTTCGCGTTTCGAGAAAACCGCTCACCACTTCATGGCCTTCCTGCACTTGGTTGCCTTCCTCATTTGGACTCGATGAAATGTCAACAGAACCTAATACTACAGTTGTAGAAACTCACATAAAGTCATGGGGAAAGGACAGGACTTTGCACGTTGTCGCCGCCGCCAATGAAAATACTGGGCGATGCGCTGATGACGGCGTCGCCAACGGAACCCATGGAGCATACAGTTTCGGTGAGAAAGCGGTCCGGTCAGGGGGGTGATGAACCCTAACCAACGGCGAAGGTCGGCCAAGGAGACCGTGACCGTGACGGGTCTATCTGGAAGCGGTAGAGGTTTTTTTTCAACACCCGCTGTCGACAACCGACGAGGAAGGCATGGGCAGCCATGACCAGCGTGATATGCCGGTACCAGCCGTGCCAGGTCCGCACTTCGTACTGATCCAAGCCCAGTTGCGACTTGGTTTCTTGAAAGCAGCGTTCGATGGCCCAACGGGCACCGGCGGCCAAGGCCAATTCGGCCAAGGAACAGGTCACGGGCGCGAAGGCCAAATAGGCGGTCAGACGCCCTTCGTCCAAGGTGCGGCGGACCAGAAGATAGCGTTGGCCGATCGCCTCGGGCGGCGTGTTGATCGGTTGGCAAGTCCATTCGTACTCACGAGGCCCTTGGTTGCCCGCCCCCGCGCTGAGCCGCGCCCACGCGGTCTGTGGGTCGGTGGCGAGGGCGGCCAAGACGTCCCGCACCGCGCGTTGTACCCCACCCTGCCAGAAATAAGTTTTACCACTGACCGCCAGGACATAGGGTTGATTCCGCTCCTCCAGGCTGGCGCGCAGGCGATAGCTGTCTCCATACACCACATCGCCGGTGACCCAACGGGCCGGGATGCCCGCATCCAAGGCGCGAAGAATCATTTCCCGCGCCAGTTCGGTTTTCGGTTGGTGTACCACATCGTCATCAATGCCCGCCCGCTGACAGCGCACGCGATCCGCCGACCACTCTTCCGGGAGAAACAGGGCGCGATCGATCAAGCCTTGCCCCCAGCAGCTGGCATAGGCCAGAAACACTCCGATCTGACTGTTCTCGATCCGGCCGGCGTCCCACTGTATTGGCGCTTCACCCCGGCGGAATGACGGCCTTTCTTCAAAAAGCCGGTTTCATCGACGATCAAGACGCCTTCCGCATCCGCCAGCGCATGGATCACCCGAGCCCGCGCCGCATCCCGCACCCCGTCCGCATCCCATTGAGCACGGCCCAGTAAGTGCTGGAATCCATAGGGATGGGCCTCACCCCGTGCTTCCGCCAACTGCCAACAATTGCGTCGTTCCACCCCACCCAGCAACCCCTGGAGATACGCCGCCAGCCATTCGCGCGTCTCGAACCGTTTCGCGTAACCACCCAGTTCCGCGACCCACTCGGCCCAGGCCGCTTCCCAATCCCTCGCGTCTCCTTCCCATTCATCCTGCCACGCTTCACCCATCACCAACCGCGCTCTCGGCAAACAATCCAGATGAAGTATATTGTATTATCTACAACTGTAGTACTTAGACAGAGAGGGCGGCGAAATCGATCAATCGGGCTGCCTCCCCCCGGGTTTGCATGCTCTCCTATCTCTACTACGCCAGCCGCCACCAGTCGTCACGTGCCCTGGCGGTGGTGATCGAGGCACTGCGGCATCGTCGTTAGGGCCAAGGGCCGGTCGGGCGATGACCCCATCTTGTCGAGATTTCGCGGATGACGACCTGGGGCGCGGTGCAATCGGGCGACCCTCGCCATGGCCGAAAAGCCTTCAATGGAAGACGGAGTGGGCGAGACGAGAACAATAAAAACTCAAGCAACTCATTTATATAATAAATAGAGTACAGTTTTGTGGGCGGATCGCCCCGAATCCCGGCACGAACGCCGAAAGCGATCCGGTCGCCACGCGCTCGGATTTGTCCTGTCGGCCTTCTCTCAGTCTTGGATCGCGCGGCTCGCGGTCGCGGTCCGAGCAGCGTTCTCGAAACGGTTTTTCGTTCGGTCCGCTCATTTTGAAACGGGCCAATCGGTCGGGCGCATGGCTCGATACCGCGCCGAAAGCCGGCGCGTTCCCGACGATGGCATGGCGATCGCGACACGCCGCCAAACCGTTAGCGCCGGCGACCCCCTACTCTCGGATCGCCAGCGCCGGCCGCACGTCCGTCCGGGCGAAATCCTCGCCCACGAACAGTAGGGGCGCGTCCAGGGTCCGGGCCAGGGCGTAGGCGAAGCAGTCGCCGAAGTTCAGGCCGGCCGGATGGCGGCCTTTGCCGAAGCGGAGAAACGCCTCGCGGGCGAGCCGGGCCTGCGGCTCGTCGACCGGACGCCGCTCGATGGCGGCGGTTTGGAGAAAGCGATCCAGAAATGCTAGGGTGGCCGCGTCGCCGTGGCGTCCCGCCACCACTAGGCTCAACTCCACCCAGCCGGCCACCGATAGCAGGCGGGACGCCGCCGCATGCAGGCGCGACGCCAGCGTCTCCCAGCCCGGCTCGCTTTTGAGGAGGGCCACCACCGCTGACGTGTCGACCACCAGGACGGTCACCGGGGCAGGCCCGCCTCGTCGTACAGGTCGGCGTCGGTCGGCCAGGCCGGCGGCGCGGAGACCGACCGCACCTGCGCCGCCGCCTCTTCGATCCGCCGCAGATAGGCGGCCCGGTCGTCCTCCAGCCGCCGCAGCTCGTGCCGGACCGCGACCGCGACCGCTTCGGTTAGACTGGCGCCCAACTGGCCGGCGAGCTCGCGGACCGCCGCTTCGGTTTCTCGATTCTTGATGTTCAGCATGGCGAGGGGTAAAGAATTGGTTTACGTCGGTAAAGATTACGCCCCGCGCCCGACGAAGGCAAGACGCCCGAGCGCCCCTGACGGAAGGCCAGGCCGGGCAACGCCACTCGAAATAAGTTCTGATAACCTCTTTTATCGGAACTTAAGAGGTCGCTTTTATCCTGATAATTACGTGTTACGTATTATGGCATTTTGCGAGATCGGCGGTCCGCCCCGCCGCGTCCGGTCAAGCGACGGCCAACGTGCGATGCCCGACCGGGTCAGCCGCCGGCTTCACCGTGATCTCGATGTCGTACCCAAGCCGGGTCAAGCAGTCCATCAGTTTGCGCTCGGACAGGTTGGCGAAGTCGCCCCGCAGCAACGCCGAGACTTTCGGCTGCGGGATGCCCATGCGGCGACCGGCCTCTTCTTGGGTCAGGCCCCGTTGACGCACGGCGCGGACGATTTCGATCGCCAAGCCGGACTTGATTTTGAGCTTTTCGGCACCAGGGAAACCCAGGTCCGCAAAAACGTTGCCGGAGCCGGTCTCGACCTCGATCCCTTCAACGAGACGTTTTGCCATCTCTCATCTCCTTCGCGATCACCTCGGCCACTTTCAGCCGGACTCGAATGATTGCCACGTCCTCATTTCGGCGTGGCGATCCCACTTTTGCTCTTCTTCTGAAAGCAGTGCAGGACAAACACCGCTTGCTCGAACTTCACGGTATAGACTGCGCGGTACGTGCCTCCTCGACCATTTCCAGGACGCTGGCGCCACCGAAGCTCGCCAGCGCTTTCGCGGCGTCGTGCCAATCACCACGCTGGGCAAAGTCTAAAGCGTGGCCGAAGAACTTTCTCACCTTGAGCGGAAGCGCCATCAGGTCTTTCTTGCGGCTTCCGATCCAGATCAGTGGTTTTTTCTCGGGCGGCCATATACATATTATACTTGAACAGGTATAAGAGAGGCGAGCGATGGAACGCGCATTCGCCGTCGCTCGGCTGGCCTGGCAGTGGCGAATTCAGCTTGAGGCCGCGGCGCACATGAGCCGGCTGCCCCCAGGACGAGGCCACATAGCGCCGATCATCGATGCCATTTAGCGCTAAAAGCTCCATGCGACTCCGTTTTCACCGGTAGTCACTTAAACGGTCGTTTAAGTGACCGGAGCACAGCATGCTGATCGGCCACGCCCGCGTCTCCAAGGCGGACGGCTCGCAAACCACGGACCTCCAGCGCGATGCGCTGCTGGCCGCTGGCGTTCGGCCGGATTACCTGGGGTCTGCTCGGGATATATGTAAATTGTTATCACTTCTTGCTGGTTGAAGGGATGGTGTCCGAAAATGGGTTTACGGCTATGATTTTCAACTATTTATTTTTATATAATTTATTATGCGAGTAAACCTGTATCCCCGAGCAGCCCCCAGGAAGGTGGGTTTTTCGAGGTTCCCATGAGTGCCCTCAACCCTCATATCCAGGCCGAACTCGAAGATCGGCTGCGGTTTGAAACCCTGCTGGCCGAACTCTCGATGCGTTTTATCAACCTACCCCCCGATCAGGTGGATCAGGAAATCGAGAATGCCCTACGTTGCCTAGTCGAAGCGTTGCATGTCGATCGATCGACCCTGGGGCATCTGAGCGAAGATCGTCGGGATATCGTTGTGACCCACTCGTTTACTCGACCAGGATTTGAGGCATTTCCTCTGTTCCCGTCCCTGGCCACCGCGGCACCGTTGTTGGTCCGAACGCTGTTGAGCGGCCAACCTTTCATAATGCCGCGCCTGGTTGATTTGCCAACGGAAGGTGATGCGGATCGGCAACTTTTCAGGAGCCACCAAATCCTGTCGGGCATGGTGGTTCCCTTAATGGTCGGCGGCCGCGTCATCGGCGCAGTCGGTTGCAGCCTGGCGCACGGAGAGCGCGAGTGGCCCGAGCCCATGGTGCGTGGCCTGCGCCTGATCGCCGACGTGTTTGCCAATGCCTTGGCCCGTCAGAGTGCCGACCGGGCGCTACAAGAAAGCGAGGAGCGCATGCGTCTGGCGGCGGCGGCGGCCCATATCGGCCTGTGGGTTTGGGATATTCCCCACGACGCCATCTGGGTCTCGGATCGAGCGCGTATCCTGTACGGTGTCCAACCGGACGAACCGGTCAACTTCCAGCGATTTATAGCGTCTTTGCATCCAGAGGACCGGAGCCCAGTAGAGACCGCCGTGCAAGGCGTGTTACGCCAGGGTGGTGATTTTTGCGAGGAATACCGGGTCGTGTATCCCAATGGCGTCGTCCGTTGGCTCTATGCCATCGGTTCCTGTCGGCTGGACGCGCAAGGCCAGCCAGTACGGTTGATGGGTGCTTCCCTCGACATCACCGAACGGCGGGACCAGGAAGCGCGTCTCCGCGGCGCCCTGGAGGAAGTGCAACGCCTGCAGGCGCAACTCGCGCGGGAAAATCTTTATCTCCGACAGGAAGTGAAATCCAGCCAAGGCCACGGCCGCATCGTTGGCCAAAGTCCGGCTCTTCGTCGGGTCCTGACGCAAGTGGAACAGGTGGCCCCGACCGCCTCCTCGGTGCTGTTGCTGGGTGAAACCGGAACCGGCAAGGAATTGTTCGCGACGGCGATCCACACATTGAGCCCACGCCGCAACCGTGCCATGGTCCGGGTGAACTGCGCGGCGATTCCGGCGGCCTTGATCGAGAGCGAACTGTTCGGGCGCGAGAAGGGCGCCTATAGCGGCGCGCTTGCCCGGCAGATTGGCCGCTTCGAGATGGCGGATGGGTCGACGATCTTCCTTGACGAGATCAGCGAATTGCCGCTCGAATCCCAGGCGAAGTTGCTCCGGGTGCTGCAAGAAAAGGAGGTCGAACGGTTGGGTAGCCCAAAGATCATCAAGGTGGATGTGCGGGTGATCGCCGCCACCAACCGGGACTTGGCCAAGGCGGTCGCCGAGGGCCGCTTCCGTGAGGATTTGTATTATCGCCTCAACGTGTTTCCAATCACGGCACCGCCATTGCGCGAGCGGCTGGAGGATGTGCCATTGCTGGTGTGGGCCTTCGTGGAGGAGTTCTCGAAGGCCATGGGGAAGCCGGTCGAGGCGATCACCAAAACCAGTTTGCTAGGGCTACAACGGTATCCGTGGCCCGGCAACGTGCGTGAACTGCGTAATACCATCGAGCGGGTGATGATTCTGGCTAGTGGCCCCACGCTGAAGATCGACCGGCCGGGCACCGTTGCCACTCCGGTCACCCGGGGTCTTGCCACCTTGGCCGAGGCCGAACGCGAACACATCCAGCGGGTGCTGGAATTCACCGGCGGACGCATCCGGGGTGCGAGCGGCGCGGCGGAAATTCTCGGCCTCAAACCCACCACCCTCGAAAGCCGCATGGCCAAACTCGGTTTGCACCGCCGCTGAGTTGTGAGTCCCCGATATTTCGGAGTTCCACGATATTTCAGATTCCCTGCTGGCGCCGACGCTATTTTTCGACTGGGAAAATATTTACAACTTATTAATTTTAAATATCTTCTTATCAAAAATCTCATTCCGGTTCGGTTGGCGCGTTGCCTGCAATTGTCGAGGGCATGATCGAACTGCGGCTTTGCCTGCGAACCCCTCCAAAGCGGACCCCGTCGCTACGTGTCGCGTTGCGATCGCTAGCCCGGTTGGCGCGGCTGGAGCGAGGTTGTTTGGAGACCCATCTTTTCACGGAAAGTTGCGATCCTCGGTGTCTCTGTTACGTCGAGGCGTGGGATACCGAGGACAATCTACGCTCGATGCTTTGCTCGGAGCATTTTACCCGTCTCGTGGAATTGATGGAGACAGCCACCGAACCACCCATGCTGGATTTTCGCACGATCACCGCAATCCGTGGCCTTGAATTCGCCTGGCAGGCACGGCACGGGCAGAACGATCCGCAGCCCGGGGAAGCGGACGATCCTGCGTTGTCCGCCATGGCGACCGACCCGCCACCATGAATGTTGCTCATCCTGTCAACCAAGCTCCGGGTTGCGTTGGATTCTCGGCATCATCAACTGAAGAGGAGTGTTTTCCATGAAAAAGCGTCCCATTCGCAAGGATCTTGGCCCGATCACCGCGACCCTGGGTCTGGTTTTGACGGCGCCGGTCTGGGGGGGCTCAACCGGTGGAGACCGACCTGGTCAGGGAAGAAATCCAGGCCGTGCTGCAAAAGCACGACGAGGCTCTGGACAAGCAGGATCTCAAGGCCTTGCTTTCGCTTTACGCCGACGATCCCAAAATCGCCATGATGGGGACCGGCCCTGGCGAGTTCTGGAAGGGCAAGGCGGAGGTCGAAGCCGCTTACCAGGAATTTATGAAGGACTTCAAGGCCGGATCGCTGAAACATCAATGTCCGGATACCTCCGGCGGTCACCGGGGCGAAGTCGCCTGGCTGGTTGCCTCGTGCAACATGCAAGACGTTGCCCTGGACGGCCAGACCCGGAAGTATGGGCTGAATGTTTCGGCTGTGTTCGAAAAACAGAAAGAGGGCTGGAAGATTCAGACCCTGCACTTTTCCAACCTGACCGGCGCTGATACTCCACCGAAAGGCAAAGCTTCGGCGGCTCCAGCGGCTACGCCCGCCGCGGCTTCAAAGCAAGCCGAGTGAGTGGAGAACGATCATGAGCGATCAACAGAATACACAGTCTCTCGAACACGCGGATGCCCCGGAAATGCAGGAGCGACGCACCTTTCTGCGCGGTTTGGGCAAATGGTCGCAGGCGGTGATTGGCGGAGTGCTGCTGGGCGGGGGGGTTGATGGTTCCCCATCGCGCCCGCGCCGGCTGGATCAACCGCCGCGGCGGTTACGGCGGCGGCGGCTGGATCAATGGCGGTGGCGGTGGCGGCGGTTGGATCAATCGCCGCGGCGGTTACGGCGGCGGCGGCTGGATCAATCGTTAACCGGGTATGAAGATCATCCTGCCGCTGGCCCGTTACCTTCCGATCAGTGAGCCCTAATGAACCAACGCCTGATGGCACGTTTGGCGCGCCTCGCGCCCGGCGTGCCAGCACTCCTGCGCTACCGATTCGCGGCGGACTTCCGCCACGATTTGGTGGCCGGCATCTCGGTGGCGGCGGTCGCGTTACCCGTCGCCGTTGCGTATGCGGAACTCGCCGGTTTTGATCCGGTCGTGGGCCTGTACTCATGCATCCTGCCGCTGGTGGCCTACGCCCTTTTCGGCACCTCGCGGCAGTTGATGGTGAATCCCGACGCGGCGACCTGCGCGATGATTGCCGCCGCCATCACACCACTGGCCGCCGGCGATCCAGCCTTGTATGGATCGCTCGCGATCCTGCTGACGTTCTTCACCGGCCTGTTTTGCATCGCGGCGAGTTTCCTCCGGCTGGGCGCGCTGGCGGATTTCCTGTCCAAGCCGATCCTGGTCGGTTTCCTGAATGGCGTCGCCATCAGCATCCTGCTCGGGCAAATCGGCAAGCTGTTCGGCTTTGCCATCGAGTCCGGCCGCATCATTCCCCGCCTGCTTGAATTCATCGCCAAGCTGCCACAGACGCATGGTCCAACCCTGGCGGTGGGTTTGGGCAGCTTTGCCGTGCTGCTTCTGGCGCGCCGGTTCCTGCCGCGCTGGCCGGCGGCGCTGATCACGCTGGTGGTCGCCGGCATTGCGGTCGCCGTGCTGAAACTGGATGGACAGGGAGTGGCGGTTCTGGGTGCGGTTCCCGCCGGACTGCCCCTGCCGCGCTGGCCTACCGTCTCCCTCGAACACTTGCCCGCTCTCCTTGCCAGCGCGGCGGGTCTGGCCCTGGTGCTGTTTTCCAGCGGTGTGTTGACCGCCCGCAGCTTTGCGGCGAAGAACCGCTACGAGATCGATGTCGATCGCGAGTTTGCCGCGTTCGGCGCCGCCAATATCGCCGCCGCCCTGTCCCAGGGTTTTGCCGTCACCGGCGCGGCCTCGCGCACCGCCATGGCGGACTCAGCCGGCGGTCGCACGCAGGTCACTGGTCTGGTGGCCGCCGCGACCATCGCGACGGTGTTGCTGTTTCTGACCGGACCCTTGCGGTACGTTCCCATCGCCGCGCTGGGCGTGGTGCTGGTGTTCGCCGCGTTTTCGCTG
Source organism: Candidatus Competibacter phosphatis (assembly GCF_012939995.1). Classification (GTDB taxonomy): domain Bacteria; phylum Pseudomonadota; class Gammaproteobacteria; order Competibacterales; family Competibacteraceae; genus Competibacter; species Competibacter phosphatis. The sequence goes on along the minus strand of NZ_SPMZ01000027.1, from coordinate 27,305 downwards.
TTCGATATCCGCGCGTTGCGAGACATCTGGAAGATCGACCGGCGCGAGGTGGGGCTGTCGGTGCTCACCATGCTGGGCGTGGTGGCGGTGGGCGCGATCAATGCCATTCTGATCGCGGTGGCGCTGGCGCTGGTGCGTTTCGTCAAGCTGACCGCGCGGCCCCGCGATGAGGTGCTCGGCCAGGTGGACGGCCTGCCTGGGTTCCATTCGGTCGAACGACATCCGGGCGCCAGAACCTTCTCCGGCCTGGCGCTTTACCGTTTCGACGGTCCCATCACCTTCTTTAATGCCGCCTACTTCAAACAGCGGGCATTGGCGGTGGCCGACGCCGCCGGCCCGGAACTCCAGTGGTTCGTCATCGATGCGATTCCCATCAGCCACATCGACGTAACCGGTCTGTATGTCTTGCGCGATCTCAGGGAGGCTCTGGAAGAGCGCGGCATTACCCTGATTCTGGCCGGACGCAAGACCGAACTTCTCAATTGGCTGCAAGAAATAGGACTCTACCGCTCCGAACACAAGGAGCATATCTTCCCGACCCTCCGTCAGGCGCTGAAAGCCTACCGCCGCGAAACCCGCCCGGCGGATGCGCCGCCTGATGAGGAGTAAACGAGCGCATAATTGATTATTTAATAAATGGTTATTCGAGATTCCCAAGGAGCTTGATCGATGACCGAGCCATCCCAATCCCTATCTACTCTCTCCACCCAGGCCCTTATGCCCGCTCCTGCCCAACAGGCCGTTGATTACTGGATCGATGGTTGGCAGCGCACCATTCTGTTCTGGGACGTGCTGCGCCAGCGCAGCGACCAATATTACGCGCAGAAAGCCAAGGCAGTCCCCAATGTATTGAGCTTCGACGTGGATCTGGTGCTGGACGGCCGGACCTTCGAACGGCCGGTCAATTATGGGCTGGTGCGAGTTCAGCCGCCGGAAGGCGTGATCATCGACCCGAAGAAGCGCCCGTTCGTGGTGGTCGATCCGCGCGCCGGCCACGGTCCGGGGATCGGCGGCTTCAAGGCCGACAGCGAACTGGGCGTGGCGATGCGCGCCGGTCATCCCTGTTACTTCGTCGGTTTCACCCCCGACCCGATGCCAGGCCAGACCATCGAGGACATCATGCGTGCCGAGGCGGTCTTTCTGGAGAAAGTTATCGCGCTGCACCCCGACGCCGAAGGCAAACCCTGCGTGGTCGGCAACTGCCAAGCCGGATGGGCAGTGATGATGGTGGCCGCGACCCGGCCGGAATTGTTTGGTCCGATCATCGTGCCCGGTTCGCCGCTGTCCTACTGGGCCGGGGTGGAAGGCCAGAACCCGATGCGCTACACCGGCGGGGTGCTAGGCGGCAGTTGGCTGACCGCGCTGACCAGCGACATCGGCGGTGGCAAGTTCGATGGCGCCTATCTGGTCGAGAACTTCGAGAGTCTCAACCCCGCCAATACCTTCTGGACCAAGAACTACGACCTTTGGTCGAAAGTCGATACCGAGGGATCGCGCTTCCTGGAATTCGAGAAATGGTGGGGAGGCCACGTCAATCTCAACGCCGAGGAAATGCAATGGATCGTCGATCAACTGTTCGTCGGCAACCGGCTGGCCACCGCCGAAATCGTCACCAGCGACGGGGTGCGCATCGATCTACGCAATATCCGTTCGCCGATCATTTGCTTCTGTTCCAAGGGCGACAACATCACCCCGCCCCAACAAGCGCTGGGCTGGATTGTCGATCTCTATGCGCAAGACGACGATCTGCGCGCCTGCGGTCAAACCATCGTTTACGCCATCCACGAAAGCATCGGCCATCTCGGTATCTTCGTCTCCGGTGGGGTGGCCAAGAAGGAACATCAGGAGTTCGCCTCCAACATCGACCTGATCGACGTGCTGCCGCCCGGTCTGTACGAAGCGGTGCTGACCCCCAAGACCGCCGATGCCGCCAACCCCGATTTGATCGTCGGGGACTGGATCGCGCGCTTCGAACCGCGCACTCTGGACGACATTCGAGCCATCGTTCAGCCCAGCCTGGAAAACGAGCGGCGCTTCGCCGCCGCCCGACGCGTCTCGGAAATCAACCTCGGTCTGTATCGCACCCTGTTCCAACCGTTCGTCCAAGCCTTCGCCAACACGCAAACGGCTGAATGGCTCCACAAGCTCAATCCTTCCGAACTACCCTTCGAGCTGTTTTCGGATCGCAACCCGCTGATGCGGCAGATTGCCCAATTGGCCGAGCAGGTGCGCGAGCAGCGCCAGCCGACTTCACCCGATAATCCCCTACTCCATGTGCAAGCCATGATCTCGGACGGGATCATCGCCGCCCTTGACGGCTATCGCGATCTGCGTGATCGCGGCATGGAGCAAATCTTCCTCGGTATTTACAGCTCGCCGGTGTTGCAAGCGCTGGTCGGGTTGCGGGCTTCGGACGAGCCTCCGCGCCGGCGACCGGGGGTCGAACCGGAGCGCATCGCGTTCATCCAGCAGCGCATCGCCGAACTCAAGGCCCGTATCGCCGAAGGTGGCCTGCGCGAAGCGGCGATTCGCAGCCTGGTCTACATTGGCATGGCGGGATCCGGTGTCGACGAGCGCGCCTTCGAGGCGCTACGGCAGATGCGCGCCGAACATGGCGGCCTGACCCTGGCGGAGTTCAAGCAAATGCTGCGCGAGCAGTTCTTTGCCCTGCTGCTCGATCGCGACGAGGCGCTGGCCGCGATCCCCAAGATGCTGCCCATCGATACGGCCACTCGGGCGGAGGTGCTCGGCAAGATCCGGCAGGTCGTGTCCGCCGCCGGCGAAGTGAGCGACGCACGAGCGGAGCGGTTGACGCGGATCGAACAACTGCTCATCGCGGCTGGAACGGGCGGTGACACCGGCGGTTCCGAGAACGCTTCAGCCGGTTAGTCCGGCGTGACCCATCCGTCGTGGAAACGGTGGGTTACACACTTGATACGCTAAATTCCCCAACCTAATTTTTCTCCCGTCAGGACTTCACATGGACTACGCGCTGACCTCACTGATCGCCCTGATGCTGTTTCTTGGGATGCTGGTTTTTCTGGAAGCCGGCCGGCGGATTGGCAACCGTCGACTGGCGAACGACGCCGAAGGAGCGCGGACCGGTACCGGCGCGATCAAGGGCGCGGTGTTCGCGCTGCTGGGCTTGCTGATCGCCTTCACTTTCTCGGGCGCGGCCTCGCGTTTCGATACGCGTCGGAATCTGGTGGTCGAGGAGGTCAATGCCATCGGTACCGCCTACCTGCGGCTCGGTTTGCTGCCAACCGATGCGCAGCCGGCGCTGCGGGATTTGTTCCGACGCTATGTGGATTCCCGGATGGAGATCTATCGGAAGCTGCCCAATGTCGAAGCCGCCAAGGCGGAGCTGGTTCGTTCCACTCAGTTGCAGGAAGAAATCTGGACTCAGGCGATGGCCGCCGGACGCATGGAAGGCGCACCGCCACCAGCGACGATGTTGTTGCTGCCGGCGCTGAACCAGATGATCGACATCACCACGACCCGGGCCATGGCGACTCAACTGCACCCGCCGACGATCATCTTCGCGCTGCTGTTCGGACTGGCGCTGGCCAGCGCGCTGCTAGCCGGCTACGGCATGGCCGGTGGAACGTCGCGCAACTGGCTGCACATGATCGGCTTTGCCGCCGTCATGGCGGTGGCGGTATACGTCATCATCGACATCGAGTACCCACGCTTGGGCCTGATCCGGGTCGATGCCTTCGATCAGGTGCTGGCGGATCTGCTGACCGGCATGAAATGAGCCGGAGTCCCGTGAGATCACAACGATAAATCCGTTGCCACCAGCGCCAGCAAATAACCTGATGCACCGACCGCAGTTTGGCATTGACCGATTGATGTTGGCGAAAGAGGAGCCATTCATGGACTGCAAGCACGAGAAATACCAACGGCTGATCGCCCGGTGTCAAGCCCTGACCCCGGTGCCGACCGCCGTCGCCCACCCCTGCGACGAAACCTCGCTCAAGGGCGTGGTGGAAGCCGCCGAACTGAATATCTTGCAACCGATCCTGGTGGGTCCGCGCGCCAAAATCGAAACCACGGCGGCACACTTCCCACTCGATATCTCCGGCTACGAAATCGTGGATGTCCCCCACAGCCATGCCGCCGCCGATGAAGCGGTGCGACTGGCCCGCGAGGGCAAGGCCGAGATGCTGATGAAAGGTAGCCTGCACACCGACGAGCTGATGGGCGCGGTGGTGCGGACCGCGACCGGCTTGCGCACCGAACGGCGCATCAGCCACGCCTTCATCATGGATGTGCCGAGCCTGGACCGACCGATCATTGTTACCGACGCGGCGATCAACATCTTCCCGACCCTGGAAGATAAGATTCACATCGTCCAAAACGCCATCGACCTGGCCCGCGCGCTGGGTCTCGAACAGCCGAAGGTGGCGATCTTGTCCGCCATGGAAACGGTGAACCCCAAGATCCAGTCCACTGTGGAAGCCGCCGCCCTGTGCAAGATGGCCGACCGCAAGCAGATCGTCGGCGGCATCCTGGACGGCCCGCTGGCGCTGGACAATGCCATCAATCTGGCGGCGGCTCAGATCAAAAAGATCGACTCGCCGGTGGCGGGGCTGGCCGATATCCTGGTGGTGCCCGATCTGGAAGCCGGCAACATGCTGGCCAAGAGCCTGAGCTTTCTGGCCGACGCCGACGCCGCCGGCATCGTGCTCGGCGCCCGGGTTCCCATTATTCTGACCAGCCGCGCCGATTCGGTCACGACTCGGCTGGCGTCCTGCGCGGTGGCCGCGCTGGTTGCTCAAGCGCGGCGGGAAAGCGCCAGCAAGGCGGTGGCGCCATGAGTGACGCGATTCTGGTGGTCAATGCCGGCTCATCCAGTATCAAGTTTTCGCTGTTTCTGGAACGGGGCGAAGCGCTCGACCTGTTGCTGGGCGGGCAAATCGAGGGCCTCTACACCACACCTCGCTTCAAGGTCAAGGACGCGGCGGGCGCCACGGTCGGCGAACGACAGTGGTCGGCGGGTGAACCGCTCGGCCACGACGGCGCCATCGCCTATCTGGCTAGTTTTCTACGCGAGCAACTCGGCGAGCACCGACTGGTCGCCGTGGGGCATCGGGTGGTGCATGGGGGTCTCGACTACGCCGCGCCGGTCCGGCTGACCGCCGAGATCGTCGGCCACCTGGAGCAATTCATCCCGCTGGCACCGTTGCACCAGCCCCACAACCTCAGGCCGATCCGCCTGTTGCTGGCCCATCAGCCGCAATTGCCGCAGGTGGCCTGTTTCGACACCGCTTTTCATCGCCACCAGCCGGAAACCGCCCAGGCGTTCGCGCTGCCGCCCGAAATCACCGAACGGGGCGTGCGGCGCTATGGCTTCCACGGTCTCTCCTACGAATACATCGCCTCCGCCCTACCTCAGGTTGACCCTCGCGCGGCGGCGGGACGCGCGGTGGTGCTGCATCTGGGCAATGGAGCCAGCATGTGCGCGATTCACGGCGGCCGGAGCGTCGCGAGCACGATGGGTTTCACCGCCGTGGACGGGCTGCCGATGGGCACCCGCAGCGGCAATCTCGATCCAGGCGTCGTCCTCTATCTGATGGACGAGCTGAAGATGGATGCCCGCGCCATCGAAAAACTGCTCTACCAACAGTCGGGCTTGTTGGGTGTTTCCGGCGTTTCCAGTGACATGCGCGCCCTGCTCGCCGCCGACGAACCGCGGGCGAAATTCGCGGTGGAACTGTTCGTTTACCGCATCGGCCGGGAACTGGGTTCGCTCGCCGCCGCGCTGGGCGGACTCGACGCCCTGGTATTCACCGCCGGCATCGGTGAGCACGCCGCGCCGATCCGGGAACAGGTCTGCCGGGCCGCCGCCTGGCTCGGGGTGGAACTCGACCCGACCGCCAACGCGGCGGGTGGTCCGCGCCTCAGCACGGCGGGCAGCCGAGTTACCGCCTGGGTGATTCCGACCAACGAGGAATTAATGATCGCCCGCCATACCCGGACGCTGGTGGCGGCCGGCGCGCCGGGCTGACCTGATCTGGCTTGGAAAAATTGTGTTTTCAGCCATCAGGCTGTGAGGTAACCGATCGGGCGAACGTGCAGTGGTTTGACCCGACCGGGATTCCGCTAGCCAACCTGAACCGAGGAAGAATCTGATGATGATGAATATTCACAAAGTAGCCGGCCCCGTCCTGCTGGCCACCACATTATGGGTGGGCAGTCTGGCGCTGGCGGCGGATGCCAAGAAACCGTCCGGAACGGTCGCGATCGACGAAACGCAGTTCGCGTTCATTCTGGGTGGCAGCGTCGGTGGCGGCACGCTGACGTTCCATGGCAAGAAATATCCCTTCAAGATCGGTGGACTGACCGCGGGCGTCAATGTCGGCATTTCCAAAATGAGCGCCGCTGGCGAGGTCTACGATTTAAAAGAAAATCTCCAAATTCCCCGGCACCTACACCAAATTGGATGTCGGCATCGCGCTGGGCGGCGGTGTGGGCGGCTTGCGACTTAAGAACGAGAACGGCGTGATCATGCGGTTGGAGTCGCGCACCCAAGGCTTGCAGTTGAACGTCGGCTCGGCCAGCGGCATCTCGGTCACGATGGAATAGTCAGCCCACCCCACCGGACAGGGATTGCCGCGCCGCCAACACGACAAGGCCATCCCTGCATCGGCGCCCATCCAATCAGGAGCGTTTCATCATGACGGTTGAAATCCCTCGTCCCCCACTCAAGGGCAAGAAGGCGCTGGTGACTGGCATCGCCAACGAACACTCTATCGCCCATGGTTGCGCCAAGGCGTTTCGCGAGCTGGAAGCGGAATTAGCGATTACCTACCTGAATGAAAAATCGAAACAATACATCGAACCGCTGGCGAAAACCCTAGAGGCACCGATCTTCATGCCCCTGGACGTCAGCCAGCCGGGCCAGCTCGAAACCCTGTTCGAGGCCATCACCCAACAGTGGGGCCGGCTCGACATCCTGGTCCACTCCATCGCCTTCGCCCCCAAGGACGATTTGCAGGGCGGATTGCTCGATTGTTCGGCGGCAGGGTTCGCCAAGGCGATGGACATTTCCTGTCATTCCTTCATCCGCATGGCCAAGCTGGCGGCGCCGCTGATGACCGAGGGTGGCGCGATGTTCGCCATGAGCTACCACGGCGCGACGGAAGTAGTGCCCAACTACAACGTGATGGGGCCGGTCAAGGCCGCGTTGGAATCATCCTGTCGCTATCTCGCTTACGAATTGGGCCGGCAGGGCATCCGGGTGCACGCTATCTCGCCGGGGCCGCTCAAGACCCGGGCCGCCTCGGGACTGAAAGACTTCGATCTGCTGCTCAACGAAGCGGTGCAGCGGGCGCCGATCGGCGAACTGGTCGACATTATGGACGTGGGTTTCACCTGCGCCTATCTGGCCACGCCCTACGCCCGCCGCTTGACCGGCAGCACGGTGTACGTCGACGGCGGCGTGAACATCATGGCGTGAAGCCGCCCGCGCGCTCCTCGCCGAACCCGCTCACCAGGAGAACGACCATGGCGTTTCGTCTGTTGCAGTCCATTTTTTCCGGTAGCAACCAGCCCGGCAAATTCGACAAGGACTTGATGCTGAGAGGCATCGAACGGGTGGTGGACGGCACCGATCCCCGTCTGCGGGCGGTGAGCCACTACCGGCGCAAGCTGTGGGGCGCGGTGGAACACACCATCGACTTCGTGGTGAATTTCGTCAATGCTCTGCCGCCCGCCATTGTGGCCGACCGGCAAGGTTATATGACCGACCCCCGCTTGCGCGCCCTGTTCGCCTCGCCCGAGAGTTTGCGCGAGATCCTGAGTTTCAGCGACGGCACCCGCGGCTACCTCAAACAGGCGTCCGTCCCCTTGCCGGCGGAACTGTATGCCGGACTCGGCGCGGCGCGGGTCGAAAGGAACGTGCTTGGGATCGAGATGGAGGGGGAAATCCTCCGGCGGGACGTGCCGCAAACCGTCGTCGACTTCCGCGACCACCGGCTGGTTTTCCTCACCGACAACGAACAGGACACTCGTCGGGAACTCATGAGGCGCGCGGCCGATTACCTGATCGAAACCGCCTTGCAACGCCTGACCGCCAGCCGTGTCCAAAAAACCCAACTGGAACAGCGGCAGCGAAAGCTGCTCCAGCAAAAAGCCAGTCTGCTGAAGAAAGCCCAGGTCGGTTTTGAATCCCTGGCGGAACCGGCCACGGCGGAACCCGTCGATTTGAACGCCCTCGAACGACAGCTTCAGGACCTCGAAACCGAACTGAGCCAACTGCGCGCCGATTCGGCCACGCTCGACAAGCACCTCGCCAAAGTCGCCGCCACCCTGAGCGAACCGGAGAAATACCTGAAGCTGGAGCCGGTTTCGCTCACCCTGGACCACACCAACACCAAAGTTCCCGCCGATTCACCTCGGATCGCCAACGCGATGACCTTCCAAGAAATCGTGATGGGGAAAGATCGCCGAGTCACCGCGTTGTTCGTCCGGTTCCCTAGCGGCGAACTGCTGCCGCAACCCGATTTTTTCAAAGAAGCCAATCGCCTGCTGTACTCGACCCGATGAGGGTTGTGAGCACCCTCCCCCTTGCGGGTGAGGGTTGGGGTAAGGGAGCGACATATCGAACCATTTTTCTGGAGAACTTGCCATGAGCGAAAAAACCAAGTCGACCACCGATCTTGCCGCCGCGATCAAATCCTTGAAGAGTTACCTGCTGGAAAAGGGCCACCGTATCGAGCGCGGTCCTTCCTACGAAGGTCAAAGCAAGACCCCGGCCAGCGTGGCCGCGACGGCGCGGCGGTACGAAGGAATGGGCTACGCCAAGTACATGCAGGTCGGCAATCCGCCAGTCTACGCGATGCTGGGGCGCGGCCACCAAGAGATACACATTTTCCAGCCGCAAGACCCGAAGGTTCGGGAATGGCTGGAGAATGACCAGAAAGCGTTGAACGATCCAGCCCTGCGCCAGTACCTGCTGCAAACATCCGGTATGAGCGAGAGCGAACTGCAAGCCGCCCGCAAGCCGCGAGTCTTCCGCATCACCGAGGTGGACGACGTGTTCATCATCACCAGCGAGGACGCTCCGCCGGAACGGCGGTGAGCACGGCCACCACCCGATCAACCACAGGCAAGGCATCATGAACCCTACATCCCGCGAGCGGGCAAGCGCCTTTTGGTCAAGGTTAGGGCTGGCCAAGCTACTGCTCCTGATCCTCGCAATCCTGGTCGGTCAGGTTGCCAGCGCTCAGGATCGGTGGCCCCGTGAGATCAAGGCCAAGGAAGGCAAGGTCGTCATCTATCAGCCGCAGTTGGAATCCTTCCAAGGCGACAAGGTAGCTGTCCGCGCTGCCGTGTCGGTGCAAAAGCCCGACATGAAAGCACCCGTGTTCGGAGTGGTGTGGTTCGACAGCCGGGTTGCCACCGACCGCGACAAGCGGACGGTGGAATTCCAGGAGATCAAAGTCACCCAAGTCAAATTTCCCAACGCTCAACCGGTCCAGGAACGCCGACTGGCGGCGTTCCTGGACCGGGAAATCGCCGCTTGGCCGAAACCCACGATAGCCCTGGATCGGCTGCTGGCCGCCTTGGCCGAAGTAGAGAAAGTCAAGGCCGGCGCCAACTTCAACAACACACCGCCCAGGATCATCTTCGCCACGGTTCCGTCAGTGCTGGTGCTCATCGACGGCGAACCCATTCTGCGCGACGTGGAGGGCTTTCCGGTCAAGCGGGTGGTGAACACCCCGTTCGTGTTGCTGTTCGATCCGACCGACAGTAAGTACTACCTCACCGGCGACGCCCTCTGGTTTGTCGCCCCGGACGTAAAAGGTCCGTGGCAAATGCTGGAATCCCCACCCGCGCCAGTGGCGGCGGCGGCTAAGAAGATCGCCGAGGCCGAGGTGCCGACCCAGGTGCAGCCCGCGACGCTGAAGGCCGAGACCGTCCCGCAAATCGTGGCGGCCATCGAGCCCACTGAACTCATCGTCACCGATGGCCCGCCCCAATTCGCGCCGTTGGAGGGCACCGATCTGCTCTATCTCAGCAACAGCGGGCGCGATGTCTTCCAAACGGCAGGCGCCCAACAATACTACGTGTTGCTGTCTGGCCGCTGGTTCGCCAGCCCATCCCTGGAAAACGGGCCGTGGGCCTACGTCGCCCCCGACAAGTTGCCGGCGGGCTTTTATCGGATCCCCCCGGCTTCGGTGAAAGGGCATGTGCTGGCCTTCGTGCCGGATACCCCCCAGGCCAAGGAAGCGGTCGCCGAAGCCCAGATTCCGGTGACCGCAGCCATTCCCCGGAAGGCCGTCATCAAGATCAGCTACGACGGCAAGCCTGAGTTTCGCCCCATCGAAGGCACTTCGCTCCAGTACGCCGTCAATACCACCACACCGGTGATCAAAGCGCAGGACCAATATTATGCCGTGGACCGGGCGGTCTGGTATCAGTCCGCCCAGCCGGATGTCGGCTACCAAGTCGCCATCTCAGTACCGTCCGAGATTTACCAGATACCGCCGAGTAGCCCGGTGTACAACGTCACCTACGTGCGGGTGTATCAGGCGACGCCGGAAGTCGTGTACGTGGGCTACACGCCAGGCTATACCGGAACCTATGTCGCCGGCGGCACGGTGGTCTACGGCACGGGTTACGTCTATCCGCCCTACGTCGCGCCCGTCTATTACTATCCCGCGCCGGTCACCTACGGCTATGCACCGGTCTACGATCCCGGTTACGGCGCCTGGAACTTCCTGGCCGGCGCCACCTTCGGACTCATCGCCGGCGCGGCCGCCTCGAATTGGTGGGGGGGCTACGGTTGCTGCGGCTGGCATGGCGAAACGAACATCGACATCAACCGCAACGTCAACATCAGCCGCGATTACGTCCAGCACCTGAACGTCGATCGGGCGAACCTGCGCAACGCCAACTTCAATCGGCAGAACTTCCAAAGCCTGCGCTCCAACCGTCAGGATTTCCGCAACAACGTCTACCAGAATCGAAACTGGCCCCAGCAACTTCAGAATACGCGCCGGGATCAACTCAACCAGCGCCACCAGCAACTGGCCAGCGGCCAAGGGGCACGCACCGAGCGCGCACGGGATCGGCAGGCACGCGCGGGCGAGCGGCAGAGTGGTCAGGCGCGACGCCAGCAGCGGCGCGAGCCGGAACAGCGCCCGGCGAGCCGCGAAGGATCGCGCCAACAACGCCCGGCGGGCGCGGGGTCGGCCAGATCCGCGCAACGCGCCAAGCCCGCCGACTTGGGCCGGAACAATGTTTTTGCCGATCGGGATGGTAATGTCCATCGTCGGACCAACCAGGGTTGGGAGCAGCGCGACCGAAACAACTGGTCACGGCCGGAAACCCGCCAGCAACCCAGCTTTGCTAGCGCAGCGGCGCGCTCTTAACCGGGATTACAACGCCCGCGCCCGGGGTGCCGAAAGGACCCAGAATTTCCAGCGGGTGAGCGGAGGTGGCGGGTTCAGTTGTGGCGATGGTGGGTTCAGCCGGGGTGGCGGTGGGCGGCGGCGCTGAGTGCGGCGGCAGGGTGAGGAAACCATGTTGCAAGTCAATTTCGGAAAATCGTTACGATTGGCCCTGCTCCCGCCGATACTGGTATTGCTATCGGCCTGCGCCAGCATCGGAGCCGGCTCCGTCAACCGGGATCGGCTGGATTACGCCGAAGCGCTGGCGACTTCCTGGAAGGAGCAGATGCTGCTCAATATCGTCAAGCTGCGTTACGCCGACACGCCGATGTTTCTTGATGTATCGTCGGTCATCAGCTCGTACCAGTTGCAGAGCCAGGTAAGCCTCTTGGGCACCGTTTCGACCGGCTTAACCCCCAATCTTCCGGACACCTGGGGGCGGGGCACCACTGTGGGGGCAACCGGTTTCTACACCGATAGGCCCACCATCTCCTACACGCCGCTGCAAGGGGATAAGTTCATCCGCGGCCTACTGCGGCCGATGGCGCCGGCCGCTCTGTTCCAACTGGTGCAGGCCGGCTACCCGGTGGATCTGGTCTTGCAACTGGCAACCCGCGCGATCAACGGCGTCTACAACCGCTCCAGCCGTGCGATGGGGAGCCGGGACGCCGACCCGGCGTTTTACCCGTTGCTCGACGTGCTGCGCCGCCTGCAGTTGTCGGAGGCGATCGGGTTCCGGCTCGAAAAACGTGGCCCGGAGGAAACCTCGCTCATCACCATCCGCGGCGAGAAGGTCACCCCGGCGGTCGAGCAGGATAGTCGCTTCATCCGAACCGCGCTCGGTCTCCAGCCGGACGCGCGGGAACTGATCCTGACCTTCGGGGCCGTCCCGCGTAACGATCGGGAATTGGCCGTGCTCACCCGGTCCATGCTGGAGATTCTGCTCGAACTGGGCGCCCAGGTGGAGGCGCCGATCACCGACATCGAGAATGGACGGACTTTGCCCCTTCCGCCGCCTCGCCCGGACAGCGGACCTCGCGACCAGCCCTTGGTGAAAATCCACTCCAGCGCCGAACCGCCGAGCGATGCGTTTGTCGCGGTGCGTTACAGCAAGCACTGGTTCTGGATCGATAATCGCGACTTCCGCTCCAAGGGCATTTTCACCTTCTTGCTCTTGCTGACCTCGCTCGCCGAAACCGGCGTGGCGCCACAAGCCCCAGTGATTACCGTACCCGCGAACTAAACTGAAATTAAGCCACGAAAAACTGTTCCCTATGGCCACACTGAAACCCCACGAACCCATGTTGACCGCGGACGAGGCGCTCCAGCGTCTCATCGACGGCAATCTGCGCTTCCTGCGGGGTGAAGCCCGGTTTCCCACCGTACAGAAGGACATCCTGGCCGATCTCGCCCAGGGCCAGCGACCCTATGCGACGATCCTGGGCTGTAGCGATTCGCGGGTTCCCCCGGAACTGATCTTTGACGCCGGCTTCGGCGAGTTGTTTATCGTGCGCGTGGCCGGTAACGTCCTCTCGCCGGAAATCATGGGCAGCCTGCAATACGCCGGTTTGCACCTGCATACGCCGCTCTTCGTCGTGCTCGGTCACAGCGGCTGCGGGGCGGTGCAGGCGGCGCTGGAGACCCAACGGCACGGTTTACAACACCGTGCGCGCATTCAAATCCTGATCGACAACATCCTGCCCGGATTGCCCAACCCAGATCCCCAGACCCCTCCGTCGACACAGCTTGACCAAGCCATCGAAGCCAATGTCCGCTGGACCATGCGGCAACTTCTGGAAACGCCCGAAGGGCAAGCCCGTCTGGCCGAGGGGCGCATGCAGCTCGTCGGCGCGGTTTACGAGATAGAGTCCGGAGGCGTCCGGTTTTTGTCATGACAAAGTAACTGTGGGCTGTGATCAATCATGCTAAAGAAGCTAAGGATAGGTCCACCGAACATGCCGATCTGGTGCATTCCGCTGCTGTATATGGGCGTGACCATTGTTTGCGGCTTGGTTTTTCCTCGTCTTGAGCAGGAATACCTCACCACCTACAGCCATGGCATGTCGGTCGCGTCGGCTCAGGCGACGTTGTCCGCCATCGCGTCGGGCATGATGGCGCTGACCGGCATCGTGTTCGCGCTGGCCTTCGTCATGGTGCAATTCAGCGCCATCGCTTATTCCCCGCGCCTGGTCGCCTGGTTTGGTCGCGATCCGGTGCTGTTTCATGCGCTCGGCTTGTTCACCGCCACATTTTTTTTATGCCATCGTCACCCTGGCCTGGATCGATCGCGGGGGGGACGGCACGGTGCCCCTGTTCTCCGTTCTGCTCGTGACGGTGCTGCTGATCCTCAGCATGGCCGTTTTTGCCAAACTGGTGCAGCGGCTGAACGATATTCAGATCACCAACGTGCTCCATTTCATCGGCCAGCAGGGGCGCGAGGTCATCCGAACGATGTTCCCGCGCCTGGACGCGCCGGCGGGTCCGACCCCGGAGTCGTGGAGAGCGGCGGTCGAGGCGGCCCAGCGGTGTCCGGTCACCCAGACCTTGCGCTACTCCGGCGAACCCTTGACCATCGCGCGCTTTCGGGTCGCCGCCCTGGTCCGGCAGGCTCAGGCGGCGGATGCCGTGATCGTGATGGAATGCGCCGTCGGCGACACCCTGGTCGAAGATACCCTGCTGTTGCGCGTGCACGGCGGTCGGCAACCGCTGGCCGAAACTCCGCTCCGGCAGGCGATTCAGGTGGCGCGGGAACGTACCTTCGAGCAGGATCCCAAATATCCCCTGCGGCTGTTGGTGGACATCGCCATCAAGGCCCTCTCCCCCGCCATCAACGACCCGACCACGGCGGTTCAGGCCATTGACCAGATCGAGGATTTGTTGCACCGCCTGGGTCGGCGCGCGCTCGACGCCGGCTGCGTGGCCGACGAACAGGGCGTTTTGCGTCTGATCTTCCCAACACCCACCTGGGAGGATTACCTCACGCTCGCCTTCGACGAGATCCGTCAGTTTGGCGCCAGTTCGGTTCAGGTGATGCGCCGGCTGCGCGCGGCTCTCCTGAGCCTGATGGATTCCGTGACCGAGGCCGAGCGCAAGGAGCGGATACGACGGTATGTCCACCATTTGAACCTGATGGTGGAACACTCGATACTCGACGCCGAGGACCAAGTGGTGGCGCTCCAGGAAGACCGGCAGGGCCTGGGCCTGTCGCGCCGGCGGGCCGAAACCGAACGGGACGCCATACCCAGTCCGTGACAAAGCGGGCGGATTCGACGAGCTTTGCGGAAGATCGTGATGCAGCTAGAGAACGGGACCACCATCGCACGTTTGCGCGCGCCGCGCGCCGCCGCCATCGCCGGCATCCTCTTTGCTGGTTTGTTGATCACCAGCTTGTTGCTCATCCGGCGGGCCGTCCCGGCCGATCCGCTGGAAGCCGGGGTTTGGCTTCAGAGCCATGCCAACATGGTGGCGCTGGCGCTGAACCTGGTGCCGTTCGCCGGCGTTGCCTTTCTGTGGTTCATCGGCGTGCTGCGCGACCGCCTGGGGGAACGGGAAGACCGCTTCTTCACCACCGTTTTTCTCGGCAGCGGGCTGCTGTTCCTCGCCATGCTGTTCATGTCGGCGGCGATGGTGGGCGGCCTGATCATCGCCTACACGGCGGACTCCAGCCGGCTGATCGGGTCCCCCACCTTCACCTCCGCCCGTGCCATCGCCTATGAAATCATGAATATCTACGCGATCAAGATGGCGGGGGTGTTCATGATCGTGACGTCCACCCTCGCGCTCCGCACCCGGTTCATCGCCCGCTGGATCGCCTTCCTGGGCTATGCGGTGGCGCTATTGCTCCTGCTCAGCAGCCGCTACATCGAGGGGATTTTGTTGGTCTTCCCGCTGTGGGTGCTGCTGATCAGCCTCTACATCCTGATCGACAACCTGCGCCGACCGTCAAGCGGCGGCGGCCATATCGGAGAAAGAACGCCATGAGTAAAACCAAGGTTGCAAAAGACCTCGACGCGCCCCAGACAACCGAAAAACTGAAGACCAAGGACTACGACCGGGAACTGACGAAACTACACGTCGAACTGGTCAAGCTGCAAGAGTGGGTCAAGCACCAGGGACTCAAAGTCTGTGTCGTGTTCGAGGGTCGCGATGGCGCGGGCAAGGGCGGCACCATCAAGGCCCTCACCGAGCGGGTCAGCCCGCGCGTGTTCCGGGTGGTGGCCTTGCCGGCGCCGACCGAGCGCGAGAAATCGCAGATGTACGCCCAACGCTACTTCCCGCATTTTCCGGCGGCCGGCGAGGTGATCATCTTCGACCGCAGTTGGTACAACCGCGCCGGGGTCGAGCGGGTGATGGGATTCTGCACCGAGGAACAGGTCAAGCGCTTTTTGCAGATGGTGCCACAATTCGAGCGGGTGATGGCCGAGTCCGGCATCATCCTGCTCAAATACTGGCTCGAAGTCAGTCCCGAGGAGCAGACCCGGCGGCTCGAAGCGCGTATTGAGGACGGCCGTAAGATCTGGAAGCTGTCACCGATGGACCTGCAATCCTACAGCCGCTGGTACGACTATTCGCGGGCACGCGATGCGATGTTCGCGGCAACCGACACCGCCTGGGCGCCGTGGTACGTGGCCCGCTCGGATGACAAGAAACGGGCGCGGCTCAACATCATCCGCCACCTGTTGAGCCAGGTTGCTTACGAAGAACTGCCGCGTGAAAAAGTGAAGCTGCCCAAGCGGCAAAAGGCGGGGGACTATCGGGAACCGGACTATCCGTTCAAGTACATTGCCGAGCTGTATTGAGGGATGGGCATCCGATGCTCGGAGCGATTCCCTCGATCAGGATCGATGTGGCGGTAAATGGAAAACCCGCTCAGGCAATGCACGGGACGGCGGCGTCATGACCCAGAGGTTTCTGGACCCCCCAGTGCGGGGAGGTCAGCGGCGATCGTTCCGAACCCTACTTGAGGCGTATTCATGAACATCACCACCTTGGGCGAAGCCCGCTTCCCGTCCCCCCAGCGGCGTACGGTCAACGACCAGGCTCGCGTGTCCTCCCATCTGATCCGCGACCCCGACGCACCCCCGGTGGAGGAACTCTGGTTCGAACTCGCCGGCCCGCGCGCCCGCTTGTTCTTCGACCCCCGGCAAACCCGCGCCGGCATCGTCACCTGCGGTGGGCTGTGCCCCGGCCTGAACAACGTCATCCGCTCGCTGTTCCTGGAACTCCACCATGGCTACGGTGTACGGGAAGTGCTCGGCTTTCGTGGCGGCTACCAGGGGCTCGATCCGGCTCGCGGCATGGAGCCCTTCGTGCTGACCCCCGCGTTCGTCCACGACATCCACAAGGACGGCGGCACCGTGCTCGGCACCTCGCGCGGCCCAGTGGAGGTCGGCGTCGCCGTGGATCACTTGATCCGGCGCGGTGTGAACATTCTGTTCACCCTGGGCGGCGACGGCACCCAGCGCGGCGGCAACGACCTGTTTCAGGAAGCGCAACGGCGCGGCCACCCGCTGGCGGTGGTCGGCATCCCCAAGACCATCGACAACGACGTGGCCTTCGTCTCGCGCAGCTTTGGCTATCTGACGGCGGTCGAGGAAGCAACCAAGGTCCTGCATTGCGCCCACACCGAGGCCCACAGCGTCCGCAACGGCATCGCCTTGGTGAAGGTGATGGGCCGCCATGCCGGCTTCATCGCCGCGGGCGCCACGGTGGCCAGCCAGGACGTCAACTTCACCCTGGTCCCCGAAGTGCCGCTCCAACTCGAGGGCGAAACCGGCCTGCTCGCCGCGCTCAAGCAGCGCATTCTCCAGCGGGCGCACGCGCTCGTCGTTGTGGCCGAAGGCGCCGGCCAGGAGTGGTTGGCGGCCAGCGGTGGGAAGCGCGACGCCTCGGGTAATATCAAACTCCAGGACATCGGCCCGTTTCTGCGCGAACGCATCGAGCGGTACTTCCAGGCGGAGGAGATTCCGGTGACGCTGCGCTATTTCGATCCGAGCTATCTGATCCGCAGCGTCCCGGCCGACGCCGAGGATTCCATTCTCTGCGATTTCTTCGCCCGCAACGCCGTTCACGCCGCCATGGCTGGTAAGACCGGCCTGGTGATCGGCCTGCTGCACGACCTCTTCATCCATGTGCCCATCGAATTGCTCGTGAGTCGCAAGAAGCACCTGGACCTGGGCGGACCTGGCTGGCGCGCGGTGCTGGCCGCGACCGGCCAAGCGTTTGGGGAAGACGCCGGTCCGATCCGAACGACGCCCGTGTCCCCCTCGGCGACGTGAGTGCGGCCCAGCCAACGCCATGCCGATAGAAAATCCCGATACCTCATCGCTGCCCGCTCCCCGCCCACCGGAGTCGCTCTCGGTCGTGGTCGATCTGCTGGTGCATACCGGCAGCCTGCTGCTCCAGCACGGCGCCGATGCCGCGCGCGTGGAAACCAGCCTGCAACAAATGGAACCGGGTCTGAGCATCGACCGGATCGATGCGGTGGTCATGTCGAAAACCATCCTGCTGACCGTGACCCGCCAGGACGCCCACCATACCCGGGTGGCGCGTGTACCGATCGTGGGCATCAATATGAACATCCTGAACGAGGTGGAGCAATTGCTGGGACTGTTCCAGCAGGGGCGGGTGACTCCCGGACAACTGGAAATGCTGCTACAACGGATCGCGACGCTTCCACATAACTACTCGCGCGGTGTGGTTGTGGTGGCGGTCGGTTTGGCCTGCGCGGCATTCTGCCGGCTGTTCGGCGGCGACTGGGCGGCACTGGCGATTACCGCCGTGGCCGCCGCGATGGCCACCTGGGTACGGATGTGGCTCAATCGGCGACAAGTCAATTATTTCCTGGTGGTCCTGCTCACCGCGCTGACGGCCAGCCTGGTGGCGAGCAGCGCGCTCTGGCTGAGTCAGACCCCGCAAAGCGCGCTGACGGCGGCGGTCCTGCTGTTGGTACCCGGGGTGCCGCTGATCAACGCCAGCGTGGACATTCTGCATGGGTACATCTCCGCCGGCATGGCCCGGGCCATCACCAGCCTGGTGGTGGTCCTCGGGATCGCCCTGGGCTTGGGGATCGTGGTGCGGCTGTTCCAGGTCAAATTATGAGCGGCGCCGAACTGGCTTGGCCGCTGGCTCAACAGGGCTGCTGGGCGGCGGTGGCGACCCTGGGATTTTCGGTGCTGTTCAACGTGCCGAAGTACGCCTTGCCTTATTGCGCGCTGATCGGCGCGCTCGCCTATGTGGTGCGGGCCGGGCTAATGAACGGCGGCATCGGCATCGTGTTGGCCACCTTGCCCGCGGCGCTGGTCATCGGGGTATTGGCCACGGCACTGGCCCAGCGCTTCGCGGTGAGCGGGGTACTGTTTTCCGCCAGCCCGGCAATCCCGCTGGTGCCCGGCAGCTACGCCTACAAAGCGGTGATGGGCCTGGTGATGGTGGCGGATTCGCCCCACCTGGAACACAGTGGCGACCTGCTGCTGGCGGCGTTCGATAACGGCATCAAGGCGACGCTGATCATCCTGCTCCTCAGCTTCGGGATTGCGCTGCCGGGCCTGGTGTGGAGTTCGTTCCGGCGCGCGAATTGACGCGAGCGCCACACGCCGCACGGGAAACCCATTCAACGGTACTGTCCAGTTGCCGGGGGCGCTTTGAATCGGTTAGGGGAGCGGGCCATGAAAACGCCATCCGATCCTTATCGCGGTCACCGCTTTCCCGCCGAGATCATTGCTCACCCGGTCTGGCTCTATGTTCGCTTCACCCTCGGCTTTCGAGACATCGACGAACGACTCGCTGCCTGGGGCATCGTATTGACCTACGAGACGATCCGCCCATGGACTCTCCAATTCGGTCAGAGCTTCGCGAACGAACCGCGCCATCGGTAACCCAGGCGGGGCGATCAATGGCACTTGGATGAAAGGGTCATCACGACGAATGGCAAGCATCATTCGCTCGGGCGGGCGGTCGATCAAGAAGGCTACCTCAGTCTCGTCCAGCGCCGACGCCCTGCCAAAACCGCTCAGCGGTTCTTTCGCCAGTGACGCAAGGGCCTCCAATAGGTCCCTTGGGTGCTGATCACCGACCCGCTCAAGCGCTACGTCGCCGCCCAAGAAAAGGGTCATGCCGGGCGTCGAGCATCGCCAGCACCAGAGCTTGAAAAACCACGCCGAGCGGTCCCACCCACGCGCTTGCCAACAAGCGCGCCCGATGCGGCGGTTCAAATCGTCCCGCCAGGTACAACGCGTTCTGTCCGCTCACCATCCGATGAACCATCTTTTCCACCTGCGTCGCCATCGGATATCGGCCACCCCGTATCGGGGTGCCCGCGGAGCAGCGTTCGAGACGTGGTCTCGGGTGATGGGCGTCCAAAAAGCAGCGTAACCGCTATCCCATACCGCCATCATGCGATAAACGCGTCATGACCCCATTAACTTGACAGTACACCCTTTGGGCGCCTGGCCGCCGCTATGTTTTGTGCGCAATGTCTTGCCACAAAGCGTTTAATTCGCGTAAAGAGGGCGGGATAACCCCGCCCTCTGATTCAACCCGCCGCTGGCTGTGGTTTACCGGTGGCCATCCGCTCCGCTTCGTTGACCCAGCCACCGCCCAGCGCCGCATACAGGCTGACCATCGCGGTATACAGAGTTCCCTGGTCCTGCACATACTGGAGTTGCGCGGCATAGAGATTGCGCTCGGCATCCACCACGAGTAAGTAATCGGAATAGCCGTTTTGATAGCGAAGCGTGGCCAAATGCAGAGTGCGCTGTAAGGCCTCGACCTGCAATGCGCCGTCCTTCAACTGCTCATGCAGTTTGTTGATCGCGATCAGACTATCATCCACTTCGGCGAAGGCTTTTTGAATCACCTGCTGATAATTCAATAAAGCCTGCTGTTGCACGGCTTCCGCGGCCTGCAACTGGCCGGTCAGAGCCCCGCCGGTGAAAATCGGCTGGAACAGTTGGCCCGCGAACTGCCAGGTGCGCGACGGTCCCTTGAACAGATCCGAGAGATCGGTACTGGCCGTGCCCAGAAAACCGGTCAGGGAAATACTGGGGAAAAACGCTGCCTTGGCCACCCCGATCAAGGCGTTGGCGGCGATCAATTGTTGTTCCGCCTGCCGGATATCGGGACGGCGCTCCAGCAGATCGGAAGGTAAACCACCGGGGATTTGTGGCAAGGTTAATAGATCCAGGGTGACCCCTCGACTGATCTTGCCGGGATTGCGCCCCAGCAGCAGGCTGATGGCGTTCTCCTGTTGAGCAATCTGCCGCTCCAGCAAGGGCACCTGCACCGCTGCGTTCTGGTATTCCGCCACGGCCTGCTGGTAGTCCAGTTCCGAGATCAAACCGGCCTTGAAGCGCAGGCCATTGATCCGCACCGATTCACCACGGGTTTGCAAGGTTTCCTGAGTGATGGTCAGTTGCTTGTCGTAGTCGAGCAGTTGCACGTAACTGTTGGCCACCCGACTCACTAGGCCGAGAATCACCGTACGCTTGGCTTCCTCGGTCGCCAGCAGTTGCGCGCGGGCCGCCGCGGTGGCGCTGCGCAACTTACCCCACAAGTCCAGCTCGAACGACACGCCCAAATCAACTTGGAAACTGTTGGTCGGGTTTTCGCCCAGCGTAACGCCGCCATTCTCGGTATTGCGGGTGCGTGCCCCAGCGGCGTTGGCGCCGACCTGGGGAAACTGTGCGGAGCGAGTCACGCCATAACGGCCGATATACTCTTCCACTCGCGCGGCGGCGATTTGCACGTCCTTGTTTTCTTGCAACGCGGTTTGGATGAGATTGTTCAGCACTGGGTCGCGGAACTGCTCCCACCAGGCGGTATTGGCGAGATCGTTGGCGGTTTGGAGATCGACCTCCCATTGCGCCGGAATCGGTACCTCCGGGCGTTCGTAAGTCGGGCCGACCGCGCAACCGCCCAAGGCGAGACCGATGGCTACCGCAAGTAAGGTCTTATGCATCGCGGCGGTCCTCCGGCAGACTCTCCGCCCCGGTTCCAGCGGGAGAGGGATGCGGTGGCGACCCGGAATCGGAGGATTCCTTCTTCTTGCCGTCGCGCTTCTCGCTCAAGCCTTCGAACAGGCGGAAAAACATCGGCACGAAGAAGATCGCCAGCACGGTGGCGGCGGTCATGCCGCCGACGATGCCCGTGCCGATGGAATGGCGGCTGTTGGCGCCCGCGCCGGTGGCGATGACCAGCGGAATCGCGCCGAGAATGAAGGCCAGCGAGGTCATCAAGATCGGCCGGAAGCGCAAGCGCGCCGCCTCCACCGCCGCTTCCAGAACCGGCATTCCCTCCTCGTGCTTCATCACCGCGAACTCCACGATCAGGATGGCGTTCTTGGCCGCCAGACCGACCAGGGTCAGCAGGCCGATCTGGAAATACACGTCGTTTTCCATCCCGCGCAGCCAGACCGCCAGCAACGCTCCGAACGCTCCGAACGGCACGGCCATCATCACGCTAAATGGCAGCGACCACTTCTCGTACTGGGCCGCCAGGATCAGGAACACCATGATCAGGCCATAGATGAACACCATCGCCGAATCGCCGCCGACCTTCTTCTCTTGATAGGCTTGGCCGCTCCAGCCGAAGGAATAACCCTGCGGCAGCACCTCGTGGGCCACCGCTTCCATGGTGGCCAGCGCCTGGCCGGAACTGTAGCCCGGCGCGGCGCCGCCAGTGACCTTGGCGGCGGGGAAGGTATTGAAACGGGTGATCAGATTCGGGGCGCTGGTGTATTCCAGCTTGGTGACCGCCGCCAGCGGCACCATGCCGCCGTTGGTCGAACGTACGTAAACCTGCTTGATGTCGTCGGGGCGGGAACGGTATTCCGGGGCCGCCTGCACGATCACCTGCCACACTTGGCTGTACAGGTTGAATTGGCTGACGTACAGCGAGCCGAACAGCGCTTGCAGGGTGCCGAACACGTTACCGACCGGCACGCCCAGGGTTCGGGCCTGTTCGCGGTCCAGCGAAACGTACAATTGTTGCGAGGCGGCGTTGAGGGTCATGGTCAAGCCGCGCAATTCCGGGCGTTGGCTGGCCTTGGCGACGAAATCCTTGGTCACCTGCGCCAGTTGCTTGATGTCGCCGCTGCCGCGACTCTGAATCCAGAATTCGAAACCGCCGGTGGTGCCGAGACCCGGGATCGAGGGCGGATTGAACACCAGGGCGATGGCTTCGCCGATCTTGCTGAATTGCCCCATCACCTCGCGGATGACATTGGGGGCGCTCTCTTTCGGATCCTTCCGCTCTTCGTAATCCTTGAAGGACACGAACAACGTGGTGTCGGTGGTCTTCATTTGCGAATCCAGCAGGCTGTAGCCGTTGACCGCGACCACGCTACCGACCGCTGAATTGGCGCGAAAGATATCGCTCATTTGCGCGCCCACCGCCTCGGTTCGATCCAGACTGGCGCCATCCGGTAAGATCCCCACGCCGAACACATAACCCTGATCTTCATCCGGCACGAAACTACTGGGCACTTTCTGAAACAGGCCATACGTCGCCGCCAGCATCACCGCGAACAGGGCCAGCCCCAGTAATATCCGCTTGGCGACAAAGCGCACGCTTTTGGCATAACCGCTGGTCAACCAGTCGAACCCGCGATTGAATGGACCGAAGAAGAATCGATACAGCCAATCGGTTCGTTGGTCGCCATGTTCCCCCGGCTTGAGCAGCAGCGCCGCCAGCGCCGGACTGAGGGTCAATGCCACCAGGCCGGAAATCGCCACCGAAATCGCGATGGTGATGGCGAACTGTTTGTACAACTGCCCGGTCATGCCGCCCAGGAACGCGACCGGCACGAACACCGCGCTCAACACCAGCACGATGGCGATCACCGGTCCGGTGACTTCTTCCATCGCCCGATGCGCCGCTTCCTTGGGCGACAGGTGGAATTCCGCCATGTTGCGCTCGACGTTCTCCACCACCACGATGGCGTCATCCACCACGATGCCGATGCACAGCACCAGGCCGAACAGGGTGAGCATGTTGATCGAGAAGCCGAGCAGATACATGCCGCCGAAGGTGGCGATCACCGAGACGATCACCGCCACGATGGGAATAACGGTCGCTCGCCAGCTTTGCAGGAAGATGAAGACCACCAGGATGACCAACACGATGGCTTCCAGCAGGGTATGCACCACCTCGTTGATCGAGGCCTTCACGAACTTGGTGGTGTCCAGGGCGATGGAGTAATCGATGCCAGCCGGAAAGCTCTTCTTCAGTTCTTCCAGTGTTTCCCGCACCTGCTTGGAAACGGCCAGGGCGTTGGCGCCCGCCTGTTGATACACCGCGATGGCGGTGCCGATCTTGCCGTTGAAACGGCTGCGCAGGTTGTAGCTTTGCATGCCCAGGGTCACGTAGCCGACATCCTTGAGCCGCAGCACGCCGGCGCCGGTGGTGCTGGCGCGCAGGATGATGTTCTCGAACTCCTCCGGCGTACTCAGCCGGCCCTGAGTGGAGACCGGAAAGGTCAGCTCCACCGGGCCGTTGGTGGGCGATTGGCCGATCTGACCGATGGCGAACTGCTGGTTCTGGGTCTGGATGGCCTGAATCACCTCGTCGGTGGTCAAGCCCAGATCGCTCATCCGATCCGGTTTCAGCCAGACCCGCATGGCGTAATTGGGAGTACCGAAGATGCTGGCCTGATTGGCGCCGGGAATGCGTTGCAGGGCGTTGAGTATATACAGGTAGGCGTAATTGCCGACATAGGTTTCATCCTGACTTCCGTCCGGTGAATAGATTGCGATCACCATTAGGAAGGTGGACGATTTGGTTTGAACCTGCACCCCCTGTTTGGACACGGCTTCCGGTAGCTGCGGCAAAGCCAGACTCACCTGATTTTGCACGTTGACCTGGGCGATGTCGGGATCGGTGCCGATGTCGAAAAATACGTTCAGGGTCATGTTGCCGGTCGAGGAGCTGGACGAATACATGTACATCAGATTGTCCACGCTGTTGACCTGCTGCTCGATGGGCGCGGCCACGCTTTGCGAGACCACATCGGCGCTGGCGCCGGGATAGGTGGCGCTCACCGTTACCTGGACCGGGGTAATTTCGGGATACTGGGCAATCGGCAACACGCCCATCGCCGACAGTCCGGCCAAGGTCAGGATGATGGAAATGACCGCGGCGAATACCGGGCGATCAATAAAGAAATGGGAAATCATCGGGCGCCCTCTCAGGGTTTGAGCGGCGTGGCGCTGGGCACTTTCGCCGACTCGGGCGCGGGTGGCGCCGCCGGGCGAATCTGTACCGGTGCGCCCGGTTGCAGGCGTACCGCGCCGTCCACCACCACCCGGTCGCCGGGCTCCAGGCCAGAATTGACGATCCACTGATCGCCGTACCAGTCACCGACCTGAATCGGCTTGGGCTGCGCGGTGTCGTCCGGGCCGACCACGAACACGAACTTGCCGTTCGGTCCCTGCATCACCGCCACTTGCGGCACCATGATGGCATTGGGGCGAACCGCGCCCTTGAGTTGCACGCGCACGAACTGGCCGGGGCTCAATTGATTGTTCGGGTTGGGCACCACGGCGCGGACGTTGTAGGTGCCGGTTTGCGCGTTGATCACCGGGTCCACGAAGGTGATCTGGCCTTTCTGGGGATAAGCGGAGCCATCGGCCAGGATCAACTCCACTTGAATCTTGTTTAGCCCCGGCCTATTCAATTGCCCCGCTTCCTGCTGAGCCCGGATTTTCAGGACCTCATTTTCGCCCAACCCAAAGTTGACCCACATCGGATCGATCTGCACGATGGTGGTCAACTGGGCGTTTTTACCGGCTGGCGTAATCAGGGCACCCTCGCGGAAATTGGCGCTGCTGGACAAGCCGTTCAGCGGCGACTTGATGGTGGTGTAGCCCAGATTCAATCGCGCCGTCTCCACCTGCGCCTTGGCCGCCTGCACCTGTGCCTCGGACGTCAGGACGCCGGCGGTGGCGTTGTCCAGATCTTGCTGGCTGACCGCGTTTTGCTTGGCCAGCGGCTTGACCCGAGCCAGGGTTTGACGGGCGCGAGTCAACAGCGCTTCCTGCTGGGCCAGAACGGCCTTGGCATTGTCCAGCGCGGCCTGGAAGGGCTTGGGATCGAGTTGAAACAGGAGTTGTCCGGTTTTTACCAGACTGCCCTCTTCGTAAGCGATCTTATCCAGGTAGCCCTCGACCCGGGCATTGATCTCGACCTGCCGGGAACTGGCGGTTTTGCCGGTGAATTCGAAGGTCGCCGGGGTATTTTCCGGTTTGACCTCGACCACGCTGACGGGAGTCGGCGGGCGGGTCATGGCGGCGGGTTGCTGGGCCAGCGCCGCAAAGGAAAACACGCTCAATAACGCTAACAGCAGTACTTCGGCGCGAGACCCAAATGGAAAGGTTCGACGAACAGGATGCAGATCTTCCACGAGATGGAACTCCCTTGGCTGATATTCGGCAAGAAATTGGTTCTGTCGTTTTGAGATTTTTTTGGCCACGCCGTGTTGCCCAACAAAGGGTTGGGCTTCGGCGTTCAGCCCAACCTACCAAAAGCCGCCCGCGCCCGCCTCCGATGATCGGTGGGGAGGTCAGGCCTGTCGTGATAAAGCGCCCCACCGTCGCGCAGTTCGTCAGCAGGTAAGAGTGAAACCGCAACAGCATGCCGCCGGAGAGCGTGTGAACCTTGAACCCGTGTTGCAACAGGAGCCGGGTGGCGTAATGGGCACGCTGGCCGGAGCGGCAGATGACGAGAATTGCCCGATCGCGAGGCAACTCGTCGAGCCGCGCCCGCAGTTGTCCCAGCGGAATATCGACCGCTCGCGGCTTGCTTTCCACGGCGAGTTCCACCGGCTTGCGCACGTCGAGCAGGAGTTCCGCGTCGACGCCGTCCCAGTGGCCGATCGGCCTGTCGCCGCCCAGGATGTCCGCCGCCACCAGGCCCGCGAAGTTGACCGGATCCTTGGCGCTGCCGAACTGGGGCGCGTAGCACGGCTCCGCCGCCTCCCGGTCGTGGATCGTCGCGCCCATTTGCAATGCCATCGCCAAGGCGCTGATCCGCTTGTCCACGTTGTCCTCGCCGAGCGCCTGCGCGCCGAGGCGCTTCCCGTCGGACTTGCGAAAGAGCACCTTCATCGCGATCGGCCGCGCGCCCGGGTAGTAGCCGGCGTGCGAGTTCGGGTACAGGTGGATTTTTTTTGTAATCGTCGTTGCCAAGCTGCTGGAGCGTCTTCTCGCTGGCGCCGGTCCAGGCCACCACGCCGCCAAAGAAACCGATCGCGGATCACCCGCGCATCGGGAACCGTTCTGACCTCGAAGATGCCCGGCAGATCGATGCCCGGCAGAGCGATGCCGGGCTGCGGCGGGCGAATCGTCGACGTGCCGGGCGACAGCACCAGCTTGTCGTGGGCTTCGGTCGTGACTTCGCCGGTGGCGACATCGCGCAGTCGAACGGTCTTCATCTCCGGCGCGATGCCGATCACCTCGCAGCGCGTCCGCACATTGATCACGAACTGGTTGCGAAACGTATTTTCGTTGGCGACTGGCAGGCTCGATTCCTTCTCGATCACGCCGCCGATGTGATAGGGTAGCCCGCAATTCGCGGAGGAAACATAAGGCCCGCGTTCCACCATGAGGATTTCCGTTGTTTGGTCCAGCCGGCGCAGGCGGGCCGCGCATGACGCGCCGCCGGCCACGGTACCCACGATAATGATTTTCACAAACATTGTCTCCTTAAGCGCGAACCCAATAGTGTGATTGGTTTTTGGATCTGCCTCGGTGCTTCAGCGCCGTCCGCCCCGGAAACCACCCCCCCTCGCGCGCCGCCGCCACCCGCGCGGCTGAACCCGCCACCCCCGCTCGCCCGCTGGAAATTCTGGGTCCTTTCGGCACCCCGGGCGCGGGCGTGTATCCCGGTTAAGAGCGCGCTGCTGGCTAGCAA
>NZ_SPMZ01000026.1 GCF_012939995.1 Candidatus Competibacter phosphatis | reverse complement strand
ATCGTGGATAGCGTCAAAAAAATCTGGGCGGATGGTGGTTATAGAGGTGAAAAGTTTGTTCAATGGGTCAAGGAACAGTTTGACTGCATTTTTGAAGTTGTTGAAAAAAAAGAAAACGGATAAGGGATTTCAGGTTTTACCTCGGCGATGGGTTGTAGAGCGAACCTTTGCTTGGCTCGGGCGATCTCGCCGCTTAAGCAAAGATTACGAACGGAAACCCACATCGAGTACGGGCCATGTTTATATGGCCTCAATTCGACTCATGCTGCGAAGAATTTGTAAAGAACGAGTATTATTACAAGGGACTGCTTTAGAGGTAGCTTAGGTAATTGAGTTTTTGTACAGCTTCTTAGATTCGATATAAGCGATTTATTCCGTAAAGTTTCTCATGATAAGTTAATGGCAGATTTTACTGGCGGCGGATAGCGAAGGGATAGGGATAGAGACGATGCGAACAAACAACAAATCGAATGCAACCCGATGGGCGCTTCTGTACGTGATTTTGACTCTGGCGCTGGGCTGGGTAGGACCGTTGGCTGCGGCGCCAACGTATCAATCGAAAGCAGAGGCGTCTAGCACTACCAGTTCGCTCGCCATTGGCAAGCCGACCGGCACGGTCCAGAGCGATTTCTTGTTGGCGACTATATCTGCACGGGGCAACACAATCATCACCCCGCCAACTGGGTGGACCCAGGTTCTGCGTCAAAACAACGGGATAAACGTGACCCTCGCGGTCTTCTACCGCGTGGTCGGCGCCACCGACGGTTCCAGTTATTCGTTCGGCTTGAACCAGTCCGTTAAAGTGGCGGGAGCCATTCTGCGCTACACGGGCGCGGACCCGTCAGCGCCGATCAACGTATCAGGCTTCACTACCGGTGATAACAACTCGCCTACAGCCCCCGCCGTGACGACGACCGTAGCCGATACGATGGTCGTCCGGATTGCGGGGATCGACAATAACTCGCTCGCTTCGGTGCCGGGGACAGAGCTGGTTCTCGTCAATGTTGGTGGCAGTGGCGCCGATGTGGCCCTCGGTGTTGGCCAAGGCACGCAAACGGCCGCCGATACCACGGGAACAGCGGCGTTTGCATCTAACAATGACGCATGGGTCACCGCCACCATCGCACTTCGGTCACCAACCATCGCCGTCTGCGCCGTGCCCGGTCGCGATGGCAGCCCCACAAGCCTAAGCGGAGTTGTCAATACCTATTACCCTGGTACGGCCACCGCCAACGCCGGTGCTGCGAGTATCTCGGTTGGGGCCTCGCAGGGGGCCACGACTCCCATCGCCTCCGGCGATCTGCTGCTGGTGATTCAGATGCAGGACGCGGCAATCGACTACACCAATACCAGCAGCTATGGCAATGGTAGTTCTGGCAGCGGCGCCACCAACTACAACAGTGCTGGTCTGTATGAATTTGTCAGGGCCACCGGGCCAGTGAGCGGTGGTTCCGTGCCGATCCAGGGCACGGGTACGGGCTTGGGCTTGCGTAATACCTACACCAACGATAACGCCACCGCTATCCAGGGTCAGCGCCGCTTCCAGGTGGTGCGAGTGCCGCAGTACGACAGCGCTACGGTTACTGGCCAGATCACCGCCCAAGCCTGGAACGGCAGCACAGGCGGTATCGTCGTGATGGACGTGGCGGGTACGCTGACCTTCTCCGGTGGCGGCATCAATGTCGATGCCAAGGGCTTCCGGGGCGGCGGCGGACAACAACTCTCGGGCCAGACAGGCGGTTCGAACACCGCTTATCGCACCCGGGCTACGCCACCGTCGGGTACGCCTCTCTACAACGGCAACAAGGCCGAGGGTGTGGCCGGATCGCCCAACTATATGTACGACGGTACCGCAACGCTGGCTTCGGGCAGTGGTTATCCTGATGGGACCAATGCCGACGCCAGCCGCGCCCGCGGCGCGCCGGGTAACGCCGGTGGCGGTGGGACCGATGGCAATCCCAGTGCCAACGATCAAAACAGCGGCGGTGGCGGCGGTGCGGGCGGCAGCGTACTGGTGTTTGCCAGAACCGGCGTACTGACCAGTCTGACCATCAACGCCAAGGGTGCCAATGGCACGAATGCCGACCCGACTGGCTCCGCGCATGGCCCCGGTGGCGGCGGTGCGGGCGGCGTGATCTATCTTTCCAGCGCCGCCGTTTCCACCAGCGTCACTGGCGGCGCTAACGGTACCACGACGGCGGCAGCGAACGCTTATGGCGCCACCTCCGGCACGGCTGGTGTGACCAATACCAACCTCACCGAAAGCCAGATCCCCGGAGTTACGTCCGGCGCGACCTGCAAGGCCACTCTGGCCAGCGTCGCGGAATTTGGGGCGACGGTCGAAGGCGGGCGGGTGGTGCTGTACTGGGAAACCGCCTTCGAACTGGGCACGGCGGGTTTCCACATCGAACGGCTTGAACCCATCAGTGGCGATTACGACCGCCTTAACGATACGCTGTTGCCGGCGCTGATTACCTCGCCGCAGGGCGGTCGATATACCTTCGTGGATCTGGATGCTTGGCCCGACCAAAGTTATACCTACCGGTTGGTGGAGCAGGAAGTCTGGGGAAGTACACGCGTTCACGGTCCTTTTACCGTGACGCCGGTCGAATCGGCCCAGCAAGTCGCGAAGGTGGCATTCGTGGCCGAATCGTCAACGGATTCCGGCGCAGGCTACGACGACCCGGCGCAAGGCTATCAAGCCATTCCTCATGCGCTCGATAACCGAAACGTTGAGCGGAGCGCGCAAGTGGCCATTTCGACGGTGAGCAAGAAAAAGAAGGTGACGGACACGGCGCAAATCCCGGTGCGGCAGGATGGGCTGTTCTACGCTAGCGTCGCCCGGCTCGCCGAGGCGTTGGGTAACACGGAAGAGAACGTGCGCAAGTGGCTGCGCAACGAAAAATTGGAGTTGACCACGGCGGGCAAGGACGTGGCCTGGCTGCCGGCGGCGGACGAGGCCGGAATTCTGTTCTACGGCGAAGCCATCGATAGCCTCTATACGCTGGACAACATCTACCGGCTGCGGTCGAACCAGAAGGGTAAGGTAATGGAAGAGTCATCCGCCAAGGATAAAGCCCCGGACCCGGTGGCAGCGGGCGACTTCGACGACACGATCACGGCGGAGCAGGATATCTTTGCCGCCACCGTCGTTTCTACCGACCCCGAAAGCGACTACTGGTATTGGGAGGGTTTCATCGGCGGCGGCGATCCCATCTGCAGCAGCAAAAACTGGAACACCAAGTGCTTTACCGTTCGCCTGCCCGACGTGGCCGACGGCGGCAAGCTCAAGGTTTTCCTGAAAGGCGCTGTTTCTGGAACACACTCGGTGCAAGTGTCGATCAACGGTCAGACACTCGGCGAGGGAACGTGGAGCGATCTGGCGGACTACGAATTGCGGTTGTCGGTAACGGGCGCACAACTTCAAAGTGGCGACAACGATATAAAAATCCGTGCCTTGGGCGATTCTGCGAATATTTTCTACGTCGATCGCATCGAGATGAAATACCGCCGCTTGGCGCGAGCTACCGACGATCGGCTGACTTTGAAAGCCGAAAGCGACGGTCCGCTGGCGGTAGATGGCTTCAGCACGGCCGACATTTACGTCTTCGATATCGGCAACCTGAGAAAACCGGTCTACATCACCCACACGACCGTGACACCCGGCACGGTGGGCCAGAGCGTCACTTTCACCGCTGAGCAGGGCCGGCGCTACCTGGTGTTGACCGGCGCGGCGATTACGTCGGCCACGCCCGCGCCGATGACCGCCGCCGACCTCCAGTCTTCCAGCGACCCAGTGGATTATTTGATCATCGTTCCGCCTGCGTTGGTGGATGCAGCCCAAACGCTGGCCGACTATCGCCAAGGTAAGGGCCTGTCCAGCCGGGTAGTGGGTACTGACGAAATCTACGATAGTTATAATTGGGGCGTCGCCAGTCCTCACGCTGTGCGCGACTTCCTCCGTGATGCCTTCCACAACTGGGGCGTGCGCTACGTGGTGCTTGTGGGTATCGGCAGCTTCGATTATCGCGATCTGGGCGGTAAGGGCGAACCGCAGGCACCCACCCTCATGACGTCCACGCCTAACGGCCTATTCGGTTGCGACAACTGCTTGGTGGACTTCGATGGAGACGGTGCGCCCGACATGGCTATTGGTCGCATCCCGGCGGCAAGTGTGGTCGATCTTCAGACCTACTTGGCCAAGGTCGAAGCTTACGAAAAAGGGACGGTTTCGCTATACCAGGCCGGGGCGATGCTACTGGCCGACAAGCCAGACTCCGCCGCCGGTTATTTTCCCCAAGACAGCGACTGGGTAGCGGAGTTGCTGCCGTCCGGGATTGCCGTGACTCGGATCTATCTCGACCAGCAGGCCATTGGCGCCGCGCGGTCGCTGCTGTTCGAAGGTATGAACCGAGGCACGGGCTGGGTCAACTACCTTGGCCACGGTGGAGCGGATCGTTTCAGCGCGGCTGGCCTGCTCACCTGGGACGACATGGGTACGCTGAACAGCGTCGGCCCACTGCCGGTGGTCAGTGCCCTGACCTGCGCGGCAAACCGGTTCGAGGTTCCCCGCTATGCATCCCTGGGCGAGCAGTTGATCCTGGACGCTGACGGCGGTGCCATCGCTGTCTGGGCACCCACCGGAATGTCGCTGAACGAACCGGCATTGCGACTCAACCGGAGCTTGTTCGCGGCGGTGTTCCAGCAGCAGATGCCGACACTGGGCGAGGCGATCCAGCAGGCCTTGCAGGACAATATACGCCGTCAAGACATGCCGACGTATATGCTGCGTATCTACAGCTTGCTCGGTGACTCCGCCTTGCAGTTACACCATTGAGCGAAACCGGTATCCTCCGCCCCTCCGGTCGAGGAGTGGTAGGGGATGCCGGCGGGTACTATCCAGAGACCGACACAAGCGAGAACACCATGCCTGATCCAACCCAAGCTATCCGCGACACTGCCGACAAGCCAGCGAAGAAATCCTACGAGTCACCCCGCATCCTATCCCGCGAACGCCTGGAAGCTATCGCTGGCGGATGTAGTACGGGCAAGCAGCAAACAAATGGCTGCCCCGCCGATGGCCCATTTTCCTCCTAAAATGCCCATCCGGCGGTGCAGGAACTGGCGTTTTTGGCACGCCGACTTGTGGCGTAGTGGTGTCCCTCTTGTTGTAGGAGCCAGGCGATTCGCGGCTGAAGCGCCCGGATCGCCGATGCATTCGCAAACTTTTGAATCGCGATCGTGATCGATGGCCAGCTCATTGGCGAGCCGATAAAATGCCTCCATGGGCCAAAAAGACATCATCTCCAAGGGCATTCTCAAGCGTCTGCTGCTGGACATGGCGGTCTACTTGTTCCGGCTGGACCTAATCGACGCCGAGTTGCTCGCCACCGAGGAGCAGCGGATTGAAGACCGCCGCGCCGACTTGGTCGCCAAAGTCATCCCCGCACAGGGCGAGCCCTTCATCCTGCATCTGGAAATTCAGAACGCCAACGACGGTCAAATGGCGGTACGGATGCTGCGCTACCTGACCGACATCCACTTGGCGTATCCGGGTTACCGCATCCATCAATGTCTGGTCTACATCGGCGCCGAGCGACTGACCATGGCTACCGGGTTGGATAGCCCGCAACTGAGCTACCACTATGACGTGGTCGACATGCGGACGATCGACTACCGCACCCTGTACGCCAGCGACCAGCCTGACGCCCTGGTGTTGGCCATCCTGGGCGACTTTGGCGATG
The DNA here is from genome assembly GCF_012939995.1 of Candidatus Competibacter phosphatis. Lineage (GTDB taxonomy): Bacteria > Pseudomonadota > Gammaproteobacteria > Competibacterales > Competibacteraceae > Competibacter > Competibacter phosphatis. Next base: position 93,548 of record NZ_SPMZ01000026.1, on the reverse strand, counting down.
ATGATCCGCAAACGGTATTGATGCGCTTATTGGAGAAACTGCGACGGCTGACCGACCCCGACGAAGGCCGGCTGCGCGAATACCTGTCCATGCTGGAGATTCTGGCGGACAATCGCCATCTCACCATCAACCTTCAGGAAGCCTACGCCATGTTGCAAATCAACCTCGAACGGCTGCCCAGCTATCAGAAGGGAATGGAAAAGGGAATGGAAAAGGGAATGGAAGAAGGTGCGCATCGCAAGGCGTTGGCGGTGGCTCGGGAACTCCTGGCGATGAATTTTTCACCGGAGCAGATCGCCGCCATCACCCAATTGCCCTTGGCCGAAATTCCAAGGAAGTAGGGTCCGCCGGTCTGGCCCGCGCCCAGCCCCGGCTCAACCCACGCGATCGCTCCGCCAACTGCGTCGTTTTGCCCGCATCTCGGCAGTCTCATCCGAAAAACCGATCTTGCAATACCCACAAGTGAAGTTTGGTAATCGGTCGTCAATAATCTCACAATGGGAGTGACCGGACGCTGATTGGAGGCCTCCCGTGGAAAAAGTGTGGTTGAAACGTTATCTACCCCAGGTGCCGGCGGACATCAACCCCGATGAATACCGCTCACTGGTCGAAGTATTCGATCGGAGTTGCTGTCAGTTCGGACGGCGCAATGCCTTCGTCAACATGGGTTGCGGCATGACCTATGCCGAACTGGAGCAGATGAGTCGGGCGTTCGCCGCCTGGTTGCAACAGGAATTGGGGCTGGAAAAGGGTGAGCGGGTGGCGATCATGCTGCCCAACCTGCTGCAATATCCGGTGGCGTTGTTCGGTGCGTTGCGCGCCGGATTGGTGGTGGTCAACGTCAATCCGCTGCATACCCCGCGCGAGCTGGAGCACCAACTCAGGGACTCCGGAGCCAAGGCGATTCTGATTCTCGCCAACTTCGCCCATGTGTTGGCCGAGGTCGTCGAGCGGACCGAGATCAGAACCGCCATCGTTACCGAGATCGGCGACCTGTTGTCGTTCTGGAAGGCCAAGGTGGTCAATCTGGTGGCCCGGCACATCAAGAAGAGGGTGCATTACGCGCTGCCGAATACGGTTGGGTTCAGGGAAGCGCTGGCTGGCGGTGCCCGCCTTGTCCTGCGGCCGGTCGCGGTCACCGGCGAGGATCTGGCCTTCCTGCAATACACCGGCGGTACCGCCGGACTGCCCATGGGTGTGATGCTGACCCACCGTAACCTGTTGGCCAACATACGGCAGATCGTTGCCTGGGTGGGTTCGACGATCCATGAGGGCGAGGAGATCGTCATCACCGCGCTGCCGCTGCACCACATCTTCTGCCTGACGGTGAATTGTCTGTGCTTTCTCTATTTTGGCGGCTTGAACGTGCTGGTCACCAACCCCCGCGACCTTCCGCTGTTCGTGCGGGAGATCCGTCCGTGGAAGTTCACGGTGATTACCGGAGTCAACGCGTTGTTCAACGCGCTGGTCAACAATGACAAGTTTGCCACGTTGGATTTTTCCTCGCTGCGGTTGACGGTCGGCGGCGGCGCACCGATGTGGCGGACCGTGGCCGATCGCTGGCGGACCCTGACCGGAGTGCCGATCCTGGCGGGCTACGGTTTGACCGAGGCCGCGCCGGCGATCTGCGTCAACCCGGTCGATATCGAGGATTTCACCGGTAGCATCGGTTTGCCGTTGCCGTCCACCGAGGTGCAGGTCCGCGACGAGGAAGGCAGGGAAGTACCGTCGGGGGCGCGCGGAGAATTGTGTGCCCGCGGCCCGCAGGTGATGCGCGGCTATTGGCGTCGGCCCGAGGAAACCGCCCGCATCCTCCGCGATGGCTGGTTGCTGACCGGCGACATCGCCACCATGGACAAACAGGGTTTCTTTTACATGGTGGATCACAAGAAGGACCGGATTCTGGTGTCCGGCTTCGACGTGTTCCCCAGTGAAATCGAGCAGGTGGTGGTGGCTTGTTCGGGGGTGCTGGAGGCGGCCTGTATCGGTGTGCCCGACGAGAAGAGCGGCTCGGCGGTCAAGGTGTGCGTCGTGCCCAAGCCGGGGATGGAATTGACCGTCGAAGCAATTCAGGCGCACTGCCGACGGTGTCTCCCCGCCTACAAGCGGCCGCGCCAGGTCGAGTTCCGCGATAGCCTGCCCAAATCCAACATCGGCACGATCCTGCGGCACGAGTTGTGCTGAGGCGCTGGTAGGGGATCGGCATCCCGCCGGCCAAGGCATTGATTCCCAACCGCCGGATATGAGCGATGCGATAAGGGCTCAAACCGGATCGGGCGGTCCGGCTTGCTGAAACAGCTCGTCCAGGTAAGCGTGAATTTCCTGCTCCAGCTTGTATTTCAGCGTCGCCAGGAGAAAGCCCAGGCGCACGTTGATCCGCAACTTGCCCGGCTCCAGTTCGATTTGGCCACCGACGCCGGAGCGTTCGAAGTACAGGGTGTCGTCCTGCCAGTGGTGGCTGAGGTCGTAACGCTCGGCCAGTTGGACGGCGAGAGTTTCCGCGGCTTGACGCGCCTCGTCGAGGGTGAGCGGATGGTCGCGGTGAATGACGATATGAGACATGGGAGTATGTTCCGTTGACCAAATCGTCATTCTCCCACCAACCGGCGCCGATGACGATGTGGTCCGACCTCGTCGCGATCATGGGCGCCGATGAGCGGATGCAAGGTGGTGGAGCTTTACGCCGGCGTGGAGGGCCGATCGCCGATGGACATACGGATGATTGCGCTAAGGTTTATGGGAGAAGTCGTCGTTGGCGAGACACGCGGGCGTTGAATCGGCATGGCAATCCAAGGGAGCGTGCATGGACCGAATCAAGGGTACTCTGGAGATGCTGGCGAACCGGCTGACTTTGAACGTGGCGGGTGGGTTGCCGGGCTGGATCAAGCGGCAGGCGCCGGGTTGACGGGACGATCAATCCCAACGGTGGTTTCATTTGGTCCAGTTTCGAATCAATAGATTAACCGACGATACGAAAAAGCGCTATGGAGATGGATGCTGGAGCTTTAGAATGCTGGCAGAGGTAGTGTCGAGGAGGGGGAGGGTATGTATACCACCTATTTCGGTTTCGAAAACAAACCCTTCAAACCGAAAGATAGCAAAGATTATTATCGCAACGATAATTTCGACAGCGCTTGCGCCGATATCCTGAGTGGTATCCGGGAACAGCGCGGGTTCATTCTGCTGACTGGCGAGGCCGGGTTTGGCAAGACGCTGGTATTGCGCCGCTGCATGGCGGAAGCCGCCGATATTTTTTTTCATTCTGCTGAATAACGCCAACCTCGATTTTCCCGACATCCTTAACTATCTATGCATCAGCCTGCAACTGCCGGCCGAAGGTCTGAACATCGAGCAACAGAGTCACTTGTTGCTGGATACCGTGGCCGCGCACGCACGCCGCAACCAACCGGTTGCCCTGCTGATCGACGACGCACAGCATCTGCGTATTGGCGTGTTGAGCCGCTTGCTGGATTTCGTGGAAACGGCGGTGGAACCCGATCAGCGCCTGCGGATCGTACTGGCGGGCCTACCGGAGATCGAAGGCAAGCTGCGCCAACCTGAGTTGCGGCGGTTGCACGAGCAGGTTCAGGTTCGTTGCCACCTCGAACGGCTGAGCGGCATGGAAACCGAACTGTTCATCAACCATCAGTTCAAGGCTGCCGGCTATGCGGGCGAGGGGCTGTTTTCTCCCGCCGTTATCGAGCGCATCGACCACTATAGCCAAGGAGTCCCGCGCGCCGTCGCCATGCTGTGCGACGCCATGTTCCTGTTCGCCAGCCTGGAATCGGAGCGTGAGATCACGCCGGGTCTGGTGGATGAGGCCGCCCGCAATTGCTTTCTCGGCGAGCGGGCTCAATCGGGGTCCGGGACGGTTGGCCCGCTCTGGCAGGATGCCGTTGGCGAAACAGGGTCGGCGCCCACTGACGGTGACGGGTTTGACCTGCGTCTGGATCTGGATCTGGATCTACCGTTGGATTTCGATCTTGATCCCGATCGGACCTCGGTGGCCGAGCGGCCGGTGGTCGCGGCTGGGGGAGAATTGAGACTGGCGCCGATACCGCCGCGCGAATCCGCGTCCATGCCGCCAGTCGCCGAAAGTCCGGTGGCGGTCGATCCGGCGCCATCGATGGGGTTGGCCAGCGTCGCTCCGCCCGCCGAGCCGGCGCCGCCGCGCGAATCCATGCCCGTGCCGCCAGTCGCCGAGAGCCCGGTGGCGGTCGATCCGGCGCCAGCGATGGGGTGGGCCAGTACCGCGCCACCCGCCGAGCCGGTGCCGCCCGCTGTCGAGTCGACGACGTCGGTCCTGCGCGAATTTGCCCAGTTACTGGGCGAACTCGCCGCCAAACAGGAATACCGAGAACCACGGGATCGGGAGGCGGTGGATTATTTTCGGAACCGGTATCTGCGCTGGGCACGTGGCGGCCCGGTGCAGGCGGACGAGTACCAGCGACGCATCGCCCGGTTGACGGAAACCCAGCAGCCGGTACTGGTGAGTCTGGCGGTCACCATGAGCCCAACCTCGGAACGGGAAAACACGCTTTGCGCGCTGCTGGTCAATCCCAGTTGGTGGTTGTATCGGGAAATCCGCCTGCGGCTGCGCAGTCCCGATCTGGTATTTGTCGATGAAGGGCGAGTCCCGCCGCTGCGGCTGCTGGACGGCCGGGAAGCACAACCGGTGTACATCGGTTATCGGTGTCCCCACGCTGGCCCGGTGCAAACCACCTTGTGGCTGGAACTCGACCTCTGCGACCATCGAGGGGAATGGCACGCCTACGACAACCGCTGCGAGATCCGGCTGGATTTTACCCGGCCGATTGAGAGCAAGCAGGAGCCGGTAGCGGGTGCCGCGTCGCGATCCGATCGCTTCTGGCCCGACCCGTTGCTGGACAAGACCGCTTCCAGCGGATGGCTGCTGAACGAGCCGGTCGCCGAGCGCGAGGAAACCGAGGCTGACACCCTGGCCTGCACCTTGCCGCTCGAACTGGAAGCCGATCCCGAGCGTAGCTACAGTCTGCGGGCGACCAGTCCCGCCAGCGGTCAGGCGCTCAGTCGCGGTACGCCGCTGACGCGGGCGTTGCTGCTGCCGGAAAATTCAGCCCATGCGGTGGCGCGCATCGAACTGGTATCGCGTCCGCTGATGATCTTTGGCCGCCACAGCGCCGCCGCCGGCACCGGGTTCGGCGATTTCACCTTGGGTTTCGTGCCCAAGTACAATCGGATTTCCCGGCTCCATAGCGTGATCTGTGCGTTGGGCGATCAACTGGCGCTGATGTCGGCCAGCGATGAGGGATATACCTACACCGGTCGAAACGGCCAGCGGTTGGAGCGCGGGAGCTGGCAGTTGCTGGAAGTCGACGACGTGCTGGATGTATGCGATCTGTATCGATTGAAGCTGTTTTTGGCCTGGGATCATAAGGGTGAACACGCACCACTGGATTGGGACAGCCAGGAACCGCGCGACAAGTTCGGCCGCTATCTGCTTGAGCTGGTCGATGTGCTGCATCAGCGCGACCGGCAAGCCAACGCCGATGCGCTGCGGGACAAGCTCAAGACTCGCTATCTCAAGCTGCTGCACATGCAGGAACGGGTGGCTCGCTTGAATGGAGTCGGCAACCCCGGCGCCCTGCTGTATGCCCGGTTCGAACGCGAGGACGCGGCTCGCCGACAGATCGTCCACTACTACGTCCCCAAGTGGCTGTCGCTGGGCAGTTCCCCGCAGGCTGGCCTACGTGTCAGTGCTCCGGGCGTGGTGCCGCGGCACGCCGAACTGTTGTTCCGGGACGGTATGTACTGGATTCAGAATCTGGCCGAGCCGGGTTCGGTTCGGGTGGGTTGTCATTCTCTGGCCACCAACGAGGTGCTGGCCTTGGAGGCGGGCGACATGCTGAGGATCGGTACAGCGCGCTTTAGCTTCGAGGCGTACTGATTTCGAATTGGCGGGTGGTGGTGGGTTGCGGCAATGCCACCTCCGCCATCAGGCCGCCCAGCGCCGCTGAGCGCTCCAGCCGTAGCGCGCCACCATACTGCTGGACGATGTCGCCGACGATGGCCAACCCCAAGCCGTGTCCGGCACGGGATTCGTCGATGCGCGCTCCCCGCAGTCGCAGCAGCTCCATTTGTTCCGGTGGGCAACCCGCCCCGTCGTCCTCAATCCGCAGACACAGTTCCCGTTCAGTCACGCTGGCGGTCAACCGTACCGTGGTCGCCGCCCACTGCCAGGCGTTGTCGAGCAGGTTGCCCAGTAGTTCCAGCAAGTCGTCCCGGTCGCAGGGGAAGGTGCTGGCGGGCGGGATGCGCAGCTCGACCCGCAAGCATCGGTCGCGATGGATGCGACGCAAGGTTTCGATCAGATCGGCGACCTCCCGTTCCAGCAGTACCCGCTGGCCGGGTGCGCCGCCGCCAGCGATTCGCGCCCGCTTGAGTTCGCGTTCGGTCAGGGCACGGATCTGCTGGATCTGCTGGCGCAGCGCTTGCCAGCCAGCGCTATCCTCGGGTGGGAGCGGTTGTTCGGCGAGTTGGGCCAGCACGGTGAGCGGGGTTTTCACGGCGTGCGCCAGATTGCCGAGCGCATGACGAGCCCGCTGCTGGCGCTGGTCCAGCAGGACCAGCAAGCGATTCAGTTCGTCCACCAATGGTCTTACTTCGTCCGGGACGTCGGTCGGTAGTTGCGCGATCTCGCCGCAGGCCAGTCGCGGCAGGTTCCGACGGATCTGCTCTAGTGGCGCCAGGCCGCGTCGCACCATTTGTCGCTGAAACAATAGCAGCGCGACGAGAAGCAGCAGTGCGACCAGGATAAATTCAATTAGTATCCGATAGATACCTTGGCGTACCGATGTGAAATCCTCGGTTACGGCCATGGCGACGGGGTGACCCTGGACTCGGAAGACGCGTCCGACCAGCAGCAATTGCTGGCCCTGTGGGCCGGCGACGAAATGACGAGTGACGTGGTCGGTCACGAGCGGCGGCAAGGACAACTCGGTGTCCCACAGGGAGCGGGAAGAGAGTACGCCGCCGGGAGTTTCGATCCGGTAATAATGCCCTGAGTAAGGTTGGCGGAAAGGAGCGTTGATCCGATCGGCGGCCAGATGCGGGTGACCGGCGGCGTCGAATGTCAAGGCCGCCAATAGGGTTTCCAGATCGTGTTCCAGTCGGCCGGCGACGAAGTCCTCGGCCAGTTGTCGCAGCGAGTAGCCGCCGAGAGCCACCGCCAGCGCCATCAACAGTGTCAGCGCTAGGATCAGACCGGCCGAGAGCCGGGCCTGTAGCGAAGTCATGTGTCGTCGGTTCCGAAAACATAGCCCTGACCGCGACGCGTGGCAATCAGGTCGCGGCCAAGTTTACGGCGCAGTCGGTTGATGTAGACCTCCAGCACATTGCTGTCGCGCTCGGCGTCGAAATCGTAGACATGCTCGACCAGCCGGCTTTTCGACAGCACCCGGCCAGGGTGCAGCATGAGGTAGCGCAGCAGGCGGAATTCGGTGCCGGTCAGCTCGACGGTGGCATCGCTGGCGGTCATCCGGACGGTTTGGGCGTTTTCGTCCAGCTCTAGGCCGGCGGCTTGCAGCGGGCCGGGCGGCCGGGCGATACCGCGCCGTAGCAATGCCTGCAAGCGAGCGATCAGTTCGGCGGTATGAAACGGTTTGCTCAGATAGTCGTCGGCGCCAGCTTGAAGCCATCCACTTTTTCGTGCCAGGCGTCGCGGGCGGTCAGGATCAGCACCGGCATCGGATTGCCGGCCGCGCGCCAGTCGCGCAGCACGTCTAGCCCGGAGCGGCCGGGCAGCCCGATATCCAGCACCACCATGTCGTAGGGTTCGGACTCACCCAGGAAACCGGCATCCACGCCATTGTCCGCCACATCCACGGCGAAACCGGCCCGTTGCAGTTCGCCGCGTAGCCGGCCGCTCAGTAATGCATCGTCCTCGACCAGCAGCAGGCGCATCGCTCATCCTTATTCTTTAGAGTCTTCATGCTCGGAATGCCACAGTGCGCCGGTGCGGGCATCGTACTCGAACTCCCTCACCACACCATCGTCACCCAAGAATTTGAGATCGTAGACATAGCGGCCATGCTCGGATTCCAGGCCTGCTTCCAGTAATTGGCCTCCGGGATGCCGGGTGCGATGATTGGCGATGATGGTTTCCAGCGACAAGATTTGTCCGGTGCCGCGCAAGCGGCGGATTTCGTCATGGTCGTGCCCGGCCATGAGCGGACCCGCCACCAGCAGGTTTACGGCCAGCAGAAGGGTGGTGATGGGTCTGGCGGGATGGGGCATGGGCACGATTTCGTGGATGATATGAGGGTGGTCAGGCGCGCTTGCGTCCGGTCACCATGGCGCGGGCCAGATTTTCCCGGTGCAGCAGACTTTCCCAGATGACCCCGAGCAAATGTCCAGCGACCAGCGCGAGGGTGAGGTTGGCGAAAAACTCATGGATCTCCTTGATGGAGTGAATGGTGTCTTCGTTGCCGCCAGCCAGCCAGCCGGCCAACGGACCCAGGCCCTTGTCGGCGCCGTACAGCAGCAAGCCGGCGGTAACGGCGGTGGTCAGGCTCAGCAGCAGGACCACGATCATGGCGCCGCCGGCTGGATTATGGCCCAGATGGCGGGGCGCGCGCAGGGTCAGCACTTGCTTGAGGTAGGACAGCGTGGCGCGGGGTCCATGCACGAAGTCGGCGAACCGGGCGTACCGTGGTCCGGCAAAGCCCCAGAGCAGGCGAAACAGCAACAGTCCGGCGATGGTGTAACCGGCCCAGACATGGACGGTTTGCAGCCACTCGCCGTCCAGGCGGTCCTGGAAATTCTCGAACCACTCGCTCTGGGTGAAATAGGCGGCGCAGAACGCGGCCACCAGGACCCAATGAAACAAGCGGACCAGCGGGTCCCAAACGGCGATTTCGGTGGAACGAGGGTCAGTCATGGCCATAAGCTCGCGGTGTGTGGTCGGCGCCTCCGCCGCGCGGTGACGCGAGGGAGGCGCGATGACGGGTTTGCGATTTCGGGACGTCAACCTGGGTCATTCGACCTCAGTCGCCTTCCTCGGCGACCAGATCTCCGGTCTTCATGTCGTAATACACTTCCCATTTCTTGCCGTCGTCGCCCTTGATTTTCACTTCCCAGGTCTCCTTGCCGTTCTTCCGGTCCTTGTAGGCTTTGGTCACTTTACCCGGATGCGCCTTCAATGCCATGTCGACGGCCTGTTCCTTGGTAATGCCGGCGGTCGCCGTGGCGGCTGGCGGGTTGACGCCTGGCGTGGCATCCTTGGTTTCGGCGGCCAAGGTGGCGGTGGCCAAGGTGGTGGCAAGCACGAAAGCGACGGTGCCGAGCAGGGATGTGCGAGCGATCATGGAGCAATACCTCATCAATTAACGGATGGAGTTGGCGACGACGGTCCGAGTCGTCGATGCGGATCGACGCGTCCTTGCGAGCTGAGGCGCACTGTACGGAACGTGCCTGAAACCAACCTTAAAATGTTCTGGATGCCGTGCTCGGGGATCGACGAAATCGTCATGGGCACGGCATGGGGTCCGCTCGATCGCGATGCGCCAAGAGCCGGGACTCGGATCGAAAGCCTGCGATCGGTGCGGGCAAAGCGGGTTCGATATTGGTTTTTTCGGCGCCGCCATAATAGACTTGCCCGCCCATCGAACCCATCTTTCAATCACCATCACCAGGAGTTCTACCCGTGGAGATGAAAAAACATCGCGCAACTGCTCCAGTCGTTCCGGAGCGATCTGCCCGATGGCAGCAAGACTGCCGCCGCCATCGACCGTAACGCCAGTCTGGAGGAGATTTCCGAACTGGCCGAGGGAGAAGGCTTGCATAAGTTGGCCTCGGTATTGTTCGAGGCCGAGCAGGAAGCGCTGCGGAGTGGCTCGGCGACGTTGGAAGATGCCGAGGTGGCCACCGATACCTTCATTCGGGAGGCTCGTCAGGATTTGCCGGCGGGCAGTAAGACCGCCGCCGCCATCGACCGCAGTGCTTCGTGGGAGGAGATTTCCGAATTGGCCGAGGAAGAAGGACTGCATCAGATCGCGTCGGTGTTGTTCGAAGCCGAGCAAGAGCGCTTGCGTAGCCCTTCCTGACATTGTTTGAACCGCCGGTTTCGACCGGCGGTTGCCGTGCCGATCCATCTGTCCCCCGCTCTCCGAGCATTCCTCCACCGCTTGCATATCCTGTCGGCGGCGCTGTCGAACCGGGTTTCGGTATGTCGCCTCGCCATCATCGATATCCCGTTATTCTCGCTATTAAAGTGCCGGATATCGATTAAAATGCCTGCGGTCATCCAACTGTCACATCTGTTACCGGTATGCTGGTGTTTTCCGCCGGCTGGATGCTCCGGTCGCCATCGCGCAACAGGCAACTTTCCGATCGATGAGCGGTTCTCTGGATTTTACGACTAGGTAGGGTATGAAACGTTTGGTGAAGGTGTTGATGCAAAACCCCGGCGCCGCGTCACTGGCGTTGTTCACTCGGGAAATCTGGGCCAACCCACGCGCCATGGGGGCGGCTTGTCCCAGCGCGCCGGCGCTGGCGAGTTGCATGGCCTCGCGGGTGCCGCTGGATCGAGACGGGCTGGTGGTGGAACTGGGCGGAGGAACCGGCGCGGTCACCGCCGCGCTGCTCAAGCACGGCGTGCCGCCGTGGAAACTGGTGGTGATCGAGCGTTCGCCGACGCTGGTCAACCACCTGCGCCGGCGTTTTCCACAACTGCGGGTCGTACAGGGAGATGCCGCGCAACTGGCGCAATTGCTGAGCCACGACCGTTCGCGAGGAGTCGGTGGCATCGTGTCCAGCCTGCCTTTGCGTTCGCTGCCTCCCGCCGTCACCCGCGCCATCGGTCACCAGTTCGAGACCCTGCTCGATGCCGGCGGCCTACTGGTGCAATACACCTACGACCTGCGCGGCACCCAGTCCGGGCTGCTCCCCCACTTTCGGCGGCGGTCCAGCAAGATCATCTGGAGCAATCTGCCGCCGGCTCGGGTGGAGGTGTTCGAGCGGGAGTGAAAGTTCAGCGCCGGGCGGCGCGCTCCCGTTCCGCCGCCTGCTCGGCCTGAATCGCGGTTAGGGCGATGGTGAACACGATGTCTTCCACCAGCGCGCCGCGCGACAGGTCGTTCACCGGCTTGCCCAAGCCTTGCAGCATCGGGCCAATGCTGATCACGTCGGCGCTGCGCTGCACCGCCTTGTAAGTGGTATTGCCGGCGTTGAGATCGGGAAAGATGAACACCGTGGCCCGGCCGGCGACCCGACTGTCGGGCGCTTTGCTTTGGGCCACCGCCTTGATGGCCGCCGCGTCGTACTGCAAGGGGCCGTCGATCAGCAAATCCGGTCGCCGTTCGCGGGCGATGCGGGTCGCTTCCTTGACTTTCTCCACGTTGCTACCGGTGCCGGAGGTGCCGGTGCTGTAGCTGAGCATTGCCACCCGGGGCGTGATGCCGAAGGCCTGGGCCGACTCGGCGCTCTGAATGGCGATATCGGCCAGCTCGTCGGCGTTGGGGTCGATGTTGATGGCGCAGTCGCCGTAGACCAGCACCTGTTCCGGCAGGCACATGAAAAAGATCGACGACACCAGTTTGACTCCGGGCGCGGTCTTGATCAGTTGCAGGGCCGGACGGATGGTGTTGGCGGTGGTATGCACCGCGCCGGACACCAGACCGTCCACTTCGCCCAGTTGCAGCATCATGGTGCCCAGCACGACCGGGTCGTGCAGTTGCTCCTCGGCCAGTCCAGGGCTCAGTTCCTTGTCCTGGCGCAATTTCACCATTGCATCGATGTAGCGCGGATCGACTTGGGTGGGATCGATGATTTCGATACCCGGCGGGATGGTCATGCCGCGGCGGGCCGACAGCCGATGCATGCGACCGGCGTCGCCCATCAGCACGCAGCGGGCGATATTGCGCTGGTGGCAGATGATCGCTGCCTCGATGGTGCGTGGTTCGTTGCCCTCGGGCAGGATGATGCGTTTGTTGGCCCGGTGGGCGCGTTCCACCAGCATGTGGCGGAAGGCCGGCGGGCTGAGCCGCCGTTCCTCGATCGCGGTCAGTAGCGGTTCCTGCCATTCCAGGGTGATGTGCGAGGCGACCGTTTCCACCGCTCGCTGCATCCGGTCGTGATCGTCGAGCGGGATCTCCAGGTTGATGTAAGGCAGGTACAGCACCGATTGCATGGAGCTATAGGGGATGGTCAGCACCGGCAGGCCGGTGGCGAGCGCCGGGTCGCACAGCTTCCAGACTCGTGGGTCGGGCTTGATGCCGCCGGTGAGCAGCACGGCCGCGACGTGGGTGCCACCGATCGCCGCCATGCAGGTGGCCAGCAGCAGGTCGTCACGGTCGCCGGGCATGATCACCATCGCGCCGGCCCGCAGATCCTGACAACTGTTGGTCAGGGTGCGGGCGCCCAGCGCGACATGGGTGACGCGGCGCTCCAACTGGCCTTCGTTGAGGACTTGCGCGCCGATCATGTGCCTAATGTCCTGCACTCGCGGCGCGATCAGGTCGCGTTGCCAGGGGATGCAGCCCAGCAGCTTGAAGGTTTCCGGCCAGCGCCGAGCGCATTCGGCTTGCAGCTCGGCCGCGTGGCCTTGGTCGGGGATATCCTCGGCGCGACTGAAATCGAAGCGGATATGACCCGTGGGATCCACCGGCGCGTCCAGCAGGTTGACGATGCAGCCGATCATCCGTTCGTGGCGGATGCCGCCGTAGGCCTGGGCCACCACTTCCACCAGTTCGGCAACCTGGCGCGGATTGTCGCGGCCGGGAGCGGCGACGATGATGATCCGGGCATCCAGGCTTTGCGCCATCTTGGCATTGAGATGGGTACCGTAAGATCGTTCCTCGGTATCCACCAAGCCTTCGACCACCACCACGCTGGCTTTCTGGGCCGCGCGCTCGTAGCGGGCGATGACTTCCTCCAGCAGGATGTTTTCCCGATCGTGGCCGAGCAGGTTTTCCGCTTCGGCGGCCGACATCGGTTCAGGCGGGTTCAGGCTGGTGACGGCGCGGGCCAGCCGGGTCGAGCGTTCCGGTCCGGTGTCGGTGGCGTGCGGTTGGCCGATGGGTTTGCAGAAACCGACCGGAATGCCCTTGCGATCGAGCGCATGCACCAGGCCCAGGGCGACGGTGGTCAGCCCGACGCGTGGTTCGGTGGGGACGACAAGAATTGCGATGGCCATGACCATTCCCTCGTGGGCGTAGCGATGTTGCGATGCAGCATAGCATGGATCGGCCTAGCCGTGAGGGTCTGGCGCGGTTTGAAGAAAACAGGATCGAAGCGTGGGCGCGCTCGGACCCATGCGCCGCGAGGGGGGGCGGGGGTCAGTGGGTTTTTTGGTCCAGCCGAGCGGCCAGTTCGCGCAGTTCCGGGGCGATTTCGACCGGATAGGGCGGTTCGCCGCGACCGGCGCGCAGGACGGGCGGTAGCGCCGCCAGTTGCATGCGTACCCGATCGCGAATGATGTCCAGCGGTTCCGACGGTGCCAGTCGGTGACCGTTTTCCATCACCTTGACCAACAAGGGTTCGCCCGTTCGCGGCATATCCTCCAGCCCCAGGCAGTCGCCGGTCAGCGCGCCGTTCGCCGTGCGTTGCCGGTAGATCTGTTTGCGGCCGGGCCAGGTGGCCTTGCCTTCGGAACGTTTGCGTCGGGGCAGGCCGGCATATTCCTGGAGTTTGTAAACCAGGTCCAGCGTCGGGGCGTCGGTGGAGGCGTCCAACCGGGTACCGATGCCGAAGCCGTCGATCGGCGCCCCTGCGGCCAGCAGCTCGCGCAGGCGGTATTCGTCGAGATCGCCGCTGGCCAGAATGGTGACTTGTGCCAGGTCACCGGCATTGAGGATGCCTCTGACCCGGCGGGCATGTTCGGCCAGGTCGCCGCTGTCGATGCGCACGCCCCTGATCTGGATGCCGCGCTCGCGCAGGTGGGGGGCCAACGCGACCAGCTTGCGGGCGGCGGTCTCGGTATCGTAGGTGTCGAGCAGCAGCACCACGTTGCCGGGCTGCGCGGCGGCGAAATGTTCGAAGGCGTCTTCCTCCCGGTCATGGGCCTGGATCAGGGAATGCGCCATGGTGCCGAACACGGGAATATCGAAACGCATACCGGCCAACACGGTGGCGCTGCCGGCAAAACCGGCCAGATAGGCTGCTCGGGCGGCGAACAGGGCCGCCTCGGCGCCGTGGGCGCGGCGCATGCCGAAATCCACCAGCAGTTTACCGGGCGCGGCCAACACGCAGCGGGCGGCCTTGGACGCGATCAGCGTCTGATAATGGAGCAGGTTGATGAGCCGACTTTCCACCAGTTGCGCCTCGGGCAGCGGAGCGACGACCCGCAGGATCGGCTCGTTGGCGAAGAACGCCGTGCCCTCCGGCAGCGCATGTACCGAGCCGGTGAAGCGAAAATCTTCCAGCGAAGCCACGAATTGCGGGCTGAAGCCGCCGTGGCCGGCCAGCCAGTCCAGTTCCTCGGTGGCGAACCGCAGGTTTTCCAGATAATCCAATGCCTGTTCCAGGCCGGCGGCGAGCAGGAATTCCCGCTCGGGGGGTAGCCGGCGGGCGAACAGTTCGAACACGGCCGTCTCTTGCATGCGTTCGGCATGGTAGGTCTGGAGCATGGTCAGTTGGTAGAGATCGGTCAGCAGTGCGCTGTTTGCGAGGTTCATGAGCTTGTCAATGGTCGTGGTCGTGGTCGATGCCGCTGTCCGGCCGAACGATCGCCGGCTCTGGGGTTGACGGGGCTATGATCCTCCTTCGTTCAATAGCGCCAGGGTTCGAATCAGGTTGGAGAGAGAGTCCGCCTCCAGTTTCTCCATGACCCGCTTGCGATGGATTTCCACCGTGGACAGGCTGATGCCGAGTTCGGCGGCGATCACCTTGTTGTACTGACCGGCCGCCACCCGTTCCAGGACCTCCCGCTCGCGCGGCGATAGCCGCGCCAGCCGCCTCGCCGCCTCGCTGCGTTGGGCTTGGCGGCGAAGCTCGCGGGCATCGCGTTCCAGTGCCTCCCGGACTCGCGCCAGCAGCGTTTGCCCTTGAAACGGCTTTTCGATGAAGTCGAACGCGCCGGCTTTCATCGCCCGAGTCGCCATGGGTATGTCGCCGTGGCCGGTCATGAAGATGATCGGAATGTGATGCCCCTGTTCCTGCAACTGTTTTTGCAGATCCAGGCCGCTCATGCCCGGCATGCGCACGTCCAGCAGCAGGCAGCCGGGTCGACGAATGCCGTCGGATTTGAGGAAGTCGGTGGCGCTGGCGAAGGATTCCACGATCAGCCCGGTTGCCCGCAACAGCAGGCCGACCGCGTCGCGTACTGCCTGGTCGTCGTCGATGAGAAAAACGGTGGGAGCGATTTCGTTCATGCGGGCACGGGCGATTGTCGGTAGTGAGTGTACACCGGCAGGCTGAAATGGAAGGAGACCCCACGGTCGGGCTGATTGGGGGGTGGCCCATAACTGTCCGCCCTGGGATTCGATTAGCGAGCGACTGACCGACAGCCCCAGTCCCATGCCTCCGGACTTGGTGGTGAAAAAGGGTTGGAACAATCGTTCGAGCGCTTCCGGGCTGAAGCCTGGTCCGGTGTCGTGAACGGTGGCGAGTACGGTACCCGTGTCGAGCGGCGCCGTCCGTAGCAGTAGCTCGCGTGGCGCGTCGTCCGCGTCTTGCATGGCCTCGATGGCGTTGCGCACCAGATAGAGCACCACCAACTGGATTTGCATGTCGTCGGCCAGGATGGCTGGCAGCGGTTCCGTCAGTTCCAGTCGCACCGTGATATCGGCCTGGCGCAGCTCCAGTTGCGCGTAGTGCATCACCGCGCGGATCAGGGCATTGAGATCGACTTCGGTCTGAGCGGCCGGGTGTTTCTGCACCAGCCCGCGCAGGTGGCGGATGATGCCGCCGGCTCGCAACCCCTGATTGACCACTTCCTCCAGCGTACCGGTCAACTCGCGGGGGTCGGCGGTGTCCTCTCGCAGCAAGGTCAGGCATGCCTGGGTGTAAGCCACGATGGCCGCCAGCGGTTGGTTGAGTTCGTGAGCCAGGTTGGAGGCCAACTCGACCGCCAGGCTGAGCCGCGACATCTTGGCCAGTTCCACTTGCTGCCGTCGCAATTGGTCCTCGGCCAGTTTGCGGGTGGTGATGTCCTCGGCCAAGCCGGCGATGCGGTACACATGACCGGTCGCGTCGTGGATCGGAAAGCCGCGATCCCAGATCCAGCGGACCGCGCCGTCCGGGCGCACGATGCGGTACTCTTCGTCGAACCGGCCCGATTCCAGCTTGGCAGCGTGCGCCGCCTGAATGCGCAGGCGATCGTCGGGGTGGACGGCTTCCAGCCAGTCCAGGGGGCGTTCCTGAAAATTGCGTACGGCGCGTCCCCAGATCTCCGCGTAGGCCGGGCTGACGTACAGCAGCCGTTCTTCCACGATACCGTACACCCAAAATACCTCGCGGATGTGCTCGGCGAGCTGGCGAAAGCGTTCCTCGCTGTCGCGCAGGGCGATTTCGGTTTGCACGCGGGCGGCGATCAGCCGTTCCAAGGTCCGATTGGCGGTCACCAATTCGGCGGTGCGCACCCGCACCCGGCTTTCCAGCTCGTCGCGGGTGCGCCACGCCTGTTCCTCGGCTTGCTTTTGCGCGGTGATGTCGCGGGCGATGCCGATCACGCCGATGATGCGATCGTCGGTGTCCCGATAGGGCCATTGGGTCGATTGCAAGATACGCCGGTCGCCGCCGATGTCGAAGGTATCTTCGCGGTTCAACAGGTGGCCGTTGGCGATAACTTGACGGTCCGATTCCATCAGTTTCAAGGCCATGTCGGCGGGGAACAACGCGCGATCGTCCTGACCCAGACATTCGGTCAGCGGTTTCCCGACCAGGCGCGCGCCCGCCGAGTTGAACAGCAGGTAGCGGCCGTCGCAATCCTTGATGAAGGCCACGTCGGCGATCGTCTCGATGAATTCCGCCAGCCGCGTGTCCTGGACCAGATGAGCGTGGTGCGCCGTTGCGACATGGACGCTCAGCAGGCGGTACAGCAAGCTGCCGCTGGCGGCGATCACCAGGGCGTTCGCGAGCGGCCCCAGCACGGGCGACAACTCCGCGCCGGCCAACCAGGCGCTTAGCAGCGGGTCGCCGCCCAGCACCCAAAGCAAGCCGCCGCCGATGTAGATGGCGGTCATGAGCGCGGGATCGGCGATGAAACGGCGCCAGCATATACGCCGCGAGTCCGACGACGGCGCGGCCGGATCTTCCGGGGCCGGCAAGGCGTGGGGCCGGTCTTGGAAGCTGCCGCGGGGAGCGGCTTTGTTGGAATGCGCCATGGTGCGGTTTTCCGGCGGGACTCCCGTGGGTTAGAGGGTCACTTCCACCCGTTCGGGGCGATGGAGCCGGGTGGCGGCGGGCAAGGTAAAGTGGAAGGTGGCGCCGGCGCCTCGATTGGGCGTGGCCCATAGCCGGCCGCCGTGAGCTTCGACGATGGATTGACTGATCGACAGCCCCAGACCCAGGCCGTCGGGCTTGGTGGTGAAAAAGGGGTGCGGTAACTGTCTGAGCAGGTTTGGATCCAGGCCGGGACCGTTGTCCTGAATCGCAAGCTCGACGCCATCCGGGCCGAGGTGGGCGGAAAGGAGGATGGCGCGTGGGCCGTCGACCGTGCCCGTGGCGTCCACCGCGTTGCGCACCAGATTGAGAATTACCTGCTGGATTTGCAGGGGGTCGGCCAGTACGGGCGGCAAATCCGGGCCGATGTCTTGACGGAGATGGACATGATGGCGGCGGGTTTCCATGTCCAGGAAGTCGGCGATATCGTCGAGCAGGGCACTGACCCGCACCGTGAGGTATTGCGGTTTGCTCTGGCGGGCGAAATGGCGGACCTGCTGGATGATGGCGTGGGTCCGGGTGCTTTGCGCGGCGATTTTTTCCAGCGTTTCCCGCAGTTCGGCCGGATCGATCGGGCCGTTGCGCAAGCGGGCCAGGCCGGTCTCGGCATACAGGGAAATGGCGGTGATCGGTTGATTGATCTCGTGCGCCAGCCCGGAGGCCATTTCGCCCAGGGTGTTGAGGCGCGAAGCGTGGGCCAAGAGGGTTTGTTGCCGCTGGGCGGTCGCCGTCATCCGCTCCTGTTCGAGGGCGCTGCCCACCCAGCGGGCCATGAGCTGGATCAACTCGCGGTCCACGGTGGTGAACGGCGCCGACCGGGGCCGGAAGCTGGAGAAGTTGAGCGTGCCGTAGACGTGCTCGCCGACCCGGACCGGTGCGCCCAGATAGGCTTCCAGCTTGAGTTTCAGGTAGCAGGGATGCCGGCGCCGGTCGCTGGCCGAGGCGTGTTCGAAGCCCAACGGTTCCTTGGCGCGCAGGGTATCGCGGCAGTAGGTGTCGTCGAGAGCGAAGATATCTCCTGGGCCGATTTCGCCGCCGGGCGTGATGGCCTGGACGATTTCGTAGCGATCGGCTTCGACATGCGACAGGATACCGATCGCCAGCCCGAAGCGCTGGCAGCCCATCGCCAGCATGGCTTGGACCTGGTCGATGGGGTGGCGGCGTGGGGTGGAAATGACCTCGTACAGCTCGCGCATGGCCTCCACGCTGCCCCGTAGCGCCGCCTGCTGCTCGGCCAATTGCTGGTTGCCGGCCTCGGCCTGTTCCTTGGCGGCGGCGAACGATTGAGCCAGCCCGGCGTTTTCCAGCGCCAGCCGTAGCGAACGGACCAGCGTCTGATGGTAGTGCTGGGCGGTGCCCAGCGCCAGCAGCAGGTACAGGATGCCGGTGGCGCCCATGGTGGCGCGCAGCGGGTTGTCTTGCAGCAGCAGCCAGAGTACCGGCGGCAGGCTCAGCGGCAGGGCGTAGGCCACGTAGGTGACCAGCACCGGCGTCATGGTCAGCACGCCGCCCATCAGCACGCCGCCCAGCACCAGCGCGGTGAAGCTTTGGTACACCAGGGATGGCGTGAGGATCAGCAGGACGATGCAACCGCCCCAGCAGGCGCCGCTGGCGGCGCAGGCCCAGGTATAGCGCCTGGCCCAGCGCTCGGTGTCGACGTCGGTGTCCGCATCTCGGCGGCGGAAGGCGGCGATCAGCGCCAGCCGAGCTAGAACGGTCGCTTCCAGCAAGCCCAGCCAGCCCAGCAGTATCGCGTGTGGCACGATGTCCCAATGGACGAGCGCCAGCAGGGGCGCGATCAGCAGACTGGCGATCGTGCCGAGCGGAGCCTGGACGTAGAGTAGCCGAACCTGCTCGGTGAAGATGCGCCGGGCCAGCGGCTTGGCCGTGGGAGCGGCGTTCACGGCGCGCGGCGCGACGCGGCGGCGGATCGCTCCGCGGCTTCGACCGGCGCTGTCCGGCGATCCTCCAGCAAGGGTCGATCCGGTTCCACCGTGTATTCCCCGTCGATGAAATCCGGGGCGGCTTGCTGCGCCTGACGCGCCAGTCGGCGGAGTTGCCACCACAGCCAGCTACCGGCCACCAGCCCCGCCGCCAGCAGGACGACGAACAGCACCGAGGCAACGGCAAAACCGACCGCGATCACCAGCACCGAGGTCGCGGCCAGTCCCAAGCGGCTCAGCCAGGAGGGTTTGGCAAGTGGCGACGGCTTCATGGGCGAACCAACCAGAACCACCAGACGATGAGGGCGATCAGCCCCAGTCCGGCCAGATTGACGAGGAGTGCGGTCATGTCGATTTACCTCGCGGCTGGAAACCGCGCAGCCGGTTGGCGTTGCTGACGACGGTGAACGACGACAACGCCATGGCCGCGCCGGCCAGCATCGGGTTGAGCAACAATCCGGTCGCGGGGTAGAGCGCGCCCGCCGCGAGCGGAATTCCCAGAGTATTGTAAAGGAAAGCGCCGAACAGATTTTGTCTGATGTTGCGCAAGGTGGCGCGCGAGAGCGCCACGGCGTCGGCAATGCCATGCAGGGAGCCGCGCACCAGGGTGATGCCGGCACTTTCAATGGCGATGTCGGTGCCGGTGCCTATCGCCAAGCCTACATCGGCTTGGGCCAGCGCCGGGGCGTCGTTGATGCCGTCGCCGACCATGCCGACCACTTCGCCGCGCGCTTGCAAGCCGGCGATGACGTCGGCCTTCCCGGTCGGGGGCACCTCGGCGTGAATTTCCTCGATGCCGGCCTGCGCGGCGATGGCATGGGCGGTAGCGGTGTGATCGCCGGTCAGCAGCACCACGTTCAGACCCAGTTCCCGCAGACGGCGAACGGCGGCGGCGGAGTCCGGCTTGATGGGATCGGCCACCGCGACGATACCGGCCGGCCGGCCGTCGACGGCGACGAACACCGGCGTCTGTCCCTGGGTGGCCAATCGTTCGGCTTCGGCCTGGAGTAGGGTGGTGTCGATGCCGTGGGTTTCCAGCAAGCGGCGGTTACCGGCCAGTACCGCCCGACCATTTGCTTCGCCGCTGGCGCCGTGACCGGCGATGGCTTCGAAGCGCTCCACGGGAGGGATACTTAGCCCACGGTCGCGGGCGGCGTTCAGAATCGCCTGGGCCAATGGATGCTCGGAGCCGGCTTCCAGGCCGGCGGCCAAGGCGAAGATCTCGTCCTCCTGAAAGCCGGGCAGGACGGTCACGCTGGTCACCGTCGGCCGTCCGGCGGTGACGGTGCCGGTCTTGTCCAGCACCACGGCGGTGAGTTGGCCGACCCGCTGCAAGGCTTCGCCGTCGCGGATCAGGATGCCGTGCTCGGCGGCCTTGCCGACCCCGACCATGATCGAAATCGGCGTGGCCAGCCCCAGCGCGCAGGGGCAGGCGATGATCAGCACGGTCAGGCTGGTGACCAGGATATAGCCGATCCGGGGTTCGGGGCCGAAATTGAACCAGGCCAACGCGGTGAGGACGGCCACGATCAACACCGAGGGGACGAACACGGCGGCGACCCGGTCGGCCAGTCGGCCGATCGGCGGCTTGCTGTTTTGCGCCTGCCGCACGCTGGCAACGATGTGGGCCAGCACCGTGTCCTCGCCGACCCGGGCGGCGCGGAACACGAAGGTGCCGGTCTGATTCACCGTGCCGCCGGTCACGGCATCGCCGGCTTGCTTGACCACCGGCAGCGGTTCGCCGGTCAGCATCGACTCGTCCACGGTCGAGTGGCCGTGAACGATGTCGCCGTCCACCGGGATTTTTTCGCCCGGCCGGACTCGGATCGAATCACCGATCCGCAGGGTTTCGATAGGGACATCCCGTTCTTGATCGCCCATGACCAAGCGGGCGGTTTTCGGTCGCAGGCCGAGCAGGCGCTGGATGGCGGTCGAGGCTTTGCCACGCGCGCGGCTTTCCAGCGCGGAGCCGAGATTGATCAGGGCGATGATGGTGACCGCCGCTTCGAAGTAGGCGTGTTGAGCCAGGCTAGGCACGCTGTTGGGAAACAGGGCCACCAGCATCGAATACGACCAGGCGGCGCCGGTACCCAGGGCGATCAGGGTATCCATGTTGGCGTTGTGATGACGAAACTGGCGCCAAGCGCCGCCGAAGAAGTGACCGCCGCTGTAGACCATCGCCGCCAGGGTCAGCAGGCCGGTCGCGATCCAGAACCCGCGACCGTCAGGACTGGTCAACGTAGGCAGCCAGCCGGCCAGTTCGGCCAACATCAGGGGCGCGGCCAAGGCGCCGGCAACGACGGTGTTGCGAATCAGACGGCGATAATGAGCCTGTTCGGCGGCGTCGTGCTCGGCTTCGGCGGCGGCGTCGCGTAGTTCGGCGGCATCGTAACCGGCCGCCCGCACCGCCTGGATCAGCGTCGCGGCTTCGGTGTCGCCGGCCACCTGAGCGGTGCGCTCGGCGAAATTGACGTTGGCCTCGGCGACGCCGGGCGTCCCGCGCAGGGCGGTTTCCACGGCGGCGACGCAACCGGCGCAACTCATGCCGGTGATGGCCAGGCGCAAGGGTTGAACGGGCGATCCAGGTGTCATTGCGTGAGTTCTCCCGACACGTTTGAAGTATAAAAATGTATTCATGCCGGCGATGGCATGCTCCGATGGAATACGAAGAGCAGGTCCTAAAGTTGCCATGTTATGACTTTCGGCGACCACGCTCCGTTCGCGTTCGGACCATCGATGGCATGGCCGACCCGCCGTGTTGATCGGCAACCGGTACGATATCCGCATCAAGCTCAAGGGCCGGGCGTATAATCGATTTTCGAATTTGCTTTAGCCTCCTGAAACTCGAATTGGTTGATTGTAAACATGCAAAGCTCCGAGGCTGCTCCAAAATCCGAGATCCCAGACCCCTCGGTACCGCTTTTCTATGTCGGCATTGGCGCCTCGGCCGGCGGCCTGGAGGCGCTGGAATCGTTCTTCTCGCAAATGGTGGCCGATAGTGGCATGGCCTTCATCGTCATCCAGCATCTCTCGCCCCACTACAAGAGCATGATGGTCGAGCTGCTCTCCAAGCGCACCGCCATGCCGGTGCGACGGGCCGAGGAAGGCATGCGGGTCGAGGCCAACTCGGTCTATCTGATCCCGCCCAAGAAGAACCTGTCCATCTTCCACGGCAAGCTGCTGCTGAGCGAATCGGACCACGCGCGCGGACTGAATCTACCCATCGACGTATTCCTGCGCTCGCTGGCCGACGATCAGGCGGAAAAGTCGATCGGCGTGATCCTCTCGGGTACCGGCAGCGACGGCATGCGCGGCATCCGGACGATCAAGGGAGCCGGCGGGATGGTGATGGTGCAAAGCGAGGAGTCGGCCAAGTTCGATGGCATGCCGCGCGCCGCCATTTCCACCGGGCTGGCGGATTTCACCCTGCCTCCCGAGGAAATGCCCCAGAAGTTGCTGTCCTTCGCCCGCCATCCCTATGCGGCCAAGGCGGATCGCCCGCAAACCCTACTGCTCGACGAGGACAATCTGGCCCGAATTTTCGCCCTGTTGCGGGAGCGTGCCCGGGTGGATTTCACCTTCTACAAACCCAGCACGGTGATCCGGCGCATCGAGCGGCGCATGACGGTGAACCAGGTTCACGATTTGCGTGAGTACGTCCGCTTCATGGAGGACTACTCCGGGGAGGCGATGACCCTCTATCGGGAATTGCTGATCGGGGTGACCAGCTTCTTCCGGGATCGGGAAGTGTTCGAAGCCCTGGAAACCCAATACTTGCCGGCGTTGTTCAAGCGGGTCACGGACTGGGAAATTCGATTTTGGATCGCGGCCTGTTCCACCGGCGAGGAAGCCTATTCGTTGGCCATGCTGAGCCGCGAAGTCCTGGAACAAATGGACAAGCGGCTGGAAATCAAGATCTTCGCCACCGATATCGATCACGATGCCATCCTGCGCGCCAGCAGCGGTCTCTATCCCGAAAGCATCGCCGCCGACCTGTCCCCCAAGCTATTGGCCAAATATTTCCACCGCCGGGACGATCATTATCAAATCGACCGTTCGATCCGCGAAATGGTGGTGTTCGCCCAGCACAACCTGGTCAAGGACCCTCCCTTCACCAACATTGAGCTGGTCAGTTGCCGCAATCTATTAATCTACCTGCAACCGGTGTTGCAGCGCAAGGCGATGGAATCGATCAACTTTTCGCTCAATCCGCAGGGGTTGCTGGTGCTGGGGAGCAGCGAGACCACCGGCGAACTGGCCGATCTCTATGAACCGCTGAACCAAGGTTGCCGGATTTACGCTTCCAAGGGCAAGCGCCATCAGAGCGGCGGATCGGATTTTTCCACCATGCCGGAGACGGTACCTTGGCAGCATCGCACTCGGTCGATCCACGGCGTTTGGCCGCGCGGGCAAGACGAGGATCGGTTCCTGAATCGCATACTGCAATCGTTGGCCGGTGACTACATTCCCTTGATGGTGGTGGTCAACGAGCAGATGGAGCCATTACATATCCTGGGGAATTCGGATGGTTATTTTCAGCGCCCTTCGGGTTTGCAGACCAACGATGTCACCAAGAACGTGGTGAAGGACTTGGCCATTCCGCTGGCGACCGGTTTGCAAAAGGTGTTCAAGACGGGCGAGGAACTGAAATACACCAACATTCGCATCCACTGGCGCGATGAATTGAAAACCGTGCAGATGCGGATTTGTTCGTTGCCCGGCAAGAAAGGACAGGAACCCCTGGCAGCGGTGTTCATCGAGGAAGTCAGCCCGCCGCAGGAAGCCACCACCTTGAGCGGAACGCCCGTTTACGATGTCGGTTTGGTGGCGGAACAACGCATCAACGATCTGGAGCAGGAACTGCAATTCTCACGGGAAAACCTACAAGCGACCATCGAGGAGCTGGAAACCTCGAACGAGGAATTGCAGGCGACCAATGAAGAATTGCTGGCTGGCAACGAGGAATTGCAAAGCACCAACGAGGAGCTGCAATCGGTCAACGAGGAACTGCATACGGTCAATACCGAATATCAGAGCAAGATCCTGGAGTTAACCGAACTCAATAACGACTTGGACAACCTGATCGCCAGCACCCGGATCGCCACGCTGTTTCTCGACGAGGATCTGACCGTGCGCCGCTTTACCCCGGAAATCCGCCGCGTCTTCAAGATCCTGGATGGTGATATCGGTCGTCCGATCAACCACATGACGCATGAGTTGGTGGATAACGATTTCCTGGATCTGGTGCGGGACGTGGTCCAGCACGGCCAGGAACAAGCACGGGAAGTGCGCACCCGCAACGGCGATTGGTTTCAGATGCGCATCCTGCCTTACCACATCAGCGTGACTTCCGTTTCCGGCGTGGTGTTGACCTTCATCGATATCGGCTTGTTCAAGGCCGTGCAAGACATGCTGTCCGACCGCGAGACCTTGATTTCCAGCCTGTATCGCGCCGCGCCGGTGGGGATTAGCCGCATCGTCAATCGGACCTTCCTGGAAGTCAACGACCAACTCTGCCAGACGTTGGGCTATGCACGAGAGGAATTGATTGGGCAAAGCGCGCGTCTGCTGTATCCCTCGACCGCCGAGTTCGAGGCGGTAGGCAAGGATCTTTACCAACAGATCCGCAAAAATAGCGTTGGCACGATGGAAACCCGTTGGCGCCGCAAGGACGGCACGGTGTTTCCCGTGCTGCTGAGCGCCTCGTCCCTGCATCCGGCCAATCCCGATGACGGCACGACCTTCACCGCCCTGGACCTGTCCAGCCATGAACGGGAAGCCGCTCGGACTCAGACCAGCGAGGCGCGTTATCGGCAACTGGCGGACAGCTTGGAGGAAGGGGTGGTATACCAAAATGTCCACGGGGTGATTACCTTCGCCAATGCCGCCGCTGAGCGGATCTTGATGCTCGCCAAGGACCCGGCAAACGGGCGAATCGTCACCCATCCGCATTGGAGCGTGCTCCGTGAAAACGGAGTGGAATGGCCCGCCGACCAACATCCGGCGATGATCGCCTTGCGCACCCGACTGCCGGTCAAGGCGATGATCATGGGCCTGCGCAATGCACGGTCCGGTCAAACTCGCTGGCTACGTCTCAGTGCCATGCCGTTACTGGAAGCGGATACGGAACAGCCGGTCCTCCAAGTGTGTTCGATTTTCCACGAGATCACCGAAACCGTGGAAACCGCGCGGCAACTGAGCCATGTTCAGGAGGATCTGCGGCAAGTGACGGCGCTGGCGCAACCGAGCTTGGCCGCGCTGGCCGCGCGGATCAACGCCTTGGAAGAGAGCGGCACGGCGGATGAGGATTCGCATGCTTGGCGAGACCGCGCCCACGAAAGCCTGAAGATGTTGCAGCGCCTGGTCGGGAAAATCGCGACCCTGTCACCCTCTGGGGAACCGTCATCGTCGTCGTCCCATTAGGACGAGGCAGCGGTTGCGGTCTGGGCGAATTCGCCTTCCCAACCGCCGCCCAGCGCCTTGAACAAATCCACCGCCGCGGTCAGCCGGGTTTGGCGGGTCGCGATATAGCTGAGTAGCGCCTCGTTGACCGTACGTTCGGAGTCCAACACCTCCAGGTAACTGGAGTAACCGGCGTCGTAGCGTATCTTGGCCAAATCCAGGGCTTTCTTGGCTGCCGCCACCTGCTCGGCCTCGGCCTGTTCACCGTTGGCGCTCTCACGCAGACTCACCAGCGCATCGTTCACTTCCTGGAACGCGGTCTGTACCGTTTTTCGGTAATTGGCCACCACCTGCTGGCGATGGGCCGTGACCTGATCGACCTGCGCGGAGATCCGCCCACCCTCGAACACCGGCGTTACCAGACCCCAACCCAAGGACCAGAGATTGGCGGGACTGGTAAAGAGGTTGGAAAGCTCCGGGCTTTGCGTGCCCAGAGTGCCGGTCAGGGAGATGGTCGGATAATAAGCGGCCTTGGCGACGCCGATTTCGGCATTGGCGGCCACCAGTTCCTGTTCGGCCTGCTGGATGTCGGGACGCGCCTCCAGCAATTGCGAGGGTAATCCTGGTGGTGGCACCGGCGGTACCGGCAGATGACTCAGATCGCCCGGTGCAATCGTCAGTCCCGGATCGCCGGTCAATACCCCCAATTGGTGCTCCACCAAGGCACGTTGTCGGCGCAGGGTGGCCAATTGCGCTTTGGCCGCCGCCAACGAACCTTCCGCTTGATGTAAATCCAGCGGCGACGTCAGCCCCGCATCCACCCGATTGCGGACGATATCCAGAGAGCCTTCCCGGCTCTCGATCGTCGCCATGGTCACCGCCAACTGCGCATCGTAAGTCCGCAAGGCCAGATAGCTGTTGCTCACCAGACCGGCGATCGACAGTTGCACGGTGTCGCGGGCGTAGCGAGTCGCCAAAGCTTGGGCCAAGGCCGCTTCGTTGGCGCGGCGCAACTTGCCCCAAACGTCTAACTCGAACGCAGTGCTCAACATCAGCAGGTTTGTGTTTTGCACGGATGAGGAACTGGTTGTGGTCTTGGCGCTGCGCGACCGGGTCTCACCCGCCTCCAGATTGACGCTCGGGTAGAAAGCGGACTGGGCTTCACGCACCAGGGCTTCCGCTTCCGCAACCCGGCTGATGGCCATCTGCAAGTCCTGGTTCTCGCTCAGCGCCTGCTCCATCAACCTATCCAGGGTGCTGTCGTGGAACAAACGCCACCAGTCTCTCTGCACCGGAGCGGTGGTCGTTACGGCCTCGTTGGACGCTTCCGAATAATCAGGTGGTAACGATACCTCCGGGCGTTGGTAATTCGGACCTACGGCGGCGCAGCCGCTCAGCAGCACCAGACCCAGAATCACCGGGGTCCGATAACGCAGCAGATCGAATTGTGGGAGCTGTTTCACGGCGCGGCCTCCTCCGGGGAAGCATGGGGATGACTGGGGGACGGGTTGGTGACTGGACGCGAAACCTTGTGCCCGGACAGCCAGGTGAAGAACATGGGGATGAAAATGGTGGCGACGAAAGTTGCCGCCAGCATGCCTCCGAATACGCCGGTACCCATGGAACGCCGCGCGGCGGAACCCGCGCCAGTGGAAATCACCAGGGGGAATACCCCCAGAATGAAGGCCAGCGAAGTCATGACGATAGGCCGCAACCGCAAGCGGGCGCCTTCCAGGGCCGCCTCCAAAATCCCCAAGCCTTCGGCCTGTTTCTGGGCGGCAAACTCCACGATCAGGATGGCGTTCTTGGAGGCCAGCCCGATCAACACCACCAGACCGATCTGGAAGTAAATGTCGTTGGGCATGCCCCGAATCAGCACCGCCGCCAAGGCCCCACACAACGCGAACGGCACGGCCAGAATCACCGCCAGCGGCAAGGACCACTTCTCGTACTGCGCCGCCAGGATCAGGAACACCATGACGATGCCGAAGCCGAAGGCCACGGCGGAGGTGGTGCCGGTGCGCTTTTCCTGGAAGGCTTGGCCGGTCCAGGCCAGTTCGTAGCCAGTGGGCAGCGTCGCTTGGGCCACGTTTTCCACGATCTGGATGGCATCGCCCGAACTGATGCTCGGCAGCGAGTTGCCCATCACCTTGGCAGCCAGGAAGCCGTTGAAACGCTCCAACTGCTCTGGACCCACGATGGATTTGACCGTGATCAACGCCGAGATCGGAATCATACCGCCGGTGCTGGAACGCACATACACCTGACCGAAATCGTCCGGCGAGGCCCGATACAGCGCGTCGGCTTGCAATTGCACTCGGTAGGTACGGCTATTGAAATTGAAGTCGTTGACGTACAACGCCCCCATCGTGGTTTGCAAACTCTGATACACATCCGCCACCGGCACGTTCAACGACAGGGCCTTGGCCTCATCCACTTCCACATAGAGCTGCGGCGAGGTGGGCCGGAAAAAGGTGTTGATGCCAGTCAATTCCGGACGCTGTTTCAAGGCATCCATGAACTGCTGCATCACCTTGGCCAAGGCTTGCGGATCGCTGTCGCCGCGGGCCTGGATATAAACCTCGAAACCGCCGGCAGCGCCCAGACCCCGGATCGCCGGCGGATTGAACACCAGCCCCAGGCCGTCGGGTAGCATCATGCCCATCCCCATGAATTTCTTGGCCAGATCGTCGGCGACGGCGGTGCGTTCGTCCCAGTCCTTGAGCGGGATGAACACCGTGCCGGAGTTGGTTTTCTGACCGCCGCCGATGATGTCCCTACCGGCGATCACGAATACCCGGTCCACCGCTGGGTCGGCGGCGAGCCGTTCCTGAAATTGCTCGCCGGTGACCCGGGTGCGTTGCAGGCTGGCGCCGTCGGGCAGCATCAAGGCGCTGATCAGATAGCCTTGATCCTCGGCTGGCACGAAGCCGCCGGGCACGGCGCGGAACATGTAGACGCAACCGCCGATCACCAGGGCGAACACCACGGTGCCGATGATCCGGTGATGCAGGGTCACGTTCACCGTGCGGGTGTAGGACCAGGTAAACGCCTCGAACAAGCGGTTGAAAGGCTTGAACAACGGCGCTTCCTCGTGCTGGACCTTGAGCAGCAAGGCGCATAGCGCCGGCGTCAGGGTCAGGGCGACGATGCCTGAAAGCACGACGGAAATCGCGACCGTAACGGCGAATTGCTGGTACAGCTTGCCGGCGATGCCGCCGAGGAACGCCACCGGGATGAACACCGCGCACAGCACCAGCACGATGGCCACCACCGCGCTGGAGACTTCGCGCATGGCCTCGATGGCGGCATCCATGGGTTGCATCTTCTGCTCGGACATCAGCCGTTCGACGTTTTCCAGCACCACGATGGCGTCGTCCACCACGATGCCGATGGCCAGCACCATGGCGAACAGGGTCAGGGTGTTGATGGAAAAACCGAAGATCCAGAGGCCGGCGAAGGTGCCGATCAGGGACACCGGCACCGCCACCATGGGAATGAGGGTTGCGCGCCAGCTTTGCAGGAACAGATAGACCACCGCCACCACCAACAGCAACGCTTCCGCCAGGGTTTGGACGACCTCGCGAATGGAAGCGTCCACGAATTTGGTGGTATCGAAGGGCACCACGTAATCCACGCCGCTCGGAAACTTCTGTTTCAGCTCTTCCAGCTTCGTCCGAATCGATTGGGCGACTTCCAGGGCATTGGCGCCGGACTGGAGAAAGATGCCGATGCCGATCACCGGCTTGCCCAACAGGGTGGTGGACGAGTCGTAGTTCTGGGCGCCCAGTTCTAGGCGGGCGATATCCCGGACGCGCAAGACGCCGTTGGGACCTTGGGCGCGCACCACGATGTCGCCGAACTGTTCCGGGGTAATGAGTCGGCCCTTGGCGGTCACCGTGTAGACCAGTTGCTGGCCGTCGGGAGCCGGTTCCTGACCGATCTTACCGGCGGCGTTCTGCTTGTTTTGCGCCGCGATGGCATTCGCGACGTCGGTGGTGGTCACCCCCAGTTGCGCCATGCGATCGGGCTTGAGCCAGACCCGCATGGAGTAGTCCAGGGCGCCGAAGATCTGGGCATCGCCCACGCCGGAAATACGCTTGAGATCGTCCAGGATGTTCGCCAGGGCGTAGTTGGACAGATAGAGGGCGCTGCGGCTGCTGTCCGGCGAGGTGATGGTGGCCACCATCAGGATCTCGTTGGAGCGCTTCTGTACGTTGACACCGTACTGGCGCACCACGTCCGGCAGACGCGGCTCGGCGATTTTCACACGATTGTTCACGTTCACCGTGGCCATATCGATATCGGTGCCCACCTCGAAGGTGGCGGTGATGGCGACCTGACCGTCGGAAGCCGCCGTGGAGTTGAAATAGATCAACCCTTCCACCCCGGAAAGCTGTTCCTCGATCGGGGCGGCCACGGTCTTGGTCAAGGTTTCGGCGGAAGCGCCGGGATAACTGGCGGAGATGATGACCGTCGGAGGCGCGATTTCCGGGTATTGGGCTATCGGCAGCACGCGGGCCGCCATGATCCCGGCAATGACGATGATGATGGAAATCACCGAGGCGAAAATCGGGCGATGGATGAAGAATCGAGACATGGCGAACTCCGCTTAGCCGTGGGGCTGAGTGGTCGCGGACGCCGAGGGCGCGTCCTGAGGCGGATGCGGAGCAACGACCGCGCCGGGCCGCAATTTCATGAGGTTATCGACGATGACCTGATCGCCGGCCTTCAGGCCACCGAGGATGACCCAATCCTGACCCTGCCAATCGCCGGTCTGCACCGGACGCGGCGTGACCTTGTTCTCGGCATCGACGACAAAGACCAAATAACCCTGGGCGTTCTGGACCACCGCCGCCTGCGGCACCAGGAATACGCTCTGCCGTTCACCGGCCAAGACACGAACCCGCACGAACTGACCGGGTAGCAAAAACCGATCGGGATTATCGAAAGTGGCCCGAAACTGTTGCGTACCCAGATTCGGATCGATGCTGGACGCGAGGAAATTCAGCCGGCCACGATGGGGATAGAGGGAGCCATCCGGTAAGACCAGCTCGACACCGGTCACGACTTTTTGGGTCAGACGACCACCCGGTACCCGCGCCATATCGCTGTCGGATAGGCTGAACCGGACCCAGATCGGGTCGGACTGATGGATGGACGTCAATAGATTGTCGCTGGTGGTGATCAGGTTACCGACCGACTTTGCCGCCCGCCCCGAGATGCCCGCCACCGGCGCGGTGACCGTGGTGTAGGACAGATCCAATTCCGCCTGACGCACGGCCGCCTCGGTCACATTGACCGCCGCTTGGGATAGGGCCTGGGTGGAGGTCGCATCGTCGTATTCCTTACGACTGATGGATTTCCGGTCCAGCAATCCCTTCAAGCGATTGGCTTCGCGCACCGCTTGTTCCAGTTTGGCCTTGGCCTCGGCCCGATTGCCCCGCGCCCGCGCCAATGCGATTTCGTAAGGCACGCGATCGATCTGGAACAGCGGCTGATCGCGTTTGACCGGTTCGCCTTCCTCATACAACTGCTTGATCAGGATGCCGCCGACCCGGGCGCGGACTTCCGTTTCCTTGGCGCCTTCGGTTTGCGCCATGACTTCGACAACGATGGGAACCTGAGTCGGCTGCATTGCCGCCACCGTGACCGGCAACGGCGGCGGAGCAGCGGCTTGATTGGCAGGGGCTGATCCGGACTTCGAACAGCCGGTAACCAGCGCCACCAGGAGGACAGCGCCATATAGAGCGGGGCGCAAGCCGCTGGAACGGCCAGGCGGGATTCGAGTGCGGAGCACGGTTGATCTCCAATGATTGGCAAGATGGAGGTAATTATATACAATCGTGTATGTATGTAAATAGTCGAACGAATGAGAATTGCGATTCCTATCATTTGGATGGAACGTATCCGATCCTCGTCCAGCCCGAGATTCTTGCAAGATTCAGCCGATGACCTGGCGTGCCGGTGGATCTGTTCAAGTACGAGAGACATTTTGATGGCCCGAAAAACGAAGGAAGAAGCGGAACGTACCCGTCAACAGATCATCGATGCGGCCCGTCGGGTCTTTCACGAATGCGGGGTCAGTCGCACCTCGCTGGAGAAAGTGGCGGAAGCCGCCGGCGTGACCCGTGGTGCTGTCTATTGGCACTTCGCCAACAAGGCGGATCTGTTCTTCGCCATACGGGAGCAGATATCGCCCCCACTATTGGCTAGGACCGGTAGTTTTCTGCTGGCGGAAGATCTCGATGATCCGCTGGAGGGGGTCGAGAAGGCGTTGCAGGAATTCTTTCACGCCCTGGAAAGTTGCCAGGAAGTGCGGCAACTGTTCGAGATCATGGCTTCGCGCTGTGAGTACGTCGGTGAGTTCGCTGCGGTACAGGCCGAACTCAACAAGCCCGCGCTGGATTTTCTCGACCAGGTGGAAGTGGCGTACCGCCGGGCTCGGGAACGAGGTACCTTGCGCCTTGGTCTCGAACCCCACATGGTGGCCTTGGATACCTGGGCCTTTGCCGGTGGTTTATTCCACCAGTTGCTTGCGGCCTGCCACGATGAGGAATGGCGACGGCGGGTTCCCGAGCTGATTACCGCCCATGTCGCGCTGAGGCGCCGCACTTGATCGATGCGATGTCCTGACGGGCGCGATGCTGATCGAGCGCCCGGTTGCACCGGTTGTCCTGGGGTGCATGGCGGCCCGCAACTTTCCGACGGCGCCATCATGACCATTCCGATGAGCATCCAGTGACGCAAAGCGGTCCGCCCGGGTCAGGAATGGACTTTTTGTGACATCTGAAGCCAATCGCCTTGGCGCTCGCTTTGGCTGACTGTGCTCCCGGTCCGCCAAGCGACGAACTCGGCAGCCCGCGCGCCGTCGTGTCCGGTGCGATCGAAAGGCCCCCACAGCTTTGATGCTAGCTGTTTTTCGCGGGCTAGGCATCGTTATTGCTTTTCGATTCCATCTTGCTGGGATTTAAACTGGGTCTGGACGAGAGAAAAAGCTGAACTATTCGCTGGCGTCGTTCGGTCAGGTGTTGTGCTTTGTTTACACCACGCGCGTTCTCGTGTCGTCGGCGTTGAGAGGGGGGCGGCTGTCCGATGGCGGTCGAGAGGGCGATGCGGATCGTTGCTTCCTTCCGTGGCGCGCGCGGTGTATCGCGTCGTCGTCATGGATTACCAACTTTACAGGGCGCCATGTCTGCATCCCGCGTAAGCGTCGTCGGTTCGGTTAGAATCGTTCTTAACGTGAGGAAATCCTGCTAATCTGCATGAAAAAAAAACCAGGGGGGTCTCTATGCCAGTCCGACATGTCCTTGTTGTAGATGACTCCAAGTCGGCGCGGCTGATGTTGCGCAAGATGTTGCAGGGTTTCGGCATGACCGTGGATACCGTGGATTCGGCGGAAGAAGCGCTGAGCTATCTGCGTGACCAGCATCCGGATGCGATCTTCATGGACCATACCATGCCCTGCATGGATGGCCTTACGGCGGTGCGCCAGATCAAGAACAGCCCCGCCACCGCCTCAATTCCGGTGGCTATGTATACCTCGAAGGACGAGCCTTCCTATCAGGATGAAGCCCAGGCGGCCGGCGCTGTCGGTGTGCTGAGCAAGCCGGCGATACCCGAGACCCTCGGGGCGATTCTCGAACGGTTTAACGTGCTGTTCGATGCCGCCAATCTCCCTCCGCCCAGCTCGCCGGAACCGGTTACGGCAACGCCGACCGCCGAAGGCATGACGGCCGACCAGGTCGGCGCGATTGCTCTCGAAAAAGCCGAGCAGGTTTTCTACGAGGCGATCGAGACGCAGGTGCTGCCGCTGATCAACGATGTGGTTGCCAAACTGCGGCAGGATGTGGAAACCAGCCAGCAGGAAACCTGCGCTCGGATCGCCGGCCGTATTTGCGCGGAACAACTAGCGGCATGGCAGCCGCCGGAACCGCGCGAGGTCCAACCCAGCGAAGCCGCGTTGCGAACGCAGATGCTGCCGTTGATGGAGCAGCGGTTGGAGACCTACCGACGCGAAGCACGGGCCGATTTCGAAGAGCTGGCGCGGGAAGTGGCGGGTCAGGTATGCCAACATCAACTGCACGATCTGTCCAACCGGTTGGTGCGGCAGTTGAGCCTGCGGTTTGCCGAAGCCACGCAAAAAGCCGGCCTGGATGCTCGTGAAGCGGCGGAGAACGTGGCGCGGGAGATGGTGTCGCGGGCAACCACGGCTGCGGAAGCGGCGGCTACCCAGGCGGCCGTCAGTCAAGCCGACGCGGCGGCGGCGGCGGCCGAACAAACGACACGCCAGTTGTGGGCGGACGCCCAGCGCGACCTGCAACGACGCATTCATTTGGCGGCGGGGTGGGCGGCGGCGGCCGGCGTTGGCGCGTCGGTACTGGCGTATGTGCTGCGCTGAAAGGGTGGGTACCCCGCGCCGAAACCAGCGGGGAATGTGTCCATGCACACCATGGCGAGCGAAGCAGTGATGGCGGACATCATGATATATCTGATTATTGGAGTGATCGGCTTGGTGGCCGGTGGCATGATGATCTACCTGTTGCCCTACCGAAGCTTGCGGCGGGATCTAGCGCAGGCTCAAACGGAACTCACCGACGACCAGATAAAATACAGCGAACTGCAAGGTACCTTGCAGGATGAGCGGACGGCACTTTATCAGGTTCGCCAGCAGCAGCAGCAGCAGCAGCAGCGGTTCGAAGGCGATCTGGAGCAGGAGCGCGCGCGTTATGCCGCGCTGGAGCAACAATGCGCCGATCTGCAAACCGCTGGCGACCAGCAACAGCAAGCCCATCTGCGCGAGGTCGCCAAGCTGCGCGATACCATCGAACGTCTCGAACGGGAGCAAGTGGCACTGCAGGACCGTTTCGCGCGGGACAGCGAGCAATGGGAGCGCGAACGGCACAGCTTGTTGCTGCATAACAGTCAGTTCGAGGAACAGTTGCGGGTGCTGCGGCAGGATAAGGCGGCGCTGGACGAGCGCTTGGAGCAGCAACAGGAGTCGTGGGAGCGCGAGCGACTGGCTTTGCAGATCCAGATGAATACCTTGGAAGACAATCTGTCGCTGCAGAAAGCACGAGCCAGTCACAGCGGTTACGGCCCGTCGCCGGACAGCCAGCGTTTGGCGGAACAGATCAAGTCGGCGGCGGCGCGGGAATTGGACCAGCAGCGGTTGGCTTGGGAAGAAGAATGTCAGGCGATGCGGGAGCAGTTGGAGCGGTTGCAGGCCGAGCGCCGGGTATTGCGGGAACAGGCGACGATTGCGAGCGTCGAGATTCCCTCGTCCGAGTTGGCCGAGCTTGTGGATCAGGAGACGCACGAGTTGCGTCGACAAGTGGAACAAGCCCAGCGGGAACGCCAGCAGTTGGAAGAAAAGCTGGCGGCGCGCGATCGTCAGGCGGAACAGGAGAAGATCGCGCTGGAAGTCGAGATCGAACAGTTGATGGAGCGCTTGCTGCGCCTGCACCGCGAGCGAAGTGCCTAGACCGTCGACGGCGAGCCGGATTGCCGGAAAAATGCCGGATGCGAACTTGATTCCGGTTACCTTGCGGGGCTGGTTTGAGCGAACCTACCGCAGTGCTTGAAGCAGGGCCGCTTATTCGTCGTCGTTCGGGTTGCGAGACCGATCGTGCTCGTTCGCGGCCCTGACCCTGTTCGGGCGCCAAGTATCGCAGGATGCGCCGCAGCGATGTTTCATGCCGCTTTTCTCCCGATCCTCCTGCCGATGAACCTGTCCAGAGTGTGCCGCGATTGGTGATCCAAGTGATTCCATGTATCCCAGTCACAGGGTGGTCGGTATGGGAACGCCACATTGATTAACCTGTAAGTATCGAAAATAGAGGAAAAATCCCCATGCGTGTGCTCGTGGTCGGCGGAGCGGGTTATATCGGTTCCCACATGGTCAAGCTGCTCTGCCAGCGGGGGTTCGAGGTGACGGTGTTGGACAATCTGTCCGCCGGCCACCGTGACGCGGTCAAGGGCGGACGCTTCGTATTGGGGGATCTGGGCGAACGGGACCTGCTGGATGAGTTGCTCAGAACCTCGCGCTTCGACGGCGTGCTGCATTTCGCCTCCCATATCCAAGTCGGCGAATCGGTGCGCGAGCCGGCCAAGTACTATCTCAACAACGTGTTCAAGACTCAGTATTTGCTGGATGCGATGGTCGCGCATCGGATCAACCACTTCATCTTTTCGTCCACGGCGGCGATTTTCGGCGAACCGCTGCGGACACCCATCGACGAGGATCATCCCAAGAATCCCATCAACCCCTTCGGACGCGGCAAGTGGATGGTCGAGCAGATGCTGTCGGATTACGAGGTGGCTTACGGGTTGAAAGCGGTGTGCCTGCGTTACTTCAACGCCGCCGGTGCCGATCCCGACGGCGAACTGGGTGAGCGCCATGAGCCGGAGACCCATTTGATTCCGCTGGTGTTGCAAGCCGCCGCCGGCCGCCGGCCGAACATCACCGTATTCGGCACCGACTACGACACGCCGGACGGCACCTGTGTCCGCGACTACATCCATGTGACCGATCTGTGCGAGGTGCATCTGTTGGCGCTGCAACGGTTGTGGGACGGGGCTGGCGGCGGCGCTTTCAACCTCGGCAACGGCAACGGTTTCTCGGTGCGGGAAGTGATCGACACCGCCCGCGCCGTCACCGGCCGCGAAATTCCAGTGGTATACGGCGAGCGCCGGCCGGGCGATCCGGCGCGGCTGGTGGCCGATTCCAGACGGGCGCGGGCCGAACTGGGGTGGAACCCGCGTTACGCGGATCTGGCGACCATCGTTGCCCATGCCTGGCGCTGGGAGGGCGGTCGTGAGGGATGAGCCGCGCCCGCGCTCAAGTTGCCAGCCGCTCTATCGCCACCCGCAATTCGCCCTCCAGCGGCGCGGCCTTGTCGGTGTGGGTGTCGACGATGACGAAGGTGACGTCGGCGTCGGCAACCACGGTATCGCTGTCCTTGAGAGTGACCCGCTGGTGCATTACGCAACTGCGGGTGCCGATGGTTTTCACCGAGGTGGCAATTTGCAGGATTTCGCCCATGAAGGCGGCGCGACGGTAGTTGATGTTGATATTGACCACGGCAAAGGTGTAGCCGTGCTGTTCCAGAAGATCCATGTTGCCCCGGCTTTCCAGCAGATTCCAGCGGGCCTCCTCCAGAAATTCCAGATAACGGGCGTTGTTGACGTGGCGGAACAGGTCGAGGTGGTAGCCTCGCACTTTGATGTCGATGGTATGGCTCATGGGATGTTTCCCCTGGAATCGGTGGCTGAATGGGCGCTCACTGTAACCGTGTGCGCCGATGAACGATAGGACGATTGCGTCAATTTGGTCGGAGGCGCCCGTCGATGGCTGGAAACCGGCGCTGACCGCCGACGGCATCCATCTGTGGTTGGCGGATCTGGATCAGCCGCCGAAGTCCTTGGCGCAACTGACAGCGACGCTGACGGCGGACGAGCGGGAGCGGGCGGCGCGGTTTCACTTTCCCGCACACCGCGATCGTTTTGTCGTCGGGCGCGGCCTGCTGCGGGAATTGTTGGGCGCGTACCTGAATCGGCCCGCAAAGGCGCTGTGTTTCGCTTGTGGGCCGCGCGGCAAGCCGCTGTTGGCGGGTGAGGATGCCGACGCGGGTCTGCGTTTCAACCTGTCGCACAGCGGCGAGCGAGCGTTGTATGCGATAGCCCGTCGCGAGGTTGGCGTGGATTTGGAGTGCCTGAATCGGGTGGTGAACGATGCGTCGGTGGCCGAGCGCGTGTGCACGCCGCGTGAGTGGGCGGCGTTTCAGGTGCTGCCGGCGGAACGATTCCGGGAAGCCTTTTTTTAGCTGCTGGACCCGTAAGGAAGCGATCGCCAAGGCACTGGGCGACGGTTTGGCCAGCGGTTTGCGAAGCCTGGAGGTTTGTTTCCCGGACGATCGGTTGCCGGATGGTCGGGTCGGTTTGCGGGAGGCCTCGGGCCGGGAATGGAGCGTGTTGAACCTCCCGCTGGATGCCGGTTGGCGAGGCGCCTTGGCGGCGGAAGGCCAGGATTGGCGCTGGCAAGGTTGGTGCTGGACCCGACTTTCCTCCTTCTCGTTGCCCTTTTCCTCTTGAGACCGTGCCGGTCATGCTACTGAAGCGAGGGGTCTACTGACCATGCAGGCGCTGATTTTCGCCGACCGGCTGGGCCGGGAACTGGAGCCGCTGACCGACCGGACTTGCGCCGCGCTGTTGCCGGTGCTGGGCAAATCGGTGCTGGAGCACACCCTGGAAGCGCTGGGTGCCGCCGGCCTGAGCGAGGCGGTGGTGGCGGTTTCGCCCTTCGCCGACGAACTCCGGTTGGCGCTAGGCGACGGTGGCCGTTGGGAGATGCGGTTGCATTATGTCCTTACTTGCGGCGAGGAAGACCCGGATGCCGTGGTGGAAAATTGCCAATCCCAACTGGCCGACGAGTTGCTCGCCTTGCGAGGCGATGTGCTGCACGGCGCGGCGCTGAATGAGTTTCTGCGCTTGGCGGCCGAGGTGAGCGGTCCAGTGGTATACGGCCGAGCGGCGAATGCGCCGGTGAGCCTGTGCCTGCACCGTGCCGGCGGCCGGGGCGGGTTGGAGCCGTTGCGCTGGTCCGCCGAACCGGTTGAGATGCCGCCCACCTGGCCGGTGGTGGAAGTGCCCGGTGCCGCCCTGAATCGACTGGAATCGCCGAGTGCTTACCATCGAGCTAATCTCGACGCCGCCGCCGGCCGTTTTCCGGGCCTGATCGTGCCGGGCCAGCAGGTGGCGCCGAGGCTGACCGTGGGACCGCGTTCCAGGGTGTCACCGCGCGGCCCGGAGCAGGGGGTCGTTTTCGTCGGCGAGAACTGCCGGGTTGAAGCCAGCGCCGAGTTTTACGGCGAGGTGGTGATCGCCAACCGAGTGACCGTGGATCGTCATGCCATCCTGCGCGACAGTGTGGTGTTGTCGGATGCCTACATCGGTGAGCGGTTGGAAGTGCGGAACGCCATTATCCAAGGCAATCGACTGATTCAGGTCGATACCGGGGCGGTGCGGTCGATGATCGAGACTTTCACGCCGACCAGCCAGCACGAAACGGTGCTGGGCGACGTGCTGGCCGCGCCGTTCGATCGCTTATGGGGGTTACTGCTGTTGCTATTGTCGCTGCCGTTGTGGCCGTTGGCGCTGGTCGCCGCGCTGGTCGAGAATTTCGACGATCCCTTGCGCGAGACCCGGCTGCGCGGCAATCGCCTGGAATTCGATGAATTTGGCGTTCGGCGGCGGCGGGCGTTCGTCACCATGCAGTGGATGACCTCGATTCCGTTGCTGCGTCACCTGCCGCGCTTGTTGGCGGTGGTGAGCGGCGATCTGCGACTGGTGGGCGCGGAGCCGCTGACCCCGGAGCAGGCTACCGACAGCCAGCGGGAGGAGTGGGAGCGGCTCGCCGATCGGGCGCCGGCCGGGTTGATCGGTCCCACGCAATTGATCTTGCCGGCCGGCGCGCCCCGCGAGACACGGCTAATGAGCGACGTTTTCTACGCCTGCCAGCGTGGCGCCGGCAAGAACCTGCGTTATCTGTTGCAGGGCGCTGGCGCGCTGTTCACGCCCCGCGCTTGGTGGCCGGGCTGACTCTTTTTCACCCAACCTGGATGCACGACCATGGAACCGAGTTTTTGGCACGAACGCTGGGAGCGAAGCGAGATCGGTTTTCACCAACAGGACATCAACGTTCATCTCCAGCAATTTTGGACCCAGCTCGACCTGCGTCCCGGTCAGCGAGTGTTCGCCCCGCTGTGCGGCAAGAGCCGCGATCTGCTGTGGCTGGCCGGCGAAGGCCATCCGGTGACCGGCGTGGAAATCAGCCGGCTCGCGGTCGAAGCGTTTTTCACCGAGAACGGGCTGAGGCCGCGCCGCTGGCGAGAAGGAGCGTTCGAGATCTGGGAAGTCGATGAGATCCGTATTCTGCTCGGCGATTTTTTCGACCTGGAACCCCAGCATCTAGCCGATGCCGCCGGGATTTACGACCGGGCTTCGCTGATCGCGTTGCCGCCGCCGATGCGCGCGCGCTACGCCCGCCATCTCGATGCGATCCTGCCGGTAGGGACGCGGGTGCTGCTGGTGACCCTGGAGTACGATCAGAGTGTATTGGCGGGACCGCCGTTCGCGGTCGGCGAGGCGGAGGTGCGGGCGCTGTACCAGGCCACCCATGAAGTGGAATTGCTCTACACCCGCGATGCGCTGGCCGAGGAGTCACGCTGGCGGGAGCGTGGTTTGACTTGGTTGCTGGAGCGGGTGTATCGGCTGTCCCCGCATCGATAGACCGCGCCCGGAACCCAGGTCATGAACGGAGCGACGGCGATGGGGTTCTCCCAAGCCGTGGCGGCGCGGATTTTCCTGCCGTTCGCCGCCGGTTATTTCCTGTCCTATCTGTATCGCACCATCAATGCGGTGCTGTCGCCTTATCTGGTGGCCGAGTTGCGGCTGGACGCCACCGATCTCGGTTTGCTGACCAGTGTCTATTTCCTGACCTTCGCCGCGTTTCAACTGCCGCTGGGCATGCTGTTGGACCGATTCGGGCCACGCCGGGTGGAGGCGACGCTGCTGTTGTTCGCGGCGGCGGCGCCGGCTTGTTCGCGGTCAGCGACAGCGCGCTGGAGTTGATCGTGGGGCGAGGTTTGATCGGCTTGGGTGTATCGGCTTGCTTGATGGCTAGCTTCAAAGCCTTCGTGCTGTGGTTTCCGGCCGCGCGATTGCCGGCGCTCAACGGCTGGGTGCTGGCGGCCGGCGGCTTGGGGGGCGTTGGTCGCCACCGCGCCGGTGGAAGCCGCGCTGAGGGTGATCGACTGGCGCGGCTTGTTCGTCGTGCTGGCGGGTTTGAGTTGCCTGGTCGCGGCTGCCCTGTTGCTGGCGGTACCGGAGCGGGATGGCGACGAGACGGCAGTCGGCGATTGGCGAGCGCAATGGCGGGAGATAGCGGGTCTATTCCGCAGTCCGGTGTTCTGGCGAATCGCACCGGGCGCGGTGTTGTCGCAATCCTCGTTTCTGTCGATTCAAGGTTTGTGGGCCGGTCCGTGGCTGCGCGACGTGTCCGGTCTGGACAAGCTGGCGGCGGCAAATTGTCTGTTTTGGGTGGCGGTGGCGATGGTGGCGGGCTTTCTGGGCATGGGGCAACTGGCTTATCGCTTGACTCGCCACGGTATCCCGCCACTGGCGGTGTCGGCCAGTGGGATGGTGCTGTTCATGGGGGTGCAATTGGCGATTCTGCTCGACTGGGGACCACTGTTGCCATTGTGGATAGCGTTCGGGTTCTTCGGCACCAGCGGAGTGTTGAGCTATGCGGTGTTGTCGCAGTCCTTTCCCCTGACGTTGTCGGGACGAGTCAACACGGCGCTGAATCTGCTGGTATTCGTGGCGGCCTTCACCGGGCAGTGGGGCATGGGCGCGATGATCAATCACTGGCCGCTGGCGGGCGGCGGCTACGCCGATATCGGGTATCGCTGGGCCTCGGGTTGGTGCTGGCGGGGCAGTCGATGACCTGGATTTGGCTGGTGTTGGGGAAGGGGTGGATGCGGAAGACCCGCTAGCGAGCCCGGTGGCGTGCCAGCCAGCGATCCAGGCCGTTGGCGAACGCCTGCTTGTCGCGGTCGTTGTAAGGCGGCGGGCCGCCGGTCAGGGTGCCCGCCGAGCGCAATTCTTCCTTGAGGTTGCGCAAGGCCAGCCGCTCCCGCACGTTGTCCTGGGTGTACAGCTCGCCGCGTGGGTTGAGCGCGGGTACGCCCCGTTCCACCAGTCGTGCCGCCAGCGGGATATCGGCGGTGATGACCAGATCGCTGGCGGTGGCCTGTCGCACGATGTAGTCATCGGCCTCGTCAAAGCCTTGGCTGACCTGCACCGCCGTGATCAAAGGCGAGGGCGGCGTTTGCAGCCGTTGGTTGGCGACCAGCGTGACCGCTACGCTGACCCGTTGCGAGGCGCGGAATACGATGATTTTCACCGGAGCCGGGCAGGCGTCCGCATCGATCCAGATTTTCAAGGGCAACCTCCGTGAAGGGTCCGCGAGGCTTTGGTCATTCGGGCATTCCCTCCCCGACCAGCAGCCGATGCGCGCCGTAGGCCAGTACGCCGCAGCCGGCGATCACCGCCGCCATCGAGAGTGCCGAGCCGCCGCCCAGCAATCCGACCAGCATGCTGGAAACCGTGGCCACGCCGAATTGCAGCGAGCCGATCAGGGCCGAGGCGCTGCCGGCGCGAATGCCCTGATGCGCCAGTGCGCAGGCCATGGCGTTGGGTCCGGTGAAGCCGAGACTGGCGATGTAGCCGAACAGCGGGATCAGCAGTATCGGCAGGCCACCCCAGCCGCTGGCCGCGACCGCCAGCAGCACCAGTCCCAGCAGCACGGTCACGCGGTTGGCGCGACGCAGGATCGCATCGGCGGTGTGGTGCGTCAGCAGCCGGCGGTTGTACTGCGAGCTGGCGATCAGCCCCAGCGCGTTGAGTCCGAACAGCCAGCCGTAGTATTGCGCCGGCACGCCGTACAGTTCGATGAAGACATGCGGCGAACCGGTGATGTAGGCGAACATGCCGCCCAGCGCGAATCCGCCGCTCAGGGCGTACCCGATGAAATTCCGGTCGCGCAACAAGTCGCCGTAGACGCGCAGGGCCGCGCCGACTCCGCCGTCACCGATCGCGTTCGCTGGACGAGTTTCCGGCAGGTGGCGCCAACTGAGCAGCAGGGTGGCGAATCCGAACAGGGCCAGTACTCCGAAAATCGCGCGCCAGCTCGCCAGCGCCAGAATCCAGCCACCCATGATGGGGGCCAGAATCGGCGCCAATCCCATCACCAGCATCAGTAGTGAATAAATCTTGGCCGAGGTCCGCGCATCGAAGCGGTCGCGCACCACGGCCCGCGCGATCACCACGCCGGCGCAACCCCCTATCGCCTGCACGAACCGCAGCACGGTCAAGGTGGCAATGTCGGGTGCCAGCGCGCAGCCGATCGAGGCCACGATGTAGAGCGCCAATCCGGCATATAGCGGCGGCTTGCGGCCGTAACGGTCGGCGAGCGGACCATAGACGGCCTGACCCAGCGCCAATCCGATAAAGAAACTGGCCAGGGTGTATTGGGCGGCGGCGGAATCGGTGGCGAACGCGGCGGCAATGGCCGGCAGGCTGGGCAGATACATGTCGATCGACATCGGCGCGAAAGCGGTCAGCGCGCCAAGCAGCAGCAGCCAGGACAAGGGTGGGTTGGTCAGGATCGATTCTCCAGTCGGATGGAAGCGGAAGCCGGGCAATTGTAAGCTCATTGCCTGGGTTGTACTGACAATCGAGTGGAGCGGAGCGTTCGGGATGCGCGTATTGCTGGTGGAGGATGACGAGATGATCGGTGACAGCCTGCGCAAGGGGTTGCGCGGCGAAGGATTTACCGTGGACTGGGCACGGGACGGGCGCGACGCGGAACTGGCGCTGGAGACCACCGAATATGCGTTGGTGCTGTTGGATTTGGGTCTGCCGAGAAAGGACGGGCTGGCGGTGCTACGCGACTGGCGCCAGCGCGGCAATGCCGTGCCGGTGTTGGTGCTCACCGCCCGCGATGCGGTGCCGGACCGGGTCAAGGGCCTGGACAGCGGCGCCGACGATTATTTGGTGAAGCCGTTCGATCTGACTGAACTACTGGCGCGGATGCGGGCCTTGTTGCGCCGCCAGACCGGGCGGGCGCGCGATCTGATCGAGGTGGGAACGCTGCGGCTCGATCCGGTCGCGCATAGAGTTGAGTATCGCGGGCAGCCGGTACCCCTGTCGGCGCGGGAATTCACGTTGCTGCACGCGTTGTTGGAAACGCCGGGCGCGGTGTTGTCCCGCGAACAGTTGGAGGATCGGCTGTACGGTTGGGGCGAGGAAGTGGAAAGCAATGCCGTCGAGGTCCACATCCACAATCTGCGCCGCAAGCTCGATCCACGGGTCATTCGTACCGTGCGCGGAGTCGGTTACCGGCTGGGAGATGCCGCTTGAATGGGTTCAACTCAGATGGCGCGGCGCCACCAGGGTGGCCAGGGCGGCGCGGATCGGCTCCGGGTCGTCGAGCCGGCGCATCAGTTTGCCGATGAGTTGCAGTTGCCGCTTGCGTGCCCCCCGCTGCGGAATGGCCTGCGCCGTTCGTACCGCGGCCAACAAATCTTCCGGCAGCGGCACCCGCCGCAACTGCGTCGGGGTGAGCTTCACCAGGTGTTCGCCCAGATCCTGCAAGGCGGTGGCCTCCCGCTTGCGTTGGCTTTTGCTGGGCGGCCGGGGCGCTTCCGGGTCATACGATTCTTCATCGAAGTCGTGGTCGTGCATGATGGGAGCCTCTACTTTGTCCTTGGTTGGGCCATCACCATCCGACGATGCGTCGGCATTCAGCTTTTCTTCCACACTTGCCAAGCGCCGATGATGCCTTTGTATGCATAAGAACCAGGCAACCAGGAATAACAAGATCGCGTTTCGATGCTCGCTTGTTTGGCGCCTTTCCAATTCGGGTCGATGTACGTGACTTTCGACCGATCCTTGAGCGTGCCGACCTCGTCCCAGTCCAGGTCATTGTCGATTTCGACCCCGGTCACCACGACGACATGGAAAAAGTTATCCCAGTTGCCGGCCACCCAGATGGGGCTGGGGTACGACAAGAATCGCTTTAAGTCTTGAGTTGTCCACGGCTGGCCCACACCGTTGGCTTCCAAACCCAGCGCGTGGGCAGCCTTGCGAAAATCCTTGCCCTTGAGCCCGGTCGATACTGCATCGTTCCAATCGATTTTCGCGGCTTCGAGTTTTTCCTTGATCGGGGCGGGCGGAAATTCCCCTTTGTAATCGCCGATCTTGCCGGTGCCGTAGCCTTTCCATTGCAGCATCATTTGATAGCAGGAGAACCAGCAGGTCTGGCTGGTCTCCTGGGGAATCGCCGTCATTTGCTTCATGTCGATTTTCACGACTTCGAGTGCGGCCATGCAAGTGGGTCCTGATCGAGTGAATTCAAGAAACGGGTCCACCCGTCATTGAGAACGGGTGGACCCGCGAGATGCTTACTTTTTCTTTCTCATCGGCGGCAGGTCGGTGCAAACGCCCTCGAACACCTCCGCCGCCATGCCGACCGACTCACCCAAAGTCGGGTGCGGGTGGATGGTCAGGCCGATGTCCGCCGGATCGCAGCCCATTTCGATG
Source organism: Candidatus Competibacter phosphatis (assembly GCF_012939995.1). Lineage (GTDB taxonomy): Bacteria > Pseudomonadota > Gammaproteobacteria > Competibacterales > Competibacteraceae > Competibacter > Competibacter phosphatis. The sequence goes on along the minus strand of NZ_SPMZ01000026.1, from coordinate 48,681 downwards.
GCCAGCGCCACCTCGCTGATCATATCCCCGGCATGGGTGCCGACGATGCCGCCACCGACGATGCGATGGCTATCCTCGTCGAAGATCAGTTTGGTGAAGCCCTCGTCGCGACCATTGGCGATGGCGCGGCCGGAAGCGGCCCAGGGGAACTTACCCACGCCGACCTTGATGCCCTGGGCCTTGGCTTCCGCTTCGGTCAAACCTACCCAGGCTACTTCTGGATCGGTGTAGGCCACGCCGGGAATCACCTTGGCGTCAAAGAAGCTCTTTTGCCCGGTGGCGGCTTCGGCGGCGACATGGGCTTCATGCACGGCCTTGTGCGCCAGCATCGGTTGGCCGACCAGATCGCCGATGGCGAAGATATGCGGCACGTTGGTGCGCATCTGCTTGTCCACCGGGATGAAACCCCGATCGCTGACCACAATGCCTGCTTTCTCCGCGCCGATTTTCTTGCCATTGGGCGAGCGACCCGCCGATTGCAGGATCATGTCGTACAGTTGCGGTTCGGCCGGGGCGTTGTCGCCCTCGAAGGTCACCAGCAAACCTTCCGGCTTGGCTTCGACCGCGACCGTCTTGGTCTTGAGCATGATCTTGTCGAAGCGCTTGGCGTTCATCTTCTCCCAGACCTTGAACAGATCTCGATCGGGACCCTGCATGATCGCATCGAGCATTTCCACGATTTCGATGCGCGCGCCCAGCGTCGAATAGACCGTGGCCATCTCCAAGCCGATGATGCCGCCGCCGATGACCAACAACCGCTTCGGGATGAAGCGCAGTTCCAGCGCGCCGGTGGAATCGACGATGCGCGGGTCGTCCGGGATGAAGGGCAGATGCACCGCCTGACTGCCGGCGGCGATGATGCACTTCTCGAAGCGGACGATTTTTTTCTCGCCGCTCTTGTCCTGGCCGTCGCCGGCGGTGAGTTCAACTTCCAGATGATGGGGATCGAGAAAACTCCCGTAGCCGCGCACGGTTTCCACCTTGCGCGCCTTGGCCATGCCCGCCAATCCGCCGGTCAGCTTGCCCACCACCTTGCCTTTGTGAGCGCGCAGCTTGTCCAGATCCACGGTGGGTGTGCCGAAGGTCACGCCCAGGTCGGCGAAGTGCGTGACCTCGTCCATGACCGCCGCCACATGCAGCAGGGCTTTGGAGGGAATGCAGCCGACGTTGAGGCAAACGCCGCCCAGGGTCGGGTAGCGTTCCACCAGCACGGTCTTCATGCCCAGATCGGCGGACCGGAACGCAGCCGAGTAACCCCCCGGCCCGGCGCCGAGCACCAGCATTTCGCAGTCGAGATCGGCCTTGCCGGCAAACGCACCCGCAACCGGCGCGGGCGCGGGTGGCGGAGGGGACGCGGGTTCGGCGGGCTTGGCCGGTGGGGCGGCGGCGGTGGCCGAGTCGGCGCTCGCTTCCAGCATCAGAATGACATCGCCTTCGGAGACCTTGTCGCCGATCTTGACCTTGAGTTCCTTGACCGTCCCGGCCTGGGGCGCGGGTACTTCCATCGAGGCCTTGTCGCTTTCCAGTACGATCAGCGGATCTTCCGGGGCAAGGACATCGCCTGGCTTGACCAGCACCTCGATGATATCCACGCCTTTGAAGTCGCCGATGTCGGGGACTTTGACTTCCACGAGACTCATGAGCAGCGGCCTCCGGTTAGAGCAGCACGCGGCGGAAATCCGCCAGCAGTTGCGCGAGGTAGACATTGAAGCGGGTCGCCAGCGCGCCGTCGATCACCCGATGGTCGGCACTCAGCGATAGCGGCAGGATCAGGCGCGGCCCGAACTGTTTGCCGTCCCACACCGGTTTCATGATCGATTTGCTGACGCCCAGAATCGCCACTTCCGGGGCGTTGACGATCGGCGAAAAGGCCGTGCCGCCGATGCCGCCCACCGAGGAAATGGTGAAGCAGGCGCCTTGCATGTCGGCTGGTCCCAACTTGCCGTCGCGCGCCTTCTTGGCGAGTTCGCCGGTTTCCGCGGCGATGTCGAAGATGCCTTTCCGGTCGGCGTCCTTGATCACCGGCACCACCAGTCCGTTGGGGGTGTCGGCGGCGAAGGCGATGTGGAAATACTGTTTGTAGATCAGGTTGTCGCCGTCCAGCGAGGTGTTGAACTCCGGGAATTTTTGCAGCGCCCGGACGCAGGCCTTGATCAGGAAGGCCAGCATGGTCAGCTTGGCGCCGCCGGCTTTCTCGTTCTCCTTGTTGATCTGGAGGCGGAAGGCTTCCAGGTCGGTGATGTCGGCGTCTTCGTGATAGGTGACCGCCGGGATCATTACCCAGTTGCGTGCCAGGTTGGCGCCGGAGATTTTCTTGATTCGCGGCAGCGGCTTGGCTTCCACCGGACCGAACTTGGCGAAATCCACGCTCGGCCAGGGCAGCAAATCCAGGACGCCACCGCCAGTCACGCCGCCCGCCGGGGCCGCCGCTGGGGTCGCGCCCGTCATCACCCCCTTGACGAAGGCTTGCACGTCCTCCTTGAGAATCCGTCCCTTGGGACCGGAACCCTTGGCCAAGCGGGTCAGATCGACACCCAGTTCCCGGGCAAAACGCCGTATCGAGGGGCTGGCGTGAACCTTGGCGAAGCTGGCCGCCGGCGCTGTATCGGCCGACGGCGGCTTCGAGACCGGCGGCGGTTTCGGTGCGCCTTCCGGCTTCGGGGCGCGCGGCCCGAGCGTGATCGCGCTGAGCGTGTCCGGCAATTGCGGCTTGGCGGCGGTGTCGGCTCCGCTCGTGCTCAACATCAGGATCAGATCGCCCTGCGAGACCTGGTCGCCGACCTTGACCTCGATGCCTTGCACCGTGCCGGCATGGGGCGAGGGTACTTCCATGCTGGCTTTGTCGCTTTCCAGGGTGATCAGCGGCGTGTCGATTTCGACATGATCCCCAGGTGCGACCAGCACCTCGATGATCGGGATATTCTTGAAATCGCCGATGTCCGGCACTCGCACCTCGCGCGCTTCGCCGGGACTGCTGGCGGAGGCTGCTTCACCGGCATCGGCGGCGGGACGCTCGGGCGCGGACACGCTCTCGGCGACATCCAGATACAGAATCAGGTCGCCCTGCGAGACCTTGCCGCCAGCCTTGACCTTGACTTCCCGAACCACGCCGGCCAATGGGGAAGGCACCTCCATGGACGCCTTGTCGGTTTCCAGGATGATCAGCGGTGTTTCCACATCGACGCTGTCGCCAGCGGCAACCAGCACGTCGATGACGTCCACGCCCTTGAAGTCGCCGATATCCGGCACATGAATTTCTTTAATGATGCTCACCGGGATTCTCCCTTATACCGTCAGCGGGTTCGGCTTTTCGGGGTTGATGGCGTACTTGGCGATGGCTTCGGCGACCTTGGCGACGGGAATTTTCCCCTCGTCGGCCAGTGCCTTGAGCGCGGTCACCGTGACGTAGTACTGATCCACCTCGAAATGTTGGCGCAGCTTGGCACGAGTGTCGCTGCGTCCGTAGCCATCCGTACCGAGCACCAGATAATGGCGTGGTATGAAGGGACGTAATTGTTCGGCGTATAACTTCATGTAATCGGTGGCGGCCACCACGGGTCCCGGATGGTCGGCCAGGCAGGTTTCGACGTAGCTCTGGCGCGGCGGTTCGGTGGGATGTAGCAGGTTCCAGCGCGCGGTATCCTGCCCTTCGCGGGTCAAGCCATTGATGCCCGGCGTCGCCCAGATGTCGGCCACCACGCCCCAATCCTCGCGTAGCCGGTCGGCGGCGGCGATCACCTCGCGGAGAATGGACCCGCAACCCATGAGCTGCACCCGAGGGCCGTCGCCCTCGCCCTGACGGAACAGGTACATGCCCTTGAGGATGCCTTCCGCTGAGCCTTCCGGCATGGCCGGATGATGGTAGTTTTCGTTCAGAGTGGTGACGTAGTAGAAGACGTTTTCCTGCTCCTGGAGCATCCGCCGCAGCCCGTCCTGGACGATCACCGCCAATTCGTAGGAGAAGGTCGGGTCGTAGGACACGCAATTGGGAATGAACTGCGCGAAAATCTGGCTGTGGCCGTCCTGATGTTGCAGCCCCTCGCCGGCCAGGGTGGTGCGCCCGGAGGTGCCGCCGATCAGGAAGCCCCGTGCCTGCAAATCGCCGGCCGCCCAGGCCAGGTCGCCGATGCGCTGGAAGCCGAACATCGAGTAGTAGATGTAGAACGGCATCATGTTGACGCCGTGATTGCTATAAGCCGTCCCGGCGGCAATCCACGAGGACATGGCGCCCGCTTCGTTGATGCCTTCCTGCAAGATCTGCCCCTTCTTGTCCTCCTTGTAGAACATGAGCTGGTCGGCATCCTGCGGTTCGTAGAGCTGCCCTCGGGGCGAATAGATGCCGATCTGACGGAACATGCCTTCCATGCCGAAGGTGCGGGCCTCGTCGGCGACGATGGGCACGACCGAGCGGCCGATGGTCTTGTCGCGCGCCAGTTGCGTGAGGACGCGCACGAAAGCCATGGTGGTGGACATGTCGCGCTCGCCGGTGTCCTGCAACAGGGCGTCGAAGGTGGCCAGTGGCGGCACCATGAGCGGTTCGGCGGTACGGCGGCGCTGCGGCAGATAACCGCCCAACGCGGCGCGGCGTTCCTTCAGATACTTGATTTCCGGGCTATCGTCGGCCGGTTTGTAGAACGGCGCGGCTTGGAGCTGGTCGTCGGAAATGGGGATGTGGAAGCGATCGCGGAAGTCGCGTAGCGCCTGTTCACCCATCTTCTTCTGCGAGTGGGTGATGTTCTTGCCCTCACCGGCCACGCCCATGCCGTAGCCCTTGACGGTCTTGGCCAGAATCACGGTCGGCTGGCCGGTATGTTTGGTCGCGGCGGCGTAGGCCGCATAAATCTTGTGCGGGTCGTGGCCACCGCGATTCAGCCGCCAGATGTCCTCGTCGGACAGGTGGCTGACCATCTGCTTCAGTTCTTCGTACTTGCCGAAGAAATGCTCGCGGGTGTACGCGCCGCCCTTGGCCTTGAAGTTCTGATACTCGCCGTCCACGCACTCCTCCATGAGTTTCAGCAACAGGCCCTTCTTGTCGGCGGCGAACAGCGGATCCCAATATGAGCCCCACAGTACCTTAATGACGTTCCAACCCGCCCCTCGGAAATCGCCTTCCAGTTCCTGGATGATCTTGCCGTTGCCGCGCACCGGACCGTCGAGCCGTTGCAGGTTGCAGTTGATGACGAAGATCAGATTGTCCAGATTCTCGCGGGCGGCCAGGGCGATGGCGCCCAGGGACTCCGGTTCGTCCATCTCGCCGTCGCCGCAGAAGCACCAGACTTTGCGGCCTTCGGTATTGACGATGCCGCGATTGTGCAGGTACTTCATGAACCGCGCCTGGTAGATGGCCTGGATCGGGCCGAGACCCATCGACACGGTGGGGAACTGCCAGAAATCCGGCATCAGCCAGGGGTGCGGGTAGGAACTGAGGCCGTTGCCATCCACCTCCTGCCGGAAGTTGTCGAGTTGCTGCTCGTTCAACCGTCCTTCCAGATAGGCGCGGGCGTAAATACCGGGGGCGGAGTGGCCCTGGATGAACACCAGATCCCCGCCGTGCGCGTCGCCGGGGGCGTGCCAGAAGTGGTTGAAGCCGACATCATAGAGGGTGGCGCTGGAGGCGAAGCTGGCGATGTGCCCGCCCAGTTCGGAGGTGATGCGGTTAGCCTTGATCACCATGGCCAGCGCGTTCCAGCGGATCAGCGAACGGATGCGCCATTCCATGCCGGGGTCGCCGGGGGTGTACTCCTCCTGGTCGACCGGGATGGTGTTGAAGTAGGGGGTGTTGGCGCTGTAGGGCATGTGGACGCCGGTGGCGCGGGCCTTGTTTTGCAGTTCGCCCAGGAGAAAATGGGCGCGTTGCAGCCCTTCCGCTTCCAGTACCGCTTCGAGGGCATCAAGCCACTCCTGCGTTTCCTGGGGGTCCAGGTCGCTGTAATTCTGGATCGTCATAACGAGGTCCTTTGGTGATTGGTTGTGGTTATACGTCCGTGTCGTGGAGAACAAACGCCGGTGGGGCAGGCGTCGAAAGGCGGCGTTGTCTGTCCATTCGCCTACCATCGACAAGCAGTAAAACTATAGACCGGCTGTCGGCAATTGCATCCGATATCGGCATGGAACGTGGTGGCGGTCGCGGGCGGCCAGGAGTTGGTGTTAAGCTGAATTCCAAGCTGAATCGGTAGGGTATAAAACATGCAACGTTTGAGGATCAGGCATCTCACCGTTTATCAATTTTCCGGCATGGTGACGTTGCTGCCGCATCGGCTGTTACTTCGTCCGCGCGAGGGGCATGACGTGCGCATCGAGGCTTCGAAACTCGACATCTCGCCTGCTCATCGCATCAAGTGGCATCGCGATGTGTTCGACAACTCGGTGGCCGTGGCCAACTTTACGGAGACCGCGCAACGATTGACCATCGGCAGCGAGGTGATCATCCGGCATTATGAAGTGGCGCCGCTCGATTTCATCGTCGAGGACTACGCGGTCCATTATCCGTTTGAATACCTCCAGGAAGAAAGGGTCGATCTTGCGCCCTTTCAGCAACCGGTTTATCTCGATCAGCAGCCGGTGGTGCGCGATTGGTTCAATAGCCTGAATCTGCTGCGCGACAAAGTGGAAACCTACGTGTTGCTGGATCGACTGAACCGTATCATTGCCAAGGAATTCCGGTATGTCATTCGCGAGGAGCCCGGCGTGCAGCCACCTGAAGTGACCTTGGCCATCCGCAGTGGTTCCTGTCGCGATTACGCAACCTTGTTCATCGAAACCTGCCGGTTTCTCGGCCTGGCGAGCCGGTTCGTCAGCGGTTATTCGCATGTTCCCGAGCTTGGGCCGGGCGGTGCGACGACTCACGCCTGGGCGGAAGTCTATCTGCCCGGTCCGGGCTGGAAAGGTTTCGATCCGACCGCCGGCGAGCTGACTGGCAGTCGGCATATCCCGGTCGCGGTGGCTCGTCATCCGGAAGTGGTGCCGCCGGTTGCCGGTAGTTTCGTCGGACCCAAGGGCCAAATCCCGATGCTGACGGTCGATGTCCAGGTAACGGCGCTTTGAGGAAATATTGATCTGTTATTTATACGAATTTTTTTTATTTTTCAATGAATTTTTCAATAGACGCTTGTTTTATCTGGTCCTGTGCCCTATAGTGATTGGCGCAAGATTTTTTAGTAGATTATCTGTCCATTCGCTGCAAACCCTTCTTGTCTGGTATTCGGCTCGTCAGTTCCTCTATTTTAACTCTTGTGCCCATGAGCGGCTGCTCAATTTTTTTCAATCTTTTTTCGAGATCTTAAAGACATGGCAAGTGGTACTGTTAAATGGTTTAACGAAGCAAAGGGCTTTGGTTTCATCTCCCCGGACGACGGTGGTGAGGATTTATTCGCGCATTTCTCGGCCATTCAGGGGCAAGGGTTCAAAACCCTTAGGGAAGCCCAGAAGGTTTCATTCGATGTGACCACTGGCCCCAAAGGTAAACAAGCAGCCAATATCCGCTCCATGGACTAAGCGTTCAGGATTGAGATTGATGAAAATAGCCCGGCTTCGCCGGGCTATTTTGTTTGGTCCTCGATCTCCGCCTTCCTGAGGCTGAATGACAGGCGCTTCATCGCTTGCGCGGGTCACTTCGGGCAGGGTTGGCGATTCTCTTGGTCACGAAGCGTTTCAGCTTCGACCAACGGTTTGGGCAGGATTTGCCCATCGATCGAAACCTTCCATGTCATTCCTCGCCATTCCTCCGACCTGCGTGGAATAAGCCGGTTGGCGATTCGATCCGCCGCCGTTAAGGTTTTCCAGTTACCTACTTCTCTTCACGCTGAGGAATTCTCATGCTGATCCGGGCCGGTTACGACATCATTTTCGAACATCCGGCGCCAACGCCGATCATCACAATGCTCTACCTTCATCCGTCGCGCGGACCCTCAATCCGGCGGGGCGACTATCTGCTGGTCGAGCCGCCGGTGCAGGTCAGTGACTACACCGACGTGTTTGGCAATCGCTGTGGCCGTTTGGTGGCTCCCGCCGGTCCCATTCGATTTTGGAACGACGCGGTGGTCGAGGACAGCGGCCAGCCGGACCCACGGAATCCCGCCGCCGCACAGCACGAGATCCACGATTTGCCGGATGCGACGCTTACCTTCCTGATGCCGAGTCGTTATTGCGAGGTGGATCGGATGGTGGATCTGGCCTGGCAACTGTTCGGCACCGTGCCGAAGGGCTGGGCGCGAGTACAGGCGATCTGCGACTTCGTGCATAATCACATCATGTTCGACTACATGCAGGCCAGCAAGACCCGCACCGCCTACGAAACCTACCAGGAGCGAGTCGGCGTCTGTCGTGATTTTACCCACCTGGCGATCACGTTCTGCCGCTGCCTGAACATCCCGGCGCGATATTGCACCGGCTATCTGGGCGATATCGGGGTGCCGGTGACGGGTCCGATGGATTTCAGTGCCTGGTTCGAGGCGTATCTGGGCGGTCGCTGGTACCCTTTCGATCCACGCAACAACATACCTCGCATCGGTCGAGTGCTGATGGCTCATGGCCTCGACGCCGCCGATGTGGCGCTGCTGACCTCCTTCGGCCCCAGCCGGTTGGAGCGATTCACGGTATGGACCGACGAGGTGGGTGAGGACACCCTATTGCCAGTTTAGGACACGGCACTCACCGCAAGTGATCCGAGGAAGGAGAGTTGGGGGATTTTCATTCGCAAGCCGGCCACAACTCGTTCGCGATGACCACCAAACTGTTGGATTCCGGTGGCATGAAATGGCGCAATGCCGGTTCGACGAGGAGGCGGCTTTGGGGCCACGTTTGGACAATGTTCGCACCCCTGGAATTTAGCAGGATCGATCATGACACGCGCCCGTCATCACCTCGGCTGTCCGGTGTGGAGCAACCGCGACTGGGTCGGTGAGCTGTTTGCCCCCGCCGCCAAGCCTAGCGATTTCCTGCGCCAATATTCGGCGGTGTTCGATACGGTTGAAGGCAACAGTTGTTTCTACGGATTGCCCAAACCGGAAACCGTCTTGCGTTGGCGGGACGAGGCCGCGCCGGGGTTTCGGTTCTGTTTCAAGTTTCCGCGCGTCATCAGTCACGAGCGGCGACTACGTGGCGTCGCGGCGGAAACGACGGAGTTCCTGGACCGGTTGACACCACTGGCGGAGGCCGGGCGCTTGGGTCCGAGCTTTCTGCAATTGCCGTCCCGCTTCGGCCCGGACGATCTGCCGGTGTTGCGCGATTATCTGACCGCGCTGCCGGCTGGGTTTCAGTACGCGGTCGAGGTGCGGCATCGTGCCTTCTTCGCTAAGGGCGAAGCGGAGCGCCAGTTGAATCGATTATTGCGGGATCTCGATCTCGACCGAGTCATGCTGGACAGCCGCGCCTTGTTCGACGCCGACCCAACCGATCCGGATACCCAGACCGCCCAGGGCCGGAAGCCGCGCCTACCGGTCCACGCCATCAGCTTGGGTCCACGTCCGTTCATCCGTTACATCGGCCATCCCGTCCCCGAGGCGAACCGGCCGTATCTGGCGCCTTGGCTGGACAAACTCGATCTTTGGTTGAACGAGGGCCGGGAGCCGTATGTCTTCATTCACACCCCCAACAATCGACAGGCTCCGCGCTTGGCCCGGCTGTTTCACGAGTGGCTGCGGACCCGCCGTCCCGAGGTGGGCCTACTGCCGCCTTGGCCGGCGGAGGCGACGGGCGACGACGGCTAACCGTCGGTCGCTTGGGTCGTAACCAAGCGTGAGGAGAGGTGCTCGGCCCTTCTGTTGCGAGGTCAGCGGTATTCCTGTCGCCGTTGCGGAAGAGAATCCGACTGTTCGACATAGCGGGGAGACCAGTGATCGCGACGTTCGACCTGAGCGGTCTCACCGTTACCGTTCAGCGCCCGGTTGACGCTTTCCAGTCCACGTTGCACTTCCGACCCTACTGCCGTGCTGGTGCGGCTGACCCAGCGGGTAAAGGTTTCGGTCGGACCGGAAACGCCGCCGGTCGTGCCTGCCGCCGGCTTGGAGCGGTTCATCGGCGCGCTGGGCGGTTTGGCGGGAGCGGTGGCTGGCGCGGTGCCGCTGGAGTGGCTCACCAGCTTGATCGGCGGCAGGGTCGGTGGCGCCGGTTGCGAGCGCGATTTCAGTTCGATCGGCGGTAGCTTCAACGCCGTGGGTTGCGAGCGCGATTTCAGTTCGATCGGCGGCAGGGTTGGCGACGCTGGTTGTGGGCGCGGCGCGGCGCGGGCGATCGCTGGCTTGACGGGCACGGTGGCGGGTCGGGTCGCGCGCGGAGTTGCGGTGGCGGGTGCCGCTGTGGCGGTGCGACTGGCGCGGGTGGCCGGAGTGGCTTTCGCGGTACGCTGGGTGCTGTTGGAAGTCGCCGCCGTTGGCGCGGTTGGTTTCGATGCCGATTTCGTGATCCGCGAAGCGGGTGCCGGCGCGCGCTCCTCGACGATGGGCGCGGCAGGAGCCGCTTTGGCGGTTCTGGCCTTGATCGAGTATTTGGGCTGAGCTGACGGGGCGGGTTTCGGCGTGGCGGGCGTCACGATCGCGGGCGGAGCGACGATAACCACCGGTTCGACGGGTTCGGCGGGTTCGGCGGGTTCGATCTCGGACGGAGTGGTGACAGTCGTTGCCAGTTCGGGTTCGGGTTCGGTTCCGGCATCGGTTTCGGCGGGCGCCGGTGGATCGGTATTGGCCGCGACCGGCGCGGTGTCCACATCCTGGAGCGGTTCCGGCGCGGTGGTGGCGGCCGGCGGTGGTGGCGTGTCGGCGACCATGGGTGTCGGAGTCGGGGACACGGTCGGTTCCGTCGGTGGCACGGTATCGGATACCACTGGGGCGCTGGCGACGGCGTCCGGCGACTGCTGGCGATCCTGTCGGATCTGACCGGCTGGCTGGAGGAGGAGCGTCCAGGCCAACACGCTCGCCAACCCAAGCATCCCAGCCAGTCCCACCGATCGCCGCAGCCAGGGCGAAAAAGTCGGTGCGTCGGCGCGGCGCGGGTGCCGACGCGGTGGATCGGCCGACAGCGGCAGGTCCCAATCCGGTTCCGCAATCGGGGCGGGCAGGATGGACTGGCCGGAACGCGCCGCATCCAGCACGGCGCGGATGGCGTCACCATCGCTTGGCCGGTCGGCGGGATCGCGCGCCAGCAATTGCTCGATCAGGTCCGTCAACAGGGTCGCCGCGCCGCCGTGTCCATGCTCCGGTAGCGCTGGTACCGTCCAGAATTCGATGGAGCGCCGCAGTTGCTCTTGTTCGTCCTCGGTGAGGCCGCCCAGTTGCTCGCCTCGCTGGGCAGCGCCTTCCTGACCATGCAGGGTCAGCAATTGGCCGAGCCGGCGCTGGGCCTCGGTGGTCGGCTGTTCGGTGATGAGGCTGAACAGCAGCAGACCCAGAGCATAATAATCGGCGCGGTAGTCCACCGCATACTCGCAGCCGCCCGCGCCGTGACCGACCGGCAGGATCTGCTCCGGCGCCATGGTGGCGGGAGTGCCGATGAACGAACGGGTGCTGTCGCCGTTCTCACGTTTGAGTGAACCGAAATCGGCCAGCTTGAGCAGATCGCCGTCGTCGCCGATCAGGATGTTGCTGAGTTTAAGATCGCGGTAGACGAAGCCGGCGCGGTGGATCACCGCCAAGCCCGTCAAAATCTGCCTGGCCCAGTCGAGAATGCGATCCAGTTCCTGGGGCGGCGCGCCGTCCCGCCGCTGTTGTGTCAGCCATTGACCGAGGTTGGCCTGCAACCGTTCCAGTACCAGCACCGGCTGACCGTCGATTTGACCGTGGTCGAGCAGGTCGACGATATGCCGCGACTGTTCGGCGCCCAGGCCGTCCAGAAATGCGATCTCCCGCTCCAGGTGCGCGCGCCAATGACCCTGGAAGGCGGGGTCGGCCTGTGACATCGCTTCGGTATTGATGAACTTCAGGGCGACAGCGCGCCCGGCGTCATCGGTGGCCGCCCAGACTTGACCGTAACTGCCGGCGCCGGGCGAAAGAATGGCGCCGAGCCGGTAACTTCGGCCATTGATCGCGATCCGTTCACCACTTTGCATGGGGCATTCTCCAGGCTGGGCATTCTCGGGGCAGAATGGTAATCCAGTAAACTAATCGATAGGCGCCGGGTCAAGCTGGTTCCCCCTTTATATCATTGCACATGAAATCTGTATCGACACTGAATTGCGCCGCGTCGCGCCGGCTGTTGCCGTCGGTCCTGTTCGCGCTGGGCATGGCTCTCGGCGTGGGGGCCTTGTGGGCGCAACTGGCGGCGATTTATACCCGGCCGACGCCCCTGCCGGCGGCACCGGCGCGGTTGCCGACGGGCTTGCCGGAGGAGGCGGTGACCATTCCCGCCGGCCCGGGATTTCATCTGATTATCCCACGCCACGGGCTGCTGCTGGTACGAGGACCGGGCCAACCGATCGGTCAGCAGGATCTGGCTTTGTGCGACCAAAGCGTCGATTCCGCCGCCGGACCTGTCATGGCGCCACTGTACGTCGGCTGGGACTGGTCACGGCTGCGGGAAGTCGCCGCCGCCAATCGTGCCGCTCATCCTTCCCAAGCGATGGATGGCGGTCTGAAGAACCCGTTGCTGGATGACGGTCCCGATGGGGTGGACGTGCCGGCTTTCGTCGTGACCACGGAACCGGCGGGCATGCCGCCGCGATCGTACGCCGACGCGGGGTCGTTGCGGGTGACCTTGCATGATCAGCGGCCGGTCTTGCTGCTGGCGGACACGGCGGAAACGGGCGCGGGGCCGGCACTGGCGTTCCAGCGCGATTTCTGGTTGCTGTGGAACGTCGGCCCGGTGATCGCCGGGCGCTGGGATCGCGCGCTGCGAGTGCGAAGGTTGGAGGATCGCGCCTGTTCGCTTGGGCGGCTGCGGATCGAGGTATACGGCCCTCCGCTGGAAAAGCTCGGGATGGCCGACGCGGAACCGCGAACCGTATTGTGGTATGCGGGCGACGGTTCGGCGCGGGAATTCCGCCTGGCGCCCGGCCAGTATGCGCCCGCCGTGCCGCCCCCGCCTCGCGAAGACGCCGAACTGTTCGAGCGGTCGCTGGCCGCTGGTTTGCTGCGGTCGGGCGAAGATGGTCGGATCGCCATCGCGCCGGCCGATCTACCCTTGCGCCGCGCGTTCGCTCGTGTCCGTCCCGACCTGCTGGCGTCCGGTGACGGTGAACACGCTTGGTTGGATGGACCGTGGAATGATGAAATACAACGTTTGCATCAGGCGTTGCATTTCAGCACCACCGGCCGCTACGTACGCCGCCAAGTGGCTACGTTCAACGCGCGCCAACTGCTGGCGGCGGTGCGCTGGCGGCCGGAGAATGCCGATCTGAACGGAGATTGGCGGGCGGATTGGAAGGAGGTGCCGCTGATGCTGACCGAGTCCATGCCGCTGCTGGCCGGACGCTTGTTTATCGAAGCGCCACACGGTTGGCAAGCCTGGCGACGGGTGGCGCGTTGGCCGGAGCTGGAGCAGCGGTGGCCGGTGCGGTTTCGGTTGAGCCTGCCGCGACCGGCCCAGGCCGGCGAGCGGCTGGAACTGCTGGTGGTGGGCGGCCCCCCGGCCGTGACCGGCGCCACGGTGCTGGCCAGCGCCCCGCGTTGCGTGGACGCGCGACCCTGCGCCGGGCGGGACGCGCTGGCCCGCTGGTTGCGGTTGGAAATGCGGGACGGCGCCACGGAATTGGAACTGGTTTTTCAACCATTGCCGGCCGAGGCATTCCCCGGTTTGTACCGTTACGACTTTGCCCATATCCGCCGAGTCGATGGTCGCCTGCGCTGGTACGATTCGCCGGCGGCCAATGGTGGCGACCCGTCCCGACCGTCGCCGGCCGAAGTGACGTTGCGCGACCGGGCAGGGACGCTGTTGTGGGAAGCCGGCCAACCGACCGGAGCAGTGTGGGATCTGGGGTTAGCGGCGTTGGTCGGCCTGGGTCCGGTCCATGCCGGTTCGGTGGGCGGCGTGCTGGCGCGGTTGGGTCGGTATGGCGCAACGGCGGTCGAGGCCCGCCTGACCGTGGACCCCCGCTTGCAGCAGGCGGCGCGGCGGGCGCTGCTGGAACGATCGCCGGCCATCGGCGTTGCGGCGAGTGAAACCGATGCCCGGCGGGAAGAGCGCGTGACGAGCCTGATCGTGCTGGATGCCGACCAGGGCGATATCTTGGCCGTGGCCGGTAGCCCGGAACCGCCGGTCGGCGTTGCCTGGAGCGATCTATCCACGTTCGTGGCGGCTGTGCGACCGCGCCGCAATCCGTTGTGGGTTCGAGCCTGGCAGCACGACGGCGACGGCTCGGACTCGGTTGGCTCGGTTTTCGAGCTGGTCGATGCCTTGTTGCTGGAGCGGGAAGCCGGTCACCGGCCGCAACTGGCGGCGGCGCTGGTGGGCTTGACCGCCGACGCACTGGCGAGCTGGCCGCTCGCGCTGGCCCATGGTTTTGCGGCGGACGCGGCGTGTTATCCGAGCCACGCTGGCGGTCGCGAACCGTCGGCGGTTTGCGATGAACAGGATGGCGGGCAGACTTTGCTGGAACGGATGCGTCGCCATGGCGATGAGCGGTATGGCCTGATTCAGGCGCTGCGCGATTCCGCGCGCGGTTGGTTTGCCTGGCTGGTGGAGACCACCGATGCCACGTTGCTGGACGATGCGGGCTCGTCGGGCTTGGCCAGCGCGCGAGCCCTGACTCCGGCGGCGTTGCGGGGGGTACGGCCGCTGCTGAATATCATGGCCGAACTCGGTTTCGACTCGACCCGGGATCTGGATGGCGGTTTGTTGCCGGCCAACCTGATCGAGGCGAGCGATGTCCTGCGAGCCAGCGCGGCGACGCTGGAACCGATGAGCGATCGCGGACGAGTCCGGCGCGCGGCGCTGGGACAGGGCGTGTATGTCACGCCGCTACAATTGGCCGAGCTGGCGGCGGTCATCGCCACCGGCCAGCGGACGCCGCCGAGAGTGCTGGTCGAACTGAACGGTCAACCGGCGCGAGACGCGGCGGCAACCGCGCTCGACATCGCCACCGACCGCATTCGGCGGGGCATGCGGTTGGCGCTGGACGAGGAACCGCTGCGCACCGCTTTCGCGGATTTGCGCTTCGATGCGATCCGGTCGTCGCTCTATTTGAAGGCTGGCGCCGCATGGTTGGATTCCACGAAAGCGGCGGCGAATGCCTGGCTGGTGGGCTGGCTGGAACCGGGCGCGCTGCCGGGCGAGAATCGACGTCTGGCCTTCGCTTGTTGGATCAGTCCCGCCATCGGTCCCGACGGTACGGAATGCGGCGAGTTGACGGCGGCTTGGCTGACGGCGCTGGCCGAGGCGAAAGGCGATGAGTGAACCCGGACTCCGTGCCGGTGGCGATTCCGTCGCGCCTCGCTGGCCGGCGGCGCTGGCTGGTCGCTGGTGGCTGACGTTGCTCTGGTTGTTGCCGGTGTTGGCGGCGGGGTGGACCGTGTATCGAGCACCAGCCTGGCTGGAGCCCTGGGTGCTGACCGTCACCCTGGAACCGGGCCAAACGGTCATGTTGGGTCGCGAGGCATTGCGGGCGCCGCAGGCCGACAGCGAACATATTCTGCTGTGGCGCGAAGTCGGCGGCGGTTGGCGGCTGACCAATATCGCCACCGACAAGCAGGTGTTGTGGCAACCGGCCCGTGGCGGCGACGAGCAGCCGATCCGGGAATGGTCACTGCGAGCGGGAGCGGCCTTTGTCGCGGACGGTCAGACCTTTACCGTACTTGGCGTGGAAGGTGGGCGATTGGCGCTGCAAGAGGGTGGGCGGCGTTGGGAATACGATGGTTTTCGTTTGCGCCTGGATGGCCAACCGCTGCCCGAATGTTACCCGGACTGGCGGAGCCGTTGGCGCGAGCGCATGGCCGATCTGGGATGGCTCGGCCTGGTCCGGCGACCGCTGCGCTTGGGGGGCGGCGTCCATTGCGCCGACCGGTTGGGCTTGGTGGGGGTGCCGCTGGATACCGTGGTGCTGGCGCCCGTCGACTCGGGTTTCGTGCTGCGCCCCGGCGAGGCCGGGCGGCCGGACGGTCCGGCGGTGACGGTGGCGGCGGGCGGACCGGAGGCCGAATCGCTGTGGCGGCGCTCCGTCCCGCTGGCGATCGGCGACGACTTGATCATCGGTCGTACCCGGTATCGGGTATTGCGGACCGTCCCGGTGCTGGAACTGGCGGTCGTGGCCCGCGCCCAGCGCTGGCCCGCCGCGATAGCCCCGCGTCCGGTCACGCCCCCAGTGGAGGTGCACTGGCACTCGGTGACTTGGCTATGGCCGCCCGGCCTGGGTGCGTTGGCCTGGCCGCTGGGTCTGGCGCTGCCCCTGCTGGCGCTGGGGTTGATCTGGCCGGTTCGGACGCGCGACGGGCGCTGGCCGAGTGCGGGCGATCGCGGCCGGATCGCGGGCGCGCTGGCGCTGGCCGGGGTTGGTCTGGGTCTCTATCTGAGCAGTTTGACCGTTCCGGTGCTGTGGCCCTACTTGTTGGCATGGCCGGTGCTGTTGCTGTGGCTGACGGCGGTACGCTCGCCGTGGAGCGTTGGTTTGCTGGTCGTGCTGACGCTGTTGCTGGGCGGTGGGTGGATCACCCTGCTGCAATTGGGAACCGGCGCCGAAGAGTCCGGTTGGCCGCGCTTTGGCGGTGGCGGGGCGGCGCTGGCCGGGGCATTCGGCTGGCTGGCGTGGGCTTGGCGGAGCGTCTGGCGCCGCTGGCGGCCGGTCGACGGACTGGGTTTTCGGCTGGCGCGCTGGGGACCGCTGGCGCTGGGTGGCGCGGCGCTGATATTGCTGGCGGCGCAGGCCGCGTTTGGCGACGAGGGCGGTTGGAGCGGTTTCCAGCCGTTCGAACTGGCCAAGCTGGCGTTGGTGTTGTTGGCGGCTCATGCGCTGACGGTCGGCGCGGGAGAGGGGGGCGCCCGAAAACTCTCCCGGTGGCCGCTCTCTTTGGGGCCGGTGCTATTGTTGCTGGTGGCGAGCGGTTTTGCGCTGGGAATCCTGCGCGATTTTTCGCCCTTGGTTTTGTTGCTACTCTGGGTGCTGGCATTGGCATGGAGCTACCTGCGGGTGCATCCTCGGTTGGGTTGGCGGTGGGGCGGCCGATTGGCGTTGCTCGTGCTGGTCGGGTCGCTGGCGAGTGGGGTGATGGGGTTGCGTCAATGGCCGGACAGCTTGCCGCCGAGTTTGCAGCCGATTCGGATTCGAGCCTGGATGGCGCCGGAGCAATACCCGCACGCCGGCTATCAACCGCGCCGGGCGCTGGAGGCGATCCGGGCCGGCGGCTGGACCGGCGCGGTCTGGAGCGATACGGCCAACGGGCGGGTCATGACCGTTCCCTTGGTGGAAAACGACTTCACGCCGACGTTTTTCCTGAATCGCTACGGCGGTCTGGCGGCGTTGCTGCTGGTGGCTACGCAGACGGCCTTCGTTTTGCTGCTGGTGGCTATCGCCGATCGCGCCCTGAGACGGACCGACCGCAATGACCAACGATTGGTGGCGTTTGGCGGCTTCGCCTATTTTGCGCTGTGCGGCGGCGCGGCCTTGCTCGGCGCGCATTTTTTTGGTGTCATGGGGTACCAATCTGGGATTTCTGCCGGTGATGGGCCAGCCGATGTCGCTGCTCTCGGCCGCCGGTAGCCATCTGGTGCTATTCGTGTTGCCGATCGTGGCGCTGGCCGTCGCGGTCGAGGAAGGAAATGATGACCACTCACCCTAATGCCCTGATTGCTTCCGATTATGTCATCTGCGTGAACTTGCGCGCGGTGCCGGATATCTTCAACGCCGAATGGTTGTGGGATCGGGTTCGGATCGGCCAGGAGGGGGTGTTGCTGCTGGAAGCACTCAAGCGCCATCCGCGACGTATCGCGCGTTCCGCCGGCCAGCGCCAGGAAATCTACTACAGCCACGTCGTCATCCGGATTTCGGAACGCGATTCCATTCGTGACGAACGACTGGAGGATGGGTTCGGTCGCCATTTGCTCCTGCGGGAACTGCGGCGTTTGCACGAACGGGATCTGGGCGAGCATCTGGCCGAGAACGCGACGATTCGTTATCGCCTGGAGCCGGACCCGGTGTTGCGTCCGGGCGAGGTGCAGGCACTGTTCGGTCGGGCGATCCATCTGCCGGCCGATGATGAAGCGCCGGTCTTTCGGATCGAGGTGACGGCCGATGGGCAAAGCGATTGGCGGGAAGTGGGATCGATCTATCCCGGCCAGCGGCTGACGCTGCTCAACGGTGATCGGCGTGCCAGCAGTTACGCGGTGGTGGCTTGGCCGTTCCCAGGCAACGAATCGATATTGCTGCTCCAGCGATCCGAGGCGCCGACCCTGGTGGATGTGGTGGAGGAGCCGCCGGCCTGTCTGAATCTGACCGGCGACGGCCAGGGTGGCTTCGTGGCGCGCGACCATCGTGGTCGTGGTTTGCGGCTGCGGGTCGTGGCGCTGTCGGCGGATGTGGAGCTCCCAACGTTGCCGGAACAGGCGTCGCCAGAATCGCCGGCGCGGCCGGAACGGCGGCCCGTCGCCCCGGTCGCCGATTTGGGCAAGCCGGCATCGGGATCGAAGCCATCCGCCCCGGCGGACGGCGATTATACGATGATCGATCATTGGGGCCGGCGCGAGCCGGTGTTCGGCATCCCAATACATTTCGAGGAACCGTCCGCGCCGCCGGCCGCCATTCTGGAGTCTTCCCCGCCACCCGCGCCCGCGCCGCCGGCCGGACTCGACCAGCACACCTGGATTCCCCGTCGACCGGCGGCTTGCTTGCAGGTGGTGGGCGTCGCCTTGCAACGCTTGTCGACCTATGCGGCGGCCGGTATCAGCGACTGGCGGATCAGCTTCAACCGCGCGGGTGGACTGGTGCTGGACAACCATCCCGACGCCGCCGCCTGGCTGCGGATCGACAGCGCGGATCGGTTGTTTGGCGAGGTCGTGGGGCTGTCGGCGCCGCTGGAGCTGCCCGGCGTGTGGCGGCCGTTTCCGGAGCTGGAATTGGAATTCCTCGCCGCGCCATCGTCGATGACGGGGCATTATCTCGGCTGGGTGCGGCTACCGGCGCCGCTGGCGTTGCCGGTCCCGCGCGAGCGGGCGGTGAGTTTCGGTCGTGGCTCGGAGGCGGATATCGCGCCACGCCTGCTGGCCGATCCGCGTTCTCTGCGTTGGGAGGGCAAACCGAACAAGACGGTCGGTATCAGCGCCGAATATCTGGGGTTGTCGCGTCGCCATCTGCGGGTGCAGGTGCGGCGCGAGGATTGGTGGGTGCAATTGGAAAGCCAGAACATGTCGGTTTACCGGTTGGCACCGTCGGGCGAGGTGCTGGACGTGCTCAGTCCCGGCGTGGACACCGCCGCCGCCGCCAAGCCGGGCGATCTGCTGGTGGCGGGGGGCTACGTACTGGCGCTGGGGGCGGTGGAGTGAACGCCGCCCGCGCGTCCGAACCGGAACGGGCGTGGATTCAGGGCGCGCTCACCGAGCGGACTTGCATTTGCTTCGGCGCAAAAATCGGGGACGCAATGACATCGGCCGCGGCGATGGCGAAATTGAGGTTTTGGCCGACTTTCAACCCCATGGTGGCGACGCCGATGACGGTACCGTCCCGCAGGATGACCGGTCCGCCGCTGTTGCCAGGGCTGATCGGCGCGGAAATCTGAATGTAGCGGACCCCATCGATCTCGCGCAGTCCGCTGATCACGCCGGTCGAAAAGGTACTCTCCAAGCCGTAGGGGTTGCCGATCACGAACACATCCAGCCCGATCAGATCCTGGCTGTAGGTTTGGTTGAGAATAAAGCTTTCCTTGCTTTTGAGTTTGGTTGCCAACAACGCCAAGTCCGGTTCCTTGCTGCGTTTGCGGATGCGAGCCACCGACTCCCGGTCGCCGCAGCGGACCGCCAGGTTCTCGGCTTTATCGATGACGTGGTTGTTAGTGATGACCAGCCCATCCTTCGATACCAGCAGGCCACTGCCCAGATTGGCGGTTTTGCCATCCTGGAAAGTAACGATCAGGCAGGTGAGCGGCATGCCGCGTCGGTAAATGCGTTGCCCAGGATTGCCGTTATCCGCCGCCGGTGACGCGGTTGGCTCCGCCGTGGCGGGGTCGGCCGGTTTTGCCAACAAGGCCAAACCTTGTTTCAGCGAGCCGAGTAGGTCGCGGGTTGTCGTGGTGGAAGGGGTGGTTTGGATTTCGGAAACGTGCCTGGAATCACCCCCAGGCTGGACCGGCACGGCCGGTTGAGGGGGTGGGGAATCAGTGAGCGGAACGGGCTTGGTAGCGGGCGCGGGCTTCGTAGCTCGCAAGGCTTGCAACGCGCCGATGCGGACGGCATCCGCCGGGTCGGCGGTGGCCAGTTGCCGCAGTTGTTCGGTCGCTTGTGGCTGGTCCTGGGCGAAGCGGAGGGCGTTGACGAACGCGCCGGTCGCTCGGCGGACGTCGCCCTGCTGACCATAGACTTGTCCCAGGGCGAGCCAGGACGCCGAACGGGTCGGTGCCAGGGACAGCGCGTAGACCAACAAACGTTCTGCTTCCTTGAAACGGCGTAACCGCAAATAGGTCAGGCCGAGCGCGCCGGCAATTTCCGGATCGGCGGGATCGGCGATGAAGGCCTGGCGGAACGCCGCCAACGCTTCCTTCAATTGGCCGCCCGCTAACCGCTCCTGGCCGTGCTGGCTGAAAGGGCTGGCCTGCCGGGCATCGCCCGGTTCCGGTCGTGGCAGGTTTTCTATTTGTTCCCGGAAGATCAGTACGCCAGCTTCTTCGTTGGCGCTGGCCAGGGCGATCATTTGCTGGACGTAATAATCGATCGTTTCGTATTGACTGGCCGAGGCGGGCAAAGCGCCGGTCAGCGCCAGTGCCAGCGCCACGCCACGAAAGGCGAGAAGCGGGAAATTCATGGCGCGCGGGTGGGGATCGGCGCGCTGTTCATCGGCACGATACCGTCGGGGTTGGCCGGCAGCGGCGGGACGATGACGGCTTCCGCCGGCAGATGGAACAGCCGCAAGGTTTCCAGAGCGGCGTTGCGCAGGATGTCGGCCGCCTCGTTTTCGGCGATGTTGCGCAGGATTTCCTCGGCGCGCATCTGATTCTGGGCAAAGCGGTAGGTGTTGGCCAAGGCGCCCAGTGCGCGGTCGGCGTCGTTGGTCAGGCCGTACACTTGGGCGAGCTGGAACCAGGCCACGGCCCGGGTGGGTTCGAGGGCGAGCGCCTGTTGCAAGGCGGCTTCCGCTTCGGGAAAGCGACCCATCTTGCGGTAGACCAGCCCCGCATAGTTGGCGGCGTCGGCGTTACCGGGATCGTCCCGGCTGGCCTGCTGGAATGCCTCCAGCGCCGCGTCCAGCGCATCCTGCCCAAACAGGGCCAGACCATGCTGAAAGGCGGCGCGCGCCGCCGCCTGATCAGGCGCCGCCGGTCTCGGGTTCTGTTCCAGCATCCGTTGCATGCCCGCCACTCCCTGCTCGTTGTTGGTGGCAGCCATTTCGATCATTTGTTGGACGAAATAGCGGTTCCGCTCGCTATCCTGGGCCAAGGCGGCCGGCATCGCGATGATCCATGCCGCCAGCAACAGTGCCGGCATCCGGCAAGCATCGTTCATGCCCCACGTCCCGCGTCTCACAGATTCTTGATGGCGTCGTACTGCCGTTCCAGGCTGAGCCGTTTGGAATTGGCCTGGGCGGCGGTCAGTTGGCCCTTGTCGAGCTGGACTTCGAACTCCTGGATGTCGCGGTTCAATTGTTGTTGCTTGCGCTGCAACTCCGCCGTGCGCTGATCGGTGGCGGATTTGGATCGCTTCAACTGATCGACCCGCTTGGCGAGTGCTCGGTTTCTGGCCTTGAGCGAGGCCAACTGGCGGCGCTGCTCGGCCACCTCGTCGGCTTTCATCTGTCGCTCGCTTTCCAGATAGGCGCCTTCTTCCCGCAGCGCGCAGTTGGTTCAGGCTGTCGTCCCGCTGCTCTTGCAAGCCCTGCTGGCGCGTTTCGTAGTCGCCGGCCGCCAGCCCGTGCACGCCGCCGAAGAATCCGCCGCCGTGCGGATCGTTGGTCGGATCGGCGGCGCAGCCTCCCAGCAGGAGCAGACTCAGGATACCGGCATAACCGCGTGTGAATGCCATGATCGTGATCTCCCCATCCCCGGCTTGCCCGATGGCGGGCGGGGGGATGCTTCGAGCGTTGTTGTGCTAGATGGACATGCTGTCGTAAACCCGTTGCAAGCTGGCGACGTTCTGACTGGATTTTTGCCGGGTTTCCTTCAGTTCCACCAGATTGGACTCCAACTGCCGGGTATATTGATCCTGCGGTCCTCGCTTCTGCTGGGATTCCTGATGGACCTGCTCGGCATCGGCCAGTTGTTTCTCGGCCAGTGAGTTGATCTGTTTGGCCTTGGCCAGTTGCTTTTCCACGGTGGCTTTCTGCTGGACGAGGGCGTCCCGCGAGGCTTTGCCCGCCCGATATTGCCGCGCCAGCCGCTGCGATTCGCGGTCCAGTTGGGCAATTTCCTGGTAAAGCTGGCGGTTCTGGGCGTCGGCTTCCTGAATGAACTCCTGATTACGGCGGATTTCCGCGACCAGGAAGTCCTCCTCGTTGGCGTACTGAGCCTTGCGTTCGGCGATGGAACTGCCGATGCCGGCGCCGATCAAACCACCGGCCGCGGCGCCGATCAAAGCGCCTCGGCCCCGGTTGTCGCCGCTGACGGCGGCGCCGAGCAGCCCGCCCACAAGCGCCCCGAACACCGCGCCCTGAGCGACGGTCGCCTGCTGGTCGTTCGTGTTCGTGGTGCCGTCGGGGTTGGTGGCGCACCCCGACAAAGTCGCGCCGATCGCGACGGCGACGAGCCATTTCGTGCCTGAATGGTGAACGTGCATGAGTATCTCCAAACCGTGGTCGTGGTTGGTTTTATATCCTTTCGACAATTCTGGAAGCGGCGGGGTGCGAAATCAACGCGCCGGCCAGCCGTTCGGAGAAAAATCGCCGCCCCCGGCGCGGTTGGTGGCTTGCCAAGGTAGTACCATTCAGCCGGTGGCGCGCAAACTCGCCAACGGTTCCCTCTCTCCGAAAACCACTGCCCCCGAATGATTGCAATATGAACTTCGTGCTTGCAATGCGTTTGCTGATCGAACGTGAGAAAAGAAGCTGTTCCTGGTCGAAAATGGTTTTGGCCGGTTGGGTCGGTCTGGTCGCGCTGCTTGCCCCCGGAGCGGTGCTGGCGGAATCCCGCACCGCGCTGGTGGTCGGCAATGGCGCGTATCAGGACGCGCCGCTGAAGAACCCGGCCAACGACGCCCACGACATGGCGGCCAAACTGCGGGAATTGGGGTTTCAGGTCATCGAACGGCTCGACGCCGACCGCCAGACCCTGCGGTTGGCGCTGCGGGAATTCGAGCAACAGTTGCGGCAGCGGCGCGGCGTCGGTCTGTTTTATTACGCCGGGCACGGCGTCCAACTCAAGGGGCAGAACTACCTGATCCCCATCGGCGCCGACATCCATCAGGAGTTCGAAGTGCCCGACGAGGGTGTCGACGCCGACATCGTGCTGCGGGCGATGGAGTCCGCCGGCAACGAACTGAACATCGTGATTCTGGATGCCTGCCGCAACAATCCCTTTACCCGGGGTTTCGGCGGAAGCCGGGGGTTGGCGCGGATGGAGGGTCCGGCCGGGACCTTTATCGCCTACGCCACCGCGCCCGGCGCGGTTTCGCAGGACGGCGCCAGCCGCAACAGCCCCTACACCCGCCATCTGCTGGCGGCCATGAGCATGCCCGGCCTTAGCCTCGAACAGGTGTTCAAGCAGGTGCTGGTGGCGGTGGAGCAGGAGAGTGGCGGGGGCCAGATTCCCTGGGTCGCTTCCTCGCTGCGTGGCGAGTTCTACTTTGCCCCGGCTTCGGCTTCGGCTTCGGCTTCGGCTTCGGCTTCGGCTTCGGCTTCGGCTTCGGCTTCGGCTTCGGCTTCGGCTTCGGCGGCGCCGACGCCCG
Source organism: Candidatus Competibacter phosphatis (assembly GCF_012939995.1). Classification (GTDB taxonomy): domain Bacteria; phylum Pseudomonadota; class Gammaproteobacteria; order Competibacterales; family Competibacteraceae; genus Competibacter; species Competibacter phosphatis. The sequence continues at coordinate 24,744 of NZ_SPMZ01000026.1, read as the reverse complement.
CCGGCTCACAGCCTGGAGCCTCACCGGCCGCTGAGTCGACTCCGGTCGCGACCGTGCCTCCGGCGGCCAGCGGTGCGGCTGCTCAACCGCCGTCCGCGCCGCCGGAGTCGGATTGGGTGGCGGTGCCTGGCGCTGACTTTGCGATCAGTCGGTACACAGTCAGCCTGGATGCGTACCGTCGTTTTGCCGAAGCCAGCGGTCGGACCGCGCCGCCGGCATCCGGCGCGATGTCCGATGGCCCGGTTCGGGTCACCTGGAGAGAGGCCATGGACTACGCCGCCTGGCTGTCCGCGCGGACGGGCAAGGTCTACCGCCTGCCGGCCGAACTGGAATGGGAGTATGCCGCCCGTGCCGGCGTGATGGCCGCCGCGCCGGATTCGGATGAGCAGGTCCGGGAGTGGACCTGCTCCGAATACCGGCGGGAGTACGAGGGTCAGGAGCAGCGCTGCGCCAGTCGGTTGCCGGAAGCGGTGGCGATTCGCGGCGGCAACTGGCGGGCAGGCGCCGATCCGCTCAGTGACGATCTGGAGTTTCGGTTGGTGCGGGAGCCCTAGCCGGAACGAGCTAGGCGGTACTCACTCCTGTTGGACGGTCACCAGACCTTTGGGTTGGCTAGCGAAATAGCTAGCGAGATCGGTGATGTCCTGCGGCGACAGCGGTTTGGCCATGCCGCCCATGATCGGGTTCGTGCGGGCACCGCTTTGGTAATCGCCCAGCGCCTTGCGCAGATAATCTTCTTGCTGGCCGGCCAGTCGGGGATAAATCGGGATGTTGCCGTTGCCATCCGCGCCATGGCAGGCTGCGCAGGTCGCGCTTTTGGTCTTGCCGGCGGCGGTGTCGCCCCGAACCGGGTAGGGTGCGGCGGCGGCCGGGAAGCTGGACAGGTAGGCGGCGATGTCCTGCATGTCCTGCTCGTTGAGCGGGAAGGCGTTGGCGTGCATGGTGGGATGCTTGCGCTCGCCGGCCTGGTAGGCTTTGAGCGCGACGATGATGTAGTCGGCGTGCTGACCGCCCAGCCGGGGGACATGATAAGTCGGATAGGCGTTGGTATAGCCGGGGATGGCATGACAGCCGGCGCAAGTTGCGAACTTGGATTTGCCGGCGGCGGGATCGCCAGCGGCCTGCGCGGCGCTGGCCAAGACGCCGCTGATCCCCAGGACCAACAATTGCCATAGTACGGATCGGATCATATCGTCCTCTGCAGTGGATTTCGGATTGGAGTTATTTGAAATGCGGTAGCGCCGTTCGGCGCGTCCGGCCAAGAGCTTCATTGCGCCGCATGATCCTGCAAAAGCCTTTCAAAATCAATAGCTAAAACAAGATTTGAGGTCGGGCGTCATCAGGAAATTCGCACGTAATTTTTTAACGATAGTCGTCTCTCTGTCAGGTATCAATCATCAAGGCCAATTTCTTTCATCTTTCTCCACGGAGTGGCGCGACTCACGCCGAGCAATGTGGTGGTTTGGTTGCGCTTGTCATGGGTTTTCGCCAGTGCATCTGGCATCCGTCCGGTTCCAGGGCAAGCATGTCGCCACGACCGCCAGGCGGTTGGTGAAAATTTGAATGACCCCCGATCCTCTCCCTCAAAATAGAGAGAGGAGTCGTACATGGTGTCGGAAAAGCTGGGCAGCAACGCGGAGGTCAGCGCGGCCTCCAGGTGAAGCCAATGTTCGATCAATCCGGTTGCTGGGCAATTCTTTACAGCGCAAATGAGAATAACTATCATTTAAAAAATAATCGCGCTCAAATGAAGTTCTCGACGTCCATCGCATTCCCGGAGATGTTTATGCCCAAGCTATCGAAACCCCGCGTTTTATTACCCGTGCTTTGTCTGTTGGTCGGCCTGCTGACCTCGCCGCTGCTGGCGGCCGAGGAAGTCAATGTTTATTCGGCGCGCAAGGAAGACCTGATCAAGCCTTTGCTGGATGATTTCAGCAAACAGACCGGCATTACCGTCAATCTGGTGACCGGCAAGGAGGAAGCGCTGTTACAACGCCTGCAAAGCGAAGGCGCCAACACTCCGGCGGATGTGCTGCTGACCTCGGATGCCGGCCGCTTGGCCGCCGCTCGTCAGGCGGGCGTGCTGCAAGCGGTACAATCCGAGGCGCTGGCGAAGCACATCCCGGCCGCCTACCGCGATCCTGAGGGGTACTGGTACGGACTGTCGGTTCGTGCCCGGCCGATCATTTACGCCAAGGACCGGGTCAAGCCGGCACAGCTCTCCACTTATGAGGATCTGGCCGCGCCGCAATGGCGAGATAAGATTTGCGTGCGTTCCTCCGACAGCATTTACAATCAATCGCTGGTGGCGGGGATGATTGCCCACCACGGTGAAGCCAAGACCGAGGCCTGGGCCAAGGGTCTGGTCGCCAATTTCGCCCGCCCGCCGAAGGGTGGCGACCGCGACCAGATCAAGGCCGTGGCCGCCGGCGAGTGCGATGTGACTCTGGCCAACACCTATTACCTGGGCGGCATGGTGAACTCGCCAGATCCGGCGGAACAAGCGGCGGCGGCCAAGGTAGCGGTGTTCTGGCCCGATGCCAAGACCACCGGGGTACATGTCAACGTCAGCGGCGCTGGCGTGACCGCCCATGCCCACAACCGCGATAACGCGCTCAAGCTGCTGGAGTTTCTGGCCAGTGATTCGGCGCAGCGCTGGTATGCCGATGTCAACAACGAGTATCCGGTCAATCCGGCCATTCCGCCCAGCGCCACCCTCGAATCCTGGGGCACGTTCAAGGCCGACACCCTGAACGTGGCCAAACTGGGCGAACTAAACGCCGCCGCCGTGCGCTTGATGGACCGGGCTGGGTGGAAGTAGACCCAGCCCGAACGCTTTCTCGCCCTGACCCTCCCTCGCGAAAGGGAAGGCGATTTGGAGCACGGGCCGATCGTTGGACGCTGTGGGTGGTTGGGGTCGCTGTCTTACTGGCGCTGCCGGTATTGACCGTGTTCGTCACCGCGCTGCAACCGGCGGGCGCGGTATGGCGGCATCTGGTCGATACCGTGCTGGCCGACTATCTCGCGAATTCCTTGTTGCTGATGCTCGGGGTCGGGATCGGTACCTTGCTGGTCGGGGTGCCGGCCGCGTGGTTGACCGGCGTATGCGAGTTTCCGGGCCGGCGGCTGTTCGAGTGGGCGCTGCTGCTGCCGATGGCGATTCCCGCCTACATCATCGCCTACACCTATACCGGCTTGCTGGATTTCGCCGGCCCGCTGCAAACCGCCTTGCGCGAAACCTTTGGCTGGACCCGGCACGATTACTGGTTTCCCGAGGTTCGCTCGCTGCCGGGCGCGGTCGCGATGCTGACGCTGGTGTTGTACCCCTATGTTTATCTGTTGGCGCGAGCGGCGTTTCTCGAACAGTCGGCGGCGGTGCTGGAGGTCAGTCGCAGTTTGGGCGCTGGTCCATGGCGACGTTTTCTCGACGTCGCCTTGCCCTTGGCGCGGCCGTCGCTGATCGCTGGCGTGTCGCTGGTGCAAATGGAGGCGTTGGCCGACTACGGCACCGTGCAGTATTTCGGCGTCGGCACTTTCACCACTGGCATTTTCCGGGTTTGGTTTGGGATGAACGATGCCACCGCCGCCGCGCAACTGGCCACGCTGTTGCTGTTGTTTGTCTTCGCCTTATTGGTGATGGAGCGACTGTCGCGGCGGCAAGCGCGTTTCCATCATACCAGTGCCCGCCAGCACCGACCGCCGCGCGTGCCGTTGCCGGGCAAACGCGGCGGACTGGCGGTACTGGCCTGCCTGATTCCGCTGCTGATGGGTTTTGTGATCCCAGCGAGTGTCTTGGTGGTTTGGGCGACACGAACCGCGCCGCGCGTGGTGGATGAGCGATTCCTGCACCTGACGGCAAACAGCCTGTTGCTGGCGGTGGGGGCGGCCGGATTGGTCTTGCTGCTGGCCTTGCTGCTGGGCTATGGGCAACGCCTGCGACCGCGACCGCTGGTGCGGTTGGCGGTGCGCGGCGCCGGTTTGGGTTACGCGGTGCCCGGCACGGTGATCGCCATCGGGGTGATGTTGCCGTTCGCCGCCATCGATCGGAGCGTGGATGGCTGGGCTCGCGCTGGGTTCGGCGTGTCCACCGGCTTGCTGTTGAGCGGGACGCTGATCGCGCTGCTGTTCGCCTACTGCGCGCGGTTTCTGCCGGTGGCGCTGCACAGCGTGGAGGCGGGATTGACCCGCATCCGGCCGAGCATGGACGATGCCGCCCGCGCGCTGGGGGCGACGCCCCGAGCGGTGTTGTGGCGGGTGCACGCGCCTATGCTGCGCGGTAGTTTGTTGACCGCGTTGTTGCTGGTGTTCGTGGATGTGTTGAAGGAATTGCCGGCGACGCTGATTCTGAGGCCGTTCAATTTCAACACGCTGGCGGTGCGGACTTACGAATTGGCCTCGGACGAGCGGCTGGCGGATTCGGCCAGTTTCGCCCTGGCCATCGTGTTGGCCGGCGTCGGGCCGGTGATCCTGCTCAGTCGTGCCATCGGCCGTGGGAGGACTGGACAGTGACGACCTTTCTCGAATTGATCGATCTCGATGTTGCCTATCCGCCCCGCAAGGTCATCCGGGATCTGACGCTGCGGATGAGCCACGCCGGCATCGGTTGCCTGCTGGGACCCAGCGGTTGCGGCAAGACCACTTTGCTACGGGCCATCGCCGGTTTCGAGCCGTTGCGGCATGGCTCCATCCGGTTGGAGGGGATCGAACTCAGTCGGCCCGACTGGACCTTACCGCCGGAGCAGCGGCGGATCGGGCTGATGTTTCAGGATCTGGCGCTGTTTCCCCATCTGCGTGTCGCTGACAACATCGCCTTTGGTCTGCGCGACTGGAAAACGGGTGAGCGGCGGGCGCGGGTGGTCGAACTACTGAAACTGATCGGGCTGGAGGAGTATGCGGGACGCTACCCGCACCAGCTTTCCGGCGGCCAGCAACAACGGGTGGCGCTGGCGCGAGCGCTGGCGCCGCGACCACGATTGCTGTTGCTGGACGAGCCGTTTTCCAATCTGGACGTGACCTTGCGCGAGGATTTGGCGCGCGAGGTGCGGACCATTCTGCTGCGGGAAGGTACCAGCGGTCTGCTGGTCAGCCACGATCAGTTCGAGGCATTCGCCTTCGCCGACGAGATTGGCGTGTTGCATCAGGGCCGGCTGTTGCAGTGGGACAGCGCCTACAACCTTTACCATCGACCGGCCGACCGCTTCGTCGCCAATTTCATCGGGCAAGGCGTGCTGTTGCCCGGCCGACTGGGTGGCGAGGGGCGGGTGAACACGGAATTGGGCGAAATTGGGGGGAAGTCGTTGGATCGCGGCTGCGTGGCGGGCGAGCAGGTGGAGGTGCTGGTTCGGCCGGACGATGTGGTGCATGACGACGACAGCCCGCTGCGGGCGGAGGTGGTGGAGCGAGCGTTTCGAGGAGCGGAGTTTTTGTACACCCTCAAACTACCCAGTGGCGCGCGGTTGCTGTGTCTGACGCCCAGTCATCACGACCATGCACTGGGGCAGCGCATTGGTATCCGGCTGGACATTGATCATCTGGTGATGTTTCGGCGGGATGGCGGCGGGGATGGATGATGCGGGTGTCCGCTGGGTTCGAGTGCTGGCAAAATAAGCCCTTGATTGCCAGCATTCATGAAAACCCAGTGATGGATCAACCCGGAAGAGAGAGTCATGTCGGAATTGCAAGAACCCGTTGCTCAGCCTGAGGTGCAAACGCCGTCCGAGCAAAGCGGCGCCGAAATCGCCATCGACGTGCTGAACGAACTCGGTGTCGAGTATCTGTTCGGCCATACCGGCGGCGCCATCATCCCGCTGCACGCCGAACTCAACCTCAGAATGCGGCAGGGACGAAAAGCGCCTCGCTTCGTGCTATTCCGGCAAGAGGGTGGGGCGGGCCACGCCGCCGAGGGCTACGCCCGAGCCAGCGGTCGGATTGGAGTGGCGTTAGTCACCTCCGGGCCGGGTGCCACCAATCTGGTCACTCCCATCGCCGACGCCTACAAGGACTCGGTGCCCTGCGTGTTCATCACCGGGCAGGTGCCCAGCGCCATGTTGGGCAAGGACGCCTTCCAGGAAGTGGACATGGTGGGGATTACCCGCTCCATCACCAAGCACAACTACCTGATCAAGGATGTCACCGAACTGGCCGGTGTGTTGCGCCAAGCCTTTTTCGTCGCCGGCAGCGGCCGACCGGGACCGGTGGTGGTCGATATCTGCAAGAACGCCCTGGTCGGTTGCGACACGACCAGCGGCAAGCCAGACCCTTGCGCGGTTATCGCCCGCGAGCCTCCATGAAGCGGCTTGCCGCCGATCGCTTGCTGGCGGCGTTGCGGCAAGCCAGGCGGCCGGTGATTCTGGCTGGTGGCGGTGTCGTCAGTGCCGGGACCGGCCAAGAACTGCGGCGATTCGTGGAAAAATACCATCTGCCGGTCGCGCTGACTTTCATGGGGTTGGGCGCGGTTCCGCACGATCATCCGCTATGCTTGGGCATGCCCGGCATGCACGGGACTGTCGCCGCGAACGGGGCCTTGCGGGAGGCGGATTTCATCCTGTCCATCGGTGCTCGTTTCGATGATCGGGTTGCGGTGCGGGAGTTCGGTCGGGGGCATCGAGCTGGCCCATGTCGATATCGACGCGACCGAGATCAACAAGGCCGTTCCGGTCGGTTATGCGCTACGGGCCAACGCCCGCGATTTTCTCGCCTACGCCAACGATCTCGACCTGGACGGCGCCGACCTCACCGAGTGGTTGGACACGGTGCGGAGTTGGAAACAGCGGTTTGCGCCCGGTTATCGGGCGGACGGCGATTTCATCAAGCCGCAGCGATTCATCGAGGAACTTTCCAACTTGACCCATCGGACCGGCGTCGTGGTCACCGGCGTGGGCCAGCATCAGATGTGGGCGGCCCTGTTCTACAACTATCAGGAACCGCGCCAATGGATCAGTTCGGGCGGGCTCGGCACCATGGGTTTTGGCTTGCCGGCCGCCATCGGCGCCTGTTACGCCCGGCCCGACAAGACGGTCCTCTGCATCGATGGCGACGGCAGCTTCCAGATGAATCTCCAGGAACTGGCCACCATTGCCGCCAATCGGATTCCGGTCAAGGTGTTCATCCTCAACAACGGTTTTCTGGGCATGGTCCGGCAGTGGGAGGACATGTTCAACCAGGGCCATCATTACGAGACTTGTCTGGTTCGGACGAGCGACTGCGATCCGGCCTGCATCGAGAGCAAGGAATGCCGGATGCCCAATCCCAATTTTCTCAATCTGGGACGGGTGTTTCCCGGTATCGAAACCGTGCGGATCGCTCGCCCGGAGCAGATCCGGGCAGGCATCGAACGGGCGCTGGCGCATGACGGCCCCTTCGTGGTCGATGTCTGGGTCGACCGGACCGAGGATGTCAAACCGATGATTCCGCCCGGTGGGTCCCTGGCCGACATCATCCACGATTTCGACGACGAATCCTGATCGGAGGGTTCCGTCCCCGCCGAGGGAAAGTCTCTTGGGGACTTCGGCGTTTCGCGCGACAACCAGCCGTACTCGACGCGATACTCATTGTCGAGACGGTCCGGGGATGACGATATGAATGCCTTGATTGGCCCTGGTTGGGGCTTATGGGGCCGTCATTTGCTGACACCCGGTTCATTTTGGCCCTAAGCGCCGAGCAAGCCACATCGCTGTTGAACTTGACTGCCCACCCCGGGCCGCTGAAATCGATCAGGCAGGGTTCGGGGGGTAGGGCGACGACTCCCTTGTGCCTGCTTTATGCCGCGAATTTGTCCTAGTTGAATTGTTGTTGGTATCCAGCCCTACCGAATGTTGGTGCTTGATCATCATTCCGGCCACCTTATCCCACCACACGCATCGTCATACAGATAAAACAAGCTGTTACGAGCCATTGATCCTGCGAAATATTCAATTTTTAGCCGAAACGAGGATCGAGGTGATTTGTCTGTGTCTGAATTTGTTTACACTTATGCTGATTTCCTAGGTTAATCCGATAATCACGATTGTGGGTAATGGCACAAATAATGCCTTGTTTAAATTACAACCAGCTCTTGAAACGACACTACTCTATCTGCTGGAAACCCGATTTCATGAAATCGCCGCGTGCGGATTTATCGCAGGATATGAGACAGTCGTTTATTGAAATATATCAATTAAGATGCGTTATCAGGATGGGATCGGGGCCAGGAAGGATGTCATGGCCAAATTGAAACTGTTTTGTGGCTCGGTCGTGCTACTGATACTAAGCGTGAGCTTCAGTAGCTTTTTTTACCCTGACGGCGCTTGCCAAGCTGTATGGGAAATCGTCGGGCGTGCTCGATCCTTCCGTCGAGTTCGAGGTGCTGGTCGTCCCGCATGGACGCGGCGCGATTATCGACATACCCCTTTGTATCACCCTGGGGATTCTGTTGATTGGCTGCCTGGCATTGTTGGCGATGATCGTTCGGCGAGCACCGTCGATGCCGGAACAGTGGTCGTTGCAAAATGTCGGCTGGCCATTGGTGGTGGTCAACAGCGCGGCGCAACTGCTGGCACTGTGTATGTATATGAGCAATTTTACGCTGATGGCGTCCGGCGACCCGGCGATCGTGTCCGGCTTGCTTGATGTCGTTATCGAAATCGCCATAACGCTGGTGATCGCGGCACTGTTGTTCGTCGAACTGCTGATCTTGCTGTTCAAAGTCCTGCAGAGTGATAGTGCCGGCGGCTGTTCGCCATCCCCGAGGGTCGATCCCGGCCGCATTCGTCCCGTGGTTTTCTTGTTATTGTTCGGTGTCGATTTATCGGCCGCCTTCGTCCCGCTGCACATGAAAAACCTCTATCAGCCTCTCTGGGGGCTGCCGGAGGATGTGGTGCTGGGATTGCCGATTTCCGTGATGTTTCTGTGTGTCGGCATCAGCATCATATTGTCGGGTATTTGGCTGGATCGGCGCGGCTGGCATGAGCCTTTGCTGGTGGGTCTGGCCCTGGGCGTCAGTGCCATGTTGTATGCTTGGTTGGCGCCCAGCGCGATACATTTCATTCTCGCGATGGGTCTCTGTGGCCTCGGTTACGGTTTGGCCCTGATGGCCCCACAGGGTTTTGTCATGGTGCATACCGACGATAAAAACAAGGCGCGTGGCCTGGCTTATCTGTTCGCCGGCCTGTATGCCGGCAGTATCTGCGGGACCGCCGCCGGCGCCATGTTGGCGGAACGAATCGGCTATGGTCCAGTGTTTTTACTCAGCGCGGTCATGATTCTTCTCGCAATGGGCTACACCTGGTTCGCTCTGCATGGGGTTTTCAAGCGGCGGGGCGGTTATGAGAGAAGGACACTCCATCGCTATCGCGGCTTGATCCTGGGTGGCCTGTTCAAACCCACCCGTTCGCGCGACGAGTCCGCTGGGTCTCGACCGACCTTGGCATCGGTGACGGCAAGGCATTATTGGGATTTTCTCAGCAACCGCTATGTGCTGAGCCTGGTCTTTTTAAGCAGCCTGCCGTCAGCCATTGCTGTGATTGGCCTGCTGAATTATTTCATCCCCGTTTATCTGGACCGCTTTGGGATCTCTCAGTCGATCATTGGCGGTGTGCTGATCCTGTACGGCTTATGCATGGTCTATTTAGGCCCTCTCATCAGTCACTATATCGATGCCTCCAACAATAAACGTTGGTTTGTGATCGCCGGCTGTGTGCTGGGTGGCTGCGCGTTTCTCGGGTTTCAGTTCTTTACCGGGCTGCTCGGAACGATCGTGGCGGTTTTGCTGCTGGGTTTGTCGAGTTGCTTGGTGCTGGCGTCACAAACCACTTATGCGCTGACGCTCGATGTCACCCACCGACTTGGTCAAGGGCGTTCGATCGGGATATTTCGCGCCACCAGTCGCGTTGGCCAGATGCTTGGACCGATTCTGTTTGGTTGGCTCATCATGTCAACCGATATCCATCAAGGTCTTGTCTATTTCGGTCTGGGGTATTTGGCCACGGCGGTACTGTTTGCGATAGCGACCAGCGCGAGTCTTCTTTCGGATAAGGGAAGCTTTTGCCATGCACGCCCGCAGTGAAGTGAAACCGGTGCTTGAATCCGATTCCCTCGACCTCGCTCATGTGCTTGCCCAAGTCCGCGCGCGGTCGCCGGTGATCCAGCGCGCCCTCGACCAGCACGGATCGATTTCGCTCGTTGACTATCTAGGGCGGATGCTGTCGATTTGCGACGATCCTCCACAGCCGCGTCATGACTTGCTGGAGGCGGTCCATCGCTCCGTCCTTCCCTTGTTGGGCGAAACGGTTGCGGAAAAAGCTGCCCAGGAATTGCAAGCACTCCCAGCGATATTGACCGCGCATCACCATGGCGTGGATTTTCAGGCGCAATCCGTGCAGACGAGCTTGATCTTTTCGCTCAGGGCCGTGGGCGGCAAGCCCGCGACCACCGTGCCGGTATTCGCTTGTGGCAACATTGCGCTCAATAATCCGACCTATCCGAGAGGCTTGTTGCTCTACCACCCGGACCGGCAAGGGACGGAGTTCAAACTACCGATCAAATTACCGATCTTTCCAGATCGGGGAAAAAGAAGATCGGTCAGCCTGGTCGCCCCCTATGACAACGGCCTGATCGCGTGCGCCGAGAAACGTTTCAAGACCATGACCGCGAGCCAGAGCGTATCGCCGGCATTGGCGGCGGCGGTTGAAAGTATCCTGCGCGAGGATTATCGAAACGAGGCGATTCTGGGATTAAAGAGCTACTCGCAGCAAGCCGTGGTATTGAACAACCGAATTTGGAAACGCTGTTTTCGCGAGCCGGACAATGCGCCGGAGATGATTTTTCTGGAACTGGAACAAATCACCAACATGCTGTTGCAAGCGGATCTGCACAACGAAGACAGCTTGATTTGGCAAGTGATGTTCAACCCGACGATCAGAACCCGGGTATTAAACCAGTTGGATGGCGCCAGGGCTTGTTGGGATCGGAGCAAGATGACCCAGCGCCTATTGCGCGCCCATCAAACCATCCCCGATCCGGGGAGTTGTGGAACCTTGTTTTTCTGGGGAGTCTGCGATAACGGCTATCGGATTCCTCTATTGCTTACGGGCGCCACCGACCGTACGGCGACCCTGCAAGGGCGGGACGATCGGGGTCAAGCATGGAGTTTCACGTTCCGTCCCGCCGATATTCTCGAAGGGCTGCGTGCCGGACGGCTATTGCCTTCGCTGTTCACCTGTTATACGGCGATTGGATTCGCGCGTGGAATCAGTTGCTGTGGAGGGTATTTCCAGGCTCATTATCTATCGGTCATGCAGCAGGCTCTGATCCGGGTATTCAATGAAACAGCGGGTTGCGCCGAATGGGCCGAGCGTCTATCCCTGGTGCCGAGCAATCTTTATCTGTCGGGCATGCAGACGGTAATGCACGGTTTGGATGACCAGCTATTGCTGCCGGCGGGTCCGGTGGAAATGATCGCCAGCGGAGGATTGTCGCGAAAACAATTGGAAAAGATCCGTTCGCTCACCGTGCAAGACGCGCATCTGGCCAGTCTGATGGATACTCTGCCTGACATTCTTCCTCCGGGAGAACGGCCGGACCGATGGCATCCGCGACTGGCGCAAGCCAACAACCGTCTGCTGAGAGAGCGGGTCGTGGTGATCTGACAACCGGCCGCGTTGAGACTCCCATGGAAATCTTTGGCTATCGTGACTCGGGATTCGATCCCATCGGCGTTTCGGCTTCGCTGTCCCGCCCTGGATCGCGGCAGGGACCGGTCGCGCCGTTGCAGTCCTGGCGACGACGACTGCCAAGCCATCCTTCCCTGAGCGAGCCTGTGTCTTACCGGCGGTATACGCCGCGGCTGGAAATCCACACTGGGCGCATCCGCGACAATGCCGCCACGATCCTCGAACTGTGTGCTCGGCATGACGTTGATGTGGCTTGTGTGACCAAGGTTGCTTGTGCGCATCCAGAAGTAGTGCGCGCCTTGCTCGAAGCGGGCGCGACCATGCTCGCCGACTCTCGACTCGAAAATCTCTGGGCTTTGCGCGAGATGGGGGTTGACGTACCGTTGCTTCTGTTACGCCTGCCCACCCTCAGTCGCGTTGCCGAGGTGGTGCGCGTGGCCGACATGTCGCTGGTGAGCAGTCTGGTCACCATAAAGGCATTGGCTGGGGCCGCGCGAAGCGAAGGACGTTGTCACCGGGGCATTCTGATGGTCGATGTCGGCGATCTGCGCGAGGGGGTCTGGCCGGATCGAGCGGTTGAGATCGTTCGGTCGACCAAGGAGCTGTCTGGCTTCGAGTTGGTCGGGTTGGGCTGCAATCTGGCTTGTTTCGGCGGTGTCATGCCCACGCCCGAGAATATCGGTCAACTCGTGGCGTTGCGCGAGATCTGCCGGCGGGAGACGGGTCTGGAGCTACCGTTGCTCTCGGGTGGGAGCACCAACGCCCTGCCGCTGCTCGTCTCGGATCGCCTGCCTCGCGAGATCAACCACTTTCGTATCGGCGAGGGCATCATGCTTGGGCGTAATCCCAGCGATCGTTCTCCCTGGCCGGGTACCCGTCAGGATACTTTCGTGGCGATCGCCGAAGTGATCGAGGTCGAGCGCAAACCCTCGATACCGGTGGGCCCTCGCGGCCAGGACGCCTTTGGGGGTTGCGAAACGTTCGTCGACCGCGGCTTGCGCCAGCGCGCGATTTGTAACCTCGGACGTCAGGATGTGGCCATTACCGGTTTAAAACCCGTGGAGTCGGGTATCCAAGTGCTGGGTGGCAGCAGCGATCATCTTATTCTCGATGTCGACGAAATGAACCCGGAACCTCGAGTGGGTGACGAGTTGGCTTTTTATCCCAGCTACGCCGCGCTACTTGCTTTAGCCACCTCTCCCTATGTGTATAAATCGGTTGTCTAAGTTGCGGAGAATCAGTCGTGTACCCCTCACTTTCGTTAGGAGAGGTCGTGACCGGTGAGCGTGCCAAATTTTTGCATTGGTCTACCGATGTTGTTAAAGAGATGATATGACTATCACTTTTTTTTAAATGGTTGTGGGAGTATTGCAATTAGTTAAAAATGAATAGCCTAATGCTGAAATTTGAGCCTGGAATGAATCTATCACTTTTGAAAAGATTAATCGCCACGGTTATTTTAGCTATGTCAAGCCAAAAAACTTTATAGATAATCAAATTATGAAAACAAAACGTCCTTATTCCGGTATAGTCGCACACTATGAAAATTGCTTAAAATTATTTGGTGACTCCCACTTGGGGGTTGATTGGCAAAAATCCGAGGATGCTGATAAGCGATATCAGGTGATGTTGGATATAATCCAACATAAAAAAAAATGACTGCGTTACCCTGCTTGATTTTGGTTGTGGTACTGCGGCTTTGCTTGATTATATCAATAAAAATAACATCCATCATATTCAATATGCTGGTTTGGATATCTCTCAAGCTTTTATTGATATTTGTAAAAAGAAATATTCCAATATTTCCTTTTTTTAATATTGATATTTTACAACCAAATATTTCGCTGCCTAGCTTTGATTATATAATCATGAATGGGGTATTTACTGAAAAAAATTGATCTAACATTTGAACAAATGTTTGTTTATTTTTGTTCAATGATCGAAAAAAATTTACCCTTATTGTAAGCAAGCCATGGCATTCAATTTAAGATCAAAACAGGTTGAGCTGGAGGATGCTGAGCTATTTCATTTGTCACTTGACGAGCTGGCTTGGTTTTTTAACCAATAAATTCGGTCGTTGTTTTAGGATTCGTAATGATTATGGGCTTGAGGAATATACGGTTTATCTTTATAAAAATTCATAGTGAATACTAACTCTTTGACGGAAAGCTGATCGTCATTTAAGGCTCATTATTTTCTTAAAAAAAGCGAGAGTTTGTTTTTTCTACCCATAATGATGTCAACTAACCTGGTTTGGGGATTAATTACATGAAAACCTGCGCAAAATATTTGCTTTCTATATTTGTTGGTATTGGTTTGTTGAGCGCTACCGCGCTTGCTATGGAAAAGAGTCTTCCTAACTCTAGTAATAAGGATATTTATTCCATGGCGCCTGTTACTAATAATGGTAAGAAATGGCGTATTGCGTACTATGAAGGTGGCCCTTTTACCGATTACCAACAAGTTTTTTACTGAGACAATTCGTGGGTTGATGCAGCTAGGCTGGATTGAAATATCTGAGCTGCCTAAACAAAAAGGAGAAGAAAATAAAGTGCTTTGGGATTGGTTGGCAACAAAGGCAAAAAGTAAATATATAGAGTTTCCAAAAAGATGCTTTTTACTCACCAAATTGGGTTAGTAAGCAGAGAGAAGAAACCGTCACACGCTTAATGCAGCGATTGACCAAGGCCAAAGATATTGATTTGCTGCTTGCTGTTGGTACTCAGGCAGGGCAAGATTTCGCTAATAACAAACACACAACTCCTACTATGGTATTAACTGCTAGCGACCCTATTTCATCAGGAATCATTAAAAGCATTGAAGATTCTGGCTTCGAAAACGTTCACGCAACCATTGATCCAAAGCGCTACGAGCGTCAAATTCGAATTTTCCATGAGATTGTCAATTTTAAAAATCTTGGAATGTTTTTTTGAGGATTCTATTAATGGAAGAAGCTTTTCAGCCATTGATATAGTACAAAAAAATTGCGAATGAGCGTAATTTTAAAGTTACTATCTGTTATTCCTTTGATGAAAGAATTGATGATACTAAGATCCGCGACGACAGTGTTAGAAAGTGTATGAATGAGTTGCTCGATCAAAAAAGTTGATGCTATTTATATAACTCAACAAAATGGTGTAAATAGTAAAACACTTCCCGATATTGTTAAAATAGCTAGTACTCATCATATCCCAACGTTTTCGCAAGCCGGTTCTACTGAGGTCAAAGCTGGTTTGCTTCTTAGTCTATCTCAGGCTGGGTTTAAATACGTAGGTAATTTTTGAGGCACAAAATATCGCGAAAAGTACTTAATGGTGCCAAGCCTAATCAGATAACGCAACTCTTTGAAGAGCCTCCAAAAGTTGCCATCAATTTGAAGACCGCCGAAACTATCGGTTTCAATCCTCCTATCGTTATATTAGGGGCTGCTGATGAGATCTATAGTGAAATAGAACCCCTTTCAGAATAATAAGATAGGTTAACCATAGTGATGATTGTATGTGTACATGCCTGTTTAATTTTAGGGGATAACAATGAATAACCATCATGCATCTATGATAGTAATAGTGTCTTTGATCTTGGTTTTTCTATCTTTTGGACCTATGGAAGTCGAGGGGAAAAATGATAACTATAGCTATCAACCCGTGACCCATCAAGGAAAAAAAATGGCGTATTGCTTACTATCAAGGCGGTAATTCTTACGCCTATTATCCTTACCTTGCTGCTGTGGTTAAAGGCTTGATTGATTTAGGTTGGATTGAGCGTATTGAATTACCGATAATTGTAGATAAAGATCCGAAAAAGCTATGGTCCTGGTTAGGACAAAATATAAAAAGCCCTTACATCGAATTTCCCATTGATGCGTTTTTCAATGCAAATTGGAGCAATACTACTCGGATAGAAGTAGTTAACACTATTCTGGAGCGTCTGAATAAAAAGAAAGACATTGATTTGATTATTGCTATGGGTACCTGGGCAGGTAAGGATCTGGCCAATAATAAGCACAATACACCCACTATGGTGATGTCTTCAACCGACCCGAAAAATTCAGGCATCATTGAAAGCAATGAGGATTCTGGTCAAGACCATTTATTTGCTCGGGTTGATCCCAATCGTTGGGAAAGGCAAGTTCGAATTTTTTACAATACCATTGGGTTTAAAAAACTGGGAATCGCGTATGAAGACTCTCCATTGGGTAAAACGTACGCCGCAATCGATGTGATCGAATCCCTTGCTAAGGAGAAAAATTTTCAAATTGTCAGATGTTTTACCAAGGATGATATCCCGGATAAAGAGCAAGCTGGACAGAGTGTAGTAAAATGTTTTGAGAATCTTGCCCCCCAAGTTGATGCTATTTATGTCGTTATCCAACAAGGTGTCAACTCTACAACGATTCCAAAATTAGTCTCTATTGCGAATCGATATCGAATTCCAACTTTTTCCCAACAGGGATCAGATGAAGTTAAGGCTGGTTTGTTAATGAGTATTGCCCGAGAAGGAGGCTTTGCGCCGGTTGGTCGGTTCTTGGCGGTTTCCATGGCCAAGATTTTAAATGGCGCCAAGCCTCGGGAGCTTAATCAGATTTTTGAGGAAGCACCTACAATTGCCCTAAACCTTAAAACGGCTGAAATCATTGGCCTGTATCTTAAAGCTGAAATATTAGCTGCTGCTGATGAAATTTATCAGGATATTACGATCCCCACGTCTAATTAACGCGAACTTTGAATAAACAAGGAGGGTGACGCCTGGAGCGACTAAGGTTCCGAGTTATGCCTCGACTATTCCTGGAGAGCTGGGTACGCTTTAACCTGTGAGAGAGGCATCGCAGGTGTGAAGCGCGGAGCGTGTAAAATAGAATTGCCGTAGCTAAGGTTGTCAGTGAAGCGGTCAAACAAGCGCTGCCGGCCGAGAAGATAGTTCGCTAGCTAGTTAGTAGAGATACCCTGGAAGTTGTCATCTGGCTCTCGAAGCTGAAGTCGCCATGGTTGGTGCTTCGAGTACGCCAGATGCCGTCCCTACCTTGGCATGATGGATGGTGATGAGGAAAGCTCCACACGTCATGCTTAGCCTCGTGGCTACATACTCCAGTAGACCGCATTACCATTCGTTTCTTAGTATCCCAAGCATCGCGTCGGTGTCCAGCGCAGCTCCAGACTCCGGTCAGCACTAGTACCCTGAAGTAAGGCAAACTTGGGCTGAATGGATTTGCATCTCGCGCAGTGGCGCAACAGTCGTCTTCTCTGCTCTATCTTGGCTTTTGCTTCGCTGCTGCTTCGGAAAGCGGCATACTAAACCACCTTTCCTTTTCCAGAGGCTCCTGCTCTTGAGAGGATAGAAGCCCCATGAAGACATTGATAAAGTATTTCAATGGAGTACGGAAGCGAGAGGCTCGGATAACCCTAACCTGTGTCAGTATACTTTACCGGTATACTTTATAAGATCTAGTAGCTTTTTACATTTCACCTGACTCATTTTATGAGATAGTCAGAGAATCAATTCATGATTTATTAGGTGAGTGACTGGATGCAGCAACCCATAAATTGTCATAAACTACGATATCGTTGGATTTACCAACGGTCTAGCTTAACCTTGAGGAATGATTATTCCATTTCTAAAAAATGGAATAATCATCATGCTCTTGCATTGATTTCAACCTAGTTTAAGATGCAATATGTTTAGTTCATTACGGATCAAAATTATTTTATTAATTTCATTGATCATGATGATCACTTCTATTGCAATCATGTATTACAGCCATAAAGATGTAGGTAACGCGATTCTTCAGGTTCAAGTAGAATCGGCTGATAATGTTCTGAGATTAGTTGAGCTGAATATTTCTGCTGGATATAATAGGTTATTATCTGATAAATTTGAAATACTTACGAGGCTAGCAAAAAGAATTAAAAAAATTTATCGATTATTTGTAGTACTTTTTATCAATGAACAGAGAATATTGATCGAGAAAAAATAAAACTAAAAAGAAGATGATGCAAAAAAAATGCTATTTTTAGCGTGGATCAGGGCAGTTGATTTAGGTAGGGAAGAATTAATGGTTTTTTGATAAAAAACTCTATGATATTAGGCCATACGAATAAAAAAATATGAAAAATTTGTCTATTGCAAATATTGAAGAATTGAAAGGTAGGAATTTAGCGGAAATCACACATTTTTGACAATCTTGATGAAAAAAGGATTGTCGGCCGTATTTTATTGGGATTTGGATAAAAATGCGGCAATTAGTAAAAAAAATTGGTTACTTTATTCCAATAAAAAGACTGGGGATGGACATTTGGAGCAATTATCAGTTTTGATGATATTGAAGCTGAAAGTCAGAAGAAAAATGGATAAAAATATTAGAAATTCTGACTAAAACTTTTGCTGATATTCACATTGCTAAAACAGGCTATGCGTTTTTGTTCGATAGCAATAAAAATATGTTGATTAAGCCTCCAAATTTATTGCTACCAGACTCGAACTTACAGTTTAACTATATCAATGCATATACGGGAAATTTATTATTTGATGATCTAATAGCTACTGCTAAATCAGAAAAAAAATTACATTCGATATATAGATCCGTTTTCTGCTGATAGTCGAATCATGGAGGGTTTTGTAAGCTATTTTTAAAGCGTTTGATTGGTATATTATGGTTGCTGTTCCCTTGAGAGAAATTCAAGAACCTGGAAAAAATTCTACTCACTCGTCAAAGTGTAATAATCAGCTTAATATTTTTGGGCGGCCTTATTTTGAGCTTAATTCTTGTTTCAAAAAATATCGAGCCCTATTAAAAATCTTGACTTCTTACGCAAAACAATTGCCAAACCAGGACTTTACAGATAATGCAATAGAGTATGGCAAGCTAATTAAAGAGTTGCCTATGAAATATACTGATGAAGTAGGGCGATTGGCTGAATCATTTATATTTATGGAAACGGCCTTAATTAAAAATATTAGGAATGCTATTGAGTCTAATGCAGCTAAGGAGCGTTTAGAAAAAAGAAGCGGCGGAAGAAGCAAATCGAGCAAAAAAGCGAGTTTTTTAGCTAATATGAGCCATGAGTTACGCACTCCATTAAATCATATTATTGGTTTTACAGAATTAATTGTGGATAGAAGTTTTGGTGAATTAAACGAATTACAAGATGAATATTTAAATGATGTGCTCACCAGTAGCCGCCATTTGTTATCATTGATCAATGATATACTGGATTTATCCAAGGTTGAAGCGGGAAAATTAGAGTTGCACATTTCTGAAATTGATCCCTCCTCCGTTCTTGAAAGAAGTTTATTGATGATTAAAGAAAAGGTTTTGAGGCACAGAATTCAGCTAACCACGCAAATCGATAATATACCAAATCTCATCTATGCTGATGAACGAAAATTGAAACAGATTTTTTTATAATTTATTATCTAATGCAACTAAGTTTACTCCAGAGGGTGGTGGTATTAAAATTTCTGCAAGATTGATTAACATGCCTGAAAAAAAATCAACAGCATTTGCTCGATAATTATCGATATCCTCCACAAGATCCCTCTTTTAGCAGTGAAAAACATCTAGTTCAGAAAAGATCCTGTGATAGCCAATATATCGAATTTTCCATATCGGATACAGGAATTGGTATCGCTCTGGAAGACCAAGAGCGGATTTTTTCGCCTTTTGTTCAAGCAGATGGATCATCAAGCCGAAAGTATCAGGGAACAGGGTTGGGCTTGTCGTTAACCAAGAAGCTTGTTGAATTACATGCGGGAAAAATTTTTGTTGAAAGTGAAGGAAAGAATAAAGGTAGTACATTCAAATTTATTATCCCATATTACCCAGTATCCATAAGGCAGGTCGTTAGTAAACAATAAGTGTTTATTCTCCTATCGGTAGTGACCGATACCCTCCAAGAAGCAGATATGGAAAAATTCGAAACCCCTGATTGACTGTCAGGCGCCTGAGCGTCGTAACTAATTATGTGGCCAACTTGATTGATAAATGATTGATAAAGACTGTAGCGGAAATTAGAGTTGTTCACGCAAATTTGGTGCTGTGCAAGATAGTGTATGCTGATAAAGCGTCGTGGCTCGAACATAGTCGATTGCTGTAGCTATAAGTATTTCGGTTGTTGATTAAGGTTCGCGCCTTTACGAGTTTGAAGGTTGTGATGGTGATGTCCATGTTGCCTGTGAAGGCGGCAGTATGGTCTACCCTCGATGGATTCGTCCACCCAGCACGTTCCCCTGCCTTGGTTATACCGGGTACCACTCGCGGGCGGCGCTAGGGGTAACGGCCGCGCTAAAACTGATGTCTTGACTGTGGCTTTGCTCAACGATTGGAAGACCATCTGTTTGTACTATCCCGAAATCCCCACAGACGAGTAACGAAGTCGAGCATGCCTCTGTGATATTGGATGATCGCTCGCAAGATCCACGGCATATACCCCCCATCAGCTTGTAGATCTCCGCCTTGCTTGCAGACCTGATCGAAGTCGCCAGCGCGGCCACTCATGTTGATGCCACTTTCGAACGTGCCATCCCGACCATCACTGCTGGCTAGGCGCTCGTTGCCTTGCCGGGCAAGGTGGCTAAACGGTACGTGAAGATCTATCTATAAGTTGGTATTATAAAATTTTTTATTGGGAGGATTTATGGCCCCAGTTATTTTAATCATAGAAGATAATGAAATGAACATGAAGCTGCTTAAGAGCATCATCAATAAGGCGCAATGTCAAGTTATTGAGGCTACCGATGCAGAGAGTGGGATTCTTTTAACTAAAATACACGAGCCTGATTTGATATTGATGGATATACAACTCCCTGATATGGATGGTTTGCAAGCAACCCGTATCATTAAACAAGATCCTGACTTGAATCATATTCCAATAGTAGCACTTACTTCACATGCTATGATAGGAGATGATAATAAGGCAAAAGCAGCAGGTTGCGATGGATATATTACCAAGCCTATTAATACTCGTACATTTATGAATGAAATATTTTATTTTATTAGATCAAAAGATGAGAAAGATATAGAGCAAAAAAAAACAGGAACCTGATTATAAGCCTCGAATTTTAGTCGTTGATGATGAACCAAATAATGTAAAATTAATTAGTGCCATGCTTTTTAAAGAGCATTTTGATATTATTACAGCTTATGATGGAAAGGCTACATTGGATGTTGTTAATAGTAGAAAAAATTGATTTGATTTTGATGGATATTATGATGCCAGAGATCAATGGCTATCAAGTGACTCAATTGGTTAAGCAAAATCCACAAACAAAAGATATTCCGATTATTTTAGTTACAGCCTTACAAAGTGAACATGATAAAAAAGCTTGGTTTCGATGCTGGGGGCTGATGAGTTTTTAACCAAGCCAATCAATAAAATTGAAATTATTGCACGTATTAGATCCATGTTGAGACTTAAACAGTACCGAGAACAAATGGTTGTTCGTATACAATCAGAGGGCCAAAAAAACTATTTCTTCGTTGAATGAAAAAATCTTTTCGAAATAAAAAATGTGCAGAGTGTGCTTCTTGTCGAAGATAATGATAAAGATTCAAAGCTGATTCAGCGGCTAATCATGAATGAGCCTTATCAGTTAATGAGAGTAAAATCAGGTGAGGAAGCAATTTCTCTTGCCATGCATGAAAAAAATTGACTTGATATTGCTCGACATTATTTTGCCCGGGTTAGATGGCTATCAAGTCTGTCAGCACTTAAAAAAATAACGATCGAACTCGCGATATACAAATAGTGATGATTACTGGTTTATCTGATTTAGAAAGCAGGTTAAAAGGGGTGGAAGAAGGAGTGGATGATTTCTTGATTAAGCCTATTGATAATCGAGAACTGAAGTCGAGAATAAATGCCTTGCTGAGAAAAAAAAGCATATCACGATTTACTTCAGTCACACCGAGAGCAGGCGCTCAGTTTGGCGGTTACCGATGGACTGACACAGCTTTATAATCAATCATATTTTAAACGCTATCTTGATATAGAAATTGCTCGAGCGCAATGTCATCAATATAATGTTGGGTTATTAATCGCAGACTTAGATGATTTTAAAAAAATACAATGATGAATTAGGTCATTTGTTTGGTGACGAGATTCTAAGATTTTTTTGCTCGGCTTATTAGGTCGCATATCCAGGAAATAGATTTTCCGGTGCGTTATGGTGGAGAAGAGTTTGCTATAGTTTTTCCCTATGCTGAGGTTGAAAAAAGTTATTGCCGTTGCTGAAAGAATTAGAAAATCTGTTGAACAATATGTTTTTCCAGAGGTTGAAAATCCTTTGCTGGCACGTATTACCGTCAGTATAGGTATTGCTTTTTGTCCGATAGATGCTATTAAGTCAAATGAGCTTATAGAAAAGGCAGATCACCGACTATACCATGCTAAAAAAATCAGGTAAAAAATCGGATCTTTATAAATTAGTACGATGCTCTAATTTCTGATGCTGTTCAACTTATCGTTACTCTATCAAGGCTGCTATCTTACAATTAATCAATATTTTTTGGTAATTAGGTGCCTTAGAGGCAAACCTTATTTTTTTCCTGTTTTTTTTTGCTTGATAAAGCATGAGATCTGCTTTATTGAGTAGTTCACTTGACGATGTTGCGCAGCATGGAAACTCTGCGATCCCAATACTGACCGTTAGCTTATTAAGAATACTTGGAAGATTTGAAGGCAAGGGTATCTCTAGTAGGGCGGACTGTATTCTCTGGGCGATTAATAAAGCTTTTTTCTTTTTTTGGTATTAGGTAATAGAATAATAAATTCTTCTCCACCGTACCGGGCTGCTTGGTCAATATCCCGAATATTATTCAAAATAATTTTGCCGAACTCATACAAGATAGCATCCCCTGCTAAATGACCAAGATGATCATTAATTGCTTTAAAATTATCGATATCGATGATCATTAACGAGAGGCATCCCATCGTGCGTAATGTTCTTTTTTATTTCATGATCTAAGCATCTTATAAAGTAAGAACGCTTAAACAAATTGGTTAGCCCATCTTTGATTGCCGAGTTAATCGCCGCCTGATAATTGTCATATAATTGATCTGTATATGTTTTTCTTTTTTTAGTAATAAATTGATTTTTGCTATAAATTCTTTATTGTTGATGGGATTGATGAAAAAAATCATCTGCGCCATATTCGAGGCACGCTAGTTTTAATTGATAGTCATTGGTATTGGATACAAATATGATTGGTATATATTGATAAAGATCTATGCGCTTGATTATTTTATAAATATCCAGTCCATCCATATCAGGAAGCACCGTATTGATAATTATCAAATCAAATAATTTGTTGTGTACAAGAGCGATCGCTTGTTCTCCTGTGTTGGTCAAGGTGATAATAAATTGTTCCTGATTTAGCATATTGAATATTAAGCTTTTTTTCTGTCAAGTTATCTTCTATAAGTAAAAAATGATTCCTGGTGTCGCTGCTAATTGATTTTGTTTTTTACTATGCCGTCCTCATTGGTGAAATTGCATTCAATATTCTTTCGAATTTCAAGTTGATCCCTATATATTTTTTAATTTGAACATAGTGTTGACACGAGTCAATAATTCAATTGGATTGACTGGTTTAATTAAAATTTCATCGGTATTATTGTTGAAATCCTGTTTGGCACTGTATGAGTCCAAATCGGTGGTTATTATAATAGGAATGTTCTTTGTTTCAGGGGTATTTTTTTAATACTTGAGCTACTTTGAGTCCATTATAACTCGGTATCATGGAATCTAATATAATCAGGTCGGGTTGGTGTTGTTGGGCATGCGCTAAAGCTTTTTTGGCAATTGATGGTGATTTGAACCCTATAATTCTCGCTTTCAAGGATTTCGGCAATTAATTTTGCATTGGTTTCGTCAATATCGATTATTAGTACCTTGGGGTGATAATTTAAATCTTTTCTGTTGCTTAATGTGCTCATGATAGCATGCCTTAAAATATGTCGGTGTCGGTTGTATGCATGGGCACGCAACGTTCGAAGTTGATCAACCGCTTATTTTCGAATGTGTAAGCATCGTAAGGGAGTTGAATTGTTTGTTGGGCAAAAAAACGCGCCATCTTATTGGTTGCCGGTCATGAAGTTGCGTGCTTTGATAAAGGGCTCCAGCCAAAACAGGGTTTCAGCCAAAATCATCCGTTGTGGTTCATTATATGCGTGTTGCGTTGCGACATGAAAAGTTATTGAATCGATTAAAATTTCGTTATTCATGAGGTTAGCATCTTGTGTGTAGTCGATAGGCCGCTCATGGGGTTTCACTTGGCGCGTGTCCATAATGCAAGGTTGGAGAGGTTGGACCGAACCAAGGGCATGACCTCGACCACCTGATTTCCACCCATCCAATCGTATGATATTAAAAAAATTTTTCTGTCCAGCTTTTCGAGGATATACAGTGTTCTCTTTTGTACAGCCTATCGGTGCTAGCCGCAGTCTCGTGGATTCGCTGTCAATGGGCGTACGAGAGGCTTGAGATCGGTTCATTGCGAGCCCGTACGGATCGCTTTGATCGGTTCATTTCAACCCGAACCTGGTTTCTGTTTCGTCCACGCCTGCCATCGGTGGTTGGCCTTGGAGGTTGCGGGTGGCCAAGTGGTGCGAGCCAGTCGCCAGCGTGTGACATGTCGGGTGGCTGGCAAGTCCGATCGATCAGTGTTCCGCTGCCCGCCCAGGGTGTTTGCATGGAATTATTCGATGGTCGCCTTGCCTTCTCGGTCTATCCATTACACAGATCTTGATAGCGAGGGTAGCGGCCTCCATTTTGAGGGAGCGAACAAGCGGCACAAGGTGAAGAATCATGGAGACGGTGGAGGTGGGTTGGGCGGCGGCGGAACTGGGGGGGAGCGGATTTGGGTGATGCCCGGTTGAATCGACGACTGGTGCGGATGGCGGAACGGTTAGGGGCGCAACCGAATGCCAGCATTCCGGTCGCCTGCAATGGCTGGGCGGAAACCCAGGCCGCCTATCGTTTGTTAGCCCATGAGGCGGTCACTTGGGAGCGCGTACTGACCCCTCATTGGGACTGCAGCGTCGAACGGATGCATGGCCAACCGGTGGTGTTGTGCATCCAGGACAGCACGGAACTGAACTAT
>NZ_SPMZ01000025.1 GCF_012939995.1 Candidatus Competibacter phosphatis | reverse complement strand
CAGAGCCGCGCGCTATTCGCGCCCGGCCGTTCTTCCCCGCCTAAAGGGCTTTACAACCCGCAGGCCGTCTTCACCCACGCGGCATTGCTGGATCAGGCTTGCGCCCATTGTCCAATATTCCCCACTGCTGCCTCCCGTAGGAGTCTGGGCCGTGTCTCAGTCCCAGTGTGGCTGGCCGTCCTCTCAGACCAGCTACCGATCGTCGCCTTGGTGGGCCCTTACCCCACCAACTAGCTAATCGGACGTAGGTTCATCCCGCAGCGCGAGGCCCGAAGGTCCCCCGCTTTCCTCCATGGAGCGTATGCGGTATTAGCCTGAGTTTCCCCAGGTTGTCCCCCACTGCGGGGCAGATCCCTACGCGTTACTCACCCGTCCGCCACTAAGGGCCGAAGCCCTCCGTTCGACTTGCATGTGTTAGGCATGCCGCCAGCGTTCAATCTGAGCCAGGATCAAACTCTTCAGTTCAATACTTACTCAAAAACAAAACAACAAAATATCACTTCGTAAAGCGCTTTTCGCCCCCGCTCGCGCGGAGCTCCAGGCAGCTTACAGACCCTCGCCCGCAAGCCACCCCTCCAACCTACCTTCCAGTTTTGTAAAGAACATGTTAACCGTTTCTACTCAGAGAGTAGCGAGAATGGGATTATAGGCTCATTTAACTCTTTACCGCAAGCCCCTCTCGAAAATCTTTTCTCCATCTCCCTACGCTCACCGTAGGGAGGTGCGAATTATAGAGAAGAAAGCTCGAACGTCAAGCCTGTACCGCAATATCCATCATCCGGCATTCAGTTCGCGCAAACCCTGCGCAAACTCCGTTTGCGCACTGAATTGCAGCATTTCCCGCAGCAAAGCCGGATCACCCAACGAGTGCCGGATATCGCCGATCCGGCCGGACGCAAACTCGGTCGGAGGTGCGTTCGGAAACAGTTCGCGGTAAATCGCCAGCACCTGCTTTAAGGAAATGGCATGACCGGTACAAACGTTGTAACGTCCCACGACAACATCTTGACGGGTCAGCGCTTGCCCGTTGTACTCCGCCACATCCCGAACCGAGATGAAATCCCTGGTTTGCTCACCGTCACCATACACCGTCACCGGCAAACCGCGTTGGAACCGATCGGTGAAGATCGACAGCACGCCGGAGTAAGGCGAACCGGGATCTTGGCGCGGTCCGTAAACGTTGAAATAGCGTAGGCAGACCGCTTCCAGCCCGTAGCTGGCCGCATAGCCCAGCAGCATGACCTCGGCGGCCAGTTTGGCGGCGGCATAGGGAGACAGCGGTTGAGGCAGGGCCGATTCACGATTGGGCAGCGCCGCGTTCGCGCCGTATACCGCCGCCGATGATGCGAACACCAAACGCTTGCACTCAAATTCAAGGCACAATCGGGCCAGCGTGTCCGCAGTGGCCAGATTGAGGCGATAGTTGAGCTCTGGCTCACGAAAGCTTTCCGGAACACTGACCAGCGCCGCGAGATGCAGCATGCCGGTAAAACGATGTTGCTGAAACAGAGGACGCATTGCCGTTTCGTCGCCCGCATCGGCGATCACCAGAGTAAAATTGGGGGACGAGCGCGCATCAGCCAAATTGTCCAGACGCCCCGTGCGTAGGTTGTCGACTCCAACCACTCGCCACCCATGCCGCAGCAACCACTCCACTGAATGACTGCCGATGAAACCAGCCGCGCCGGTCACTAAAAAAACGGGTGTCATATCGCTCTCCAACTCATGGCCGTAATTTGCAAGGTGTGTTGTCAGGCGGGCGCCGCTTACAATAATAGAATCGTTATGGAAGCTCGTATCCCGTGACAACACCTGTCCGACTGTTTTCCTGGCATTTTCTGGCGCCGCGCTACTGGCCGGTCTGGCTGGGGTTGGGCGCGATGAAAGGAATGGCCGCGCTGCCGTTCCGCTGGCAATTGCTCGCTGGCCGGCAAATCGGCCGTTGGGCTGGCAAGATCATGCGTCGTCGCCGTCGCATCGCCGCCATCAATCTGGCCCTGTGTTTCCCAGAGCTTTCGTCGGCTCAAAGAGCCGACCTGCTCGAAGAGCATTTCGCCGCGCTGGGCATTGGCTTGTTCGAAACCGCCATGGCCTGGTGGGCACCGGACGAAAGGCTGTACGGGCTGGCGCGAGTCGAGGGCACGCAATATCTGGAGCAAGCCATGGCCCGTGGCAAGGGCGTAATCCTACTCACCGGCCATTTCACTACGTTGGAATTGGGCGCTCGATTCATCACTTGGCGCCATTCGTTCCATGCCATGTACCGGTCGCACAAGAATTCGTTATACGAAGCCGTCATGCGCCGCGAACGCGAGCGGCGGTCCCGCTTGCCGCCCTTGCCCCACGAGGATCTGCGCGGCCTGTTGCGCGCCTTCAAACGGGGAAGGGCGGTGTGGTATGCGCCCGATCAGAACCACGGCCTTCGCAACAGCGTCTTCGTGCCTTTCTTTGGCGTGCCCACCTGCACCATCACCGCCACCAGTCGGCTGGCGGCACTGAGCGGCGCGGCGGTGGTACCCTATTTCCCGCGCCGCTTGTCGGGAACAGCCGGTTACGAGGTCACCATCCTGCCAGCGCTGGAAAATTTTCCGAGTGGCGACGTTGCGTCGGACACCCAGCGCATCAACGAATTGCTGGAGCACCACATCCGTCAGGCACCCGCCCAATATCTCTGGGTTCATCGTCGCTTCAAGACCCAGCCGCCGGGCAGCCCACGCATTTACCCACTCTGAGCCCGGATTCCGCCGATGTCCTATTGCGCCGATCTGCCGGCCAATCCCGCCATACGCCGCATCCTGGTGCTGAAGTGGAGTGCCATGGGTGACGTAATCATTGCCACCGCGCTGTTCGAGGATATCGCCCGGGCGTTTCCAGATCGGGAAATTCATCTCAACACCCTGCCCGCCTGGCAGGAACTCTTTGCACGAGATTCGCGGTTCCAACACGTTTTCGCGGTGGACTTGCGCGACCGCCGACGGACCATCCCCAATGTGATCGAGTGGTTGCGCCAGGTACGGGCTCAGCGCTATGACTTGGCGATCGACCTGCAATGCAACGACCGCTCCCGTTTGTTGCTGGGCCTGCTGGGATTCGGCGGTCGTTCGATCCCTTTCCGTTTGGGCAACCGCCGTCAGTTTCCCTATAACATTGCCCCGGCCGAACTACCCAGCCCCGTGCACAGCATCACTCGTGGCCGCGCCGAGCTGCGAGCCGGCGGTATTCCGGCGACGACGCCGCGACCGGTGCTGCATGTTCCCGATCACCACCGCGCCCGCGCCCGAGACCTGTTGGCGCGTCACGGACTCATGGCGGGTCGCTATGCGATCCTGTTGCCGGGTTGTAATGCCAACGGCCACCTCAAGCGCTGGGGCGCCGACCGTTACAGTGCGCTGGCGCATCAGATCCACCATCAAGGGCTGGATCATGTCGTGCTCGTCGGCGGCCCGGATGAAATCGAGGAGTGTCAGCGTATCGCCCAAACCTGCGGTCCTTGGCTGATCAACCTGTGCGGGCAGACCGCGATCCTGGATATTCCACCGCTGTGCGAACCTGCGCGTTTCATCGTCGCCAACGACACCGGCACCGCGCACTTGGCCGCAGCCACGACCGTACCCATGCTGGTGTTGTGTGGTCCAACCGACCCGCGCCGGGTCAAGCCGCTGGGCGATAATGTCACGACCCTGCAAGCCGACCTGCCTTGCGTCAACTGTTATCGTAAGGATTGTTCCCACCACACCTGCATGGCGATGCTGACGCCACCACGGGTTTGGCGGCAATTGCACGGGATCGACGCGGGCTTGACGTGACTGGCCAAACCTCCGAGGTTCTTAGGAATCGTGGCCGGCATTCTGGGATCGATGGGGGATCGGCGGTGCTGGAGCGTCTTCCGGCAACAGCCGGGCTCCGTATTGAGCCATCTGATAATGCTCGTATAGCTTGGCGTATTTGAGAAAGACGTAGAACGCCGCCACCGCCGAGTTGATCACGCCCGCCCAACCGTTCAAAAAGTTTCGTTTGAACAAGTAGCTGCGGATGAAAAACAACGGTGGGTAGAACAACATGATGAGCGGTATTGCCCCAACGTTTTTTTCTTGATCTTGTCCGCCACCAAGCCGGTCGAGTAAGCGTTGATCTTCTCGACCTTGGTGTGGATGTCGGTTTCGCCGTAATGATACAGCGGCGCATTGAGCCGGCCGATCCGCCCCTTGATCTTGGGCGCGGCGTGGATCGGCATGTCATCGATATCGCCCTTGCGCTTGTCGAACAGGCGCAGGTAGTGATTCATCCGGGTAGCCGGATGGTACATTCGCCAGAACAATTGTTCCTGCCGAGGCATTTCGTAGCCATCCACAGCCGGTCCCGTATCCAGCAACCGGTCGATCTCGATCCGCAGGGCCGGTGACAACGCCTCGTCGGCATCTAGCAGCAGCACCCAATCATGGGTGGTCGCCTCTAGCGCCATCTGCTTTTGCCGGCCGTATCCCATGAATTCGTGCTGGGTGATCCGCGCCCCATAACGCCGGGCGATATCGAGCGTGTCATCGGTGCTGAAGGAATCCAGCAGGACAATCTCATCGGCCCATTTGATGCTCTCCAGACAGGCCGTCAAGGTACGATCATTGTTGTAGGTGGTGACGAATACCGAAAGCCGAGTGCGGTCTGTCATGGATCAGCCCGTCCTAAACGAAGTTTTCATTTTGGAGCACGCGCCATATCATGCATGACTTTCACGTCCTCGGGTATTCATGATCGCATCGGCCCATATCATCGGTGGGGAAGCGGTGGGCGGCGCCGAACTCTTTTATGTCCGCCTCGTCAACGCCTTGCAGGCCCGCCAGCAGCTCGTATTGGCTGTCAACGTGGCCGGTGGCCAGGTTTCGGCCCGGCTGCGGCCGGACATCGAGCAAATCCATGTGCCCATGCGGGCGATCTGGGATGTCTGGTCCCGCTGGCGAATCGCGGACATCATGCGCGAGCGCCGGCCGGACATCGTGCAAACCTACATGGGCCGGGCCAGCCGACTGACCGAGGTCACCGCTAGTCAACGGCCGATTCATATCGCCCGGCTGGGTGGCTATTACAACCCACGCCGTTACCGGCACGCGCACGCCTGGGTCGCGGTCAGTCCAGGCATCCGCGATCATCTGATCCGGCACGGCCTTCCTGCAAACCGGGTGTTTCACATCAGCAATTTCGTCGCGCCCCGTCACCCCAGTTCGACCGTCGCCCTGCGGCAACTGCGTCAGGAATGCGCGATACCTGACGATGCCCTCATCGTCACCGCAGTGGGTCGCTTGCATCCGGTCAAGGGGTTCGACGACCTGCTTGCGGCGTTCGCGACCGTGCCAGCCTGCATTCACGATCGGCCGGTCTACCTAGTCATCGTCGGCGACGGGCCGCTGGCGACGAGCCTTAAGCATCACGCCGCGCAACTGGGCATCGCTGGCCGGGTGCGCTGGCCGGGCTGGCGCGACGATGCCGACCGCTTTCAGGAACTGGCCGACCTGTGCGTCTGCTCTTCGCGGCAGGAAGGGGTGGGCAATGTCGTGCTGGAAGCCTGGGCTCACCGTCGTCCGGTGCTCTCGACCCGCGCCCGGGGCTTGCAGGACATCATCACCGATCGCCAGGACGGCTGGCTGACGCCTTCGGACGATCCCGCCACGCTGGCGGCGGCAATGGAATTACTGTTGCGCGACGAGTCATTGCGCCACGAGCTCGCCAGTGGTGGTCACCAGACGTTCATCGTCCGACACAGCGAGGAAGCGGTCGTCAACGCTTATCTGGATCTGTATCGGCATTTGCTGGGCTAGCCGCGCCGGCGCGCGACCGGTCGAAGTGGATCAACCCGCCCAGGCAGGCGAAGAGGTAACAGGCAAACTGCCGAGAGGTATAAGAAAAGCTCAGCAGAGCAGCGGCGATGATCGAGAGTGCCGCCGCCAGCAATATCCCGGCGCGCTGGCGATCGTCGACCGGCAATCGCCGCCAGACCCACGCCAACCGAACGAATACCGTGCCGGCCAGCGTCAGCAGCAGCCCCACGCCCAAGATCCCGGTTTCGTACCAAGCATCGATCAAGAAATTGTGGAAGTGCTTGATTTGTACCTGCGTGCCACTCAATTCAAAGCGCAGCAGCTCCTGACTGTGCGACGCATTGGCGATGCCCACACCCAGCCAGGGTCGCGCCGGAGGATGTTCCAGCGCATGCCGCCACACGATGGTGCGCCCGGCGGTAAAGGCATCCAGGGGATGTTCGAGGTCCAGTTCCGCCTTGAGAAATGGCCCGATATTGGCGGCGATGCCCGCCAACAGCACCCCTACCGCCAGCAGCGCGACCCAACGTGGCCGCCACGCCAATACCGCCCAGCAGAACCCCGCCAATCCCACGATCAAGCCGAACAGCGCCGCCCGCCCTTCGGAGATCGCCACATAACCCAGAGCAGCCGCTGTCACGCCAAGCATTGCGCCATATCGCCAACGGCGGTCGCCGTATCGCCAGATCCAACCCAACAGGAACGGCAGCAAAAACGGCAGGTTGTCTTCCTGCAATTGTGTGAGCGGGTTGAAGGGTCGACCGGACCATTCGAACCAATGGTAAGGCAGCAACAGGTATAAGCTAGCCAGAGCGATTCCGCCGAACAGCGCCATGGCGGCCAATAGGCGATCGATGTTCTCTGGAGATTCCCGCAGGGCTGCCTGCACCAGCAGTAAAGTCGAGGTCTGCGCGGCGAATTGTATCCAGACGCGGAAACCGCTCACCGGATCGACCGAACCCGGCACGCCGGCCAGCGCCACGCCCAACAAAGCCAGGTAGAGCAGGGTGGTCGAGCGATCCAACCGGTCCCGTCGACCCCACAGGCTCAGCAAGCCCCACACCACGTAGAGCCCGGCCACGAGGTTGAACAGCGCGCGGCCGCCGATCTGGGTCAGCGGCAACACCGCCAGCAGCAACCAGCCTTGACGAAAAAAAAGCCTCCCGCAAGGCATCATGCCAGCGTGCGATGGACATCCGGGCCACTCCAGCGCGCGCGCGCTTCCAGAACTTGAGAAACGGTGATCGTCGCCATGCCGTGCTCGCCGGCGGGTGGCAGGAGCGGATGAATAAAGCGGGAATGCCAGAGTGGCGCCGAACCGCCGAACAGCCCGATAGCCGGCACCTGTAAGGCGGCGGCCATATTCAGCACGCCCGTGTCGTTACCGATATAGCAGCGGCAACGGGCCAGCAAAGCCGCCACCTGCTCCAACGGCAGCGCCACCGCATCCACCGCCGTGCCGCCACCATCACGCACCCGCGCCAAAATCTCTTCCGCCAGCGACCGTTCCGCCGATCCACCGACGATGAAGATCGAACCGGCCCGCCGCTGGTTCAGCGCCAGAGTCAATTCCGCGAAGCGGGCCGCGCCCCATTGTTTCCAGGTTTCGCTACTGCCGACGCCCAGCGCGATCCATGGTGTTGGCCAAGTCGCGAACCGTACCGCCACCGCCCGATCGGCCTCGGCGTCGAGTGCGAGTCGCGGCTCCTTTTCGCCACGGGCGATGCCCAGCGCATCCAGCAGAGCATCCGCCCGTAGGATCGGGTGGGCGTGGCGCCGCTCGGGCGGCAAGCGCACCGGCACGGTCAACAACAGCGACTGCAAGCCCACGCCGTATCCCAGTCGCTCGGAGATACCAGCCAAACGCGCCGCCAGCGCGTAGCGGGCACTGCCGTGCAGAATCCACACCCGCTGGTAGCCGCCTTGCCGCAAGGCCGTCGCCAGTCGCAACACGCCACCCAAGCCGGCATGGCGACCGGATTCGCGCTCCAGCCATAGAATCTGGCCGACCTGGGGATCGGCGCGTAACAAGCGGTCGGACTGAGAGCGTGGTTTGGTCAGAATATCGACTTTGCCCGCGATCGTGGTCGCGGCGATGGCATGGATATGCGGCAAATGCCAGACCATGTCGCCGATGCCGGGCAAGGGCTGCACGATCAGGGTCGGCCCGGATGGCGCGAGCTTCACACGGGCGCCCTCGGTGAACGATGCAACGCCGCGTAAAGTGCCAAAGTTTCATCCAACATCCGCCGCAAGGGAAATGCCGGCTCCGCTGGAACCGGTGCTGGAGCATCCAGCAGGCCAGCCACCCGCGCGAGCAGCGTCTCTTCATCGCCCGGCGAAACCCGACCGGCGGGATACAGTCGGTCCAGAATCTCGCCGACACCGCCGTAAGCGTAAGCAACCACCGGCCGGCCCAGGCTCAAGGCTTCCAGCACCGTGCGGCCGAAAGATTCCGGTTTGGCCGACAACGACAGCACCAGGGTCGATACCGCATAAATTTCGCGCATGTCGGCGCGATGGCCGGTAAACAGCACAATGCCGGCCAAGCCACGCGATCGGACGTTTTCCCGCAAGGCATCGGCGTAAGCTTGGCGGCGCGGCTCCGGGCCACCGACGATCAGTCCATGGACCGGTCGCCCGGCCACCCGTAATCGGGCGATCAGCTCGATAAATTCCTCGTGACCCTTGAGCCGACTCAGCCGTCCCGGTAGCGTCAAGATCGGCACATCGCGCAACTGTGGATAGTGCCGATACCAGTCGGCCAGCCAGTCGGGCGTGGGTCGGTAACCGTAGGGAAAATCCACCGGGTCCACCCCGCGCTGGATGACCTGAACACGCTCGGTCGGCAACTCGGGATAATGGCATCGCAGATAGGCGCGCACGGTGTCGGACACGGCGATTACGCGTTCGCCTCGGGTCATGATGGCGCTGTAACGGGAAACCGAATACAGCCCATGCACGGTGGTGACAAAGCGTGGCCGAGTCGCCGGGTCCATCCGCCGCCAGGCCAGCCAAGCGATCCAGGCCGGCAAGCGCGAGCGAGCGTGCAGAATATCGATGCGCTGTTCGGCCAACCAGCGCCGCAACGGCCGGACCCAGCGCGGCACCAGCGGGGACTTGGCGCCCAACGGCCAAGCCAGATGTTCGCTGCCTGCTTGCAGCAATTCCGGCACCAACCGCCCACCGGCGGAAATCACCACCGAACGATGGCCGCGCCGGACCAGTTCCTCCGCGATCTCCAACGTACCGCGTTCCACGCCGCCGCCGTTCAGTGCCGGCAGCAACTGCGCCACGCTCAGGCGAACCATCGCTCGACGATCCAGCAGGCGCAGCGCTCCGCTTCGTTAAAGGTTTGAGACGGCCGCTTGAGGCACGGCTGACGTTGCCAGTCGGCGAAAGGTGTGACCCAGCCCGCGCCGGCCAGTTTATCCAGTCCCCGACTAATGCGGCTGGATCGTTTACGCGGTACTTCCAGCACCCCCACCGCCGCGCCGGCGGTCAAGGCCTCGTAGACCATGGATACGCTGTCGGCGCTGACCCAAACCTGCCCTGCTCGTGCCAGTTGCGCCGGCAACCAATCCGGGCCGGTCGCCGTAACCGGAACCACCGTCAGCCGGGTGTCCACCGGATCGTGACCGGCGGCTAAAAAAGAGGTCGGCGTGCGGCGCGAGGTGGTCAGGGTCCAGCGCATCGTCGGATCGGCGGCCAGCACGGCGGCGATCTGCGCGCGCAATTTGGCTTCGTCCCAACCGAAATGTGCGGACGGTCCGCCAATCAGCAGCAAGCCCTGCCGGGATTCCAGGTTGGAGGAGGGTTGGATACGGTTCAGCGCTCCGCGCGTGGCCAACACGTTCGCGCGGATCGGTGGCGCATCATGCTCGGGAATCAGGCACAGATCAAACAGAGCCAGCGGCAGACTGGGCCGCATCAGCACCACCGCGCGCGCGCATCGACGCCGACGGGCGGCCAACAACGAGAGATGGGTACCATGACCGGCACCCACCAGCAAATCCGGCGCCGGCAAATCCGGCCACACAGTCAAACGGCCACCCGCCAGGGCGAGCAGCGCCGCGATGGGGGTTAAGCGTTGCGGTGTGACGATTTCGACCGGCCGCAACCGGGCCAGAGCTTCCGTCAATCCCCCGCTCTGATTGTCGTGCCCGGCCTTGCCGTCGCTGAACCGCCAGACGACCAGCGGGCGCACCGGCGATTCCACCCGCCGCCGGACAGCGAATCAATCCACCAGCACGAAATCCGCGCCGCAGTACGGGCACTTGGCTTTGCCGGTGGCTTCGAGCGGCAGGTAAACCTTTGGATGGGAATTCCACAGCGTCATTTCCGGCAGTGGGCAGGATACCGGCAAATCGGCTCGGCTGACCTCGTAGGTCTTCTGAGCATTGGGCATGGCCTTGGCGAAAGCGGCGGCGGGAGCGGCAGCCATGGCATTGATCTCCTAAGATTTTGTTTATAAAAAATTGTTTTAAACGGTCTTCGATCGTGGCAATGGATCGCTCAAACCAGCGTCAGCCAGTCGGGAAATTCATCGCGACGGCCTTGCACCTGATCGAAGTACATTTCCTGCAGGCGTTGGGTGATCGGACCGCGTCGGCCGTTGCCGATGACGCGGCCGTCCACTTCGCGGATCGGCGTCACCTCGGCGGCGGTGCCGGTGAAGAAGGCTTCATCGGCGATATACACCTCGTCGCGGGTGATGCGCTTTTCCCGGACCGAAATCCCGAGGTCGGCGGCGAAACGGATGATGGTGTCGCGGGTGATGCCTTCCAGCGCCGACGTCAGATCGGGGGTATAGAGCAAGCCGTCGCGGACGATAAAGACATTCTCGCCGCTCCCCTCCGCCACGTAGCCCTCGGTATCCAGCAGCAGCGCCTCGTCGTAACCGTCGCGCAGGGCCTCGGACAGCGCCAGCATCGAATTCATGTAATTGCCATTGGCCTTGGCCTTGCACATGGCGATGTTGACGTGATGCCGGCTGAACGACGAGGTGCGAATGCGGATGCCGCGTTCCAGGTTTTCCGCGCCCAGATAAGCGCCCCATTCCCAGGCGGCGACGATGGCGTGGACCTTGAGATTGTCGGCGCGCAGCCCCATGCCCTCGGCGCCAAAGAAACACATCGGCCGAATATAGGCACTGGCCAGATTGTTGGCGCGCACCGCTTGCCGGCAGGCGTCGTTGATTTCCGCTTTGCTGTACGGCAGCGGCATGCCAAGGATATGAGCGGAACGAAACAGCCGGTCGGTATGGGCCTGCAAGCGGAAAATCGCGGTGCCTCGGTGGGTGGCATAGGCCCGAACCCCTTCGAACACACCCATGCCGTAGTGCAGGGTATGGGTCAATACATGGGTGTTGGCCTCGCGCCAGGGCACCAGTTCGCCGTCATACCAGATCAGACCATCACGGTCGGCCATCGTCATCGTTCTATTCTCCAAAACAAGGCGGCTTGCGCGCGTTGCGCGCGTTGCCCGAATGCATCGCCCCACGCCCGGTGCTTCAATCGCTTTCCATCAGCCGCCGCCAGATGCGGCTCACGCCTTTGCGAACCTCCCGCGCCTCGTCGGCCGGGATACGGGCGGGCTGTTCTTGCAGCTTAAGTAAGTGAATGCGCCGGCGCAGGCTTCGATAGGCGTTGCGCAACCGGGCGGCGTCGGCGACGGACAGGATGCCGAATCGCTCCAGCCCGTCGGTCTGCCGGATATTGTCGGTGTAGGTCAGCAGATCCGGGTAACGGTGGGCGTTCGCCAAGATTTTATATTGCACCATAAATTCGATGTCGGCGATACCACCCCGACCCTGCTTGAGATCGAAGGTCTCGGTGGTGCTGGCGTCCAGTTCGGCGCGCATCCGCTCGCGCATGTCGCGGACCTCCCGGCGCAGTGTCACGGGATCGCGCTCGCGCCCCAAAACCTCCCGGCGGATGGCTTGAAACCGCTCGGTCAGCGCCGCCGGTCCCGCCACCGCTCGCGTCCGTGCCAGTGCCTGATGTTCCCAGGTCCAGGCTTGGCGTTGCTGGTATTCGGCGAAAGCCTCGAAGGAACTGACCAGCAGACCGGCGCGACCGCTGGGCCGCAGCCGGGTGTCCACCTCGTACAGATCGCCGGCACCGGTACGGGTGGTGAGCAGATGGATGATCCGCTGTACCAGTTTGGCGAAAAAAGCGGTGTTGTCGATCTGACGCGGACCGGCGGTTACCTGGTGGCCACCGACGCTGTCGTGCAGGAACACCAGATCCAGGTCGGAACCGTAGTTCAATTCGATGCCGCCCAGCTTGCCGTAAGCGAGGATGGCGAAGCGCGCCTCCCGCTTCACTCCGTCCACCACACACTCGGGTGGACCGAACCGAAGCAGCAGATCGGTCCAGGCCAGCTCCAGCACCTTGCACAGCAGGACTTCGGCGATTTCGGTCAGATGGTCGCTGACGATCATCAAGGGCATCGCGCCGCTGACGTCGGCGGCGGCGACCCGCAACACACTGCCCTGCTTGAAATAGCGCAAGGCGTTCAGCAGCTCTTCGGCGTCGCCCGCCGGCACGCGCGCCAGTTGCTGGTCCAGTTCCGACACCAACTGCCGGCGATCCAGCGGCGCGTAGAGCGTGGCGGGGTTGAGCAGATCGTCGAGCAGCAGCGGATAGCGAGTCAGATGAGTGGCAATCCAACTGCTGGCGGCGCACAGCTTGACCAGTTGCGCCAGCGCCTGCGGATGCTCGGCCAGCAGCGCCAAGTACACCGAGCGGCGGGCCACCGCTTCCAGCAGATTGAAAACGCGCTCCAGCGTCGCCGCTGGCCGTGGCCCGGCGGCGGCGGCTGCCAGCACTCGCGGCACCAGCACGTCCAAGCGTTCGCGCCCGCGCGGGCTCATCGCCCGGTAGCTGAACCCGTTTTTCAGCGCCCGCAGTCGATTCCAGGCCAATACCGGGTCTTCGAAACCGTGCTCGGCCAATATCCACAGCGCGCCTTCCTCACCCGGCTCGTCTCCCCATACGACCGCCAGCTCTTCTTGGTGGGTCCCGGCATCGGTCGCTGCGTTGCCGAAGACCTGAGCGAACTGCTGGCTCACCGCCCGAGCGTGCCGCGCCAACTCGTCGGCGAATACCTCCCAGTCGGGTTGGCCCATCGCGTGGGCCAGCCGCAGTTGGGCCAGTTCGTTGTCCGGCAGATCGTGGGTCTGCCGGTCGGCCCAAGCTTGCAGCCGGTTCTCGACCCGGCGCAGGAAAACATAGGCCTGCTTGAGGTCGGCCACCGCCGCCGCCGGCAACCGGCCGCTGACGGCCAGATGATCCAATACCGCCAAAATGCCGCGTTCCCGCAGCATCGGATCGCGGCCACCGTAGATCAGTTGAAAAGCCTGGCCGATGAATTCGATTTCGCGGATACCGCCCGGTCCCAGCTTGATGTTGCGTTGCATGCCCTTGCGCTCGACTTCCTGGGCGATCAGCGCCTTCATGCCGCGCAGCGCTTCGAACGCACCGTAATCGAGATAGCGGCGATAAACGAACGGCCGCAGCTCGACCAACAAGTGCTCGCCGGCTTCCCGGTCGCCGGCGATCACCCGGGCCTTGATCATGGCGTAACGCTCCCAGTCGCGACCGTGATTCTGGTAATAATCCTCGAAAGCGGCGAAGGAAATCGCCAGCGGCCCCGAATCGCCGAACGGCCGCAGACGCATGTCGACCCGGAACACGAAGCCGTCGGCGGTCGGCTCGGCCAGCACCTTGATCAAGCGCTGCCCGAGCCGGCGGAAAAATTCTTCGTTGGCGACGGCCCGCGCGCCATCGGTCTGACCTTGTCGCGGAAACGTGAAGATCAGGTCGATGTCCGAGGAGAAGTTGAGCTCGCGCCCGCCCAGCTTGCCCATGCCCAGCACCACCAGGCGCTGCGCTTGGCCGTCGGCGTCGCATGGTTGACCGAAACGCCGGCTCTGCCAAGCGTGCAAGCGCTCCAGCGCGGCATCGACCGTCGCCTCCGCCAAATCGGTCAGATCGCCCAGCGTTTCCGCTAAACTCGCCAGCCCGGCCAGATCGCGCCAGGCGATGCGGATCATTTCCCGACGGCGGAACTGGCGCAACAAAACCCCGAGTTGAGTCTCGTCGACCACCTCCGCCAACTGTCGTTCCAACCGTGCCCGGCACTCGCCCGACGCCTGGACCCGCGCCAGCTCGCCGCTGGTCCACAACTCCGCCAGCAACGCCGGCTCGCCGATGCAGGCGCGGGCGACGAACTCGCTGCCGGCCCAGACCGGGACCAATTGCCTCGGCAGCAGCCCGTCGGCGGGCGGCTCCAGACCTGCCGCGCGGGCGGCGGCGGCGAATGCCTCCCAGTACTGGCCAACTTCGGGTCGCAGCCCAGGCGGTAGGCGCCGCAACTCCACGTCAATGCTGGTCATGGCCGCTGCGGCTCATTGCGGGGTCGGTTTTTCCTGGGACGGCTTTTCGGCGTCACTACCCGGCGCCGACGGCATTTCCTCTTCCTTGACGCCGTCATCCGGCATCAGCGGCATCGTTTCCACGTCATTGGAACTTTCCTGGTCCACCGGAGGCGCCAGCGGAATTTCCTGATCGTTCACAAACAACTTGCCACCCTCGAACCGCGCGGTGGTTTGGTAGCGATCGCCTTCCAGTCGAACGAAACCGGCGGCCATCAATCCCTGAAGCTGCTGTGCAACCTGCTGCTCGGCCATGGTTTGCACGGCCTGTTCGCCCGCTTCCTGACCCTGTTCCTTGAGCTGCGCCTGCAAGTTCTGTTTCGCCTGACCGATCAGCATGGTTTCCACCAGCGGCTTGGACGCCGTGATGTCGGCCAATCCCTTTTCCAGCGCACCCAACAAGCTCATCGGATCTTGCGCCGGATTGATCGCGCCAGGGTCCTGGAAATTCAGCGTCAGCTTGCCTCGCCACTCGCCTTGGACCAGGGTGGCCTGAGTGTCGAGCACGAATTCCGGCTTGCCGCGCAGCAACGCTTTCATCAGTTCCAGCAAGTCGTCGAGCGCCTGCGGATCGTCGAGCTTGCCAGCGGTTTTTTGCTGCCACTGTTCGATCCGGGCAGCGGTGGCCCCATCCAGCTTGCCTAACGCCAGCCGCACGCTGCCGGTGCCGCTTTGCTCGCCCACGGTCACCTTGTCGGCCTTGAATATAACTTCGCCGGCTACCTGTTCAGGAGTCGTCTGACTCAGATTCCCGGTCACGCTCAGGTTGTCGATCGCAAATGGCGTTTTCGCTGGTTGATCCTGGCCACGCAGTTCGCCGATCTTGAGGCTGGACTCACCGAACATCAGATCGAAGGCTCCCTTGCGCTGATTCACCGTTAGGGTGAGATTGCGCAAGCCAAACTGGCCGATCCCGACCGGCTGATCAGCGCCGGCTTCCATCGGTTTGCCGACGACTTCCAGGCTGTCGGCGCTCATGCCGCCCTGGATCGCGGCGTTATGAGGGGCAACCTGAAACTGGCCTTGCAGCCCGGAAAACTTCAGGCTTTGCAGATCGTCGCCCACTTGTTCGAGATTCAGCGGCGGTACGGTGATGGAGGTATCGCTGGCGCCGTCGAAACCGACTCGTGAAATGGCCACCATTGGCTCTTGGTCGCCATACCACTTGGCCAGTTCGCGGGTCCAGGCGCTGCTGTTCGGGTCCAGCGTGGCGCGCACCACCGCGCCGCCCCATTGCATCGGCACCCCCGGCACACCCCGACCCGCCAGCGGCAGTGGGCCGTGATAGACCTCCTGCCGGATCGTGAAAGAGGGGTCCGGCTGGTTCGGATCGTGCTCTTCCGGCAGCGTAAACTGGACGCGGGTTTCGATTTGCGACGAGAACAGGCCACGCTGGTAACTGGCCGTGCTGAGCTTGATGTCGGGATTGTTCGTGCCTTGCGCCAAGGCATCCTGGTACCAGCGTTCCGCCTGCCGGCCCGACCAGTAGGCCGCGCCGACGAAGCCCGCCACCGCCAGTATCAACACGACCACGATGATGCCGAGTAACTTTTTCATGCCTGTTGTCCTCCAGGGTTCCAATGGGCGGCATTATTCCACAAACCGCCCATAAAGCAGCCCTGACGAAGCAGGGCGTTTTCGAATTTCGCTTGCGGCGGGCAGGGCGTCAACCGCATCGCCGACGGCCCCGGCTCGCTCCATCGCCCGCCAGTGTCAGATGGCCCCGCGCCAGCAACCGGCCATCCTCTCCCAGGCAGTCGAAGCGGACCTCATCGCCGCCGGATTCCTTCAGACGGATCGTGAATGGCTGCTCCGGGCGCAGCGGCGCCAGAAACTTCACCTGTGGGACGCCTGTCGGTCGGTCGGCCGGTCGCCAGGCCGCGAACGCCCGCAGCACCTCATCCAGCAGCACGACCCCCGGCACGATCGGGTTGCCGGGAAAATGCCCGGCCAGACCAGGGTGATCGGCAGCGATCAGACCGCGCCGTTCGAAACTCATGAGCGGCCTCGGCGAACGGTCGCGGCCGAACCGAGCGCCCGCAAGGCATCCCGCGTGACCTTGCCGGTTTCGTTGCGCGGCAGGCGATCGACCTTGAGCAGCGGGCGCGGCAGAAACACCGGATCGAGGCGCTCGGCCAAGGCGACAAGTATCTGGCGCTCGCTCAAATCCGGCGCGACGGCTGCGGCCACGAGCCGCTGAACCTCGCTTCCGGTGTCGTCCGGCAACCAAAACATGCCTTCGATCACGCCGGCAATCTGGTTGAGATGGTGATTGAGATACCCCAGCGAAGTGCGCTTGCCGGCAATGTTGACCAGATCCTCAATCCGGCCGAGCAGCCTGAATTCGGCCTTGTCGCAGGGTTCAAGCTCGTCGCTCAGGGGAACCGGCTCCGGTAGGTGCGCGCCGGACAGCACACCATCCCGCAGGGAAAAACCGTCGTACAGCCGCCAGCGCTCGCCGTCCAGGGTGCGACGGCTGGCAATGGAACCCGCTTCGGTGCAGCCATAGATTTCCAACACCGGCACGCTGAATGTGGTTTCGGCTCGCCCGGCAAGCGTTGTCGCCAGCGGCGCGGTGGCCGAGATCAAAAAAGCCATTGCCGGCCAACGCAGTTCGGCCTGGACGCAGGCGTGCAGGTGGACGGGGGTGGTCACCAGCACTCGCGGCGGCGGCACCGATTCCAGGGCCGCGCGCACGTCCTCGGGGAAGAACGGCCGACCGGCGTGGATACTGGCACCACTGGCCAGCGGGGTCATGATCGTCGTCTCCAGGCCGTACATATGCTGAGCCGGCACGGTCGCGACGACGGTCATGCCGGGTTCGAAGCCGAAGCGTTGCCGCGCCTGACACGCGCCGCTGACCAATTCACCCCAACGTTTCGGATGCGGTTTGGCGCGGCCGGTACTGCCGGAGGTAAACGCAATCGCCATTACTTGGTCGGCTGGTAACACGGGAACGGCGGGCATCGCGTCGCCATCCATCGCCTCCGGGGTGAGCCAGGACTCGACATCGCCATCCGTGAGGGAATAATTGTCGGGATAATCCTCGGTCAAATCCCGCAGATGCAGGTGGGCACGGCTGGAGGGCAGCAAACTGGTTTGTCCGTTCGCGCCCACGGCGGCGAACGCGACCAGAAACAGGTAGCGATCCTCGCACAGATTGAAAATAAAGCGCGCGGGCGGCAAGCGGCTGGCGACAGCGCCGGCATGGCGCAGAAACGCCGCGCGACCGATGGGTCGATTTCGCCACCAGGCGATCGGGGCATCGGGCGCGGTCGCTGACAGCAAGGGCAGTTTGACTGGCATAATGGCAAGGATGATCCGGTAAGCCCGGAAAAATCGACGAAATCCGCGACGCAAGCACCGCATTCGCCCAGCAAGACGGCAAGGGCCACGCAGAGGGCGACTGTCGTTAATTTAGCAAAGTTTAGAGGAACCCGATGTCTTCCAAACCCGATTCCGACAAGACCGACAACACCTCCACCTCTTCTCCCGGTCCGCTGAGCATCATCCTGAGCGTGCTATCCGCTTTTTTCGGGGTGCAAAGCGAGAAAAACCGCGCGCGGGATTTCCAGCACGGCCGCCCCATTCACTACATTTTGGTCGGGCTGATCATGACCTTGCTGTTGATTCTGGGGGTGCTGATCGCGGTCAAACTGGCATTGCGCTCCGCCGGCGTCTAACCTGAAGCGGCGACTCTCCATCAAAAAACCACAACCCACTGCAATGGGGTTTGACGATGAGCCGCATGGTACTGACCGATGAACTGCGCGACGATTACCAACGCGCATTCGCCACCTGCGTGATCCGCGAGGAGCGGGCCGCCGAGGTGGAAGCATTGACGGAAACCCTGCTCACGCAACGGGCGCGCTACCAAACCGTGGGCGAACGCTTGAACCTACCCTGGTTCGTGGTCGCGGCACTGCACCATGCCGATACCGGTTGCGATTTCGAGGTTCACCCGCACAATGGCGATCCGCTGACCGACCGTACCCAGCACCTGCCGGATGGGCGACCGGTCGAGGGTGAACCGCCGTTCACCTGGGAAGACAGCGCCGCCGACGCTTTGCGCCTGTACCACCTCGATCAATGGCGGGATTGGAGCATTGCCGGGACCTTGTTCATGCTGGAGGGACGCGGTGGTTGGGGCTACCGATTGCACCATCCCGAAGTACCCTCCCCCTACCTGTGGAATTACGCCACCCACTACCGCCAAGGCAAGTACGTCACCGACGATACCTGGAACGAGAACGCCCTCGCCCAGCGCTGTGGCGCGGCGGTACTGCTGCGCCGGCTGGCGGAATGTGGCCTGATCGAGTTCGCCGCGACCGGCGAACCGGTGGCATGGCCGCTGCTGCATTACGACGAAACCGTGGCCTCGCCCTGGATCGAGGCGCTGCAACGGTTTCTGAATACCCTGCCGGGGTTTTTCGTGAAGGTGGACGGCCGGGCCGGGCCGCGTACTTCGGAGGCGTTTCGCCAGTTCACCGGTCTGGATTGGCCCGGCGATCGGCCATCCGGGCATCCAGAGTGAGTGTTCAAGAAGATCGCCCGCGAATGTAACCCAGCCCTTCCAGCTTGAGCAGGATGCGTTGAGCCGCCTCGCTGGGGCTGCAATCGCGGGTATCGATCACCAGTTCCGGGTGCTCGGGCGCTTCGTAGGGATCGCTGATCCCAGTGAATTCCTTGAGAACGCCGGATCGGGCCTTGGCGTATAACCCCTTGCGGTCACGGGCCTCGCAGGTCTCCAGCGGAGTGGCGACGTGGACCTCGATGAATCCACCGAGCGGCGCGATCATCTCGCGGACCTCGCGGCGGGTGACGGTGTAGGGCGCGATCGGGGCACAGAGGGCGATGCCGCCGTTCTTGGTGATCTCGCTGGCCACGAAACCGATCCGCAAGATGTTGATGTTGCGGTGTTCCCGCGAAAAGCCCAGTTCGCTGGACAGGTGCTTGCGAACGATGTCGCCGTCCAGCAGCGTGACCGCCCGGCCGCCCAGTTCCAGCAATTTGACCATCAGCGCGTTGGCGATGGTGGATTTGCCGGACCCGGACAGGCCGGTGAAGAACACCGTGAACCCCTGCTGGCGGCGCGGTGGATGGGTGCGGCGCAGCTCCGCTACTACTTCGGGGTAGGAGAACCATTCGGGGATATCCAGCCCTTCCTGCAAGCGACGGCGGAATTCGGTGCCGGAAAGGGTCAGCATCGTCTCGCCGGCGCGCAGATCGTCCGCCGGAACGTACTGGGCGCGCTCCCGCACATAGACCATTTCTGGAAACGCCAACATCCGAATACCCAGTTCGTCCTGATGATGGGCAATCAGTTGCTGGGCAGCGTAGGGTTCGTAGAAGCCCTGCC
Source organism: Candidatus Competibacter phosphatis (assembly GCF_012939995.1). Lineage (GTDB taxonomy): Bacteria > Pseudomonadota > Gammaproteobacteria > Competibacterales > Competibacteraceae > Competibacter > Competibacter phosphatis. The sequence continues at coordinate 51,836 of NZ_SPMZ01000025.1, read as the reverse complement.
CGAACTGATCCCGACCAGGGCCGGCGTGGTCGCGGCCGACGATGAAATGGCTGCATCCGTGGTTCTGGCGGATGATGGCGTGCCATAACGCCTCGCGCGGGCCGGCCATCCGCATCGCCAAGTTGAGCAGATGCAGCGCGGTGGTCGGTTCGGGATAGGTCGTCAGCAAATGCTCGTAGCAACGCACCCGCGAGTAATGGTCGATGTCGCCCGACTTGGTCAGGCCCACCGTGGGATGAATGAGCAGATTGGCCTCGGCCTGCTGGACGGCGCGCAGGGTCAATTCCTGATGGGCGCGATGCATGGGGTTACGGGTCTGGAACGCCACTACCCGCTGCCAACCCAGTTTGGCGAAGCTGGCGCGCAACTCACGCGGCGAGCCACGCAACTGGGGAAAATCGTAGTGGGTGGGCGGTTCAATGCCATACAACCGGCCACCGACATAAACCGGACCGGTTCGATGCAGCAGGTGGAACACCCCCGGATGTCGCTCGTCGGCGTCGCCGAAGATCTGTCGAGCCTCGTGCAGCCGATCCGGTTGCCATACGTCGCCCACCTCCAACACCGCGATCAACACACCCTCGGGATCGCGCAGCGCCACCCGGTCGCCGCGACCGAGCTGGCCGGCAAACTCCTCGGACACGTCCAGTGTGATCGGCATCGGCCATAGCGTGCCGTCAGCCAGCCGCATGTCCTCGACCACTCGCTGGTAATCGGCCCGATTCAGAAAGCCGTCCAGCGGCGAGAAGCTGCCGTTCAACAACAGTTCCAGATCGCAAAGCTGGCGTGGCGTCAAATCCCAGGATGGATAGTCCTGGGCCTTGGCCTTGAACGGAGCCGCGTCCTCGACGCTGAGATAAAGTTCCTTGAGGACGCCTCCGTGAGGCTCGGTCAGATGAATCATGGCGTTCGTTTCGGATGGAATGATGAGAGTATTGGTTGAGGTAGGACTCTATTTTCCAGCATAAAAAACCGTAATCCCAATAATGATTGGCTATAAACATAGTCGTGGAAAACCGGTCTGGATCTCGAAGCTCCGGGATAAGGCTCGATCCGACGATTCGGTCTTGCGGGGTTTCACCCGCGCTCACCCAGCGCCGCGCTCTTGCGATCACGCTCCGATCAGGTTCCGCAGTTCGGCGACGCGCCGGTTGAGCAGCTCCGGGTCGCCGCGCGTTTCAACGTTCAGACGCAACAGCGGTTCGGTGTTGGAACAGCGCAGGTTGAACCGCCAGTCGGCGAATTCGACGCTGACGCCGTCGGTTTCGTCCACCACCGGCATCAGGGGTGCATAAGCGGCCAGAATTTTCTGGATCGTGGCCGGGGCGTCGTTGACCCGAAAATTGATCTCGCCGCTACATGGGAAGGACTGCATGCGCTGGTTCACCAGCGCCGATAGCGGCTGGCCGGAGCGACAGAGTCGCTCGGCGACCAGCAGCCACGGGATCATGCCGCTATCGCAGTAGGCGAAGGGGCGGAAATAGTGATGGGCGCTCATTTCGCCGCCGTACAACGCGCCTTCCCGCCGCATCCCTTCCTTCATGAAAGCATGGCCGGTTTTGTTCTGGACCGGCACACCGCCGGCGGAACAGACCACATCCAGGGTATTCCAGGTCAACCGGGGGTCGTGGATGATCTTGGCGCCGGGATGTCGGATCAACAGGGTTTCCGCCAACAGTCCGACCAGATAATAACCCTCGATGAAACGGCCCGCTTCATCGAAGAAGAAACAGCGGTCGAAATCGCCGTCCCAGGCCAACCCCAGGTCGGCCCGATGTTCACGCACCGCCTGTGCCGTGGCATCCCGGCATTCCGGCAGCAGGGGATTGGGAATACCGTGCGGGAAGGTACCATCCGGCTCGTGGTGGATTTTGACGAATTGGAATGGCAAGTGCGGCTCCAGGGCATCGATGATCGAGCCGGCGCCGCCGTTGCCGGCGTTGACCACGATCTTCAACGGTTGGAGCGCGGCACCTTCGAGATAACTCAGCAGGTGATGGACATAGGCATTCTTGCTCTCGCGCCGCAGCAACTGGTGGCGGCGGTTGGCAACCGCGAATTCGGCATCGGCGGCCAGATCGCGGATGGCGAACAACCCGCTGTCACCGCTGATCGGCTTGGCCTGCTCGCGCACCAGCTTCATGCCGTTGTAATCCATCGGATTATGGCTGGCGGTCACCATGATGCCGCCGTCGAGCCGGTAATGAAAAGTCGCGAAATAGATTTCCTCGGTGCCGCACAGCCCGATGTCCCAGACCTCCGCGCCACCGTCCAGCAAACCCTTGGCCAGCGCCGCGCTCAACGCCGGGCTGGTCAAGCGCACGTCGTGACCGACCGCCACTCGGCGTGGCTGGAGAAAAGCGGCATAGGCTCGGCCAATGCGATAAGCCAGATCTTCGTTCAGTTCGTCGGGAATCCGCCCGCGAATGTCATACGCCTTGAAACAGCTCAGCTCGCCACTCATCGTTGCCGCACGTCCCGCAGGGTTATATAGGTAGTCGTTGGGTTGTGCTGATAACTGTAGACGATGACGACGTTTGCTTCCGTCACGGCTATTCGCGACGATGCCGCGCTCGATTCGTTCAGACCAAGCCCAACAATCGCGCCGCCACGGGCAGCACCCGGTCCGCCCGCGCCGCATCCACCTCGGTTTCAGCCGCGATGGCGGTCCGCGCCGCGCCGCCGTGCTTGACCCGTTCGCCGATCTGGCGCCGTTCGGGCGCGGGGAAGCTGGCGAAAGTGCGGCGCAACAGCGGCAGCAATTGGGTAAACGCCTCACCGGGCAGGCTGCTTACCCAAGCGTCCAGAATCCCCCACAGCATCTCGTTATGCAGCAGTAACAATCCGCTACCGTGCAGGAAACCTTCCAGCCAGGCCGCCGCCTGGGCTGGTTCGCCGACCGGGGATAGCGCCAGCCCCATGCGCCGAGCGGTTTCCGGCGGCGACAGCACCTCCTGTTCGAACAGCAGCCGGCAGGCGTAACCGGCCAGCAGTCCGTGCAATCCCGCCTGATCGGCCAGTTTAGCCAGCGCGTCCCGCCAGATAGCGGCCTGTTCCGGGTTTTGCAACAAACCGATGGCGGTATTCATGACCCGCAGCTTGTCGAACATTACCTCCGCCGCCTCGTCGTCCAGCGAACCGCAAGCGGCCGGGAGACCGATGGCGACACGGGTGATCAGCCCGTCGACCACATGCCCAACCAGCCCGGCATCGGTCTGCCGGACATTGCCGTAGCGCAATACCCGCGCCAGTGCCGGCAGGCTATCCATCAGGTGCGGGATGTCGCTGGTCAGCGCGGCGACGTTTTGCAGGCGATCCATGACCTGGCTGATGGCGTCCGGCAGTTCGGCCAGCAGGGTTTTTTCGACCAGATCGGTCAGCGGGCTCAATTGCTCGCTGCGTTGGGCCAGATCGCGGGCACGAACGGTGGCGGCGTCCAGCACGGTGTTGCCCCACAGGTTGGCTTCGATTACCGCCACCGCCAGTTCCGGCTGCCATTGCAGTCGCCAGTGCTCCTTGAAGGTGCCCTTGCCGCTGGCGCGTTCGGCCTTCCCCCAGGAAATATCGAGCAGGTTCAAGCGGTGCAGCAGTTGACTGCGCTCCAGATCGTTCGGCTTGCGCAGATCGAGTTCCAACAGACGCTGCCCGGCCTCCGGTGGCAACCGCAGCCGTTTCTGCTGACGCTGCATATCCTGCTGCAACGGCAACATCGGCGTCCTATCGGGTACTTCGCCCAGCCGTTCGCCGATGGTCAGTTGTTCCTCGATCAGCCGCAGCGGCGCGGCCTCTCCGTGGCAGAGCACGGCCAGCGCCGCCTCATTCAACTCCTCCAGCGTCGGCCGGGGCCGGTCGCGCAGGGCGGCCAGCGCCTCGGCCAGCCGCGCCGCTTCGATCACGCTGGCGGTGGATGCGATCAGATCGTGCTGGCGCAGCAGTTGAGCGATGCGCGCCAACCAGCGGCTGGTCGGCTCGCCGGCGCTGTCCCACAGGTGTTGATAAAACCCCGGCGCCTCAACCCCCGCGCCGTAGCCGCTGGCATGGGTCAAGCGGCCATGCGTCCACGGCACCCAGGTCGCGGCCAGTTTGCGCTTGGGCAATCCCTTGAGGCGGGCATTGTCCTCGCGGGCCGGCGGCAAGTCGCACAGGGCCGGGACGTGCCAAGCGCCGCAGATGACGGCAATGCGTTCGAATCCCTCCTTGCGCGCCACGCGCAACTGGACCCGCATCGCCGCTTCGCGTCGTTGCTCCTCTTCTTCCGATGGCGACTGGGCGTCGGCCTCGGTCCGCAATGCCGTCATCAGTTCTCGAATCGCCTGGAACAGTTCGCGGCTGTCCTGACGCTGCTCGACCAGATGCTCCCACCAGCGCTCGCCGTCGCCGTAACCGGCCGCTTCGGCGACCCAGCGCAATGGATCGCGGTGCAGGTCGGGCAACGCGGCAGTGCTGTCCTCCGTATCGTTCTCGGTCGTCTCGTCACCGTTTTCTTCCGCGAGGGTGACTGCTGGAGATTCGGAAGTGGCGGCCTCGTCCATCGGCTCGACAGGTTCCGCCGCCGATTCCGCTTCGCTTTCCAGCGCCAAGCGGATCGCCTGTGGCAGATCCATGAGGCGCACCGGGATGTCGTTTTGCAAGCCGTGGCGGATCGCCTGCCATTCCGGGGAGAATTCGGCGAAGGGATAGTAGACGGCGCGACGCGGTTCGGTGGGATCGTACAGCAGCAGCGCCACCGGCGGTTTCATGTCGGGGTCGGCGGCCAGCGGCAGCACGCCTTGGGCGTCGGGCGGACCTTCGACCAGAATCAGATCCGGTCGCAGCTCCGCCAGCGCCTTCAGCACGCTGCGCGCCGAACCCGGTCCATGATGGCGGATGCCGAAAATCGCGGGGTCGTTCATGGTCGCCCGCGTTACGAGACGTCGCGGCAGGCGCGATAGAGATCCTTCCAGCCGTCGCGTTCCTTGACGATGGTTTCCAGATACTCGCGCCAGACGATGGCATCCTGCACCGGGTCCTTGACCACCGCGCCGATCAGGCTGGAAGCGAGATCACCGGCCTGCAAACGCCCGTCGCCGAAATGCGCCGCCAGCGCCAGGCCGTTGTTCAGCACCGAAATCGCCTCGGCCACGCTCAGGGCGCCGCTGGGCGATTTCAGCTTGGCCTTGCCGTCCAGCGTCACCCCGGCGCGCAGTTCGCGGAAGATGGTCACCAGCCGGCGGATTTCCTCCAGCGCCGGCGCTTCGGCCGGCAACTCCAAGGCCCGGCCCAGCGCGGCCACCCGCTGCTGGACGATCTCGACTTCCTCTTCCAAGGTATCCGGGGTCGGCAGCACCACGGTGTTGAAACGCCGCTTCAGGGCGCTGGACAGTTCGTTGACCCCCCCGGTCGCGGTCGTTGGCGGTGGCGATCAGGTTGAAGCCTTTCAACGCCTGCACTTCGGTATCCAGTTCCGGGATCGGCAGGGTTTTCTCGGACAGCACGGTGATCAGCGCATCCTGCACGTCGGAAGGAATGCGGGTCAGCTCCTCGACCCGGGCAATGCTGCCGTCTTGCATGGCGCGCATGACCGGACTGGGGACCAATGCCGCCAGCGACGGGCCTTCGGCCAGCAGGCGCGCATAGTTCCAACCATAACGGATGGCATCCTCACCGGTACCGGCGGTGCCCTGCACCAGCGCGGTGGAGTCACCGGAGATCGCCGCCGCCAGATGTTCCGACACCCAGGTCTTGGCGGTGCCGGGCACGCCCAGCAGCAACAGGGCGCGGTCGGTGGCCAGCGTGGCGACGGCGACTTCCATCAGCCGGCGGTTACCGATGTATTTGGGGGTGACGGCGAAACCGCTGTCCAGGGTACCGCCCAGCAGATACATCGTTACCGCTCGCGGCGACAAATGCCAGTTGGGCGGCCGAGGGTGCCGGTCGGTCTCGGCCAGTACGTGCAGTTCCTCGGCGAACTGCTGTTCCGCGTGTTCTCGTAGCAGGGTGCTCATGAAGTATGGATTCCCGATGAAAGGTTTGAGCCTATTGTGCGATGGCTTCCCGCATCGCCCGCCGAAAGCGTAGCCGGTCGAGAAACTCGTTCACGGCGGTTTCCCATTGCGACCATTGTCGGGATTCGGTCGGCCAGCCGGCGGCGGCTTCCTCGCTGAATTCCGGCGGCAGCCAGCGGGCGAAACCGCGCAAGGCGCTGGCCAACCACCAATCCGGCTGTTTGTCCTGGCGGATTCGCTGGCGGACCTGTTCCAGTACCGCCCGACTCAGTTCGACGCTCCAGAGCCGTTCGACGTGACTCAACACCACCAGCGCCGATGCCCGGCCGCCGCCCGAAGCCTCGCGCAACAGTGTCAGCACATAAGCCTCGAATCGCGCCGGCGGCAGAACGTCGGCCAGGGTGGCGGTCAAGGTGGCGTGGTCGGGATGGAGCGGCAGCAAGGCTTCCGCCCAGTCGGCGTCGCGATGCCGTTGCGTCGCCAGCACCCATCCGTCCAGCAAGGCATGCCGCCACTCGCAATCGCGGCTGGCGGCCAGAATTTCCGCCGGGGTTCGCCGCCACTCCCGACACCAGGTCGCTGGCGGCGTCGCGGCGACGATCTGGCTGAGCCGCCAAGCTTTCTCGCCCAGTTTCACGTTAGAGGGCGGATCGGTGATGCCGTCGCGGCGCAGCACGGGCTCGTCCTCCGGCAAGTCCGCTTCCAGGCGGTCGCGCTTCAGCAGACCGGCGGGTTGAAACCGCAGCAGCCGCAAGGCTCGCGCGGTCAGTTCCCGGCTCAGTCTGGATTGCGGCAAGCGCGCCAGCAGATCGGCGGCGGCGCGAGCGACTTCGCTGTTGCGGTCGTCGAGCGCGATTTCCAGTAACGGTTCGTCGGCCGGATTCAGCCCAGTGGCCAGCACCAGGATGAATTCGCGCCGGTGGCGGACCAACTCCTCGCCCCAGGTCGCGGCCAGCAGTTCTCGCCCTCGTTCCGGCTGAAACGCTCGTAACTGGTGCAGCAAGGCCAGCCGTTCCTCGAAACGGCCGGTTTGCCAAATGGTCTCGTCAATGGTCCCGATGGCGTAGCTCCAGTCCGAATTGTGCCGGGCCAACCAGTGCCCGCGCCGACCCAGCACCGGCAACAACGCCGGGCGGAGCGCGGTCTGTTTCGCCCCGACATCCAGCAGCGCCGGCAGCCATTCCTCGGGCACGCGCCGTCCGGCCGCGCCCAGCGCTTCCAACCATTCCGGCAGCAGTTCCGAGTCGTGACCTTGCAGCAGCAGGGCGAGATGCTGGCAAGCCAAGCGACCGCAACCGGGCGCGGCATCCGGTTCGCAGGGTGGGGGTGGAGACTGAGGATCGTCGGCGAGCCGCCGCCCCGCCCGCCGCCATAACGCCACCACGCCCGCCGCGCGCAGCAGCGCGCCTTCGCGGTCGTCCTCATCCAGCCGGCCAAGTACCTGCCCCAGCGCGTCTTCGTCGCCGGCAACGGACGGGGCTTGCCGTTCGGTGCCCAGCAGGGCGCAAGTCACCAGTTCCCGCCATGCCATCGTCGTGCCTCCGTCAAAAGGCCGTGAGCTGGCCATCGCTCCAGCTACTCAGTGGCCAGAATTGCTGGCCGTTCCATTCGCCGAACACGGTCAGGGGCGATCCACCGCTACAGGCCAACAAGCGCCAAGTCTCGATGAAGCCGGGATGACACGGCAGCAGCTTCGCGGCGGCGTCGCGCAGGAACCAGGTATCGGACTCGCGCCGCACCGGCAGAGCCTCGGCCACGGCCGCCGGCAACACCGCCAGCCAAGGTTGCCGGGCCAGCGCCGCGGCATAGCGGTCCAGCAGCGCCGCGCCATCGGCCAATCCAGTGGGCATTTCCTGATCTTCGACGGCGACGGCATGACGCAATAAAGCCCGTTGCGGATATTCGCTGGGGAAAAAACCGAGTTCCGCCTCCAGCCAGCTTCCCGGCGCGGCCATGGGCGGCATGGGCTGGCTCTGATGGGCGAAGTCCAGCACCAGTGCCAGTCGATCATGATGCCGGCTCCACAACCAACTGCGCCGCACCCGCATCTGTTCTTCCTCGTAGCCGCGCTGACCGACCAGCAACCAGCGATCGCGCAACCAAGCGTCCGCCGGCAAATCCGCCTCCTGCCAGCTCCAGCCGATGCGGGAGCGAATGTCGGCCCGCAATGGTTCCGGCAGGACATCGAGCCGGCGGTGGCCCTCCAGCAGCAGATACAGCGACCCCAGTTGCGCCAGCAGGCGTTCACCCCAACCTTCGCCGCTGGCCGGAATGCTGGCCAGCTCCCGCAGCCAGTTGGCCAATCCTCGCGCCTGCGCGTCCCACAAGCGTTCGGCCATGCCGTCCCAGTAACGGGCGGATTGTTGCTGGGCGTGGGCCAGCCCCTGCCGGACCAGATCGCGCAGCCAGCGCTCCAGTTCCTCCAGTCCGATCTCGACCTTGCGCTGCCGTTCGGCGACTCGCTTATCCTTGGCCGCCGCTCGCTTGGCCTGCTGTTCCGGGTCGAGGTCGCTGTCGGCGCCGGCCCTGGCGGCCTTACGGCGGGCGGTTTGCTCCCGTTTGGCCAGCCATTCGCTCAACCAGACGGGCGGCTCGCCAACGGAAACCACGTCGGGTTGGGTGGCGGCGAACAGCAATAGTCCCAGTGCGTGCTTGCAGGGAAACTTGCGGCTGGGGCAGGTGCATTTGAACGCGGGTTCGGTCGGATCGACGCAGACCTGATAGAGGGCGCTACCCTTGCATTCGCCCCACAGCGCCTGGTCGTTTTGCCCGACCGTTGGCCATTTCCCGGGCCGCGCCAAACCCCGCGCGGCTTTCACCGAGGCGGCATCCGGGGCCAGAGCGATGACTTGTTCGGTGGTCAGGAGAAGCATAAGGGGTACTCTGCTTTTGGAAGCGACATTACATTATAAATGTATCATTCGAGTTGGGAACGATGGCACGCTGTTCCATGCCGGAGAGCGCTTGCAAGTCGCTGGGAACCTATTGGGGTTCGCAAGCCACTCATGAAGAATCGCCGCTCACCGTCTCGCCCTCGGAAATCCGCCATGACCGAACAGCCGCACAGCAACCGCCTCATTCACGAAACCAGCCCCTATCTGCGCCAGCATGCCCACAACCCCGTGGATTGGTATCCCTGGGGCGAGGAAGCGCTCGACCGTGCCCGCCGCGAAGGCAAGCCGATTCTGCTATCCATCGGCTATTCGGCCTGCCACTGGTGCCACGTCATGGCCCACGAATCCTTCGAGGATGAGGCCACCGCCCAAGTGATGAACGAATTGTTCGTTAACATCAAGGTGGACCGGGAAGAGCGGCCCGACCTCGACAAAATTTACCAAACCGCCTTTCAGATGCTGCACCGGCGGGCCGGCGGCTGGCCGCTGACGATGTTTCTGACCCACGACGATCATGTACCCTTCGTCGGCGGCACCTATTTCCCCAAGACGCCCCGCTACGGGATGCCGGCCTTTACCGACATCTTGCGCCGGGTCAGCACCCATTACCGCCAGCATCAACCGGAACTCCGCCAACAGAACCAGGCCCTGCTGGATGCCCTGCGCGCCGAAATCGCCGCGCCCGCCGCAGCCGACGCGGCGGTGTTGAACGACGCGCCATTGCGGGCGGCACGGGACGCGCTGATCCACAGCTTCGATCCAATGCACGGCGGCTTCGGTGGCGCCCCCAAGTTCCCGCATCCCACCAGTCTGGAACATCTGCTGCGGTGCTGGGCCGCCAGTGTCCAGGGCGTCGAACCGGACCGACCGGCGGAAACCGCCGTGCTGTCCACCCTGCGAAAAATGGCGCTGGGCGGTATTTACGATCACCTGGGCGGCGGTTTCTACCGCTATTCGGTCGATGCCGAATGGCAAATTCCCCATTTCGAGAAGATGCTGTACGACAATGGTCCATTGTTGGCGCTGTACGCCCAGGCATGGCAAGCGACCCAGGACCCACTGTTCCGCACGGCCGCCGAGGAAACCGGTGCCTGGCTGCTGCGGGAAATGCAGGACCCGGCCGGCGGCTACTACGCCACGCTCGATGCCGACTCCGAGGGCGAGGAAGGCAAATTTTACCTATGGACTCCCGACCAGGTCCGCGAGCTGCTGAGCACCGAGGAATACGTCGCCTTCGCCGTCTGTCATGGCTTGGAGCAACCGCCCAATTTCGAGAATCACGCCTGGCATCCGCGGCGGATCGCCGAGCCGTCCGAACTGGCCAGCCGCTTGGCGGTCGCGCCGGAGCAGGTCGATGAATGGCTGGCCGCCGCCCGGCGCAAGCTGCTCGAAGCCCGCTCGCAACGCATCTGGCCGGGCCGCGACGAGAAAATCCTGACCGCCTGGAACGGCCTGACGATTCGCGGCATGGCCATCGCCGGCCGTCATCTCGGGCGGGCCGAGTTCGTGGCCTCGGCGGAGCGTGCCCTGGATTTCATCCGCGCCCGGCTGTGGCGGGACGGTCGGCTGTTGGCGGCCCACAAGGACGGTCAGGCACGCCTGAACGCCTATCTGGACGACTACGCCTTTCTGATCGACGGCATTCTGGAACTACTGCAATGCCGTTGGCGGGATGGCGATCTGGATTTCGCGCTGGCCTTGGCCGAAGTGCTGCTCGACCAGTTCCAGGACCGGGAAGCGGGCGGTTTCTTCTTCACCGCCACCGATCACGAGACCTTGATCCAGCGGCCCAAGCCAGCCCACGACGACGCCTTGCCGGCCGGCAACGGTATCGCCGCGCAGGTGCTGTTGAAACTGGGCCATCTCACCGGTCGGGCGGATTATCTGGAAGCCGCCGAGCGAACCTTGCGTTGGGCTTGGCCTGTGCTCGAACAGATTCCCAACGCCTGCAACGCCCTGCTGGCGGCGCTGGAGGATTTTCTCGAACCGGCGCAAACGATCGTGCTGCGCGGCCAACCGGAGGCGTTGGCGGAGTGGTGGGAACGATGCGCCCGGCCTTACGCCCCGCGTCGGCTGACGCTGGCCATCCCCGCCACGGCCACCGTCCCCACCGGTTTGCTGGTCGAGCGACGAGCAGGCGCGGCGCCGGTAACTGCCTACGTCTGCACCGGACTGGAATGCCGATCGCCGATCACGACCCTTGATGCCCTGGAGCGGGAATTGGCCCAATGACCGACCTCTTCGCGCCGAACGCCGATATTGGAGTGAAAAGACACCCGCGCGACGGTTGGTCGCGCCTATAATTGCAAACATGATCTTCGGATCGAAGCCAAAACCTAACATGCTTCCTGGCAATCCGCCGGTTTCCAAGGAGGCACGCATCAAAACCATGACTTGTTTGAAGAGGGCACGCGACCATGACCGCTTATATGTACTTCTCGCTGATTCCCGAGGCGCTGATCGTATCCATGCTGCCACCGGAACAGTTCGGGCAATATTACGCGACCGGCCACAAATACAAATCCAAGGGACAAGCGATCTTTTTCGAGGTCGACCCGGCTTTCCGCAACGAATTTTTTTGAGATCGACGATGGGCTCAAGCGCTGTGTGCCGCATCCGGATGGGGCACCGAAGAATTCGGTTTACATTTCGATCTACCGAGTACTGGAACACATTCCCATCAACGCGCTGGGCAAGCTGTATCTGAGCACCGCCTACGGCCATACCCTAGGTTTGGAGCGAGGCCCGATCGCGCCGCGCGAAGCGCCGACCCTGCACATGTTCCAGGATCTGGCACCGGTCAACAGTCTGGTGGTCAGCGCACAGGACCCGGTGAGCTACTACCAGGGCGTCACCAGCAAGCCGGCTAAGTTCATTCGCTTCCCCGCATTGTGCTTCGTCGAACTCGGCCTGGGCGCGCTGGCGAGCGACCCCGCAAACGGGCCGGTCGGCGACCTGCCCTACTCGTTCATGCATCACCTACGCGAGGCGTTGATGGAGCTGGAACCCAACAGCAAGCAAAGCAAGTTGGTCCATCGGGTACATTCCCTGGAATTTCCGTACCGCATGATCAAGAGCGGTTTCTACATCGGCAACGGCGACGATCTGGCTTTCTACCCGATGCCGTCGCACGAAGCGTTGCGCCGCGAACACAACAGTTGGTGGCGTTCGGCCAACCTGTAAACGGACGGCCGCCGTCGGGATTTCCGGCGGCGGCCCATCCAGCTAGCCCGATGGCCGGCTAATGTTGCAGATCCAAGCCGATCTGCGGGCAGTACGCCACCAGTTCCGCCAACGGACGCGGTTTACCCACCCCATAGCCTTGGGCGTAGTTCACGCCAATGGCGCGCAGTTTGGCCAGGATCTGGTCGTTTTCCACGAACTCGGCGATGGTTTCCATGCCCATCACATGACCGACGTCGTTGATGGAACTCACCATGGCCAGGGATACCGGATCGTTGGCGATGTCTTCCACGAAGACGCCATCGATCTTGAGAAAATCCACCGGGAGTTTCTTGAGATAGGCAAAGGACGACAAGCCACTGCCAAAGTCGTCGAGGGCGAAGCGGCAGCCGATGCTCTTAAGGGCACCGATGAAATGCAGTGCGTTGTTGAAGTTGGCGATCGCGGCGGTTTCGGTCACCTCGAAACAGAGCTTGCCGCTCAGGTTCCGCCGGTGCTTCAAGCGCTCCACCAGATAATCCAACAAGGGAACGTCGCCGAGGGAAAGGCCGGACAGATTGATCGAACATAGCGACAGGTTCCTGAGGTGATCGGGATTGTCGGACAACCAATCCAACGCCGTGCTCACCACCCAGCGATCCAGCTTGACGGCCAGATGATAATGCTCCGCAGCCGGCAGGAAATTACCCGGCAGCACCAGTTGCCCGATCTCATCCTCCATGCGCAGCAGCAGTTCGTAGTGATGGCCATCGGACCGGCCCAGGGTGGGCACGATCGGCTGAAAAGCGAGTTGGAAGCGGTTCTCTTCCAACGCTTGGTTGATGCGCGCCACCCAGCACATTTCACCCTGGCGACGGGAAAGCTCGATATCGTTTTCGGTATAGAGGTGCGCGCGGTTGCGACCGGCGTCCTTGGCGGCGTAACAGGCGCTGTCGGCGGCGCTGAGCACGCTGTCGGAACTCTCGCTGGCGGCGGTGATCGACACCACGCCGATGCTTGCCCCCACATGGAACGTCTTGTCGCCCCAGGCAAAGCGAAAATCGCTGACCGCGCCGCACAGCGAATTGGCCAGCCGCATGGCGTCTTGCAGCGAACAGTACTCCATGAGCACCCCGAATTCGTCGCCCCCCAACCGCGCCAACATGTCCTGCCTGCGCACCCGCGCCTGCAGGATGCGCGAAAGCTGGAGCAGCAGGGCGTCGCCGGCCATGTGCCCGCAGGTGTCGTTGATGATCTTGAACTGGTCCAGATCGAGGTAGAAAAGGGCGTGCTCGACATTCTGCGCGCGACTGCATTCCAAAGCTTGCTGCAAGCGCCGCTCGAACGCGCGGCGGTTGGGCAATTCGGTGAGCGAGTCGTGGTTGGCCTGATGGCTGAGCTGCTCGGAAAGCAGTTGCGCTTCGGTGTTGTCCAGCCACGAGCCCACCAGTTCCACGGGATAGCCTTCGCTATCGCGGATCAGACGCACGGTATCCCGAATCCAGCGCCAACCGCCCTCGCGGTGGCGCAAGCGGTATTCGCAACTGGTCTGGACGTACTCATCCTCGCAGCTCTGGCTGCGCTTGAAGCGCGAGCGATCCTCCGGATGCACCAGATGTTCCCACAGGTGCTCGTCGGCAAGCAGATCTTCCGCCCGATAGCCCAGTAGATCGTTTACGTTGGAGCTGATGAAGTTGAGCGGTCGACTGGAATGGGGATCACGAGAATAGATGACCGCTGGGCTGGCGCTGACCACATGTTCCAAACGGGCGCTGGCTTGGCGCAAGGCTTCCTCGGCTCGGCGGCGACTAGTGACATCGCGAGCCACCAGATAACTACCGGTGAAGCGGGATTCCGAACCGTTCCCAGAAATGATCGGAAAAGCGGTCACCTCGGCGATCATAAAAAGATCCAGGGTCGGGCGGTCGTGATGGAAAGCCTCTTGGCGGAGAAAATGCCACTCCGCAAGTTGAGGTTCCGTCACTCCCGCAGCCAAACGGTGCAATAGCGTCGCCACCTTGTCCCGATCCGGCGGAGCCACCAAACAGGCCAGAGGTTGCCGCACCAACGCATCGGCTCCGAAACCGAGCAGCGTTTCCACCCGCTTGTTGAGATAGGAGAAACGCCCCTCCACATCTAACATGAAAATGAGATCGGGAGAATTGTTGACCAGGAAGCGATGCAGACGTTCGGATACCTCGACGCGGTCGCGCATCAACCGGTTGGCCCGCTCCAGTTGCAGCTTGCGGGTCGCGTTGGCAATGCTGGCCAGCAATTCATCCGGACCAAACGGTTTGCGCAGATAATCGATGGCGCCCCGACGCATGGCGGCGGTTGCTTCGACCACCGAGGTGGTACCGCTGATCACGATCACCGCCATGTCCAGGCAGCGCTCGATCGTAAAATCCAATACCGCCGCGCCCCCGATTCCCGGCATCCCCAGGTCCAGCACCAGCAAGTCGTAGCGATTCTTGGCCAGCTGCGTCAAGGCCGCCGTGCCGCTGACGGCCACCGCAACCACATAACCATGGGTTTCAAGCAACCGTTTGAGACTGGTCAGAAGACCGAGTTCATCGTCCACGACGAGAACCGAAAACGGCTCGTCCGGTTCCTCTTCACCACTATCGGCGCTCTTCAGCAGCTTAATCAAAGCAGCACTCCCGGCACCTCTGTGGGCGCTTGCGTGGGAACTGGAAGCTATCTGGCAACAAAGTCGGAGTTGGTTTTAATCTTCTTCACAGCACACAATCACCGGCGCGCGATCAACGATCGTACAAACACTCAAAATTAGGTTACACCAAAATAAAATGATTGTATCCCGTCGGAATCGATGAATGGGATTATGCAGGGCACGCCAGACGGACAGAATTCGCGGAGATCGAGCCAGATAGCAACCATTTACAATCACGTGTCAATTTATTGGCAGCAACACTATGAATATGGAGCCACCGCCGCCGTTCGGGCGACAAAGGGCTTGCCCACCCAATTCCTCGGCCAAGCTCTTGACGATCGCAAGACCCAGTCCGGCATGCCCGCCGCCTTTCGTGCTGACGGTAGGCTGAAACAACTTGGCGCGCACATGATCGGGCAAGCCTGGACCGTTATCGGCGACAGCCATTTCCACGTACTGACGCCCGTTCAGGTTGATCCGATCCTGGATGGATACGGTAATCGCTCCACCTGACCCCAACGCCTCGGCGGCATTGCGGATCAGGTTGAGCAGTATCTGCCGGATAACGTCGCGGCCACGCGGCAACACCAGAGGAACATCCGCCAGATTCAACTTCAGGTTGATACCGTGCGGCCGGCATAGGGCGTCGTCCAATACCCGCGCCAGATCCCGAACAATCTGAGTCAGGTTGACGCCGGCATCATCCAGCTCACCGCCGACCGGCTCGGACAGGCGCAGCAGAATGCGGCCGATTCGTTCCATCTCCTCTTGCAGTACTTTCAATTCATCACGGGTCACCTGCTCCTCCAGCCTGGTCGCAAGCAAAGCCAAGTAGTTGCGCATTATGGTCAGAGGGTTGGAAACTTCGTGCAGCACGGCGCGCACCTGTTGCCGCTCCAGCAGACGCTGATCGTCCTGAGCACGCTGTCGATTCATTTCGCGCTGTCGCAATCGTTCGAGTTCGGTAGCCGCAGTGACCGCGAATAGCCGTAGTAAGCGGGCGCGGGCTTGCAGACGTGGTAGTTGTTGGTGCGAAACCCCCATGGCCAGCACACCCAGTGAGCGATCGGCGACCGACAACGGCAAGCACAACGTTCCTTGCGTTTCCCACAGCCGGCTCAACTGGCGATCGACCACGCTGGCGGGTATTTCCGTGTCCAGGGAGTGGCTGATCCGCTGCTCCCGCCATGCCCGGTTGACCGCGTTGGCGGCTCCGTCGGGATCAATGACGATCTCGTGCAACAGGTCTTCAAATGGGCTGCCCCGCAGCATTCCGGTTTGCGGGTCTCGCAGGAAAAGGTGATTCTCAGGCACATCGAACAGGATCGCCGCGCAGCGCGAGATCGCTCGCAATAGCGCCGCTTCGTCATCGGCACTGTGCATTTCGCCTCGTACCTCGCCCATCAGGGCATGTTCGTGGACCGCCTGCCCCAAGCGATCCTGGGCGACCATGGCTTCCAGCAAGACCGACGGGTCGCCGGCCTGTTCAAGCTGGCCGCTCGTTCCGTCGGTCAGCATTCGCTCGCGAGCCGCCTGAGCGAATGAAATTTCGCCCGAGACCTCGGTCGCCTTGCGCCGGCTGCCGGTCGTCGACATATCGATCCCCAGATCCGCAGCCAGATTAATGACTTCGCGTTCCGCCTCGAACCGCGCTTGGCGCAACGAGTTCCGGTTCAAACCCAGCAAACTGTCCGCGCGAGCAAATGCTTCTTCCTGGGGATCTTCCGTCTGGCTCAAGGTATTGGCCACATGGAGCAGGCGCGACAGTGGATGGGCGCCGCGCAAATCGTCCGCATCCATATGATGGAAGCGAATAGCGTCCGCGAAAAACGAGCGTAGCCGCCAGGTTTCCACCAGCGCCGCACCCAACTCGCAGTGGTCTGTGTTGAACAACTGCTGCTCCAGCTCCGGTATCTCGTGCGGCGAGCGAGCAAGATGGCGGATCTCCTGCATGATCGTAAACGCCCTGCCGTGGCGGACACCGATGACCAGTTTGCCTAGATCGTGTAGTAGTCCACACAAATAGGCTTCCTCGGGTTCCGAATAATCGATGGTGACGGCCAGTCGTCGGGCCAGATGAGCGCAGGTTAGCGAGTGAAGCCAGAATTGATCCAGTGCCGATGCGGGGATGTCGCGTAAGGGCGCAAGCGATTGGTGGATCGCGGTCGTGGCAATGATGCTTCTGGCGGTTTCCTCGCCCAGTACCGCAAGCGCGGATTCCAGATTCGCCTGACGCGGCGCCCCATCACGACACGCGGCCGAATTCGCCACCGCCAGCATGCGCGCGCTCAGAATTGCATCGTAACCGGTCAGCCGAGCCAGTTTCTGGATACTGGTCTCCGCGCTTTCGAAAGCGTCCAGCAGCTCTCCCACTACAGCCGGCAAAACTGGCAACGCCAGCAGATCGCTGCTATCGAAGAGAGGATGGGAAGCAACGGCTGCTGGCATGGTTTGCGATACCCCTTACTTTGAGTATTTTTTCGTATACAGTGCCAAAAAGTACCGTTACTGAAATTTCTCACTAAAATACGAATGCACTTCTATAATTCATGTTTTGATAGATAATGCATAAATCTTGCCATTAACCTATTAGATTGTTATTTTTTTAACTATATGTTTTTTAAACGAGGAAAAAATAAAAACGCCTACCAAGCAAAACTCATTGATAAATAAAAAATAATAGCTATTGCTATAAATTTAATACATAAGAAATCAATTAGTGACGATGGCCCGATCTAAATCGGGCCAAAGTGAACCGACCGAATGGGAAGGCAAAATAGAGATGGCGGGGGAAAAACTTGCAACATTCCCCTCAAGCGAAGCACGAGCGTTTCAACACACTGGGTCTTGCGAGAGGTTAAGGCGTCGAAGCGAGAATGAGGCAAGACACGACGAGACGCTTGCCATCGGAGAGGTCGGATCGGATGGAGTTCTGGTGAGCGGATAGGCGCGCGCAAGCCGCACTGGTTGGCGGGGTGCTTGGCTTTATAATCAGTCTGATTTTACAGGGATTTTATCGAAAATTGGACAACATGAGATTACGGTGGGAGTAAAGAGGCCTATCGCCATCGCAAATGATCCGCGCGGTCACGGGCATGATCGACTTATAACCATGCCCACCCGCTCAATAATCAGGGGCGTAATCGTCTGGATCACCACTGTCGTAGGCGGGCGCGGAGTCATAATAATTCGAGGCGGAGGGACGATAACGGTTGGGAGGCGGTGGCGCAAAACCGGCATCGTCATCGTAATATCCTTGATGCGATTGCAGATACTCGATTTGCTGGTCGCGGTAATCCATCTGGCTGCCGATCGCGCTACCCACCAGTGCGCCGGCCACGCCACCGACCACGGCACCATCGTGACGATCGATCTGATGGCCGATGACCGCACCCGCCGTCGCACCCACCAATGCGCCATTCTGGGTGTGGTAATACGGCGCGTCCGGTGGGACACATGCCGTGTTCAAGCCCACGGTCGCTGTCAAAATGGCGATCTTGAGTGGCAAGCGCATGAAGGTTCTCCAAACAACAACGATGAGGTAAAAAAAAGACGGCGGTCACCGCCGTGAATAATGACCAGCGATACCGCCGTCACAAAGCACCCACATTCACCCACTCGGAGTGGAAATCAGTATCTTCCCGATAACATGAATATTGCCTGAACTTCATGCTGCCTGACGCTGGTACGCGAGTCCCGCATCAACGATCAGGTGCGGCTTGCGGGTTGGAGTCCGCGGTCAATCGCGCCAGCAGTTCTCGCCCGACCATCGCCGCCCGCCAACCGTGGAGCAACGGCGAATCTTCGCCCAGCAGCAATTTTTCCACATCCCACCGGTCAGCGAGACACTGCGATGGAATGCGATTGTGGTCCGCGCGAGCAGCGATCAACCTCAGCATCTCGTCCACCTTCGCGGCCTGCTCGGGCGAAACATGAGACCGGGCGGTCCGAACCGGCCATTGTTCTGGAGGTTCGGCGCGGGCAGTGGCAATCCGCGCCAGTAGGGCTTCACCCTGTCGTTGCACGGTGGTCGCCGGCAGGCCGCGAATGCGCGACAGTTCGTCCGGGGTCTTCGGCATTCGCCGAGCCAGTTCGAGCAGTGCCGCATCATCGAGAATCCAGCGACGTGGCCGATCGTGAGTGCTAGCTCGCTCCTCGCGCCAGGCGGCCAGCGCCCGTAACACTGCCCGCTGCACACCGCGCAATCGATTGTGCTCCCGAACCCGTCGCCAGGCTTCCCACGGTTGCAATCGGTAACGATCGGGGACGGCCAGCGCGGCAAAGTCCTCGGCTAGCGCATCCAGCCAGCCGCGCGCCGCCAGCGCCGCTTGTTGCCGCAGGTACAACTCCCGCAGATAACGCACGTCGGCGGCGGCATAAGCCAGCCATTCCGGCGCCAGCGGTCGGTGGCGCCAGTTGGCGCGAGTATGGGTCTTGTCCAGTTCCACGCCGAGTAGTTGTTGCACCAGGGCCGCGTAGCCGATTTGGCT
Organism: Candidatus Competibacter phosphatis; assembly: GCF_012939995.1. Lineage (GTDB taxonomy): Bacteria > Pseudomonadota > Gammaproteobacteria > Competibacterales > Competibacteraceae > Competibacter > Competibacter phosphatis. The sequence continues at coordinate 32,635 of NZ_SPMZ01000025.1, read as the reverse complement.
ACCATGCCCCAACACCAGCGCCGCCAGTTGGGTATCGAACACGGGCGTCGGCACCGCGCCGCGCAAATGGTAGAAGATTTCCAGATCCTGCTGCGCGGCGTGCAACACCTTGGTGATCGCCGGGTCGTAGAGCAGGTCCAGCAGTGGGTCCAGGGAAGGCAGCGCCAGCGGGTCGATACAGGCCACCCGGTCGGCGCTGGCAATCTGGATCAGACAAAGCTGGGGGGTAATAGGTCTGCTCGCGGATGAATTCGGTATCCAGCGCCAGCCAGGACACGCCGCGTAGGTCGGCGCAGAAATCGTTCAGCGCCGGCTGATCGACGATGTAGAGCAGGTCGCTCATGGACGCCGCCAAGCGCCGGATCGACCGCCGGTCTTTTCCAACAGGCGAATATCGGTCAGAGTCATGCCGCGATCCACCGCCTTGCACATGTCGTAGATCGTCAGTAGCGCGACTTGCACTGCGGTCAGGGCTTCCATCTCCACCCCGGTGGAACCCCGGGTTTCCACGGTCGCTTGGCAGCGCACCGCGTTGCGCTCCAGCAGGGGCTGTAAATCCACCGTCACCCGAGTCAGGGCCAGCGGGTGACAGAGCGGAATCAACTCGGCGGTACGCTTGGCGCCCATGATGCCGGCGATGCGCGCCACGCCCAGCACATCACCCTTGGCGTGCTCGCCCGCGACAATCCGTTCCAAGGTCGTCGATTGCATCAAGATACAACCCTCGGCGACCGCGGTCCGATGGGTGATGGCCTTGTCACCGACATCCACCATGTGGGCTTCGCCGGCGGCGTTGAAATGCGTCAGGGACATGGCAGGGAAAGGAAGAAGCGGTAGCGGAGAAAAGTATGGGGCGAGGATGGTTCCTCGCCCCTCATCAAAGATACTTTCGGGAGAGCGGGCTTTCCGCCCGTTGCGACACGGGCGGAAAGCCCGTGTCGCACAACCCTACATGGCCGCCAGCAACGGCACGATCAGCAACGCAACGATGTTGATGATCTTGATCAGCGGGTTGACCGCCGGACCAGCGGTATCCTTGTAGGGATCGCCGACGGTGTCGCCGGTAACCGAGGCTTTGTGGGCCTCGGAACCCTTGCCACCGAAGTTGCCATCTTCGATGTATTTCTTGGCGTTGTCCCAGGCGCCGCCGCCCGCTGTCATGGAAATCGCCACGAACAACCCGGTAATGATCGTTCCCATGAGCAAGCCACCCAACGCTTTCGGACCGGCCTCTGGACCCATCAGCCAAGCCATGCCGAACGCCACCACGATCGGCGTCAATACCGGTAACAGCGACGGCACGATCATTTCCTTGATCGCCGACTTGGTCAGCAAATCGACGGCCCGCGAATAATCCGGCTTGGTCGTGCCTTCCATGATGCCGGCGATTTCCTGGAATTGTCGGCGCACTTCCATCACCACACTGCCCGCAGCGCGACCGACCGCTTCCATCGCCATCGCTCCGAACAGAAACGGGATCATGCCGCCGATGAACAGCCCGATGATCACCACCGGGTCGGTCAGCTCGAAGCTGACCTTAATGTTCGCCAGCGCCAGCTTATGCTCGAAATCGGCGAACAGCACCAACGCCGCCAACGCCGCCGAACCAATGGCATAACCCTTGGTCACGGCCTTGGTGGTATTGCCCACCGCATCCAGCGGGTCGGTGATGCCGCGAATCTTCTCGTCCATGTCCGCCATTTCGGCGATGCCGCCGGCGTTGTCGGTGATCGGCCCATAGGCGTCCAGGGCGACGATGATACCGGCCATGGAGAGCATCGAGGTCGCGGCGATGGCGATGCCGTACAGCCCGGCCCAAGAGTAGGACAGACCGATGCTCAGGCAGACCGCCAGCACCGGCAGCGCGGTGGCCTTCATCGATACCGCCAGACCGGCGATGATGTTGGTGGCGTGACCGGTGGTGCAGGCTTCGGCCAACTTTTGCACGGGGCTGAATTCAGTGGCGGTGTAATACTCGGTGAAAACCACCATGGCGGCGGTCAAACCCAGTCCGATCAGCGCCGAACCGTAGAGACCCCAGGGATGCTGATCGCCCATCAGCACGAAGATGACGGGCAGGAAGGCCACCGCGGCGATACCGCCGGCCACGCCCAAACCGCGATACAGGGCGTTCATGATCTTTTCGCCTTCCCGGGCCTTGACGAACCCGCAGCCGATGATCGAGGCAATGATCGACACGCCGCCCATCAGCAGCGGCAGGACAATGGCGTTCTGGGTGGAATCGCCGGTGAACATCAGACTGCCGACCAACATGGTGGCGATGATGGTCACCGCGTAGGTCTCGAACAAGTCGGCGGCCATGCCGGCGCAGTCGCCCACATTGTCGCCCACGTTGTCGGCGATGACCGCTGGGTTACGCGGATCGTCTTCGGGGATACCGGCCTCCACCTTGCCGACCAGGTCGCGCCCACGTCGGCGCCCTTGGTGAAAATGCCACCGCCCAGACGAGCGAAAATCGAGATCAGCGAGCTACCGAAGGCCAGTCCGACCAGCGGGCCGAGATCGGAAACCGCGCCGCTGAACCCACCCAACAGCATGTAATAGCCGGTCACGCCGAGCAGGCCCAGACCAACCACCAGCAGGCCGGTGATCGCGCCGCCGCGAAACGCCACTTCGAGCGCCGCGTTCAGACCATTGTGAGCGGCTTGCGCGGTGCGCACGTTGGCGCGCACCGAAACGTACATACCGATGTAACCGGCCACACCGGAACAGATCGCGCCAATGGCGAAGCCGATGGCCGACAACGCGCCCAAGGTGAAGAAAATCACCACGCCGATGACCACGCCGACGACGGCGATGGTGGTGTACTGCCGGTTCAGGTAGGCACGGGCACCTTCCTGGACGGCGGAGGCGATTTCCTGCATCCGGGCATTGCCGGCATCCTTGGCCAATACCCATTTAACCGACTGGACACCGTAAACGAGCGCGCCGATGGCACAGACTAACGCGATGATCAATCCTACCGCCGCCATGACAAGGTTCCTCCAGGGTGTGAATAACGTATCCGCATGATATTCTCCCAATTATTGTACGATATTTGTTCGTTTATTCGCGCGACCGGCCGAATGAACCCCGAAACCCGGTTTGGACGCGACGCCATGTCCAAGTCACCGGGTGGAGGAATCCAGAACGACCTTTCACACTATCTCTAAGGATAGGTCAAGGAGAGCCATAACATACAGCTTCGATCATCGGCGACCATCAGCGCTCGACCCGACGCGATCGCGCGGCGCGCGATGGTGACGGGCAAGCACGGGGGCCGCATTTTACTGGTCTTTTTCCTGATTATAGAGTTCCACACTCTTCAAAACCTCGGCCTTGGCCTCTTCCAGGTTGCCCCAGCCATCGAGGCGAACCCACTTACCGGTATCGAGATCCTTGTAGTGCTGGAAAAAATGGGCGATCTGGTTCAACTGCGCCTTGGGCATCTGTTCGACCGACTCGACATCGTCGTACAGGGCGCATTCCTTTTTGATGGGTACCGCCAACAACTTGGCGTCTCCACCCCCTTCATCGGTCATTTTCAGCACGCCCAGCGGCCGGCAGCGCACCACGCAACCGCTGATGACCGGCAACGGGGCCACTACCAGCACGTCCAGCGGATCGCCGTCCTCGCAAAGGGTGTTGGGAATGTAGCCGTAGTTGCAGGGGTAGTGCATCGCGGTGTTCATGAAACGGTCCACGAACAGCGCGCCAGACTCCTTGTCCACTTCGTACTTCACCGGGTCGGAGTGCGCGGGGATTTCGATGATGACATTGAACTCGTCTGGGAGATTGTGACCGGCACCTACTCTATCCAGAATCATGGAACTTGCCTTTTGTAGTCATGCTGAATGGATGAAAGGGAGGGAGCTTATACTACAACAAGGCCAGACACTTGGCAGCATGGCGGCGCCAAGCGCGTGTGGACGCTAGGCAACGGGCGGCGGCATGGTCGGATGCGACGCTGGCTCCAGACGCTCAACCGCCCAGATAGGCTTTGCGAACCTCATCGTTGGCCAGCAGGTTGGCGCCGGTGTCGGCCAGCACGATGCGGCCGTTCTCCAAGACGTAGCCGCGATCGGCCAGTTGCAGGGCGCGGTGGGCGTTTTGCTCGACCAGAAAGATGGTCACGCCCTCCTCGCGGATCTCCCTCAGAATCTGAAAGATCTGGGCGATGATGATCGGCGCCAGCCCCAACGAGGGCTCGTCCAGCAGCAGCAGGTTGGGCCGGCTCATCAGGCCGCGACCGATGGCCAGCATCTGCTGCTCGCCGCCGGACAGAGTGCCGCCGCGCTGGCCGCGGCGCTCCTTGAGCCGGGGAAACAGGGTGAATACCCGCTCCAGATCGGTTTCCAGCCGCGCCTTGTCGGCGAAGAAACCACCCATTTGCAGGTTTTCCCGCACGGTCAGGCCGGGGAAAATGCGCCGCCCTTCCGGCACCTGCGCCAGTCCGCACTGCATGATGACATGAGTCGGCTTGCGGGTGATATCCTGCCCTTCGAAGATGACGCTGCCTTTCGTTGCCTGTGGCGAGCCGCAAATGGTCATGAGCAGCGTGCTCTTGCCGGCGCCGTTGGCGCCGATCAGGGTGACGATCTCGCCGGGATGCACCTCCAGCGAGACCCCCTTGAGCGCCTCGATCTGGCCATAGAACGTATGGACCTTGTCCAGCTTCAGCATCGTCACTCTTCCCCCAAATACGCCTTGATCACCCGCGGATCGCCGCGGATTTCATCCGGCGTACCGGTGGCGATGGGCCGACCGTACTCCATGACCAGAATGTCGTCGGAAATGCCCATGACCAGACTCATGTCGTGCTCGATCAGCAGCACCGCCACCCCGTGCTCGGCGCGCAGATTGTTGATGAGCAGGTCCAGGTCGCGGGTTTCCTGCGGGTTAAGGCCGGCGGCCGGTTCGTCCAGCATCAACAGCTTGGGGTGGGTGATCATGCAGCGGGCGATCTCCAGCCGGCGCTGCTGACCGTAGGCGAGGTTGCCGGCCTCGCGGTTGGCGACCTGAAGCAGTCCGACCTTGTCCAGCCAGAACGCCGCTCGCTCCAGCGCCTCGGTCTCGGCGCGACGGTATTTGGGCGTCTTGAACAGGCCCGGCAACAGCCGCGTTTCCAACTGGGTGTGCTGCGAGACCAGCAGATTTTCGACCACGGTCATGGTCTTGAACAGCCGCACGTTTTGGAAGGTGCGCACCAGCCCCAACCGGGCGATGCGATGGCTGCTCAGGCGATGGATCGGCTGGCCATCGAGAGTCACGCTGCCGCTGGTCGGACGATAGAAGCCGCCGACACAGTTGAACACCGTGGTCTTCCCCGCGCCGTTGGGACCGATGATGGCGAAAATCTGGTCGCGGCGGACGTCGAAATTCACATTGTCCACCGCCAGCAGGCCACCGAAACGCATGCTGAGATCGCGAACTTCCAGCAGCGGGGACGCAGCCGGTTCGGCGGTGGGGGCCTGGTCGGGAGCGCGGTTCATGGCGTCGGCTCCGCGCGCTCCGGCAGTTCCAGCCGCGGCCGGGTAGCGGGCACCAATCCTTGCGGGCGCCAGATCATCATCAGCACCATCACCAGGCCGAAGGCCAGCATCCGGTATTCGTTGAACTCGCGCGCCAGTTCCGGCAGAGCGGTAATCGCGATGGCCGCCAGCATGACACCAAGTTGCGAGCCCATTCCGCCCAACACCACGATCGCCAGCACCATGGCCGACTCGATGAAGGTGAAAGACTCGGGATTGATGTAGCCCTGACGGGCGGCGAAGAAAGCGCCAGCGAGACCAGCGAACGCCGCACTCAGCGTCAGCGCCGACAGCTTGATCACGGTCGGGTTCAGGCCCAGCGAGCGGCAGGCAATCTCATCCTCGCGCAGCGCCTCCCAGGCCCGGCCCAGCGGCATGCGCTGCAAGCGATTAATGACAAACAGGATCAACACCACCAGTGCCAACCCCAGCAGGTACAGAAAAATCACCGCATGTTCGCCGCTGTAGTCGATACCGAAAAATTCGTGGAAGGTGGCATTGCCTTCGCTGGCCCGGCGGCCGAACTCCAATCCAAACAAGGTCGGACGGGGAATGTTGCCGATGCCGTCCGGGCCTCCGGTCAGGACATTCAGATTATTGAGCAGCAGGCGGGTAATCTCGCCGAAACCGAGGGTAACGATGGCCAGATAATCGCCGCGCAACCGCAATACCGGCAAGCCGAGCAGAAACCCGGTCAGCGCCGCCAGCACTCCGGCGACCGGCAGGCTGAGCCAGAACGACAGTCCGTAATGCTGGGCCAGCAGGGCATAGGTATAGGCGCCGACCGCATAGAACGCCGCATAGCCCAGCACCAGCAACCCGGCGAAGCCGACCACGATATTCAGCCCCAGCCCCAGCATGACGTAGATCAGCGCCAGCGTCACGACGTCCACCGCGCCGCGCGAGGCGGTAAACGGCCAGATGACGGCGGCGATCAGCAATAACATCCACAGTAGCGTCCGGTAGCGCGGCTGCTGGCGCGTACGCCGCAAAACATCGGCAAGGGGATTGCGCCAAGCGGCCGGCGGGCGTGCCCGCGCCCAGGCGGCGCGCAGCGGTCCCTGGAACAAGCGCAACAGAAATACGATGACGACCGCGACGACGACCGGCGTCGGGGTGCGATCCAGCGAAACATCAATGCCGTCCACATGGATACGCAGACCGAAAATCGGCACGGCCAGCACGGCGGTCAACATCGCCGCCAGCAGAGCTTCAGGCAGGGCGCGGCGCATGGCTCACACCTTCTCCACATCCGGGCGGCCCAACAAACCGCTGGGCCGCACCAGGAGCACCCCGATCAGCAGGGCGAACGCCACCACATCCTTATATTCGGTTCGCAGGTAAGCCGAGGCGAAACTTTCGGCTAGCCCGAGCACCACCCCGCCCAGCATCGCCCCCGGAATACTGCCGATGCCACCCAGCACCGCCGCGGTAAACGCCTTCAGGCCGGCGATAAACCCGATGAAGGGATTGACCAAGCCGTAATACATGGAAACCAGCACGCCCGCCACCGCCGCCAGCGCCGCGCCCAACACGAACGTCAGGGCGATCACTCGGTCGGTATCGATACCCAGCAGGTTAGCCATGGCCCGATCCTGGGAACAGGCCCGGCAGGCCCGACCCATCCGCGAGCGGGAGATGAATAGAGTCAGTACCGTCATCGACACGACGGTGATCAGCGCGATCAGCACCTGCATGTAAGACAAATAGACCTGGAACCCGTCTTCGGGCCCGAAGCGCCAACCACCGACCAACACCGGCTGCATCGACACGTCGCGGGCGCCCTGGCCAAGCTGCACGTAGTTTTGCAGAAAGATCGACACGCCGATGGCCGAGATCAGCGGCACCAGCCGGGGACTGCCACGCAATGGACGGTAGGCCAGCCGCTCCACGGCCCAGCCGTAGGAACCGGTCACCAGGATACTGACCGCCAGGGTCGCCAGTAGAATCAGCGAGATGCTATCCACACCGAACAAGCTCAGCACGGTGATGACCAACAAGCCGACATAGGCGCCGATCATGTAAATCTCGCCGTGGGCGAAGTTGATCATGCCGATAATGCCGTACACCATGGTGTAGCCGATGGCGATCAGCGCGTAGATGCTGCCCAGAGTCAGGCCGTTGATCGTCTGCTGAATGAATTCGAGGAGGGGGGAACCGGACATGAGCGCCGTATCTGGGGTGGTGAGGCAGGGGGGATAGGAGGCGGGTGTTTTCCCACCTCCCTGAACTCTATTGCTTGACCGGCGTCTTGGTGGCGTCGGCGTGCCACTCGAAGATCACGAACTCGAATTCCTTCAGATCGCCGTTTTCCTTGAAGGCCACCTTGCCGATCGGCGTCGGGAAGCTGTGCTTGCGGATGTAGTCGGCCAGCTTGACCGGGTCCTCGGTTTTAGCGCCCTGAATGGCATCGACAATGATCTGCACCGCCGAATAGGACGGCATGACGAACGGGCCAGAGGGATCCTGACCCTTATCCTTGAAAGCCTTGACCAGACTGGCGTTGGCGGGATCGGTGCTGAAATCGGCGGGCAGGGTCACCAACAGCCCTTCCGAAGCCGGCCCGGCGATGGCGCTGATGTCTTTGTTGCCCACGCCTTCCGGCCCCATGTACTTGGCGTCGAAGCCCTGTTCGCGCGACTGACGCAACAGCAGGCCCAGTTCCGGGTGATAGCCACCGTAGTAGACGAAGTCCACTCCTTCCTTCTTCATCTTAGTGATCAGAGCCGAAAAGTCGGTCTGGCCTTTGCTGACGCCTTCGAACAACACCGGTTTGATACCGGCGGCCTTGACGGTCTTGTCGACTTCCTTGGCGATACCTTCGCCGTACTGCTGCTTGTCGTGGAGAATCGCCAGCTTCTTCGGCTTGATCGTGGTGGCGATGTATTTTCCAGCGGTCGGCCCCTGCTGATCGTCGGTGCCGATAGTGCGGAACACCATCTGGTAGCCCTGTTGAGTGATCGCCGGATTGGTGGCCGCCGGGGTGATCATCAGGATGCCTTCTTCCTCGTACAGCTTGGAGGCGGGCTGGGTGGAACCGGAACACAGATGGCCAACCACGTATTTGATCTTATCGTTGACGATCTGGTTGGCGACGGCGACCGCCTGCTTGGGTTCGCACACGTCATCCATGATCACCGCTTCCAGCTTCTTGCCATCGACGCCACCCTTGGCGTTGATCTGCTCGACCGCCATCTGGGCGCCCATCATCTGCATGTCGCCATACTGGGCGACCGGGCCGGTGGTGGGACCGGCCACGGCGATCTTCACGGTATCGGCGGCGTGCGCCACCCCGCCCAAAACCAGAACGACCGCGCCGACGGCGGCACCGAGAACATTACGGCTGAAGGTGTTCATCAAGCGACTCCTCTCCTCGTGATGATGGCTTCAATGGGTTCGACTGAATCCGCCACGGATGGGCGTTTGTATTTAACCGTTTAAAGAATTAACTAAATTCCCAGAGAGAACAAGCCGGCATGGAAAAATCGACGCCGGGAACGGCGAAAAGATACCAGGGTATCCAGCGCGAAAGTCCAAGCCGCGCGACCCTCGCGCAAACCCTTCCTTCCCGCCGCTGGCATCACTCCCGCAAAGTGTCCAGGATCGCCCGGGCGGCGTTCGACAAAGTGCGGCCCGTGTGCCGCACCACCCCCAAGGCGCGCTCCAGCCGCAGCCCGTCCACGCTCAATTCGACCAGATCCGCATCGCGCATGGTGCGTGGCAATATGCTCCAACCCAGCCCAACCGCCACCATCATTTTTATGGTTTCCAGATAGTTGGTGGAAAATGCCACCAGCGGCGTCACTCCCAGCCGTGCCAGACCCTCCTCGATGATCCGCCGGGTGAAGGTCGCCTCGCTTGGCAGGATGGCGGGATATTGGCTCAAGCTTTCCGGCGTGACGGTGGCCGGTTCCGCCAGCGGGTGCGCGGGCGAAGCGATCGCAATCAACGGGTCCGGCCAAAGCGGCAGCACTTCCAGCGGCGGTTCGAGCCGTGGCGGCAGGGTGATGACCGCCAGATCCACCTCGCCGCGCAGCACCGCCGCGCCGGCCAGCTCCGAATCCATGAACCGCATGTCCAGGCGCACCTGTGGATAGCGGCTGGAAAAGATCCGTAAGACCGGTGGCAAACGATGCAGGCCGATGTGATGGCTGGTGGCGAGGGTCAGCGGCCCGGTGACGACTCCCGACAGATTGCGCAGTGCCCGTCTGGTGTCGTCCAGCTCGGCCAGGATGCGCAATGCCCGCGGCAGCAGCACGCCGCCGGCCTCGGTCAGCCGCACTGCCCGGCCCAGCCGGTCGAACAGCCGCGTATCCAGTTCCGCTTCCAAAGCCGCCAACCGCTTGCTGACCGCCGGTTGGGTCAGGTGCAACCGCCCGGCGGCCAGCGAAAAGGACCCGCTGTCGGCAATGGTGACGAACGCTTGCAAGCCGGCGATATCCATGGAGATGGGTGTTGTTCTGGCGATGGTAATGGATGCTTTTATTTTATATGAATTATGAAAAATATGAATTTGTGTTATCCGTCAACGCGCCTTAAGCTGAACGATATCTTGAGGCAGGAGATAAGGCATGGCCGGCAAGACCCTTTACGACAAGCTCTGGGACACTCACTTGGTACGGACCGATTCCGGCGGCACGGCGCTGCTCTACATCGATCGCCATCTGGTGCACGAGGTCACCTCGCCGCAGGCGTTCGAGGGCCTGCAACTGACCGGCCGCCGGCCGTGGCGCCTGGAATCGATGGTGGCCATGCCCGATCACAACACCCCGACCGATCCCGGATTCACCACCATCGCCGACCCGGTGTCCCGCTTGCAGGTCGAAACCCTGGACGTCAACGCCCGAGAGCATGGCCTGCGCTACTTTCCCATTGGCGACGTCCGTCGCGGCATCGTTCATGTGGTCGGACCGGAGCAGGGTGCCACCTTGCCGGGCATGACCGTGGTCTGTGGCGACTCGCACACCTCGACCCACGGTGCGTTCGGCGCGCTGGCCTTCGGCATCGGCACCTCCGAGGTCGAACATGTGATGGCCACCCAGTGCCTGATCCAGAAAAAATCCAGAGCGATGCTGGTGCGAGTGGACGGGCGGACCCGGCCGGGCGTAACCGCTAAGGATATCGTGTTGGCGATCATCGGCCGGATCGGCACCGCCGGCGGCACCGGTTACGCCATCGAATTCGGCGGCGACGCCATCCGGGCGCTGAGCATGGAGGGACGGATGACGGTCTGCAACATGGCCATCGAGGCTGGGGCCCGCGCCGGCATGATCGCGGTGGACGACACCACGCTCGCCTACATCAAGGATCGGCCGTTCGCGCCCCAAGGCGAAGAGTGGGATCGGGCGGTCACGGCCTGGCGCGAGCTGCACAGCGATCCCAACGCCGAATTCGACCAGGTGGTGACGCTGGACGCGACGACGATCCCGCCGCAAGTGACCTGGGGAACCTCGCCGGAAATGGTGGCGGCGGTGGGGGGACGCATTCCCGATCCCGCCCAGGAAGCCGACCCGGTCAAGCGCGACGGCATGGAACGGGCATTGCGTTACATGGGCTTGCGGCCAAACATGCCGATCACTTCGATCAAACTGGATCGGGTGTTCATCGGCTCCTGCACCAACGGCCGCATCGAGGATCTGCGCGCGGCGGCGGCGGTGATCAAGGGCCGCAAGGTCGCGCCAAACATCAAGCAGGCGCTGGTGGTGCCGGGTTCCGGCTTGGTGAAACAGCAGGCCGAGGCCGAGGGGCTGGATCGGGTGTTCAGCGCCGCCGGCTTCGAGTGGCGCGAGCCGGGCTGTTCGATGTGCCTGGCGATGAATGCCGATCGCTTGCTGCCCGGCGAACACTGCGCCTCGACCTCCAACCGCAACTTCGAGGGACGGCAGGGACAGGGCGGGCGCACCCACCTGGTCAGCCCGGCGATGGCGGCGGCGGCGGCGCTGGCCGGCCATTTCGTGGACGCACGGATATTCTGAGGAAGATAGCGATGCAAGCCTTTAACCGACTCGACGGTCTGGTGGTCCCCTTGGACCGCGCCAACGTGGACACCGACGCCATCATTCCCAAGCAGTTTCTGAAATCGATCAAGCGCACCGGTTTCGGCCCCCATCTGTTCGACGAATGGCGCTATCTGGATCACGGCGAACCGGGCATGGATTGCGCGCGGCGCCCGCCGAACCCGGAATTCAACCTGAACCAGTCGCGCTACCAGGGCGCGAGCATCCTGCTGGCGCGGGAAAATTTCGGCTGCGGCTCCTCGCGCGAGCACGCGGTCTGGGCGCTGGACGAGTTCGGTATTCGTTGCGTGATCGCGCCCAGCTTCGCCGACATTTTTTTCACCAACAGCTTCAAGTCGGGCTTGCTGCCGTTGCGGTTGCCGGTCGAGACGGTCGACCGCTTGTTCAAGGCGGTCATGGCGCAACCCGGTTATCGGCTGACTGTGGATCTGCTGGCGCAGACCGTGCTCACCCCTCAGGGCGCGGTGCTCGGTTTCCAGATCGATCCCTTTCGCAAGGAATGTCTGCTCAATGGCTGGGACGACATCGAGCTGACCCTGCGCCACGCCGACGAAATCCGTGCCTACGAGGCGCGGCGGCGCCAACAGGCGCCCTGGCTGTTTTCCTGAACTCCGCGGAGGGAGCGAACGCGCATGACCCATAAGATCCTTGTCCTGCCCGGCGACGGCATCGGCCCGGAAATCGTCGCCGAAGCGGCGAAAGTATTGGAATGCCTGCGCCAGGAACACGGTCTGGATGTGGTGCTGGAATACGGCCTGCTCGGTGGTTGCGCGGTGGACGAGCTCGGCGAGCCGTATCCCGAGGCCACTCGTCGCCAGGCGCGCGAGGCCGACGCCATCCTGCTCGGCGCGGTCGGCGGCCCCCGATGGGAGCGGATCGAGCGACCGTTGCGCCCGGAGCGCGGCCTGCTGGCGATCCGCGCCGACCTGGAACTGTTCGCCAACCTGCGCCCGGCGCTGCTCTACCCGCAACTAGCGTCGGCGTCGGCGCTCAAGCCGGAAATCGTCGCCGGACTGGATATCCTGATCGTGCGCGAGTTGAACGGCGATATCTACTTCGGTCAGCCGCGCGGCATCCGTACCCTGGACAGCGGCGAGCGCGAAGGTTTCAACACCATGCGTTACAGCGAGCCGGAGATCGAGCGTATCACCCGAGTCGCGTTCGAAGCGGCCCGCAAGCGTCACCGCAAGCTGTGCTCGGTGGACAAGGCCAACGTGCTGGAAGCCTCCGAATTGTGGCGCGAAGTCACTGGACGGGTGGCTGGGGATTATCCGGACGTGGAGTTGTCGCATATGTACGTGGATAACGCCGCCATGCAACTGGTCCGCACACCCAAGCAATTCGACGTGATCGTGACCGGCAACCTGTTTGGCGATATCTTATCGGATTGCGCCGCCATGCTGACCGGTTCGATCGGCATGCTGCCATCGGCCTCGCTGGATCGCCAGGGCAAGGGGTTGTACGAACCGATTCATGGTTCCGCGCCCGATATCGCCGGCAAGGGCCTGGCCAATCCACTGGCCACCATCCTGTCGGCGGCCATGTTGCTGCGCTATAGCCTGAACCAGCCGCAACTGGCCGGACGGATTGAGGACGCTGTTGGCCGGGTACTGGATCAGGGTCTGCGCACGCTGGACATCACCACGTCCGGCATGACCCCGGTCGGCACTCAGGCGATGGGCGACGCGGTGGTGGCGGCGCTGATGGAGTAAAAAGGCGCGGATCAAGGATGCGATCTTTTCCGGCGGGGATTCCTCGCTTTTGGCAACTGTTTGGCGATGATCTACTCAAGGTACGGCGATGATGAAGCGAGTGGGTTTGGTCGGCTGGCGCGGCATGGTGGGTTCCGTGCTGATGGATCGGATGATGGCGGAAAACGATTTTGCCCTGATCGATCCGGTGTTTTTCACCACGTCCAATGTGGGCGGCCAGGGGCCGGCCATCGGCAAGGATACTCCGGCGCTGAAAGACGCGCGATCCATCGCCGACTTGCAGGCGCTGGATGTCATCGTCACCTGCCAGGGCGGCGATTACACCAATGAGATTTACCCGCGACTGCGCGCCGCCGGCTGGCAAGGCTACTGGATCGACGCCGCCTCGGCGCTGCGGATGCAGGACGACGCGGTCATCATTCTCGACCCGGTCAACCGCGAAGTGATCGAGAGCGCGTTGGCGCGCGGCGCGAAGGACTACATCGGCGGCAACTGCACGGTCAGCCTGATGCTGATGGGGCTGGGCGGGCTGTTCGCGCACGGCTTGGTGGAGTGGGCGAGCATCATGACCTATCAGGCCGCTTCCGGCGCCGGTGCCCAGAACATGCGTGAGTTGATCCAACAGATGGGCGCCGTGCATGCCGCCGTGGCCGACCGGCTGGAGCAGCCGGCCTCGGCGATTCTGGAAATCGACCGCATCGTGGCCGACACGCTGCGGTCAAGCGCTTTCCCGACCACCAGCTTCGGCGTACCACTGGCCGGCAGCCTGATCCCCTGGATCGACAAACAGCTCGATAACGGCCAAAGCCGCGAGGAATGGAAGGGGCAGGCCGAAACCAACAAAATCCTGGGACGCACGGACCATCCCATCCCCATCGACGGCCTTTGCGTGCGAGTCGGGGCGATGCGCTGCCATAGTCAGGCGCTGACCATCAAACTGACTCGGGATGTCCCTCTGGACGAACTGATCGAGATGATCGGCGCCGCCAACGATTGGGTGCGGGTAGTGCCGAACGAGCGCGAGCTGTCCATGCGTGAGCTGACTCCCGCCGCCGTCACCGGTGCCCTGGCCGTGCCGGTCGGCCGGCTGCGCAAGCTCAACATGGGATCCCGGTATCTGGGTGCTTTCACTTGCGGCGATCAGTTGTTGTGGGGGGCGGCCGAACCGTTGCGCCGCATGCTGCGCATCCTGCTGGAAGCGTGATTTCTCCCCATCGATCGTTTTCCGCCCGCGTGCCGGTTCTCGAAACTACATCCAAATCGCGGAAATCCTCTGCATTAAGGAGTATCTTTAAGGGGAAGCTTCGAGAGATCTCGAAGCGGGAAGGCCGCCGGCTCGATGCGCCGGTGGCGACATCCAAGCCAATCCCGCCGGCACCGCGACGCTCCGGCGGCGGAATGGAGACAGTCCATGCCGACCAGGATATTAATCCGACTATCCCTTTTGGCCGGGCTGGTAGCACCGTTGTGCGCCTTTGCCCTGGGTGTCGGCCCTCTTGAGGTACGCTCGGCGCTCAATCAGAACTTCGAAGCCGAAATCCCCCTGATCAGCAGCAACCCCGTCGAATTGATCGGCCTGACCGCCCAGGTCCCGCGCCAACAGGAGTTCGACTGGGCGGGGGTCGAGCGCTATGAATTTCTATCGAAGCTGCGCTTCTCGGTTCAGGCGCCGCCCGGCGGTCCGAACGTTCTCAAGATCACCTCGATCGAGCCACTCCGCGAACCCAACTTTACCTTGCTACTGGAACTGGCGTGGCCACGCGGCCGGTTGCTACGGGCCTTTCCAGTCCAACTTGATCCGGCACTGTATGCCAACCGTCGGTTGCCGCCGCCACCGCCGCCACCGGTCATGGCGCCACCACCGGTCGCGGCCGATCCCACCGCCGCTGCCTCACCGGTTCCGGGGCTGCCGCCGGCCCCACCGGTCAGCTTCGAGGGGGCGACGTCTTACGGGCCAGTCAAATCCGGTGAAACGCTGATGGGGATTGCCAGCCAGGTTCGCCCCTCGACCACCATCAAGCTGCCGGAAATGATGGCGATCCTGGTGGCTGGCAATTCGGAAGCATTCGTCAACGGTAACCCGAATGTCCTGCGAGCGGGTTCCGTGCTCAAGGTGCCGACTCCGCAGGCGCTGGGCGTGCAGGGCGGACCCACGCCACCCGTTCCGAATGTGGCCGCAGCGGCACCCACCGAGTCCGCCCCAACCCAACCGCAACCACCGATCGAGCCGCAACCGGTCGAGCCGCAACCGGTCGAGCCGACCGCGCAACCGGCGGCCATCTCGCCACCGGAGCCGGCTCCGCCGCTTGCCACGATACCGCCGCCCGTGGAGCCTCAACCGTTACCGGTGCCGGCCGAACCGTTGCGGGAGATCATTCCTCAAACCAGTATCCCTCAAACGGAGGGAGAGACGTTACCAGCGCCGGCCGGCGCCACGTCCGAGGTGCAACCGGCCGCGCAGCCGGAACCCCCACCTCCCGTGGCCCAACCGGAACCGGCGCTCGTCCGGCCGCCGCCGGTGGCCAAACCACCGGTGGTGCAACCGGAGGAAAGCGAATTCAGTTGGCTGGCCAACCCAGTGGTCTGGATCGCCCTCGCCATGATCGTGCTGGCGGTGGCCGCAGTGGTGCTACTGCCGCTGTTGCGGCGTCCCGCCAAGCCGAAACAGCCGCCGATTCAACCACCGGAAGCGATCGCCGAGCCGCAGCCCGCGCCGGAGGAATCTTCCGCGCCGACGACTCGCACCCAGATCCGCGAATCTCGTTCCGTTCGGCCGAGGCCCGCCGTCGCCAGTTCGGCGGTCCCCCCGGCCCCGACCCCGACCGAGACTGAGACCATGCCGGCAGCATCCAAACCCGCCGTACCTAAACCGGCGGCAACGCCACCCAAACCCATTGATGAACTGCTCAAGGACATCGATTTCGGGCTGGGGGACCCGCCGGTGGGCGGAAAAGACGCTGCCTCGACGCAGAAACTGGAAACACCGCGCTTGCCGGATACGGAGCCTCCCACGGCTTCGGTAACCCGCACCGCCACCAATCCATTCCTGTCGGCGGAACTGGCGTCGGACAAGGCGCCTGCTCAATCCCCCCAGGCAGACCTGCCTTCCGAACTGCGGCTGGACAACTTGGATTTCGACTTTGGCGACCTGGGGTTGGAAAATACCGCGCGGTCGAAAACCGACTTGCCGCCATTGGAACTGAGGCCGACCGAATCGGGCGCAACAGTCAACCCGCCGCAGGCACCCGGCGTGTTCGATCTGGTGAGTGAGCCAACGGCGCGGCCGCCGGCAACGCCTCTCCAGATCGAACCGCTGTCCATGCCGCCACCCTCCCGGAAATTCGAATTCACCGACATCACCCAGGAACTGGAGCAGCCCGGCGCACCCATCGAACCGCTGAAGCTGGACGAGGAGTTGCGGGGGATCGACGACGGATCGCTCGATCTTGGCAAGATGGGGGCTGACAGCGTGTCAACCCCCGGCGGCAATCGGGAAACAGTCGCCGATTACGTGGAAACCAAACTGGATTTGGCCACGGCCTATCTGGACATGGGCGATCAGGTGGGAGCACGCAGCCTGCTGGAGGAGGCACTACAAGAGGGCACCGCCTCCCAACAGCAACAAGCCAGGGAATTGCTCAAGAAATTGGGTTGACGTCCCGCCTTGGCGTTATCGGAACCCCCTCCCCACAGGAGGGGTTTTTCATGGGAGGAAACCCGGGCGTTATCAGCGCAGACGAACGGTACTGACGGGTTCGGCCAGCGCCAGCGCCCGGTCAGCGGTGCCACGCTGGGTCAGGCGCAATACCGTCCCGGCCGGCAGCCAAACCATGGTTCCCGCCGGCAGCGCAACCCGTCCATCTTGCGCCGCGGGTTTCCATGCCTTGTTCAGATCGATCAATTCCCACGAGTTAACTTCGTAATAACTCGCTAACATTGGCATGGATACCGATTGCCGCAACCGGACCCGATCCAGGTTGAGGGGAGGTTCGTAGCTGACGCCCTCCGGGAAAAACCGCTGGGGATTGCGGGCGACATTGCGGGCCGCCAGAAATTCGGTATAGAAGTTCCGCGACGCGAACCCGAAATTGGACCCCGAGTAGCTCCGCACGATGGCGCCAATATCGTTGCCGAAAGCCTGCTGAGCGCGTTGCATGCCACCAACGCCGTGATTGTACGAAGTCAGCGCCAGCGGCCAACTACCCAGGCGGTCGTAAGCATCCCGCAGATAGCGAGAGGCACCCTGCGCCGATGCCACGGGATCGCGCCGCTCGTCCACGGCCGCGTTCAGCATCATGAATTGCCGCGCGGTGCCCGGCATGAACTGCCACATGCCCACCGCGCCGACCGAAGAAGCGGCATGGTTCTGAAAAGACGACTCCACATGCGGCAGATAGGCCAGATCCTCGGGCAAGCCGGCCTCGCGGAACACGCTGCGGAACGCCGCATCGTAGCGGCCACTGATTTCCAGACCCTGCTTAAAGCGCTCGCGCAGACCACGCTGGCTACGCAACCGTTCGCTGGCGCCGACGATGGCACCGGGTCCACCACTGCTTTTGCGGATGTAATTCGCCAAGGACTGCTCGGCCGGCGTCAGCGGGATGTTGGCCGCCGACTTGAACTCCACCTGGCGCAACAGCTCCTTCAGGGTTTCATAGTGCTCCTTGGCAAAGTTCTTTTGTTCGGCGGTTTGGCCTTCGTCCACTGGACCGGGCAAGGTAATCACCCCGTAGATGACATCCATGTAGCGGTCGTCGTGCAGGGCGATCTGACCGCGCCCCCCAGACTCCATAGACCTTGCTCCAAAATTCAACCTGCGGTTGTAGTTCCGGTGGCGCTGGAAATGCCGCATCGGGGGGCTTGCTCGCGCTGGCTGGAAGCCTGATCGGAGACGGTGCTGGCTCGGTGGTGGCGCAGGCAGCCAACATCAGCAGTGCCAGAAGGGCCAATAATCCGCGCAGTCGTGGTTGCATCGACGTTTTCTCCCTGGTTGTTGCTTTGCGATCGCGTGATTGGAGCGTGCTTGCGGGATCGAGGGGAATAAACCGCTCCCGTGGCGGCGGGGCCTACTTGGCCAGGGTACCCGAAAAGTCCAGCTTCCAGCGGCCGTCGCCACCGGGCGGCCCCAGCAGGTTCAGCATCTGGCGTAGAGCCTGGTTGCCGGCATCACGGACAGCGGCCGACCCGCTGAAACGATAACGACGGTCGGGCGATACATTCAAGATGCCCGCCAGATCCAGCGGCGCGTTGTTGTCCTTGACCACGCCCTGGAGGCCTTCCGGTGTTGCCGGACTCAGTTGCACCACGAAATCGCCAAGATTCAGCGGTTGGCCCAGCATGATATGTAAGTTTAACAAATGAACCACGCCAGCGGCCGATTGCGGCAGGCCGGCGGCGTTCAGCTTCAATTCCCGCAGGTCGAATTCCACCACTCCCCGCAGTGGCGGGGTGGGCTGGCCGGCCAATTCGCTCAGTTTGGCCAGCGGCAGGCGACCACTGAAATCGCGGAACCGCAGTTGGCGATCCCATCCTATCGCGACGTTTCCCATCAGTTTAGCGTCGGGATCATCGGTGTCCAGCCTGAATTCCAGCCATCCGCTCAACAGGACGAATGGCCGCCAGTTCCAATTCAGCTTTCCGATCGACGTATCGCGCCAGCTCACGCCCCAGGCCGAACCGTTGAGCACGGTCCCATCCACCGCTTGCACATTGAGGCCGGGCAATCGCTCGTCGAACAGACCGACCACCAAACCGGCCGGAGCCCGCAGCAACAGAAACAGCAAAAACGCCAGCAACCCCAGCAGGCCGTAACCCAAGAAACGCTTCATGGCCGGGTTTCCCGCAGGATGATGCGAGCATTCACCAGCCCGGTGGCATTGGCGCGATCGATACTCAAATTGACGATGGCGATGCGGTGATCATGCTCCAGCATCCCCAACCAGGGGATCAGTTTGTCGAACTCGACCCCATCCAATTGTGCGCTCAGTTTGTCTTCGCCCTGGGGCGCAACCCGTTTCAGGGCGCTTGCCAACCCCGCCGCCCGCGCGGTCTGATCCACCAGCGTGAGCAGAGAGCGGCCGTCGCGAGTGGGGCTGGTACCGGCATTGCCGCTCAGGCGCTTGACCTCCCGCGCGGCCTGCCGCATCCAGATTAGATCGGCGCGCTGCTCGGCGACGCGCTGCTGGAGTTGGCGATGGCTGGTCCGAAACGGCTCCCACACCAGCGCGTAACCCAGCAGTGCCAGCGTCAGCCCCAGTCCCCCGATGACTAACAGGCGCTCGCGAGCGCTCAGGGTTTCCCACCACGCTTTCATGAGGACGCTCTTTTCACCGTGATCTTGCTCTCCATCTGGCCTTCCCGCTGGGTGGTACGCATATCCATGCGCAGCCCCGGTTGCCGTTCGAACTGTTGCCGGAGCCGATCCAGCACCGCCGGGTCGCCTCCTTCCAGCGCCAGGTCCAATTGCCCGTCGCGGTAGCCGAGACCGCGCAAAGTGACGTTCGGAAAATGGGCCAGTGGCTGTGCGCCTTGGTAGAGCAGTTCCAGGAAACCACTGCCACCGCTGGGCGCCAGCTCCCGCAGGCGGGTTTCCATCTGCACCTTGGGATTGACGATCCGAGTCGCCTCCGGCAAGGCATCCTTGAAGGTCCGTTCGATCTCGGTCCGCAGCGCCGTAACCTCCCGTTGCAACCGCCAATGGTCGTACACCTGCCCGGCGATCTGCACCAGCAGCGTCATTCCCGCCAGCGCCGCTGCCGCCCGCCAGGGCCGCAGCCAGCGGCCCCAATGCGCTTGCCGGCTGTAACCGCCCTGCAGCAGGTTCAGAACGGTGGCTGGCTGGTAACCCGATGCGAACAGCGCCAGCGGCTCGCTTGGCGTATCTTCCAGGCTGGGTTCGACTTCTGTTTCAGCCAGTTCGGTTGCGGGAGCTCCCCAGACGCGCAGGCATCGAGGCTTGGTTTCGCCGGCTTCGGCCAGCGCCTGCGCGAGCAACAGCGCCAGATTGTCGCGCTCGGTGGCAAAGCCTTCCCAGCGGCCGGTACGCACCAGCGCCCGCCGCGCTTCCAGCAGCACGCTCCACTCGTCGTTTTGCCAAGGCAGCAGCAACGAGTCCGGCACGACAGCAGTCGGCGTCAGGCCAGCTTGATCGCAAGTTTCCAGCCAAGCGCTCAGCAAGATCCGATCGACGACCGCCACCGGCAGATAGCCACCATCCACCGCGCCGCCCAGCGCAAAATGCAGCGTCTCGATATCCTCGACCAGATAATCCTCCAGGGCGAATGGCACGGCCCGCGCCCAAGTGGAACGCTTGCGGCTGGGTAGGGCCAAGCGATGCAAAGTGACCGCTTCGCTCGGCGCGACCAGTATCTGGCGCGCGCCGTCGCTCTGGCTGGACAGATCGGCCAACGGACCGCGCTGGACCTCGCCGTCGGGACGCAGCCATTCCGCCTCATCGGCGGAAACGAATCGGAAAAAACAGAGCGGGGCAGGCACGTCGTCTCAATCCTGGTTGCCGAAACCGCGCCGCAGGACACGGACACCTTTTTCGTCGCGGAATAACATACTGTATAGCATGGCTCGGCCGTCGCCCACTCGCGCCTCGGCCCGTAATAGAAAATACTGGCTGGCGACACCGAGTTGGGCTTTCAGCTCCGCGTTCACGGTCAGATTGGCCGCGTTCAAAAAATCGTCCACCTTGTCATAACCCTCGTCGGGTCGGGTTTCCAACAGACGTTTCAGTTCGGTCACGTCCACACCGTCGTCGCTCAGCGCCGCCAGCACCGGTGCCAGCGCGGTGTTGACGTTCAGCGTGGTGCCCGGCGGCAGGGCACAGACATAGGGGGCCAGTTTATCGTAAATTTCCCGGTCCACGCCCTTGACCAGCCGCAGTTCCGAAACGCTGGTAAAGGGCTGGTTCGCGGCCAGGTACGCCGGATTCAATACCGTGTAATCGCTGTCCTCGGCCCCGTTTGGAAATAACGGGTCCCGGTCGGGATCAATCCAATCGACGATCGCCTGAGCCAGTTCCGGTTTCAATTCGAGGCTTTCCAGCAGACGTTGCAGCGCTTGCACCTGCGGTTGGTCGATCTGCCCTTGTTTGGATTGCGATTGCTTGGGTTTGGCGGGCGACTTGGGTTCGACGGGTGACTTGGGTTTGGCGGACGACGATTCCGCAGCGGGGTCCTCCGTCGCCGTTTGCGATTCCGTCTCCTGCTCCTCGCCTCCATCGGCGGGGCGCTCCCGATCATTCGCGTCGGGGTCGGGCGACTGTCCACCCGATGCCGGTTGCCATAGGTTGTTGAGGTTGAAACAACCTTGCAGGTCGCTGATCCGACCGGAAAGCTCGCCGCCCTCGACCGGCAGGACCAGCGGCAGCTTGGCCCATGTTTCGTTGGGATGATCGATTTTGTTTTCCTGACGGTCGCGCGCCAAAATGACCATCGCCCACTGTTCAAGGCCGAGCGTGTACAGCCGGGCCTGCTGCTGGTGCTGGAGCACAGTGCTACGACGGATCGCCAATTGCTGCAAGGTAGCCAAACTGGTGGCGGTGACGCTGGCAAGAAAAACGATCAGCAGCACGGTGATCAGCGCCACACCGGCTTGATGACCGGTGCGCGCGACACGGTTGCTCGGCGGCACGACCGATCCAACGCCGGGATCAGCCGGCCAAAGGAAACAGCCGAGTGATTTCACCCCAGTCCTCCAGCGTCAGACTTACTTCCACCGCCCGAGGCAAGACCACGGAATCACGTCGTTCGGTTTCGCCATCGTCGCTGGCGGCGGGCGGTGGCCAGTCGTCTTGCCAAGCGTCGTCCGCATCCAAGAACCGCACCTTGAGTTCTTGCACCTGGTCCAACAATAAGGTCTCACGCGGCTCGATCAGCCCTCCTCGGTCCAAGACTTGCCAGTGTAGCCGCCATAGCCGGCCCTCGCGCAGCCGGTAGGCGACCCGTTGCAGGGTCGCGCGCGACTGGCCGAGCGGGTTATCCCAACCGGCGCGGGTCAGGGTCAGCGCGTCGCTGGCCAACGCGCCGCCTTGCAGAGCGGGCTGAGGATCACCGTATTCGTCGCGAATACCGCGCGCCAGGGTTTGCTCGACGTCCTGTTCCATGCGGTAAACCGCCAATTGAACCGCCGCCAACCGGCGGCTTTGTTCCTCTACGGCGGCTCGGGTGAACAAGACGTTGCGCAAGCCGCCGTAAGCGGCAATGGCCATGATGGCAAACACCGCCAGGGCGACTAGCAATTCCAGCAGGGTGAAGCCGCGCGCCGCGATCTTCATGAGGGGGTAACGGCCGTCTTTGGCGATGCGGGCGAGGGACGCTCGCGCTCGGGGGTCTGGCCCTCGGGCTGGGTCCGATCCGCCGGGGGCTTTTTCGGCGGTCGACCCTTGAACGCCACCAGCTTGCCCAGAACTGGTCCACCTTCGCCGGCCCACACCGTGACCTCAAGGCGGCGCATGTCGGGATCGTCGGTCTTGTCGAAACGAGCTTCCCAGCGCCAGACGCGATTCGCGAGTTCGGTCTCGCCCTTACGCGAGCCTTCCTCAGGCCAGGCGGTGGGGGCAAGCAGTAGTTCGTTGACCTTATTGAGGGCGACCCAACTGGCGAACGTTCGATCGCGCAGCACGCCGACGGTGTTGACGCTCTGAGTGGTCGCGCCGATGACCGCGCCCATGGCGATGGCCAATACCGCCAGCGCCACCAGCACTTCCAGCAGGGTAAAACCAGTCGCGCGCTTCATCGCTCCACCGCGCCCGCTGTTAGCCGCCCCAAAGCGTCGCCGGCAACTCGGTACAAGGGTGCATCCGGTCCCTGGTCGTCGGCGAAACCAAATACCGCGACGAATTCGGTGGCTTCGCCGCTGGCCAGCAGCAGCACCTGCGGCAACCGGTCAGTGGCGGCGAGTGCCGCCGGCCGATCGTCAATCCAAAGCCCAAGGACGATGTCCTTGGGTAGTTCGCGCTGAACCAGGGTGGTCGCGGCGGCCGGTGGTTGCCATTCGCCCTGTTCGTTCAGGCTCAGGATCGCGTAACCGGTGCGAGTAAAGCGAATACCGCGTACCTCACCGCGCAGGATGGCCTCTTGCTGGTGCAGTTCCACCAGCGCCGCCAACCGTTGCCCTTCCTCCGCCAATCGTTCCTTCGGCCCACCGCCCACCGACAGCAGGGCAAAGCCGGTCATGATGCCGATCAACAACATCACGACCATGACTTCGAGCAGGGTGAAACCGCGCGGTGGCAACGTCATTCGCACGGCTGGCATCGCAACACTCGGCTCCCGCCATCTCGCCGCTGACGACGCTTATTCGTCCAGGTTCCAGTTGCCGATATCGGCGTCCACGCCCTCGCCACCCGGCTGTCCGTCGGCGCCGAGCGAGTAGATGTCGAGGTCGCCGTGCTGACCGGGGCTGAGATATTGATAGGGTTTGCCCCAAGGGTCATTGGGCAGCTTGTCCAGATAGCCGCCCTCTTGCCAGTGCGCGGCCTCGGCCGGCTTCTGCACCAACGCTTCCAATCCCTGTTCGGTGGTCGGGTAACGGAAATTGTGCAGCCGGTACAAATCGAGTTGATTCTTGATCACCCGGATGTCCTGCTTGGCCTTGACCACTCGCGCCTTGTCGGGGTTGTCCATGATGCGAGGCACCACCACGGCGGCCAGGATGCTGAGGATCACCACCACGACCATGACTTCGATCAGGGTGAAGCCACGCCGGCGGGCGGGTCGGTCTTGTCGCCGAAGGCGATGGACTGCGAGTACGGTTGCGAACATTGAATCTCCCCGAAATCCGATCCTGACGTTGGCCGGCGGGCGCATCAGGCGCGACCCAGCCGGTAAAGGGCGATTTCACCCAACAGATTGGGCCACAAGCGCGGTCCCAGCCGGGGTTGGTGAGCGTGGTCCAGCACCATGCGCTGCAAGATGTCGATCCGTTTGTGCCGACACAATGCCTCGAAATCGCGAATGGTAAACAGATGCACGTTGGGCGTGTCGTACCACTGATAAGGTAACGCCTTGCCGACCGGCATCAAGCCATGCAGGGCGACCTGCAACCGACCGCGCCAGAAGCCGAAATTGGGGAAGGTCACGATACCTTGCCGGCCCACCCGCAGCATTTCGTCCAACAACCGTTCGGTGTGCCGAACGGCCTGCAGGGTCTGGGTCATGATGACATAGTCGAAGCTGCTGTCGCCGAAATCCTCCAGGCCCGCTTCCAGATCGGCGTGAATCACGTTCACCCCCGCCCGAATGCATTTGACAATGTTGGCGCTGTCGATTTCCAAACCGTAGCCGCCGACCTGCCGGCGCTCGTGCAGATAGGCCAGCAGCGCTCCGTCGCCGCAACCCAAATCCAGCACCCGCGTACCGGGACGGATCCATTCGCTGATCAGTTCCAGTTCAGGCCGCATGGGCGTTCACCTCGGTTGCGGCGGGCACGGCGGTGTGGGCGGGTTCGGAAGTTCGGCCGTTCACCTCACGAGCGACCCGACTCAGGTAGCCGTGCAGCGTTTCATGATACAGCGGGATCGGCATCAGAAAAGCGTCGTGGCCAGACTCCGAGGCAATTTCGCTGTAGCTGACCTCGCGACCGGCCCGGACCAGTGCCCGCACGATCTCGCGCGAGCGGGCCGGCGCGAACCGCCAGTCGCTGGTGAAGGAAACCACCAGGAATCGCGCCTGCGTTCGATGGAAAGCCGCCGACAGATCCTGATCGAAACTCGCCGCCGGATCGAAATAGTCCAGGGTCTTGGTCATCAACAGGTAGGTGTTGGCATCGAAACGGTCGACGAAGGCCTTGCCCTGATGGCGCAAATAGCTCTCCACTTGGAATTCGGTGTCGAAATTGAAGTTGAAGTTGGGCGTGCCTTCACGCAGCTCGCGGCCGAACTTGGCGCGCATGCCTTCGTCGGACAGATAGGTGATATGGCCAAGCATCCGGGCGATCATCAATCCGCGGCGCGGCACCACCCCGAATTCGTAATAGTGCCCATGATGAAAATCGGGGTCGGAGATGATCGCCTGACGCGCCACTTCGTTGAAGGCGATGTTTTGCGCCGACAGTCGCGGCGCGGCGGCGATGACCAGCACATGGCGCACCCGGTCGGGATAGCTGATCGCCCATTGCATGGCCTGCATGCCGCCCAGACTGCCGCCGATCACCGCCGCCCACTGCCCGATGCCGAGCCGGTCGGCCAAGCGGGCCTGGCTGCGCACCCAGTCCTTGACAGTGACGATGGGAAAATCCGGGCCGTAGGGCTTGCGGTTTTCCGGGTTGATCGAGGTGGGGCCGGTGGAACCCTTGCAGCCGCCCAGATTGTTGCAGCAGACCACGAAGAATTCCCGGGTATCGAACGGCTTGCCGGGGCCGATGCAGTTGTCCCACCAACCCAGCTTGTTCGGATCGGTGCCCTCGTGACAACCGGCGGCGTGATGGTCGCTGGAAAGGGCATGGCAAATCAGCACGGCGTTGCTGTGATCGGCGTTCAGCGTGCCATAAGTCTCATAAACGAGTTCGTATTCCGCCAGGGACCGGCCGCAATCCAGGGCCAGCGGTTCTTCGAACTGGAGGATCTGGGGCGTGACCAGACCGACGGAATCCGGGGGAAAGTGATGCGGCATAAGCTCCTGACCGTTGTGGTAACGTCCTTAGGGGGTAGTGTCATGAAAAATCTAGTCTAATCGGCCCGACGCTTAGCGGCAACCGAGCGAGAATCGGCGCTCGGGGCTATCGCGTCATGGGGAAGGAATATTGACAACCAGTTGTAACTAAATAATTTCATGACTGTTTCTCAGGCGGATCGCTCCTGGTAACTTCCTCTTCGCAGGTCGGGATCGCACAGATTTCCGGATGCCCGGCACAGCAATTCTCGGTCAGATACCCCAGCACGGCGTTGATGGCACCGAAGTCGGCGGAATAGATCAGCGAGCGGCTTTGCCGAACCCGTTGGATCAAACCGGCATGTTGCAGCGTTTTCAGATGAAACGATAGGGTCGGCAACGGCAGACCGAAGCGTTCGCCGATCTGTCCGGCCGGCACGCCGACGGAACCCACTTCCACCAGATAGCGAAAAATATCCAGGCGCGTTTCCTGGGCCAACGCACTAAGCGCGGCCAATACGGCTGATTTTTTCATCATGTCGTCATCTTGGGAACAAACACTACGCTATCAAGAATCGCCATTGGGCAATGCTCAGACAAGACATCGCGCGACATGACTCACCCGATTCGCAGCGCGCGCTCTAACAAGGGTTCTTCGGCTCAGCAATTCAGTGATGTTGATTTCGATTTATAATTTTCATTATTATGAAAATATAGAATTTAAAGGCACCCATCCATGCGCTGGATAACATCGAGTTGCAGTCCAAGCTGGATGAGATTGGCAAAATCTGTATTGGAGAACAATGAATGAGCGCAGCCTGCGAGGTCGCCGCCCAACAGGCGGAAGGTACCCGACTCGGGGTGTTCGAGCGTTACCTGACGCTGTGGGTGGCGCTGTGCATCGTGACCGGCATCGTGCTGGGGCACTTCCTGCCGGGCGTGTTCCAGGCCATCGGCAAGTTGGAAATCGCCCAAGTCAACCTGCCGGTGGCGGTACTGATCTGGCTGATGATCATCCCGATGCTGGTCAAGATCGACTTCGCCGCGCTGCGTGAGGTCGGCCAATACTGGCGCGGGATCGGCGTGACCCTGCTGATCAACTGGGGCATCAAGCCATTTTCGATGGCGCTGCTGGGCTGGCTGTTCGTCGGCGGGCTGTTCGCGCCGCTGTTGCCGGCGGATCGGATCGAATCCTACATCGCCGGCTTGATCCTGCTGGCCGCCGCGCCTTGCACCGCGATGGTGTTCGTGTGGAGCAATCTGACCACGGGCGAACCGCATTTCACTCTAAGTCAGGTGGCACTCAACGACATCATCATGGTGTTCGCCTTCGGCCCCATCGTCGGCCTGCTGCTAGGCATGACCTCAATCGTCGTGCCGTGGGATACCCTGTTTCTGTCGGTGGTGCTGTACATCGCGATTCCCCTGATCATCGCCCAAGTCGTGCGTGGCACGATCCTGAAATCCCAGGGTCCAGCGGGACTGGCGCGTCTGCTCGACATGCTTGGCCCAAGCTCGCTGACCGCGCTGCTGACCACCTTGGTGTTGCTGTTCGGCTTCCAGGGCGAGCAGATCGTGAAGCAACCGCTGGTGATCCTGCTGCTGGCGATTCCGATCCTGTTCCAGGTGTTCTTCAACGCCGGGCTGGCCTACTGGCTCAACCGTCAGGTCGGATCGCCGCATTGCGTGGCCGGTCCCTCGGCCCTGATTGGGGCCAGCAATTTCTTCGAATTGGCGGTGGCGGCAGCCATTGCGCTATTCGGCTTTGAGTCCGGCGCGGCGCTGGCCACCGTGGTGGGGGTCCTCATCGAAGTGCCGGTGATGCTGATCGTCGCCGGGATCGTCAATCGCAGCCGCGCGTGGTACGAGCGGAGGCCGAACCAGCCGGCAACGGAGATCGTTTAGCTACTTTTGGCGATTCCAGCGCGGCTGACAGGTCATCCCATCGCCTTCGTTCAGCCGCCGCCATGCTCCTCAACCCGACCTGAAAGGCTGCATCATGAACGTCCTGTTTCTCTGCACCGGTAATTCCTGTCGCTCGATTCTGGGCGAAGCCACCTTCAATCATCTGGCGCCGTCGGGTTGGAAGGCGCTGAGCGCCGGCAGCCATCCGACCGGCCAAATTCACCCGCGTTCGCTGGCCCTGCTGGCGCGCGAGGGTATCTCGACCGAGGGCTATCACAGCAAATCCTGGGACGATCTGCCCGTCACGCCCGACATCGTGATTACGGTCTGCGCCAGCGCGGCGGGCGAAACCTGCCCAGCGTATCTGGGACCGGTGCTCCGAACGCACTGGGGCGTGGACGACCCGGCCCACGCCACCGGCGGTGATGCGGAGATCGATGCGGCTTTCCTGCACGCTTATCGGATACTGCGCGCCCGTATCGAAGCTTTTTTCGCGCTGCCGTTGGCTGAATTGCAGAATGATCGCGCCCGTCTGAAGGCCGAGATGGGCCGTATCGGTACTCTGCTACCGTAACCGCCGATCGAGGCGCCACCATCCGAGTGGCGCCCACTCTGCCGGCCCTTGCAATTACTCTGGATCGTGATATATATGGATATACGAATATGCGGATTAAAAGCCTCATGCCTCATGCTCATCGCTTTTTCCAAGCCCTGGCCGACACCACCCGGCTGCGCTGCCTGATGCTGATGGTGGCGGAAGAGGAAATCTGTGTCTGCGAGATGACGCACGCTCTGGGTGAAATCCAACCCAAGATCTCGCGGCATCTGGCGGCGCTGCGAGCGGCCGGTTTCATCCTCGACCGCCGCGAAGCGCAGTGGATTTACTACCGCCTGCACCCCGATCTCCCCGCCTGGATGCACGAGGTTCTATCGACCTGCCAGCGGGCGCTGGCCGAGCAAACCCCGTTTTCCACCGACCGCGCCGCGCTGGCGGACATGCCCAATCGGCCCCAGCGGCGCTGCGCGGCCTGAACGAGGAGTTCCGCCATGGCAACTCTATCCACCTCCCCCGCGTCGACGAATGCGTTCGCCGACGCACTGAATCGGCTACGCGCCATGGCACGGGACTACCCTGCCGAATTCAAATGGCTGGGCGGCATCGTCGCCGTGTTCCTGCTGGTCTTTTTCATGCCGGTGGGCGCGGCTCGATTCGACAACGCCATTCTGGAAGGACTGGCGCTGCTCCATTGGTACGCTCGCGAGCATGTGATGCTCTGCCTGGTGCCGGCCTTCTTCATTGCCGGAGCCATCGCGGTGTTCATCAGCCAGAACGCCGTCATGAAATATCTCGGTCCTGCCGCCCACAAGGTCGCCGCCTATGGGGTAGCCTCGGTGTCCGGCTCGATCTTGGCGGTGTGCTCCTGCACCGTACTGCCCTTGTTCGGCGGCATCTATCGACGCGGCGCGGGA
Source organism: Candidatus Competibacter phosphatis (assembly GCF_012939995.1). Classification (GTDB taxonomy): domain Bacteria; phylum Pseudomonadota; class Gammaproteobacteria; order Competibacterales; family Competibacteraceae; genus Competibacter; species Competibacter phosphatis. The sequence continues at coordinate 3,401 of NZ_SPMZ01000025.1, read as the reverse complement.
CTCGGCCCAGCCATTGCGTTTCTCTATTCCGGCCCCGCGATCAATGTGCTGGCCATCGTGCTCACCGCCAAGATCCTCGGCGTGGAACTGGGCGTGGCGCGGGCGGTGGGCGCGGTGAGTTTCGCGCTGGTGATCGGGTTGATCATGCACTGGATTTACCGCTGCGAGGAGCAAACGCGGGCGGCGAATCAGCAAGGGTTTGTACTAGGCACTGACCAAGGCCGACCGCTGGGCGACACCGCCACGTTTTTCGCCTTGCAGGTGGCGGTGTTGGTGTTCGCCAACTGGGCGCCCGCCAGTGCCGAAGACAGCGCGGTGTGGCACGCGATCTTCGCCTGGAAGTGGCCGCTGACCGCGCTGGCGGGTCTGAGCCTGGCCGGATTGCTGGTCTGGCGCTGGCGGTGGCGCTGGCCGCCGTTGGCCGCGACCGTCGTCGTCGTCGCCGTCTTGTCGATACTGATTCCACGACATCCCGAACTGGCGTTCAGCGCCGGTTTGATCGGTTTGACCTTGGCCGCCGCGACGCAAGTCGGCGATGGCGAGGAATGGCTAGGCCAGACCTGGAGTTTCGCCAAGCTGATTTTGCCGCTGTTGCTGGGGGGGCGTGCTGCTGGCGGGATTTCTGCTGGGGCGCCCCGGCCATGAGGGCATCATCCCGTCCGAATGGGTGGGCGCGGCGGTGGGTGGCAATTCGCTGGTGGCCAATGTGCTGGCCGCGCTGGTGGGAGCGTTCATGTACTTCGCGACCCTGACCGAAGTGCCCATCGTTCAAGGTCTGCTCGGCGCCGGCATGGGTAAAGGACCGGCGCTGGCGTTGCTGCTGGCGGGACCGGCGCTGTCCTTACCGAACATGCTGGTGATTCGCGGTATTCTCGGCACCGAAAAGACGCTGGTTTACTGCGCGCTGGTGGTGGTCATGGCGACTCTCTCCGGCGTGCTGTTCGGTATGTTCTATCCATAGGGGAATCAGGATCATGATGAAGTTGCAAATTCTGGGTAGCGGTTGCGCGAAATGCGCCACTCTCGGCCAGCATGCCAGCGATGCCGCTCAGGCGCTGGGCCTGGAGTATGAGTTGGAGAAAGTGACCGACATCAACGCCATCATCGACGCCGGGGTGATGACCACGCCGGCGCTGGCGGTGAACGGGGAGATCAAGAGCACCGGCAAGGTGTTGTCGGTGGAAGAGATCAAGAAGCTGTTAAGCGCCTGACGCCGCTTGCCCAGCCCAGCCGTGAACCTCGCCCACAGCACCAAGGTTGGCGAGAAACGATCAGAGCATCCATGATCGTCTGACAGCATTCCTCCTCCAGACCATGGAGTCTGGGTGGGCGTGGCCATGCCCGCCGCCTAGACGTTGAAGCGGAAGTGCATGACGTCGCCTTCCTGGACCATGTAGTCCTTGCCCTCCAATCGCCACTTGCCCGCCTCCCGTGCGCCGGATTCGCCGCCGCAGGCGATGTAATCGGCATAGGCGATCACCTCGGCGCGAATGAAACCGCGCTCGAAATCGGTGTGAATCACGCCCGCCGCTTGCGGCGCGGTGGCACCAGCTCGAACAGTCCAGGCCCGTACTTCCTTGGGACCGGCGGTAAAGTAGGTTTCCAGCCCAAGCAACTTGTAGGCGGCGTGGATCACCCGATCCAGCCCCGGTTCGGACAGGCCGTAGTCAGCCAGAAATTCGGCCTTGTCGGCGTCCTCCAGTTCCGCCAACTCCGCTTCGATCGCCGCGCACACCGGCACCATCTCGGCGCCTTCCCGCTCCGCAATGCCCCTGACCTGATCCAGCAACGGGTTATCGACGAAGCCGTCTTCGGCAATGTTGGCGATGTAAAGCACCGGCTTGGCGGTCAGCAGGAACAACTCCCGCAGTTGCTCGCGTTCCGTCGCGGCCAGCGCCAGGGTCCGCACTGGTGCACCCGTATCCAGATGGGCTTGCACCCGTTCCAACAGCGCCTTGCGTTCCAGTGCTTCCCGTCCACCGGCCTTGGCCGCCTTCTCGGCACGCAGCAACGCTTTTTCCACGGCCGCCAGGTCGGCCAGCGCCAATTCGGTATTGATGGTCTCGATATCCTCGCGCGGATCGACCCGCCCGGACACATGAATCACGTCGTCGTTCGCGAAACAGCGCACCACCTGGGCGATGGCATCGGTCTCGCGGATATGGGCCAGAAATTGATTACCCAATCCCTCGCCCTTGGAAGCGCCCGCCACCAATCCGGCGATATCGACGAACTCGACCGTGGCCGGCACGATTTTCTGGGGTTTGACGATGGTGGCCAGGGCCTCCAAGCGTGGATCGGGCACCAGTACCATCCCGACATTGGGGTCGATGGTGCAGAACGGGTAATTCTCGGCCTGGATACCCGCCTTGGTGAGCGCATTGAACAACGTGGATTTGCCGACGTTCGGCAACCCGACAATACCGCATTTGAGAGACATAATGACCTTTCAGTTGAATTTCTGATGGCGGATTCGCCAGATGCTCGCAATTGCCGTACTCGAACGGTCATCGAAGAATAATTCGGCATCTGACCTCATCCCTGACTGCTGCAGGGGCGTCATGATAAGGCTTTTGTCGGCAAACGCTAAGTACAGGACAAAAAATCCAAGTCATTGATGGATAATCATGTTCAAGAATTTCTTGGCGACCGCGTTCACTCCCAATGAATGAATCCGTTTCGGTCCTTCAGGCGGTAATGCCTACAACGCTTTTTTCGCTCTTTCGAGATCGACCACGACGTTCTGGCCTGGAGACCCTTGGCTTCGAGAAACTGCGGGTCGTCTCAGTCCCTGATCTGCTGGGTCGCGTCTAGACGTGACGTTCCACCCACTGGGCGAAGGACTGCATGAACTTGGTCAAAAATTCACGCGTCGCTTCATTGCTCAATGCGCCCTGTTCGTCGAACAGCGCGGCCGCGTTGCCGATATAGGCTTCCGGCTGCTGCATCGCCGGCATGTTCAAACTGACCAAGGGTTGACGAAGATGATGGTTCGCGCCGAATCCGCCGAGTGCGCCGGGAGACTGGCTGATCACGGCGCAGGGCTTCCCGATCAACGCGCCCTGACCATAGGGACGTGAGCCCACGTCGATCGCGTTCTTGAGCGCGCCCGGAATCGATCGGTTGAACTCGGGCGTGATAAAGAGCACACCTTGCTTCGTCTGGATCTGTTGGCGGAAGGCCAGCCACTCCCAAGGTGGCGTGCCTTCGTCGAGATCCGCGTTGTAATGGGGCATCGCGCCAATCTCGACGATTTCCAAATCCAACGAGGCGGGCGCCAGGGCACTCACCGCATGAGCCATCTTCCGGCTGAGCGAATCTCGGCGCAGGCTACCGATGAGTACGGCAATGGGGTAAGTCGTAGACATGTGAATTCCTTGGTCGAGGGATGAGAGGATGAT
>NZ_SPMZ01000024.1 GCF_012939995.1 Candidatus Competibacter phosphatis | reverse complement strand
CTCACCGGCAACGGTATGTCACTGCGACTGATCGACGCACCGCCGTTGATTTCGCCCAAATCGTCAAGGACTTGTTGGAAGTACGTTATCCCCATGCCGACAAAGTGGTCCTGGTCCTGGATAACCTCAATACCCATAAACCGGCTGCGCTCTATCAGGCTTTCGAACCCGCCGTTGCTTGGCGTCTCCTCGAACGACTGGAAATCCATCACACCCCCAAGCACGGCAGTTGGCTGAACATGGCCGAGATCGAATTGAGTGTCCTGAGCCAACAGTGCTTGAATCGCCGTATCCCCGACGCCACCACCCTGGTCCGAGAGGTCGCCGCTTGGCAACAGGCTCGCAATGCCGATCCTCGGCCGGTGAACTGGCGCTTCACCACCGCAGATGCACGCATCAAACTCAAACGCCTCTATCCGTCAATCCAGGTCGGGTGAGGTACTAGTTGTTCGTACAGATAGGCGGCGGCTTGGCTGGCGTCCCGATCCCCCACCGGCAAGGCCCAACCCAGCACCGCCGGCGCACCCGCCTGCACCAGCGCTTCGCACAGCGAAGGCAGTTCGCCCTGTTCCAGCGATTGGCCGGTGCGACAACCGGACAGAAACAGCAAACGCGGCCAATGGTGACCGAAGGCTTCGGCCAGTTGGTCGGCATCGGCCTCACGCTTGAAACCCAGCGGATCTTCAAGGATGAAAATGGGTTTGCCTGCCCGGATATCGGCGTGGCCGGTCAAATGAAATACGTCGAAATAGCCCGCCTCCACCGCCGTCACCTGCTCCCGTAAACCCTCCAGGCTACCGCTTTCCTCCACCATCAATTCGAGGGGCCGGCGGCGGGTCGCCTCCAAAATCCGCGCCTCCTCGGTCTCGAAATCCAGCACTGGCAACACATTCTCCGGTGAGGACGCCATGAACAACACCCGCAGCGGCCGGTTGGCCGGCTGGCCGGAATCGCGCCGATGGTTCACCTGTCGGACGGGGGTAAAACGGTGATGGGGATGGCCGCAAAGATAAGCGTCGCCGTAGAGCAATTCCCACGGCAAATGGCGCAGGCGGCTCTCGACATCGACATGCAGCGCCAGATCGGGATGTTGCGCTCGCAGCGTCGCCAACCAGCGCTCGGTGGGGCCATCCAGCCACTCGTACAGCCGGCGACCCAAAGCGCTCAAATCCAACTTGTTGGCGCGGTAGTCCTTCTCGACTTCGGTGACGAATCGCTCGATATCGGCTTGCGACAAGGAACGCTCGCCGAACAGCTTTCCCTGGTCGTCCAACAACCTCAACCGTTGTTCGGTAGCGGTTTGAGAAAATACTTGGAGCGTAAAGAGTCGCATGGATTTTCCTTCTCCGTGGAAACAGCCGTCAGCGATCTTCGAGCGCCTTGGTCAACAGCTTTTCGATATGACGCGCTGAACCGGACATGGCGATCTTCCGACCCTTGGCCTGCACCGTCACTTCCACCTGATTGCGCTTGATCCAAGTTTCCAGCACCTCGGCCAAACGGGTGAGAAAGCCGCCCTTGCCCACAGCCATCGTCAGCGCGCCACCCGCGCCGACCATCGCCAGAATGATCATGGCGGTACTGATCGGCTCGCCCTTCACCGGCTCGGCAGCCTCGGAACGCCAAGTGAAGTGTTCCATCAAGCCAGCGGCTTGCAGATCTTGATTCAGGCTGGCAGCCAATTGCGCCAATGGCTTGGAATCATCGCTGGTGAGATAGATGTGCATGACGACGCGCTCGCTGGAACAACCCTGATTTGTTGTACCGTAACATAACGGTGCTCACAGCTTCATTTGAAACTCAAGTCTGACAGCCTCAAGCAAATCCGATCAAATCAAGACAAATCAATCCCAATTCACGCAGCTTGTGAAAATCCCGCTGTCGCGCCTCGTCACCAAGTTTCAGGTACAACGCCCGATACCAGGGGCTTTGCCGCAATCGCACCATGGGAACCGGTGACTTCACACGTTCTCACCACTAAGATCGGCGATAGCTTTAGCCTCTTGGGCACGCTGCCCCTGGCGATGATAAGCTTAAGGAATCTGATTTTATTTTGAGGGGGAAATAGCATGACGACCCGATCCGCCGCATTACTGATTCTGTTGCTGTGGGGATGGGCACCGGCCTGGGCCGGCAACGCGTGGAGCAGGGTCAGCTATCCGCTGGCGGGTCCGCCACAGGTGATCGGCTCCTACGCCGCCGGCTGTATCACCGGAGCAGTGGCGCTGCCGCTGGTGGGCGACGGCTACCAGGTCATGCGTCCCAGCCGCAACCGCTATTACGGTCACCCTCTGCTGGTGCGGCTGGTGGAGCGGCTGGGCCGGCAAACGGCGGCGCACGGCGGGCGGCTGCTGATCGGCGATCTGGGGCAACCGCGCGGCGGTCCGATGCCGAATGGCCATCGCAGCCACCAGAGCGGGCTGGATGTGGATATCTGGTTCCTGCAGCCGCCGCGCGACCGCTTATTCTCACGCAGCGAAGTCGAGCAGGTCGAGATGGTGTCGATGGTGCGCGCCGGGGATGGCGAATTGAACGACGCCCGCTGGTCGCCGCGCTATCGGGACGCGCTGAAACAAGCGGCGCTGGCGCCCGAAGTAGAACGGATCTTCGTCAATCCGATCATCAAACAAGCATTGTGCGCCCGCGAAACCGACCGAAGCTGGTTGTACAAGCTGCGGCCATGGTGGGGACACGACGCTCACTTTCACGTCCGGTTGGCTTGCCCGCCCGATTCCGATCAATGCACATCGCAAAAACCGATCCCGCTCAATGACGGTTGCGACACCAATCTGGCCAGTTGGGTGCAAGACATCGTGCAGTCGATACTGTCACCGCGTCCCCACCGGAAAGCCGAGCCGCCGTCCGCGGACAAACTACCGGCGGCCTGCGGTTTTGTGCTGGAAAGCACCACCGCCCAGCGATAAACCGGTTTCCCGGCGGGCCATGCCTCGGTCACCACCGGGTCACTCTTCCGTTTTATCCCCCAATTTCAGCGCCGCCGAGTTGATGCAATAGCGCTGACCGGTCGGGGCCGGGCCATCGTCGAATACATGGCCCAGATGCGCCCCGCAGTCCGCGCACAACACCTCGGTGCGGCGCATGAACAAACCGCGATCCTCGGCGGTGGCCACCTTCTCCGCCTCCACCGGCTCCCAAAAGCTCGGCCAACCGGTGCCGGAATCGAACTTGGTCTCGGCATCGAACAGCGGGGCGCCGCAGCATGTGCAACGGTAAACACCCGGTTCATGACAGTCGTGATAATCGCCGGTGAAGGCCGGTTCCGTCCCCTTCTGGCGGCAGATTCGATATTGCTCCGGGGTCAACTGCGCCCGCCACTCGGCATCGGATTTGCTGATCTTGTAACTCATGGCTGCTCCTCATGTGAGTTGGGACCTACGCCCGATAGACCACGACCGCCCGAATTGGTGTCGAACCAAGCTCAGTCCCGCTGGCCGGCCTGTTTCTCCAAAGCCTCCCAGACATGCTCGGCCAAACCCACGCCGACCTCGTTGAATGCCAGAAACGTCATGTCGGCGCCCGCCGCCTTCAGAGCTTCCGCCTCTTCGGGGTAGCTGCTGATCGCGCCGATCACTCCCTCGAAGCCGTGCCGCCGCAACTGGCGAGTGGCGATGTTCTTGGCCTCCGGGTCCGGCATCGCCAACACCACCGCCTTGAGACCGTCCAATCGCAAGCGATGCCAGAATCCCGGGTCCTCGGCGTCGGCGTAGACCACCCGCCGGCCTTCATGGAGATGCCGTTCGACCTTGACCAGATCCGAGTCGATGCCGGACACCATCCGCACCTTGGGCTGGCCCGGAACATGCTGGCGCTTCTTCAGAAAATCGTAGGCGGAAGTGCCGGCATGGCCCATGCCGAGAATCAGAATCTGAGTGCTACCCAGCGACACCGGTTGTTCGTCGGGATGGCGGTCGGCCCGCTCGAACCGCGCTAGCCGGTGTTCCAAGCGCTCGTACAGGATATGGGCAAAGCGGTTGAATGGCGCGGCGATGGCGAAGGACAACGCCACGGTCAGGGCCAGCAGCACCAACCACTCGGAACCCAATTGACCGTTACCGACCATGAATTTCACCACGATCAGCGCAAACTCGCTGTAGCTGGCCAGCGCCAGCGCGGTCAGGAAGGCGGTACGAGCACGTAGCCGAAAGGCGGTCAGGATGAAGAAAAACAGCGCCGCCTTGAGCGGCAACAGCAATGCCAGCAACAACGCCCCGCCCAGCGTGGCCAGACTGGGCCAACCTTCCAACCCGATTTGCAGGAAAAAACCGACCAGCAGCACTTCCTTGAGCGACCATAAGGCCTTGGAGAGTTCCATCGCCCGGGAATGACTCGCCAGCAAAACCCCCAACAGCAGCGCGCCCAATTCCGAACTCAGGCCCAGATGCTCGAAGCCCAAGCCGCCGACCAGCAACACCAGCGCCAGTCCATATAACACCAGCAATTCGTCATGGCCGCTCCAATCCAATAATTTCATCACCAGCGGCTGCAACAACGGCAATCCCAGCACCAGCAGCGCCCACAGCGACGGCGCCCCCACGCCCGCCACCGTCATCAATACCAACGCCGCCAAATCCTGAATGATCAGAATGCCGATCGCCACCCGGCCGTGAAAAGCGCGCAGTTCCGCCTTTTCCTCCAGACTCTTGGCCGCTAGCACCGTGCTGGAAAAACCCAGGGTGATCGCCAGCAGCAACGCCTGTCCCGGCGGCAGCGCCAAAACCGCGAGCACCCCCCCCCAGCAACACGCCGCTGATCGCCAGATGCAACAGCCCGCCACCCCAAACCTCGGGACGAGTCAGACTTTTGATCCGCAGCTTGAGGCCAACACTGAACAGCAGCAGCAATACCCCGGCATGGGCGATCTGTTCGAGCAGCTCGCTGCCTCTCTGACCCAGGGCATTCAGTACGAACCCCGCCGCCAGATAGCCAACCAGCGCCGGCAAACCCAAATAGCGAAACAACAATCCCAGAAAAAACGCAAGCGCAATCCAGAAAGCATCCATTGGTCAGCAAAACTCCCAGATCGGAATCCGATGAAAACATGGGCGGGACCGGTACGATACTGTCTCGTCCGGCGTCAGGCGGAGCCGGTTGCGTCGCTTTCCAACAACCGGAATCGAGGCGTTACAAAACCTCAGGCTTTCTTGAGCACTTGCACCACGTACAGCAAGACCATGGCACCCACCGTGGCGGTGATGAGCTGGCCAATCAGACCGACCGCGGCAAAACCGAGCAAGCGGAACAGAAAACCGCCAACAAAGGCGCCGATCACGCCGATCACCAGATTGCCGCCCAGTCCCATGCTGCCGCCACGCATGAAGGTGCTCGCGATCCAGCCAGCGATCAGGCCAATAATCAGAAATCCAATCAAATCCATAAGGTTATCCTGTATAATAGTGGCTTGTGGTCTTATCGATCATAGCGCATGATGGCGGCCACCGGCGAAAATTGCTCAGGCGCGTCGTATCGCCCATCCCCCCTCATCCCGCAATTTTTCCGCGCTTTTTCAATTGCTGTGTCCCGCTAGCACTCGCCCAACGCTTCCAAGCTCGCCAGTCTGTTGGGAAAATCACTCACCTTCATCATGTGGAGCAAACCGCTTTTGAAGCATCGTGGTGATTTCAGCCGCGGGCAGCGGCCAGCTCAGATAGTATCCCTGGATTTCATCGCAGTGCTTGGCCTTGAAAAATTGAAACTGGGCCTCGCTCTCCACGCCCTCGGCGATGACCCGTAGCCCCATGCTTTCGGCCATGGCGATCACCGCAGTGGCGATGGCGGCATCGTTGGGCTGTGAATCAACTTCGCAGACGAACCCCTTATCGATCTTCAGTCGATCCAGCGGTAGTTGCTTGAGACGGCTCAAACTCGAATAGCCAGTGCCGAAATCGTCGATCGCCAATTGCACACCCAGGTTCTTGAGCGCCCGAAGCGTGCGCAACGCCCCTTCCGGGTCCTTCATCAACAAACTTTCGGTGATTTCGAGTTCCAGCGCCGCCGGTTCGAGACCGGTTTCCCCCAAAATCTGCGCCACCAGTCCCGTGAAACCGGGCTGCACGAACTGCAACACGGAAATATTGACCGCCATTCGCATCGGATCAATCCCGCACCCCCAAGCCTTGGCTTGCCGACAGGCGGTGCGCAGGACCCATTCGCCGATGGGGATGATCAGCCCGGTTTCCTCGGCGAGCGGAATGAATTCGAGGGGAGGCACCGTTCCCAGCAGCTCATTCGTCCAGCGCGCCAAGGCTTCGACGCCACAGATGCGACCACTCGGAAGATCGAGCTGGGGCTGGTAATACAGGGAGAGTTCGTTTCGCTCGATCGCCCTGCGCAACTGGGTTTCCATCGTCAGGCGCTTGTGAGCGGCTTCATTCAAAGCGGCATTGTAAAATCGATAGAGATTTCGGCCCTGGCGCTTGGCGGAATACATGGCCATGTCGGCGCTTTTGAGCAATGCTTCCGACGTCTCCCCATCTTGCGGGAAGACGGCAATGCCAATGCTGGGGGTCACGATGATTTCGTGACCATCCAGGGCGAGCGGTTGCGACAGGCGCTCCTGAATCCGTTCGGCAATGTTGGCGGCATCCTCGCTGCGCTGAATCTCGGGCAGCAGCACGGTAAATTCGTCGCCTCCCAATCGGGCAATGCTCTCGTCCTGCTCTTCCATCGGGTTCCGCGCCACCGAATCATTGGCGCGAATGCTCAACTTCAGCCGCTCGGCCGTCGCCTGAAGCAGGTGATCGCCCACATTGTGCCCCAGGGTATCATTGATGCGCTTGAAATTGTCCAGGTCCAGGAACAACAGTGCGAGCTGGCGACCGTGGCGCCTGGCCAGCTTGAGCGCCGTATCGAGACGATCCTTGAATAGCTCGCGGTTGGGCAGTTGCGTGAGGCTATCGGTGAAAGCCAATTGCCAAATCCGTTCCTCCGCCTGACGCAGATCGGTGACATCTTGCAGGGTGCCATACAAGCGGTCAGGGCGACCGGACACATCCAGGACGACCTCGATCTGTTGCTGGACATAACGCAAGCCACCGCTGGCATCCACCAGTCGGTGACTGATTGCCCTGGCTTGTCCGCCCTGCCATATCTCCTCAAACCATTGATCCAGGATTTTCCTATCCTTTTCATGCACGCATTTGAGAATCACCTGGAATGGAACCTCGGGCGCTTGGGGATCGAGCCCCAGCATTTCGCAAACTTCCCGCGACAGATGAAGAAACTCCTGATCATGGCTCCAATCCCAATATCCCAGCCGCGCAATGCGCTGGGCGGTGGCAAGCCGACGTTCACTGTCGTAGAGGCTGACCATCGCCGCGCTGGTCCGTAGCAGATACCGGACCCGATATTCGAGCAGGACAAAGTTAATGGGCTTGGTGATGAAATCGGTTGCACCGGCCTTGAACGCTTGGTTGATGGATTCATAATCGTCCAGACCGGTCATCATCAGGATCGGTACCTGCACTCCCCTGGGCCGCTGGCGCAGTTCGACGCAGGTCGCGAATCCATCCAGCTCGGGCATCATGACATCCAAGGTGATGAGATCGAAGTCGATCCGCTCGCAAGCCGTGAGTGCCTGACGACCATTCTCAGCCTGTTCGACATAAAAACCGGCCTGCTCCAGGGCTCCGATCACCAGGAAACGGGTCACGGGATCGTCGTCCACCACCAAAATCCTGGCTGGCGCGGCAACGGTATCAATACTCATCGGCGACTCCATCTTGGCCGAATACGACGACAATAAAACAGTACGGCATCGATTCGAACCCACCCGCCACGACCCCGGATCAAACTGGCGAAAGTGTTGCGCTCAAGGGGATTGGTCGATTCATCATCATGCGCTGACAAATGCCAGTTCATCGCCGTTCTCTCTCCATCTCCACGGCCAGTGCTTCCCGCACTCGCATATAACGGCGGTCCGCCTCCCATAGCAAGGCGGAGGTATCTTCCAGACATCGGTTCCGCCCTCGGCGCTCCAAGTCCTCGCACACGGCCGCCAACCGAGTCGCTCCGAGAGTGGCGCTGCTCGACTTGAACCCGTGAGCGGCCTGGCACAACGCTTCGCCATCCCCGGCGGTGATGGCCTCGCGCATTTGCTGAAGCAAGGTGGGCGCGTTGTCCAGATAGAGGTCGATGACGCCACCCAGCACACTGGGCTGGCCAGGTCGCTGCAAAGCGCGGATTTGGGCCAGCGCCCGCTCGTCCAGCGGGGATACGGTCCGCCCCGGCGAAGACTGGCGGTTTGGATTGACCGGCGCGGCGACTTCAGGGTCAACGGCCGTTATCGCCGTGCTCGCCGTTGGCGACCGCGAGGAAACGGGCGGCAACCGCGAAGCGGGCATCAGCGAGTTGCTTTCCTCAACGAGCAACCAGCTATCCAGCACGGTGACCAATTGTTCTTGGGTGAAAGGCTTGCTCAAATAATCATCCATCCCCGCCGCCAGGCACTGTTCCCGGAAGCCTTTGACGACGTTGGCGGTCAGGGCAATGATCGGGAGACGCGGTCGACCCTGGACTTGTTCCCAGTGGCGGATGGCGGCGGTGGCGGCAAAACCGTCCAGCACGGGCATCTGGCAGTCCATGAAAAGCAGGTCATACTGGGTTCGAGCCACGGCTTCAACCGCTTCCTGACCGTTGGCCACCACCTCAACCTGACAACCCAGCGCGCGCAGTACCGCCAAGGCCATTTCCTGATTGACCGGGTTATCCTCGGCAACCAGAACCCAGCCGGTGAATTGGGACGAACCCGTGGTGGGCAATGCCCGGAGCCGACTATTCGGATCAGCCGCTCGCCCCAGCAATCGGCACAGAATTTTATACAGTTCGGCTTGGCGCACCGGTTTGTATAAAACGCCTTGTATGTCGGCTTGCGTCGCCTGCCCGGTCCAGGTATCCATCCCACTGGAGGACAATAGCACCAGCTTGATTCCGGCCAGCGTGGGATCGGCACGGATTTCCCTCGCCAATTCGAGGCCATCCAGCTCGGGCATCCGCAGATCCAGGAATGCCAAGTCATGGCGCTTGCCGGCCCGCGCGGCGTCCCGCAATCGAAGCAGGGCCTGGGTTCCATTTTCCGCCTCGTCGCTGACCAAGCCCCAAGCCGCCGTCTGTCGCCGCATCATCTCCCGATTAGTGGCATTGTCGTCCACCAGCAGCACCCGTAAGCCTCGCAACTCTTGCTGCGCCGGCCAAGGTAACCGCATGCTTGCCGCCGGCCGTAATGTCGGTTGTAACAACAGGAGGGTGAACCAGAACCGGGAACCCACCTCGGGCGTGCTGTCCACGCCGATCTCCCCCTCCATCAACCGCACCAGCCGCCGAACGATGGCCAGCCCTAGTCCGGTACCGCCATAATGACGAGTGGTGGAGCCGTCCGCCTGGGTGAAGGCGTCGAAAATCCGAGTACACGCCGCTGGAGCAATCCCGATACCGGTATCCTGGACTTCGAAGCACAGACGCAATCCCGCAGCATCCTGGGCCAACACGCGTAGCCGCATGACCACTTCGCCTCGCTTGGTAAACTTGATGGCGTTGCTCACCAGATTGACCAGGATCTGTCGCAAGCGTACCGGGTCGCCCTGCGCCGAGGCTGGTAGACTGAACGGCAAGTCGTTGATCAGTTCCAAACCCTTTTCATGTGCCCGCTCAGCCAGCAGCGCCGCCGTCTCTTCCATCAGTTCCCTCAAGTCGAAGGGCACGACTTCCAACTCCATCCGGCCCGACTCGATCTTGGAAAAGTCCAGGATATCGTTGATGGTCGCCAACAAAGCATGGCTGGAGCGCAAGATCATGTCCACGAATCGTTGCTGCTGGGTGTTCAAGGGCGTATCCCGCAGCAGCTCCGTCATGCCCAACACGCCATTCAGGGGCGTGCGAATCTCGTGGCTCATCGTTGCCAGAAACTCCGACTTGGCCCGATTGGCTGCCTCGGCGGCTTCCTTGGCATTCCGCAGCGCCTCCTCCGTCTGCTTGCGGTCGGACAGATCATGCGCGACGACTTGCAAAGCCAGCCTGCCCCGGTATACGAACGGAGCGGCGGCCATCTCCACGGGGAACACGGTGCCATCCATCCGCACGCAGCGCTCCTCCAGCAGAGTGAGGGCTGTCTCAATCGTGTGGTTCCGTATTCGCTCCCGCACGACTTCGTGGCAATCTGGATGCAACCGATCCCAGGCCGATGCGCCAAGCAAGGCCGAAGGAGAATCCGCCCCAAACATCCGAGCGCCGGCGGTATTGATATAGATGATTTTTTCATCGTGGCTGATGAAAATCATATCGGGCGACAACTCGACGAGCTGCCGGTAAGCGTTTTCGCTGTCCACGAGCGCCTGCGTTGTTCGCCGCAAGGCGCGGGCCGGGACAAATCCCAGCGGAAAAAAAAAGTGCGATGCCCAGTATCGTTCCGGCGAGGACGATCCAAGCGGTTTCCGTCAGCAGGTCACGCAACGAGGCCACCACTTGCACTTCGCCAACCTCGACGCCGAAATCGTAAATCGGGTGAGAGTGGGTGAGCGTAGGTCTATCCAGCTCCAGCATCCGGTAAGCAATTACTGTTCCATCCTGGTCGATCACGGCGGAACCGTACCGCTGATTGCCATACTGTTGCAGCAGCGACGTCAACCGTTCGGGCTGGAAGCGCCACAAGTTGGTGCTTTGGTTGACAAACTCCGTAACGACCGAGGCAAGAAGCTGAGACTCGCTTTGCAACGCGCCACTTCGGCTCTGATAGGACCAGAGAAAAAACGCGGTGGGCGGCGCCACCATGACCAGCACCGCCAGACCGCCGGCCATCCAGGTCAGCAGACGTTCGATGCTGGAAGGCGCTTTCACGGCTGAGACGGGGCTGGCACGTAACCCGCGCGGTCCAGTATTTCCTTCCCGGATGCCGACAGGATGAATTCCAGAAAACCCTGGGCCACCGGCGACAACTTGGGGCCGCGCGCGAGGTAAATACTCTTGGAGTAAGGATAGGTTCCCTGGCGCATGGCGGCCAGAGTCGGCTCCTTGCCATTGATGGGCAGGGCATTGAGCTTGCGATTCTGGGCCTGCACCAAAGCCAGATTGCTCGTGCCGAGCGAATCGGGCGTCCTCTCCAGCAGATCTATGTTCTCCAGATCATTGGCGGCGACCAACATGCCAGGCCGTGCCAGGGCGACGTCAACCGCCCGATCCATGTCCGGCGACATCTTGCGCAGAATGAGCGTGTCCGATTCGAACAGGTTGCGCACCACGAGCCGAATGGGCGAACCATCGCTCCAGGTCGTCATCTTGCCGCTGTAGATCGCCGCCAGTTGCTCGACGGTGAAACCGGGCAGTGGCAATTTCCTCTCGGTGACCACGAGAAAGGGGGTACGGCCGAGTTCCCAGTCTTGGCAGCCCTGGGCTTTTTCGGCCTCGGTCAGCGGCTTACCGAGTACAGCCAGATCGACCGCACCGGCGAGCACCGCGCGAATCGCGCCGTTACTGCCTAGCGGCGGGTCGACGACTCGCACCTTGACGTTTGGTTCAAGGCTGCCATACGCCTGGGCAAATTGCCCGATCAGCGGCATTGCCGAGCCCGTTCCGCCAACGGTCAGCGTTTCCATTCGGGCGGGATCCGCCGCATTCGCCAAACTCGCCACCAGCAGTAACACAAGACCAAGGACATGGATTTTATTGTTCCAAACGGTGGGTCTCATCATGCTTCCCCTATCGAATGCCTTGCTGATCTTAGTGTTGTGCGCAAGCATAGTAACTTTGTGGCGAATTGTGCCAAACCTCTGTGAGCATCCTCCAGTGGGGCGCGCGCGCGCCGCGCGATTTCCCCCGATTCCACCCAAAAGCGGCGAAACCCGCCCGCCGAGACCGTCGTCTGGCCGGGTCGCCGCAGCACTATCGCTGGCCTAATCTTCCAGCAACTTCCCGGATTGGCGGTAACTCAACGATTCCCGTCCCGCCACCTTGCAGAATTTCTGTCCGGGTCGAGCCAGTCGCTCGCCCATGCGGGCAAACAAGAGACCGCTGGTTGTGGCACGGACCGCCCAGCGAGCCGCGCCAGGCGGTTCGCCGAGCGGGTCCACCAGCTCCGCCACCACCTCGCCGGCCGATACCGCATCGCCCAGATGCTTGCGATAGGCCAGCACGCCGGCGACCGGCGCGGTCAGCACGTCCACCCCATTCAGTGGGGTCGGCTGGCAACGCGGTTCCGGCAACGGCTCCGGCTCGCCGGCGATCACGCCACGCCGCCGTAAGAATCGCAGCAATGCCGCCGCGTCGGCCGCCGCGTATTCATCGCTCACATCCGTCTGCCCGCGCAGTTCCACCGTGGTCGCGAAACAGGCCAGCGGCACCGGGCCTTCCGTCGCCAGCGCCGCGCGCAGTTTCCACCATGGACCGGCGCAGGCTTCGTCGAATGGATTGCCGCCCGGCTCCTCTTCCAGCAAAATCGCCGCCGCGCCCAGTTCCGCGCCCAGCGCCCGCGCCTCGTCCGCCTGCCAGCGCGATGCATACAGGTGCAATAGCGCCTCACCGTCGCAGTGCAGGTCGAAGACGAAATCGGCATCGATGGCCTGTCCCAATAGCGCCAGCTTGAGCGCGTCCGCCTCCCGCGCCGCTCGTTGTTCGGCCAGCACCGTCCGCAAGGTCGCGCGGATCAATGCCACATTGTCGGCCGGATCGGCGCGCAACCGCCCCCGCAACCGCTCCAGCGCGAGCGGTGCCAGATCGGGAAAACCGCGATTGAAATTGCCGCTGCCCTCGCCATCGAAGCGACCCAACAAACGGCCGTTGAAGTGTTGGCTCAAACCAATTGGATTGGCGATCGGCACGACCACCACCTCACCCACCATCCGGTCTTGTTCCCACGCCTGTTCCAACCCGCGCAGCAGGTGCTGTGCCACCAGCAGACCCGGTATTTCGTCGGCATGCAGGGCGGCCTGAAAATAGGCTTTGGGCCGCGCGCCGGGCGTGCCGTAGCGATGGACCCGCAGCGCCCGCCGGGTACCGGGTGCCGGGGCGGGCAATTCGAGGTGATCGGTGGCGGTGGGCATCGAGCGTTCTCCTGCATCAGCGGTTCGGTGAATCCAAGGCAATCACGTTAACCGGGAAATCGATAAACAGGCGAAACGAGCGATTGGCTGGACGCGAATCGGACGGGTGAAGCGCCGGGCCATCGCCGAATCGAATCCATCCGACGCGCTATTTGCCGCTCCCTGCCTCTCGTCACCCTAATTCCGCCAGCAGCCGGTCGATCATGTGCTCGGCCTGGGTACGGTAGCCGCCGCCGAACAGGTTGAGATGGTTGAGCACATGGTACAGGTTATACAGGGTCCGCCGTTGTGGGTAACCCACATCCAGCGGTAGTGCTTCCCGGTAAGCGGCATAAAAGCGTTCAGGAAAACCGCCGAACAACTCGGTCATCGCCAGATCCGCCTCGCGGTCGCCGTAGTAGCAGGCCGGGTCGAAGATGACCGGCTCCCCTTCCACGGTGCAGCCGACGTTGCCGCCCCACAAATCGCCGTGCAGCAGCGCCGGCACCAGCCGGTAACCAGCGAACAGCTCCGCGAACCGCACCAGCAGTTGCTCGCCCCGCCGTCGCAGTTCACCACCATGGCCGTTGCGGACGGCCAAATCCAACTGAAAGCCAAGCCGCCGCTCGCGCCAGAAGGCGATCCAATCATCGCCACGCTCATTGGGCTGGGGGGTCGATCCGATGGTGTTGTCCCGATGCCAACCGAAAAACGGTTGGGGAATGCGGTGCAGCGCGGCCAAGCGGCGACCCAAAATCTCCAGCGCCCGCGTTCCGCCTCCGCCCAGCGGCAGGTATTCCAGCACCAGAAAAGCCAACCCGGCGGCGGTACCATGCTCGACTGGCAAGGGCACACGTACGGCCCCGGTCGCGGCCAGTTCCGCCAGAGCGGCGGCCTCCGCCTCGAACATGGTCTTGGCAACGGCGAGGCTATTGGTCTTGACGAAAAAATCCCGTTCGCCGTCCCCAACTCGCCACGCCTGATTGATGCAACCGCCACCGAGTGGCTGGCGCTGTCGAGCGACGAAACGCCGGCCGGTCACCACGCCGATGCGCTGTTCCAACACATTCCAGAACTGTTCTGAATTCAAGGGAATAAAGGCTGTTGGAAAATCTCAGAGGAGCGAGTGCAGCTCCTCGATCCGATCCTTGTCTTCTGGCTCCCTTACCCTGCACTCCTCCGGTAATCGCACTTCCATGGCGATCGGCAGATGATCCGAAAAAACGTGGTTCAACACTTCCACCCGTTCGACCGCGATGGACGGCGACACCAGAATATGGTCCAGATGTCGGTCCGGCTGCCAACTGGGAAAGGTTTGCAGTCCGGGCACCGGCTCGCACAGATGGGCCGTCGCCAACAATGTCCCCATCTCCAGGCTATCCGACCGGCAATTGAGGTCGCCCATCAGGACGATGTGCCGGTAATCGCGCATCAAATTGGCCAGAAACTCGATTTGCAACAGTCGCCCGCGCCGACCCAGCGCCATATGAACGATCAGCACATGCAAGGCATCCTTCCCCGCGCCGAACCGGACTTCCAGCACGCCTCGGCCCGGAATCAGCCCCGGCAACTTGTGTTCGGTGATGGCGGTCGGCCGGATGCGGCTGAGCACCGCATTGCCATGCTGCGAAATCATGCCGATCCGGCGGTTGGACTGATCGAACATGTACTCGAAGCCGGCATAATCCGCCAAGTATTTGACTTGGTTGACGAATCCACTACGCAGGCTACCGGCGTCCACTTCCTGCAGGCCCACGAGGTCGTAGTCGGTCAACACCCGGGCGATACCGTCCAGGTTGCTCATCCGCGACGGCACCGGCACCAGATGTTTCCAACTACGGGTGAAATATTGGGAATATTTGCGGGTGGTCAACCCGCTCTGGATGTTGTAGCTGAGCAGCCGCAAGCGGCGCGGTTCGCCTTGGTCGCTCATCGCGCGCCGCTAGCCTCCGGGCGCGGCGGCTTCCTGGACAATCAGGAAATCCACGACCTCGAACATGCGCGGCGAGCGCACATCGTACTTGCCGTTGACGATCACCGCCGGCACGCCTCGCACCCCGTAACGCTGTGCCAATTGGTTACCACGGCGCAACTGGGTCTCGGTCTGAAACGAGGAGTAGGCCTTGCGGAAGGCATCCTGATCGACTCCGTGCTCGGCGAAGAACGCCGCCAGGTCATCTTCGTCCTTCAGCTTGTGCTGATGCATGGCCTCAAACAAGGGCTCATGAATCCGGTCCAGCACACCCAAAGCCTCGGCGGCATAGTAGGCGCGGGCGCCAAGCTCCCAACTTGCGCCAAACGCGACCGGAATCCGCACGAAGGCGACGTTGTCGGGCTTGTGTTTCAGCCATTCCCGCACACTCGGCTCCAGGTCGAAACAGTGTGGGCAACCGTACCAGAACATCTCGATCACTTCGATTTTGCCGGGCGTATCTGTTGGCACCGGCGTCGATAGACGCACATAATCCTTACCCTCCTCAAACGGCGGCGTGGCCGGATCGGCGGCGTGGGCAACGGCCAGCGGCAACGCGCAAGCCAGTATGATCGGCAGCAGGCGACGAAATGGGTTCGGCATCGCGGGAATTCTCTCGATTTCGGTTGACGGAAACGGGGTGGCGGACCGGCTTTACAGCGTGCCGTAGGAATGCAGCCCCGACAGAAACATGTTGACCCCCAGAAAAGCGAACAAGGTCACGAGTAGGCCGATCACCGCCCACCAAGCCATCGGCGTACCGCGCCAGCCCTTGGTCAACCGCAGGTGCAGCCAGGCTGCATAGTTTAGCCAGACGATCAGTGCCCAGGTTTCCTTGGGATCCCAGGACCAGTAACCACCCCAGGCCTCGGCCGCCCATAGCGCACCAAGAATGGTGGCGATGGTGAAGGCGGCGAACCCCAGCGCGATGGCTTTGTACATGACATCGTCCAGCAACTCCAGCGGTGGCAATACTCGCGCCAGCAAGCCATCCGGCCAACGCGCCTCGACGCCGGATCGCAGCAGGTAGGCCACCCCGAGCATCGCCGCCAAGGAAAACGCGCCGTAGCCGATGAAGTTGGCCGGCACATGGATCTTCATCCAGTAGCTCTGCAAAGCCGGAATCAGTGGTTGAATGTGCTGGGCTTCGCGGTCGAAGGTATACCACAGCAGGAAGGCAACGGCTCCGCTGATCACCAGCAGGGCGAAACCACCCATGGCGCGAGTACGGTGGCGATCCTCGTAAAAGAGATAGAGCAGCGCGGTAATCAACGCAAACAGGATGAACACTTCGTACAAATTGCTGACCGGGATGTGCCCGATGTCGGCCCCCAGCAGATAGGATTCGCGCCAACGCACCAGCAGGCCGGTCAAACCCATGATCGTCGCCGTCCAGGTCAGGGCGGTCGCGGTCTTGCCGATGAAGTCGGAACGGCCGAGCAGCGCGACGAAATAGGTGACGGTGGCCAGTACGTACAAGGCGCTCATCCACATGAACGCGACCTGGCTTTCCAGAAAGTATTTGAGCCAGAAATCGCTGTGGCGCAACGCGTAATCCGCGCCGTAGCGCCACAGCGCCAGCGTCGCCAGCACCGCCACCGCCAGGGCGAGCAACCGCACCGGTTTCCAGTACAGCCCCCAAGCGATCAGCCCCAGGGTGCTACCGGCCTGGATGGCGATCTCGTAGCCATCCATGTACGAGCGATAGAGCCACCAGACCAGGATCGAGCCGGCCGCCGCCAGCAGCATCCACAGACCGTCCCCGATCGTCAAACAGCGCCAAAAGGCCGGCTGCTCCCACTGCTCCAACAGCGCTTCGCGCGTTACCGCCATTGCCATTCCGCTCCTCTCATCGCTATCGCTACTTCGCTCCGGCATCCGCTGCTAGCGCGTCTGGAGACGGGATAGCGGACGGAGCGAATCGTTCTTCCTCGGATGGTCCCAGCCGCCGCTCGAACATCGCCCGCAACCCGGCGAACTCACGGGCAAATTCGGCTTGGCGGCGGTTGCCGGTCCCGGCCAGAATCAGCCGGGTCATCCCCTCCTCGATCGCCAGCCAAGCCCACACCCGGCGATGCGAAGTATAAAACATGATAAAGACACCGATGACCAATAAAGCAAAGCCGGTGTAGACCACGCTGACTCCACCACTGTGGGTAACCTGCAAGCCGGAAGCCTCCACCTGTTGAAAACCGCTCAGTTGCAGGTAGAAGGGCGAGGCATAGCTCGGCAGCGCGGACAGCGCCGACACGGCGTCGTTGAAAAAACGTCTCCTCGCGCTCGCCGACGCCATGCTCGACGTCGACCCCCTCCTCGCGCAGTACTTCGATGAAAATTTGGGCCAGGGTATCGCGCAGGATATTGAGATACAGCGCACTCGCCTCCCGCAGTCGTTCGGCCGGCACCACCGTCTTGGCCCGCTCCGCCACTGCGGCGGTTCCGCCCTGAGCGAACAGTTCGACCAAGCTCAACCGCACTCGTTCGAGGTCGCGGCGGTATTCCTGGCTCTCGTCCGCCACCGGCACGGCACGGGCCAGAATACCTTGTAGCCAGTCGGAATCGCGTAAGCGGGCGTTGAAGCGCAGGAAGCGTTCGGGACTGTTGTTCGGGTCTGCCGGAATATGCAGATAGGCGAATGGCTCTCCGGGCTGGGCCCGCATGCCGCTGATGAAAAACCAGCGGCCTTCCAGTTGCACCGGCGCCATGTAATTGAAGTACTCTCGGGCCTCGCCGGCCGCGTCGCGCAGCTTGAAGCCAATGCTGGGACCAAAGTTGCGGAACTTGCGCTCGCCGGGTCGGGCGTCGGGTTCCGGCAGCAGGTTGAACAGGCGGAAGTCGTCCAGCTCCAGGGTCAGCGCTCCATTCGAGCCGCCCACTTTCAGGGAACTGCCCACCGTACCCTTGGCTTCGGTCGGCTCCAGCCGGGCCACGGTCAACGGCCAGGCGCGCAGATCCAGCTTGGAGCCGCCGTCGCCGAAGTCGGACTGGTAAATCGAATAACCGCGATAAGTGAGCGGGTGGTTGACGCGGATGGTCGCTTCCATGGGCTGCTCGCCCAGATGCTCCCGATCATGGATAAGCACTTGGCTGACGAAAGATTTCGGCTGACCGGTATCGTAGTAGGCAACCTGGAAATCCTTCAGCTCGATAGCGAACGGCAGTTCCTGCAGCACAAAACCGTCGCGCGCGCGAACGAACACGAAATTGGCTGCGGCGCCCTCGGGCAGCATCACGTTGCCGCGAAATGCCGGCACCGCGCCGGGCGCCAGCCGGCTGGCCGGGGGGATGTCGCGGGCGGCCAGGTCGCGGGTTTCCAGCACGATCTCGCCGCGCCATTCCTTCAGTTTCAGCCATAGATTGCCATCCAGCAGGCCACCGATACCGATCATCACCACCGCGGCGTGCGTGAACAGATAACCGAGACGGTTGTAGCGGCCTTTCATCGCCGCCACCACTCGATGCTCGCCGCCATCGTGAGCGCGCCAGCGGTAGCCTCGCGCCCGCAGCACCTCGGTCACCGCGCTCTGCGTGGCGTCGAGGCCGTGATCCGACAGCCGCCACTCGGCGTGCTGGTGGAAACCGCGCAGCGAACGAGCCTGAACATTGGCGCGGAACCGCAGCATCTCCCGCAGCATCCCCGGCACCTGACGGTACAGGCAAACACTGGTGGACAAAATCAGGAACGCCAGGATACCGACGAACCAGCCAGCGCCGTAGATATCGTATAGCCCCAGCCGCCGGAACGCCTCGAACCAGAATGGCCCAAATTTGAGCACATAATCCGGATAAGCTTGGTTCTGCTGCAAAACCGTGCCGATCGCCGAGGCGACCGCCACCACCACCAGCAGAGTGATCGCCAGGTTCATGGAACCGAAAAATTCCAGCAACACCCAGCCCAGGGTACGGCGGTGATCGGATTGATGCGCGGCGGTTTCGTTCACGGTATGGTTCGGGAAAACGTGCGGGAAGCCTGTTCGACCCGACCGGGCGGCATCGGTTCAGGCATTCCGAACCGGTTTGAACCTGATCGCTGTCGAGGCCGGACGGCGTGACAGAAAAAAGGGTGGCCAAACGACCACCCTCATGCGAAACCGGCGGATATCCGGCTCGGCTCACCCAAGACTTATTGCAGGCCCTGCACGTAGGACGAAACCGCCTTGATTTGCGGGTCGGTCAATTTCGCCGCGATGACGCGCATCATCTGACCGGCGTCGTTGGAGCGCTCCATGGCGCGGAAGGCTTTCAACTGAATCTCGGCGTATTCCGCGTGCTGGCCGGCCAGCGCTGGAAATTTGGCGGCCGGATTGCCGGCACCGGTGGCACCGTGGCAAGCCGAACAGGCCGGAACGCCGCTGTTGAGATCCCCACCACGGAACAGTGCCTCGCCCACCGGCGCCAGAGCCGGATCGGCCGCAGCGCGGGTGACCTGCTGGGACGCGAAATAGGCTGACAGATCCTCCATATCCTGTGGGCTCAATGGCGCGACCATGCCGGCCATAATCGGGTTGGCGCGGGCTCCGCTTTTGAATTCCTGCAATTGCTTGAGCAGATAGTCGGTGCTTTGTCCCGCCAGTTTGGGATACTGGGGATTGGTGCTGTTGCCGTCCGGACTATGGCAAGCCGCGCAGGTGGCGGACTTGGCCTTACCGGCGGTGGCGTCGCCAGCGGCCAACACGGCGGTTGTGGAACCGAGCAATGCGCAGGTCGCGGCGATCACAACGAGTTTTTTCATTTTTGGAAGGCTCCTGTACGATGACGGTATTCGGTTCAGGCGACCTGCCGCCGGCGCGGAACAGAGCAACGCGGGCCGGTGGCCAAGCCTCGCTCGGCGGTAACGGAACTGGTGTTTGCCTGAATCGGTCCCGTCCCGAAAGCGGCAGTTTTATATATCAGTTTCGGCCTTTGAGTTCAATGAGAAACCCCAACGATACTACTTATATCTCCACCGGAGCCGTGCCGACCACCGGCCGCTGGCGTGGCGTCCGTTTTCTGTATAGCGTTAACGCCCTGGCCCAGCTTCCGCCCGATACCGGCCGGGAAGTGGCCTTCGCCGGCCGCTCCAACGCCGGCAAATCCAGCGCGATCAACCTTCTCACCAGCCAGCGGCAGTTGGCCCGAGTCAGCAAAACGCCCGGCCGGACCCAACTGCTCAACTTTTTTTCTGGTGGAGCCGGATCGCTACTTGGTCGATCTGCCGGGTTACGGTTATGCCCGGGTTCCCGACTCGATTCGCCGGCACTGGGGAGAACTACTGGAACGCTATTTGACCGGGCGCGCGGCGCTGCGCGGCCTGCTGCTGCTGATGGATATCCGCCATCCACTGACCGACATGGATCGCCAACTGCTGGACGGCTGCGCCGCTCGCGAACTGCCGGCGCACATCCTGTTGACCAAGGCGGACAAACTCAGCCGGGGCGCGGCGCTGGCGGCACTGGCCCAGTTGAAACGGCGGCTGGCAACGAATTATCCGGGCGCCAGCGCCCAGTTGTTCTCGGCGCTGACCGGCCAGGGCATCGGCGAAGCCCACGCACGACTGGATCACTGGTTGGGGTATCGGGACGAACCGTGAAAACACCTCAGCCTTCATGCGCCGAGGACGGGTCGGACCGAGTCCGCCACCTGTCGGCCAACAGACGCGCCCCCAATGCCCGACCGACCAGTTCGCCGGCCCGCCCCAGAAACAGCGTGCCGGCACCGGGATGGAAGCGCTGCTCGTCCCAACTACCCAGCGCCAGCAGTCCACGCCACCGGCCGTCGCCCAAGGGCACCAGCGCCGCCGAAGCCACCTGCGGCGCGCAATCGCCGAACAGGGCGGTGGCTTGCTCCGGACGCAAACGACCGCAGCGCGATTTGCCAACCTGCAGCAAGCCTTCGAACAGGGCGAGCGCCTCCGGGCGCAGGAATTCTTCCGCCCCCGAGCCGGCGACGAGCGCGGCTTCCAGACACAGGGCGACGCAATCGGCGTTGAATTCGTCCCGTAGTACCGCCTTTATGCGATACAGCAGCCCGTCCAATTCGTTCGGCGCATCCAGCAGGTCCAACGCCAACCGCTGGACCCGTTCCGCCAGCCGGTCGTTGTCGCGGGCGATGGCGACCAGTTCCAACAGTTTGCCATGCAAGCGCTGGCCACGCTCCCGCAACAAACGGTTCTGGTACTCCAGCAACGACACCGCCGGCTCGCAGGGATGAGGCACCCGCAGGCTCTCCACCAGGTCGGGATGACGGATGAAAAACTCGGGATGCTCGCGCAACCAGTTGACCACGACGCGCTCGATTTCCGTCGGACCCGGTACCGCCTGTTCGTCGCTCATCGTTCGATCCACCTTGCGGTTGGCCGCCTCGCGCTCATGGCTCGATCCAGCCTTCGAATACCGTTACCGCCGGTCCGGTCATGGTCACCGGCTCACCCTCGCCCGCCCAGTGGATATCCAACGCACCGCCGGGCAGCTCGACTCGCACGCTGGGCCACAGCAGACCCCACAACCGGCCGGCGACCACCGCCGCGCAGGCGCCGCTGCCACAGGCCAACGTTTCGCCGACACCGCGTTCGTAGACCCGTAGCCGAATCTGATCAGGCGCGATCACCTGCATGAACCCAATGTTGGCGCGTTGGGGAAAGCGGCCATGCCGTTCCAGCAAAGGCCCCAGATGGGCCACCGGCGCGCGCTCCACATCGTCCACTCGCAGTACCGCGTGTGGGTTGCCCATGGACACCACGCCGATTTCCAGCTCGATGCCGTCGGCGGCGATCGGATAGAGCGGCGCGCGCTCGGTGGCGAAAAAGGGCACGTCGGCCGGGTCGAGCCGCGGCTGACCCATGTCCACCGTCACCCGGTCGTCCGCTTGGATCGTCAAGCGCAGCAGACCGGTCGCGGTTGCCACGCACAGGTCGCTCTTGTCGCTCAGCCTCCGATCGCGCACGAAACGGGCGAAACAACGGGCACCGTTGCCGCACTGCCCTACCTCCCCACCGTCGGCATTGAAGATCCGGTAGCGAAAATCGGCATCTTCCCGATCGGAAGGCTCGACCAACAGAAGTTGATCGCAACCAACGCCAAAGTGGCGATTCGCGAGCCGGCGGATGTACTCCGGCGTCAATGCCACCGGCTGGCTGACGCCGTCGATCACCACGAAATCGTTGCCAAGTCCTTGCATCTTGGTGAAGTGCAGTTTCATCGCCTTAACCTCGACCAGATCAAGCGAATGTATTTTTATGATTCACAACATCAACTCCTCCCCGTCCATGCAATCTTGTACAAATCCAGCCGCCGGTCGCGGAAGTTGCGCACGCTGCCATGCATGCGCATCTCCTTGAGATTGTCCAGATCCAGATCGACGATCAGCGTCATTTCCGTATTCGGCGTGGCTTCGGCGGCAATGGCGTCGTGCGGGAACGCGAAGTCGGACGGGGTGAACACCGCCGCCTGAGAGTACTGCATGTCCATGTTCTCCACTCGCGGCAGGTTGCCGACACTGCCGGAAATCACGACGTAGCATTCGTTCTCGATGGCTCGGGCCTGCGCGCAACGCCGCACTCGCAGATAGGCGTTCTTGGTGTCGGTCCAGAACGGCACGAACAGAATCTGCATGCCCTGATCGGCCAGCAAACGCGGCAGTTCCGGAAATTCCACGTCGTAGCAGATCAAGATGCCGATCTTGCCGACATCCAGCTCGAATACCCTGAGCGAGTCGCCACCCTGAAGACCCCAGTAGGACCGCTCGTCGGGAGTAATATGCAGTTTGGACTGCTTATCCCAGGTACCATCGCGCCGGCACAAATAAGTGGCATTGTACAACACACCGCTGCCATATTCCGGCATGCTGCCGGCGATAATGTTGACATTATAGGCGACAGCCAACTGGGCGATGGCATCGCGCAGCGGTTCGGTGTATTCGGCCAGTTGCCGCACCGCTTCGGCGGTATTGCGCTGGTTGAACTGCGCCATCAGCGGGCCGTTGAAGAATTCCGGGAACAACACGATGTCGGTCTTGTAGCCCGCCACCGCATCTACGAAATATTCGACCTGTTGCAACATATCGTCCAGCGAGACAGTCTGCCGCATCTGCCACTGTACCGCCCCAACCCGCACCACCGACTTGCGGCCGCCGATCAGGACCTCTTTATCTTCGTAGTAGATGTTCAGCCATTCCAGCAGCACGGCGTAAGCCTGGGACTCGGTATCGTCGGGCAGATAGCCGGTCACGATCTTGCGCACATGGAAGTCGTTGGCCAACTGGAAGGTCAGGATGGGGTCCACCAGCTCCTTGGCCCGCACCTGCTCCACGTACTGCTGGGGGGTCATGTCGTGGGCGTACTTGCCGTAGCCGGGAATCCGGCCGCCGACGATGATGGCGCGCAGATTGAGCTTCTCGCACAGTTCCTTGCGGGCGTCGTACAACCGCCGACCGAGCCGCATGTCGCGATAATCGGGATGCACGAAGACATCCACCCCGTACAAGGTATCGCCGTTGGGGTCGTGGGTGGTGAGGTAGCCGTCACCGATGATCTGATTGTAGGTGTGACGATCACCATGGCGACCGTAGTCCACGATCAGGCTGATGGTGGCCGCCACTACCTTGCCATTGTCCTCGATGCAGATTTGCCCTTCCGGAAACCGGGCGATCTGGGAAGCGAACTGCTCGCGACTCCAAGCCCCGTCCATGCTGGGGTAGACCGCTTCCATGATCTCCTCGACATCGCCATAGTCGGACAGACGCAGGTTGCGTAGTTTCAGCCGGTGCTGGACCGGGTGTTCGAGGGTTCGATGCTGAATCGGGTTTTCGGAAGTTTGATCGGTCATTGCAAAATCGAGCTTGCGCGGTTAGAGGTTGGAAACGGCGGACGCGATCATGCCACCAGCCGGAGGTAGTCGCGGTAAATACAGCGATCCATCACCACGGTCAATCCAGCCGCTTGTGCCCGCAACGCCGCCGTTGAATCGATCACGCCATCCTGTAGCCAGAGGGCCGGCAGCTTCAGATCGATGCACTCGTCGACGATGGCGGCGACGTGGGAAGGATCGCGGAATACATCCACCAGATCCACCGGCTCGGGCAAATCGCGCAGACTCGGATAGACCTTCTCGCCCAATCCTTCCGACAAGGCGGGATTGACCGGGATGATGCGATAACCGAAACCCTGCAATGCCTTGGCGACCCCGTGGCTAGGCCGGCGCGGCGAGGCGGACAGCCCAACTACGGCGATGGTCTTGATACGCCTCAGGAGGGTGCGGATTTCATCCATGGAGGGATTGGTAAAACGGGAGTTCATGAAATCGGTTCCTTGTGGGACTTCCACGAAGCCAGCACCAGACCGTGAAACTGCGGACTCACGACCATACCGCTTCGCCGGCATACAACTCCGCCACCGTTTCCCGCTGGCGCACCACCTGGAAACGGCCACCGTTCACCATCACCTCGGCGGCGCGCGGCCGGGAATTGTAGTTGGAACTCATGGCGAAACCGTAAGCACCGGCGGAGCGCACCGCCAATAGATCGCCCGGCTCGATGTTCAATTCCCGGTCCTTGCCGAGAAAATCGCCGGTTTCGCAGATTGGTCCCACTACGTCGTAGCGATGCGGCTCACCCACCGCGCGTGGTTCGACCGGGATAATCGCCTGCCAAGCCGAGTACAGTGCTGGCCGCAACAGATCGTTCATTGCCGCGTCCACCACCGCGAAGCTCTTTTCGTCACCTTGCTTGAGCAGTTCCACCCGCGTCACCAGAATGCCGGCGTTGCCCACGATGGCCCGGCCCGGCTCGATCAGAATTTCGTGGGGCCGGTCGCGCAAGCGTTCCAACAGAGCGGCGGCATGCTCGGCCGGCAGCGGCGGCTCCTCGTCGCGATAGCGAATGCCCAGCCCGCCGCCCAAGTCGAGATGACGGATCGCAATCCCCTGCGCTTCCAGTCGCCCCACCAGCGCCAGCACCCGCTCCAGCGCGTCCACGAACGGCGCCACCCGAGTCAACTGCGAACCGATATGACAATCCACGCCAACGACTTCCAGATACGGCGAGGCGGCGGCCCGCGCGTAAACCGCCAACGCCCGCTCCACCTCAATACCAAACTTGTTCTGCTTGAGTCCGGTGGAGATATAAGGGTGCGTATCGGCGTCCACGTCCGGATTGATGCGCAGCGACACCGGCGCCCGCTGGCCTCGTTCCGCCGCCACGCGCTCCAACAGCGCCAACTCTGCTTCGGATTCGACGTTGAAACAGCGGATCTTCATTTCGAGGGCGTGTTCCAGTTCGTCACGGCGCTTGCCGACCCCCGAAAACACGATTTTTCCGGGATCGCCGCCAGCCGCAAGCACGCGTTCCAGCTCACCGCCCGACACGATATCGAAACCGGACCCCAGCCGAGCCAGCACGTTCAGCACCGCCAAGTTGCTGTTGGCCTTGACCGCGTAACAAACCAGATGGGGATGCTCACCGAAGGCGTGATCGAAAGCGCGCCAGTGGCGTTCGATCGTGGCGCGGGAATAAATGTAGCAAGGGGTGCCAACCGTCGCCGCGATGTCGGCGACCGGCACGTCCTCGGCATGCAACCGGCCGTCGCGGTATTCGAAATGGTCCATGATTCAAGGCTTCACGGTGGAGGGCTGCTCGGACGATGGCGGTTGCGGCTGGGGTTTGGGCAGATACAGCGGACCCTTCTGGCCGCAGCCGGCCAGCAACGCCACCAACAGCAACCCTGTCAGCACCCGTCCGGGGTGAAATCTAGGCATCGAGACAATATCCTGAGGTCGGACATGAAAATCGTCGTCAGTATAGCGCGCAATCGCCTGAACGACGTGGCTTGACAAGCCAGGCCGCTTTCCCCGGTAATGCCGCCTGACCGCCAATCCACGAGAATTGTTCATGACCGATATGCCTCTGACCACCGTTGAGATCGAACCCGCCGGCACCGCCCGCTCCAGCGTAATCTGGATGCACGGGCTGGGCGCCGATGCTCATGACTTCGAGCCCATCGTACCGGAACTACGCCTGCCATCGGAACTGGGCGTCCGCTTCGTCTTTCCCAACGCACCGATCCGCCCGGTCACGGTCAACGGCGGGATGCGGATGCGGGCCTGGTACGACGTGCTGAGCATGGATCTGCCGCGTCAGGAAGACCCCGATGGCGTGTACGCCTCCGAGCGGGCGATTTACGAGTTGCTCGAACGCGAAAAGAAACGCGGCGTCCCCACCGAGCGCATCGTGCTGGCCGGTTTTTCCCAAGGCGGGGCCATGGCCTTGCATACCGCGCTGCGTTATTCTGATCAATTGGCCGGCATTCTGGCCTTGTCCTGCTACCTTCCCCTGGCCAGCCAGTTGAACGGCGAACGGCGGCCCGCCAATCGGCAAACGCCGATCTTCATGGCCCATGGCGACTACGACGCCATCATTCCACTACGTTACGGCCGGCAAAGCGCCGAGTTGCTGGAGAGCTTGGCTTACCAAGTGGAATGGCAGGATTACGGTATGGGCCACGAAGTGTGCTGGCAGGAAATCCAAGATATCGCTGGCTGGCTGGGACGAGTGCTGGCCGTTTCCAGGGCTTGAACGCTCCCGACCAACCAGCTAGCGCTTCGGACTTCGCCCCACCGGCATAAAACCCGCCGGCTTGGTCCCGATCCACGCCGCAAAGCGGCGAATCGCCGGATGCGCCAGCAACGCTTCGCGGCTGTGGTAGCCCGCCGCCATTTCCTTCTCGCTGAGCACGCCATGAATATGATCGTGGCAGGGTCGGCAAATCCACAGAATGAGAGTGCGTGCTTCTTCACGCTCGAACAAGCGTTGGGTGCGCTTCTTGCGATGGCGGGTACGGGGAATCAAATGATGGCGAGTCAGCGCGGACATGAGCCTGCCGCACAACTCGCAACCGGGTGGTTTGGGCGGAATGCGGCGGAACCCGATCATGCCTGTCTTGGCCTCAAATCAGTTTCGGCACCCTGAAAACAAAAAGGGCCGGACAAAAGAGCGTCCGGCCAAAAAACCACCAAAGGAGGATGTGCAGCAGACTGAGGAGAAGCAAAGATGCCTGCTGCACGGTTGCAATTCTAGCAAAAAAATTTAGAGCAAACACACTTATTTTTCGTTGTTTTTCGGCAAAAAAACAACATTTTGATTTAGAAACAACAAGTTATAATTAATTTTTGTTGCACTACTGAAATATTTGCTCAAATTTAAGGCAGCTCCGGTAGCGCCGAATCATCGGATAACGCCAGTATTGCATCGATGAGCCGGTCCGGTTCGCGAATTCCGCCATGAACCATCAACATCCGCGCCTTGGCGATCAATTCGACCGGCGTCAACGACGCTTCGGGATCGCCCTTGGCATGAGTGCGTCCGACCGTGACCCGTTCGCCATCGCGCAATACGACTGTCACCGCGCTCCCCCAGGCCGAGGGATAAACGGCGGCATAGGGTTCGGCCACCCGCAGGGTCACCCGCCCGCGCAATGCCGCCAGCTCGGCCCGCGCCGGCTCGGCAAAAGCAGCGAAATCCACGGCATCCCGCGCCAGCGCCGCCGCCACGCAATGCTGCAACGAAAATTTGGCCTCGTAATCGCTCCGAGGCAGCGGCCGATCGCAAACCTCCAGCGCCGCCGGATAACTCTCCACTTCCACCCGCTCGATGGCGCCGACTGGGCAACGATGCCGTAATTCGCGAGCCGCGTCGATGGCCGGATGCGTATGCCGGCAGGACGGCCAGGGTTTGATCGAGGTAAGCAGCAACTGCCAGGGACCGTTCGGGTCGCGTGTCACCGCAGCGGGGTCGGCGTCGGGACAGGTGGCGGCAAACCAACCCTTGGCCCCTTCCAAGATGGCCGGCGGACCAGTGAAGCCGAACCGGGCCAGATCCGTCGCCAACACCCCCGCCTCCGCCGCCCGTCCGGCGTGCAGGTGCTTGGTCATCGTTCCGGTCTCCAAAAACTGCCACAGCCCGAAAGACTGCGCGCCGGCATTGCCCAGGGCGTGGACCGTGGCCGGCGGATCCAACCGCAACAACGCCGCCGCCGCCATGGCCGAACCATAGGGACCGCAGGTGGCGGTGTTGTGCCAAAGCCGATAATGGGTCGGACCAACCGCCATCCCCACTCGCGTCACCGCCTCGAATCCCCACAACACCGCCCTCAGCATGGCATGGCCGCGAATGCCTTCCCGCGCCGCCACCGCCCAGGCCGCCGGCACCACCACGCAACCCGGATGGACCACCGAAGTTCGGTGCAGATCGTCGGTTTCCAAAATGTGGGTCAGCGATCCCAACAGGAAAGCGCGCCGCGCGGCGTCGGCGATCGTGGTTTCGTCGGCCCAACGCAGCAGGATCGCGCCCGGTTCGGTCGTTCGCGCACCCAGCGCGTTGGCCATCGCATCCAACGTCAGCAACGCCGCCTGTTCCAAATCGGTGGCCACGACCGGTTTGTCGGTAATCAGTTCGGTCAACTGTTGGGTCAAGGTCGGTCCAGACATGGTTGTTCTCCCGTAAGGAACGAACTGGCCGCCGGACGTCGCGCCGGCGGCCAGTCACGTTCATGCTTTGCCATAAACTCAGCCACCGCGCGGAAAGGCGGCCAGGTCACTCCTTCCAGGGTCGCTCGCATTCCACGAAGCGCCGCCAGGACTCGGCGAACTGGTCTTCATGGACATCCAGCCGGCAACCATACCAACCATCGATCACCTGTCGGGCGGCGGACACCGTGTTCAACCGCGCCTCGTCCAGCAATCGCCGTGTGACCGCGATGTCGTTCATTACCCCAAGATCATCTTGCAGCTTGGCCAAGGCGCCCAGAAAGGGTTTGACCGACGGCACCGGGTAGAGGCTGGCGAAAAAATCCATCGCGTAGCGCAGTTCCTTGATGCGAATCCGCAGCGCGTGCCGCTCCTCGGCGGTCAACCGGGCAAAATCCTCGCCTCGCTTCAGCACTCGCCGATAATCGTCTTCCAACAGCGGGGTGGCAAACTTCAGCACCGGCCTGTCCAGGTGCTCTCGCTGCCGGTCAGTCAGGTTCTCCCGCCAGGCGCGGCAATCCAACCAGCCGGCAAACTGCTGCAACAGTAGGGGATAACGGGGTTCTTCCAGCGCCGCGCGTAAGCTTCGATAGTGGCTCCGACGGAGGGTCTCGGCCCTGGCCCGAAACAGATGCAGACCGCGCTTGCGGGGAAAGCGCGCGAACACCGGTAACATGCCTTCTTCCAGAAATACATCCCAATCGCGGGCTGGTCCCAGAAAACCGTTCAGCCAGCGGATACCCGCTACCAGTTCGGCGCTGACCTCACGCGGGATGAGCGGCCGAAAGATCTTGAGACCGGAGCGCAGTCGACGGAACGCCACTCGCATCTGATGGACACCCTCGACTTGCTCGTCCAGCACCGCCGGCCGGTTGGCCTCGGCGTGTGTCAGACAGGCGCCGACGATGGCGATGAAGGCTTCCTCGCTGGTGGTATCGACCGTCAGGGCGAGCGGACTGGCCTTGACGTGGGTGACGACTGGCACGCTCACGGACCGCAACTGCGGGTCAGCGTTCAAAGATCGGCCGCCGGGCGATGCCCTTGGGTTTACGCTTCTTCAAGCGCCGAGCCTCCTTTTGTCGGCGCTCGGCCAGTTCGATCAGTATCTGTTGGGAACCACGCGGATCATCGCCCTCGCCGGGCATGCGCTGAATGTAGGTGCCGTCGGACTGCATATCCCAGGCGTCACGCCGGTCGTTGAGTTGAATATCCAGAATTTGCTGCAATTCTCGCTGCAACTCCGGGAGATCCACCGGCGCCACCACCTCGACCCGACTCTCCAGATTGCGCTTCATGCAGTCGGCCGAACCAATGAAATATTCCTCGGCCCCTCCATTCAGGAAATGGTAAATCCGGGTGTGCTCCAGAAACCGGCCGACGATGCTCACCACCCGCACCTGCTCGGACAACCCCGCGATACCGGGTCGCAATCGGCAGGTATCACGAATGATCAAATCCACCGGGACACCGGCCTGCGACGCTCGATACAACGCCGCCGTGATGTCCTTGTCCTCCAGCGCGTTCATCTTGAACTGGATTCGCGCCGGCCGACCGGCCTTGGCATGTTCGCTCTCCCGCTCGATCTTGGTCAGCAGCGCCGGCTTGAGCATCTTGGGCGCCGGCAACAGCTTGCGGTACAGACGTTTGGGCACATAACCGGTGGTCAGATAGTTGAACAGCTCGGTCAGGTCCTCACCGATGGCCGGATCACAGGTCAACAAGCCCAGATCGCTGTACAGCCGGGCGGTACCGGCGTGATAGTTACCGGTACCGATATGGGCATAGCGGCGCAGACCATTGTAGTCGCGCCGCACCACCAGGATCACCTTGCTGTGCGTCTTCAGCCCCAGTACCCCGTAGGTCACATGGATGCCGGCCTCTTCCAGTCGGTTGGCCCAGCGGATGTTGGCCGCTTCGTCGAAACGCGCCTTCAACTCCACCACCACCGTCACCTGCTTGCCGTTCTGGGCGGCATCGACCAGATAATCGATGATCTTGGAATCTTCCGAGGTGCGGTACAGGGTCATCTTGATCGCCAGCACCTTCGGATCGAAGCTGGCTTCCAATAGAAATCGCTCCACCGAGGTCGCGAACGACTCATAGGGATGCTGCAACAGGATCGGTCCGACCTCGCGGATGATGTGGAAAATGCTGCGCTTGTCGCTCAGCTTGGGATGATCGAGTGGATGGTGCGGCGGATCGTGCAGGTCGGGTCGGTTGACGCCGACGATCTGGAACAGGTCGCGCAACGCCATCATGCCGTCGACCTCGAACACCTCGCTGGCTTCGTCCAGACCCAGTTCGGCGGCCAGCATGCCCCGGTGCACGGGGTCCATGTCCTTTTGTACTTCCAATCGAACGATGGGAGCGAACTTGCGCTCGCGTAATTCGGTTTCGATCATCACCAGCAAATCGTCGGCCAAGTCCTCGTCGCGCTCGGTGATGGCGTTGCGGGTGACGCGGAACAGCTCGCAGCCTTCGATCACCATGCCGGGAAACAGCAGATCGAGATTGTTGGCGACCACATCCTCCAGCGGTACGTACAGTTCCTCGTCGCCGACCTTGAGAAAACGCGGAATGCCGGAGCCGACCGGCACCTTGATCCGCGCCAGCCCGCTGGCATCGTCGTTGGGATAACGCACCGTCACCAGCAGATTGAGCGACAAGTTGGAAATGAAGGGGAACGGGTGCGCCGGGTCCATGGTCTGCGGCGTAACCAAGGGAAAGATGTTTTGCAGGTAGTACTCGCGCATCTGCTGGCGCTGTTCCTCGGTCAGCCGCTGGTGGCTGCGCAAAACGATGCCCTGCTCCTTCAGCAGACGATGCAACTCGGACGCCAGCAACCGCTGCTGCTCCACGATATCGCGCACCACCACCAGGCACTCGCTCACCTGCTGCTCGGGGCTACGGCCATCCACCGTCAGCTCCCGGACCCGCGCGCCGATCTGTTGCTTGAGGCCGCCGATGCGTTTCATGAAAAATTCGTTCAGATTGGAACCGACGAT
This sequence comes from Candidatus Competibacter phosphatis, assembly GCF_012939995.1. GTDB lineage: Bacteria > Pseudomonadota > Gammaproteobacteria > Competibacterales > Competibacteraceae > Competibacter > Competibacter phosphatis. The sequence continues at coordinate 10,180 of NZ_SPMZ01000024.1, read as the reverse complement.
GGCCAGAAACTTGACTCGCTCCAGCAGCGGATTACGCGCGTCCTGGGCTTCGTGCAGCACCCGCTGGTTGAAGGCCAACCAGGTCAGCTCGCGGTTCAGATACCATTCGGGGGCGTCGGGATCGATCGCGGGCGGTGACGGCGCGACCGTCTCCTCGACCGTGATTTGTTCGTCGTGCCGCTCGCGACGCGCGCGCGGTTTACTTTCCACGGTTTCGGCGTCATGCGCGACGGATTCGGTGGATTCGGTCATGGCAAACATACCTTCCAGATTTTCATTTTGGTGGTTTCGGTTGACCGGCAAGCGCGGTCTCCAACCGCTCGCAGAGCGTGCGTAGCACTTCGACGCGCGCATGGCGCTTATCGTTCGCTTCGATCAACGACCACGGCGCCTGATGGGTGCTGGTTCGCTCCACCAGATCGTTGACCGCCAGTTCGTAATCGGCCCAACGCTCGCGGTTGCGCCAGTCCTCATCGGTCAGTTTCCAGGCCTTGTAGGCGATTTGCTCGCGCTCCTTGAAGCGCTGCAACTGCTCGTCCGGGGTGATGTGCAACCAGAACTTCACCAGTACAATGCCGCTTTCCACCAACTGCGCCTCGAAGTCGTTGATCTCGGCGTAGGCGCGTTGCCATTCACGGGTGCCGGCGAAGCCCTCGATCCGCTCCACCAGCACCCGCCCGTACCAACTGCGGTCGAAAATGGTGACCCGGCCGGCGCGCGGCAGGTGCCGCCAGAACCGCCACAAGTAATTGTGCGCGGCTTCTTCGTCGGTGGGCGCGGCGATCTGGATCACCTGATAGTCGCGGGCGTCGAGGGCGGTGGTGATGCGGCGGATGCTGCCGCCCTTGCCGGCGGCATCCCAACCCTCGAAGACCAGAATGGTGGAAATCCGCCGCTCCCGAGCCGCGCGCTGCAGTTGGTTCAGTTGACTCTGGTAGCGCTTCAAGCCGGCGGTGTAGTCTTCCTTGGACAGACTCTTGTCCATGTCCAACCGTGACAAGATGGTGACCGGCGGCAGGCCCGACTCCGACGGAAACGGCTCGGGCAGGTGAACGGCGGCACCGGCCGCTTGCGTCTTGGCCTCTTCCAGCCGGAAGCGGATGGCATCGCGGATGGCGATCGCCACCGAAATGCTCCGGTAGCGGGCGTCGTAACCTTCGACGATCTTCCAGGGCGCCAAGCCGGTGCTGGTCTTCATGATCGTGCGTTCGGCGGCGGCGACGAACTGATCGTACAGTTCCCAGTGTCGCCAGTCGCGCTTGGAAATTTGCCAGTGCAACAGCGGATTCTTTTCCAATTTGCGCAAGCGCTCCTTCTGCGCGTCCTTGGACAAATGCATCCAGAATTTCAGGATCAGCGCGCCATCGTCGGCCAGGGTTTTCTCGAACGACTTGATCCGCGCCAGCCGCTCGTCGAACTCGGCCAGGCCGACGCGGCCGTAGACATGGTCGAGAATCGGCACCGAATACCAGGAGCTGAGAAACAAGGCGATGCGTCCCTTGGGCGGCAACTCCCGCCAGAACCGCCAGTATTCCGGGCGATCGCGCTCCTCGTCGGAAAGCTCGCCGAAGGCGCGAGCAACCAGCCAACGAGAATCCATCCACTCGTGCAGCTTGTTGACCGTTTCGCTTTTACCGGCGCCGTCCACTCCGGCGAATACCACGATCACCGGAAAATCGGCCTCCCGCAATTCCATCTGCATCATCAGCAACTCCTGCCGCAACTGGGGGATCTGTTGGTGATAATCCCCTTTGGGCAGCTTGCGTTGCAGTTCGGCGGTTCTGAACATCGTGACCTCTTACAGGCTGGGAGCGAAACCCAACGGGCGGGCCGGATTTACCGGACGGCGTCCACCGGAATATTTTATTTTCTCTAGACGATTCAGCGTATTGATTCCAGAAAGGCCCCGCGCGGGCTTGCGGGGCGCGCTCGCAAACGTGTAGTTCGCGCGGATTATGTTAATCTTAGTTCCATCAACCGACAGACGCTCGACTCTCCCGCTTGAGTCAAGACGGCCGCCCGGTCGTCACTTACCAATGACTAAGCTTTTCGATAATAAAAGGAGAACCTGATGAAGCGGCTGCTATTGGCCGGTTTGGTTCCGGTGGCCTTGGCGCTGGCCGGACCCGCCCAAGCGGATATCTACGCCTTCGTGGACAGTAACGGGGTACGGCATCTGAGCAACGTCCCCAACGACCCCCGCTACAAGCTGGTGATGCGCACGCCAGCCTACAGCAAGAAAGCAGCCCAGAGTTCCAGCTTCGCCCCCAGCAATCTGTACGGCCCTGGCGGCAAGCTGATCACTCCGCGCAACTACACCAGCCGTGCCAGCCGCGCCAGGCTATCCCGCACCGGCGAAAACAATCGCCAGCGCTACACGCCCGACGTCAATCGCATCGCCGCGCAATACCGGCTCGATCCGGCGCTCATGCACGCTGTCATCAGCGCCGAATCCTCTTACAACCCCTGGGCGGTATCCCCCAAGGGCGCCATGGGGTTGATGCAACTCATGCCGGGCACCGCCGAGCGATTCGGGGTGAGCAACGCCTACGATCCGGTTGCCAACATGCACGGTGGCGCTCGCTACCTGCGCTGGCTGTTGGACCAGTTCAACGATACCCGGCTGGCGGTGGCCGCTTACAACGCCGGCGAAGGCGCGGTGCAAAAATACGGCAACCAGATCCCTCCTTACAGGGAGACCCAAACTTACGTCGACCGCGTCTTGAGTTTCTACCAGCAATACCGAACCGACGGTCTCTATTATGCTGGCGCCAGCGGCGGCTCGTTGGCATTGAACAACGCCGGTGGATACTACCCAGGCCGAACCGGAGGGGGCGTGACCATCATTACGCCGCGCACTAACCGGACCATGCGTACCCCGCAAACCACCTACCTGCGCCCCACCGGCCAGCAGGTGATCGTCGGCAACAGCAGCACGCGCCGCCCCACGGTCACACCCAGCAATTCTCTGTTTGCCGGCAACGATCGATAAACGGTATAAACGGCCTGTCATTCCCGCAAAAGCACCGTTGCCCGATGGCGCTTTGGCGGGATTATTTCTCAGCCGCCCAGTATGGCAGGCTCTTATCCCTCCCCCCAGCTTTGATAAACCGAGCTCCATCTCACCACGACCGCCCGCGCCAATCCCCCGCAATGAGGGTTTTCCATCGCGGGAACCGTGGAACGCCCGAGAGAATCGAACTTGCGGGACGACTGCATCCAGGGCTTGTGCCCAAGATTTCACGCCGCTACCCGCTTCGCGCTATCTCCAAACTCATTCAAGTTGAAGAACCACCATGAAATTCACTTATTCAGGGTTGACCGATCAGGAAGCGGAAGCTTCCCGCGCCCAGCACGGTTCCAATGCCGTGGCCAGCCAGGAGGCTGAAACCTTCTGGGATAAGCTGCTGGGCAACCTGAAAGACCCGATCATCATCATCCTGATTGCCGCCTTGCTGATCACGGTCCTGCTAACGGTCTTTGGTTATGCCGAATGGTACGAAAGCGTCGGCATTGCCTTTGCGGTGGTGATCGCCACCTTCGTCGCCACCTGGTCGGAACACAGCAACGAGCAGTCTTTCCAGAAACTGCTGGAAGAAGCCTCGATGATCCTGGTCAAGGTGTTCCGTAACGGCCATCTAACTGAAATCTCGATCAACGATCTGGTCGTCGGCGATCACGTTCTATTGCAGCCAGGCGACACGGTTCCGACCGATGGTCTGCTCATCGCCGGCCATGCCGAAGTGGACGAAGCGGCATTGACCGGCGAATCGGAGCCGGTCAAGAAGACGGCCTTACCGGAAGGCGCCGATCCGGCGACCGATGCCGAAGAACACCGCTTGTTTCGCGCCGGCCTGCTGGTCGATGGCGAATGCGTGATGCGAGCCAGTGCAGTGGGCGACCAGACCCGCTATGGCCAGACCATGAAGGAACTGCTATCGGCCGAGGATCGCCTCTCGCCGCTGCAACACAAGCTTACGGTGCTGGGCGGGCATATCTCGACCTTCGGCTATGTCGGCGCTACCCTGATTTTCCTGGCCTTCATGTTCAACAACATGTTCCTGCAAGCCGAAAGTTTCGACGCTTACTGGGCACAGGCCAGCGGAGTGATCGTCAAGGATTTCGTGACGGCGGCGATTCTGGCGATCATCGTCGTGGTGGTGGCGGTACCGGAAGGCTTGCCGATGATGATCGCCATGGTGCTGGCGATCAACATGAAGAAACTGCTCAGCGTCAAGGTGCTGGTGCGCAAGTTGCTGGGCATCGAAACCGCCGGCAGCCTGAATATCCTGTTCACCGACAAGACCGGCACCCTGACCCAAGGCCGGCTGTCGGTCAGCGCCTTTCTCACCGGCGTGGGCGCGCGGTACGAAAAATTGGACGACATTCCCCAGACGCTGCGCGATACCACCGGGTTCGCCTTGCGCAACAACACCAGCGCGGTGATCGATGCCAGCGACCCGAACGATCCGAAAATGGTCGGCGCCGACCGCACCGAGCAGGCGTTGTTGCGTTTCGTGACACCCTATCTGGCGCAAACCGGCAATGTGGATATCGTCGATCTCATTCCCTTCAATAGCACTCGCAAATTCTCCGCCACGCAAGTCACCGGCGATCGGGCGTTGACCTTGGTCAAGGGTGCGCCGGAAGTGATTCTGCAAAACTGCGCGCGTTGTCTGGACGCGGAAGGCAATACCGTCGATCTCAGCGATCGCAGCACTCTGGAAGCGGCCATGCGCGAGCTGTCCTCGCGGGCCATGCGCCTGTTGGCGGTGGCGGTGAGCGAAACGCCGATCGACGACAGTAAGGCGCTGCCGGCCAATCTGACCCTGGTCGGCGTGTTCGGGATGCGCGACGAACTGCGTGAGACCTCCTATGCCTCGGTGAAAACCGCCAAGAACGCCGGTATCCACGTCATCATGATCACTGGCGACGCCAAGGAAACCGCCCAGGCCATCGCCAAGGACGTCGGTCTGCTGGAAGACGATCCACAGGCGATTGTCCTCACTTCGGCTGAGCTGTCCCAACTGTCCGATGAGGAAGTGAAACAGAAACTGCCGCATCTTTACGTAGTGGCGCGCGCCTTCCCGACCGACAAGAGCCGCTTGGTGAAGCTGGCCAAGGAATTGAATTTGGTGGCTGGGATGACCGGCGACGGCGTCAACGATGCGCCAGCGGTGAAAAACGCCGATGTCGGCTTCGCCATGGGCAGCGGTACCGAGATGACCAAGGAATCCGGCGACATCGTCATTCTCGACGACAATTTTTCCTCCTTGACCAAGGCGGTACTGTACGGACGCACCCTGTTCAAATCGATCCGCAAGTTCCTGATCTTCCAGTTGACGGTGAACGTCTCCGCCATCCTGGTGGTGTTCCTAGGCCAGTTCTTCGGCTTCGACCTACCACTGACCATGACCCAGTTGCTGTGGCTGAACATCATCATGGACACCTTGGCCGGGCTGGCTTTCGCCGGCGAAGCCGCGCTGGAACGCTACATGTTGGAGAAACCGATGCGGCGCGACGAACAACTGATCAATACCGACATGTGGTCGTCGATCCTGATCAACGGCGCGTTCATCGCCTTCATCAGTATTCTGTTCCTCACCAGCAACCTGACCCGGACGCTATTTTCCGGCGGCCACGAGATCGGTTCCGACGCGGCGCAAGCCAAGTTCCTGACCGCCTTCTTCGCCTTCTTCGTGTTCATTCAGGTCTTCAACACCTTCAACGCCCGTACCCAAGGGCTGAACCTGTTCGAACACCTGCTCGACAACCGCTTGTTCTCCATCATTATCCCGTCGATCATGGTGATTCAGATCTTCTTCATCACCTATGGTGGCGAGATATTACGCTCGGTCGGTTTATCGATGCAGGAATGGGTCTATGTGCTGCTGCTGGCCGTCGTGATCATTCCGGTCGATCTCGTGCGCAAGATCGCCCGGAATCAGTGGTTCGGCAACCCAGTGCGACTGGAAACCTGATGCAATCGTGAGTTCCGTGCTTGAAGAATGACTTTCGCGCCTGTCCCTCTCCCGTTGCCGGGAGGGGGATGTTCATACCTTTTCTACTCGTCATCGCTCTGTCTATCGGGCTCGGCGGCGATGTCGGCGCCACGGACTCTTGGCGAACACGGCGGGAAGCTTTTCAAATCGCCGAACAATCGCTGCAAGCGGGCGCGTCGGTGGACTATGCGGCGTTGCGTGACTATCCACTGTATCCCTACCTGCGTTACCGGGATCTTTCCCGGCGGCTGACGGAATTCCCAACGGTCGAAGTTCGGGACTTCCTGCAAACCTATTCCGATACGCCACTGGCCAATCGCTTGCGCAACGCCTGGTTGCGCCAACTCGCCAGCGCCCGCCGCTGGGACGATTACCTGCGCGATGCCGTTCCCGGCCGCGACCCGACTTTCGAATGCTGGCGGCGGCAAGCGTTGCTGAACGCGGGCCAAAGCGAAGCCGCCTTGCGGGACTTCGCCACGCTTTGGCGGCGCGGTAGTTCGCTGCCCAGCGCCTGCGATCCCGTGATCACGGTTTGGCAGGCCGAAGGCAATCCCACATCCGAACTCCGTTGGCAACGCTTCGCGCTGGCGATGACGGCGGGGGACATGGGGCTTGCGCGGTTTTTACGAGCGGACATGTCGGTCACCGACCAGGAGTTGGCGGACACTTGGCTGGCGGTCGCCGACGATCCAACCCTGGTTCTCGACGCTACCCGATTCAAGGCCGGCGATCCGCGCGTTCCCGCGATTCTGGCGGACGGCCTGAGTCGCTGGCGGCGGCGCGATGCGCTGGCGGCCTTGGCCGCGCTCGATACGCTCAAGGCACGCGACCTGTCGCTGGCTCCGCCGCTAGCCATCGAGGAGCGGTTACTGGCGCTGTGGATCGCCAGCGACTACCACCCAAGCGCACTGGCGCGATTGGCGGCCTTGCCGGAGACGGTGGTCGATCAGGATGTGCGGGAATGGCGAATCCGGGTCTGCTTACGACAAGGCGACTGGCCGGCGGCCCTGCATTGGCTCGATCGCCTGCCTCCCGAAGAACGCGATAGTCCGCGCTGGCAATACTGGCGAGCTCGGGCGCTGGAATCGCTCGGCCAGATCGAACCCGCCCAATCCATCTATCGGCGCATTGCCAATCAACGGGACTATTACGGTTTTCTGGCCGCCGATCGGCTCGGCGTCTCCTATGCCATGACCAATACGCCGCTGTCGGTTTCGCCCACTGAACTGGACGCACTGCTGGCCCGTTCCCCCGGTCTGCAACGGGCGCGGGAATTGTACATTCTGGGCCGCGAGTGGGAAGCCGACGCCGAATGGCGACAGGCCACCCAAGCGTTCGATCCAGCGACGCTCAAACAGGCGGCGCGACTGGCTCATCGTTGGGGGTGGTATCACCAGGCCATCATTACCATTGCCCGTGCCGAACATTGGGATGATCTGGAACTGCGCTTTCCGCTGGCTTACCACGACGAGGTCGTGGCAAATGCCAAGGCCGATGCCATGGACCCGGCCTGGATCTATGCGGTCATCCGACAAGAAAGCGCTTTCCGTGCCGACGCCCGCTCCCCGGTTGGAGCGCTGGGGTTGATGCAGATGATGCCCGCGACCGGACAGCAAATTGCCCAGGATTTGCAGGATGCCGTCGATATGCCCAACCTGCGCCAACCGAAGACCAATATTCGTTACGGCGCGCACTATCTGCGCCGGATGTTGGAACGATTGCAGGACAACCCGACACTGGCCACCGCCGCCTATAACGCCGGTCCCAACAAAGTGATGCAGTGGTTACCCGCCGACCATCCGGTGCCCGCCGATGTCTGGGCGGAAACCATTCCCTACCGGGAAACCCGAACCTATGTACAGCGGGTCATGGAATACGCCGCAGTCTATCGGCACCTGCTGGGCCTGGAAGGAGATCCAAAAACCACTCTTGGCGCCAGGATGAAACCGGTGCTACCGCCGGAACCCGACCGACAAGCTGGCTAGACATGCCACGGCGGCACCCCTAAAAATCGAATGGGGGTTGGGGAGATCTCCGCTCGCGCGTCGGCTACTCACTCATTCAGGCAAACCACCTGACGCTCACCGTGTCAGTGCCTGTGAGTCACTCCCTCCATCAGGACACGACTCTTGACTCGGGCACGAGTCAATCGAACTTGAAGTGGCTTTTCAATATTCCAAGAATTTTTTCGGGCGGCTGCGGATGACTGCAATAATGCCCCTGTATCTCATCGCAATCCAGCGCGCGCAAACCGGCTAACTGGCACTTCGTCTCCACACCTTCGGCAATGACACTCAAGCGTAAACTACGCGCCATGGCGATCACCGTGGCGGCAATGGTGTCGTGATTGGATTTACAGTCAATATCCTTCACGAAGGACTTGTCGATTTTCAGTCGGTCAAGAGGAAATCGCTGCAGATATCTCAGATTGGAATAACCCGTTCCGAAGTCGTCGATACTCAACGTGACTCCAAGCTCTTTGAGTGACTGCAAACATTCCAACAAGCCCTCTTGCATCAGTTGGCTTTCGGTAATTTCCAGCTCCAACAGTTCCGGTTGCAATCCGGTTTCTTGCAAGGCCGTTGCTATTCGCTTGAGGAAATGGGGATCGGAAAATTGCCGCGGCGACAGATTAACCGCCATGCGCAAATCAGAAAGTCCTTCCATCGTCTGCCAAGCGCGGGCTTGGGTGCAAGCGGTTCGTAGCACCCACTCCCCGATTGACACGATCAAACCGGTTTCTTCCGCGATCGGAATAAAATCGGCCGGGGATACCATTCCCAATTCCGGACTATTCCAGCGCAGCAATGCTTCCACTCCAGTAACTCGGCCGCTATCCAGTACAACCTGTGGTTGATAGTAAAGGGTCATTTCCTGATTTTGTAGCGCCTTGCGCAAATGGCTTTCCAGGACCAGGCGCTGGGTGGCGGCCACGTTCATCGAAGGGGAAAACATCTGATAATTATTCCGACCACGATCCTTCGCGTGGTAAAGCGCGGTGTCGGCATGCTTTAGAAGAACCTCCATATCATCGCCATCGTATGGATACAGGGCGATACCGATGCTACAACTGGTGAATACTTCCTTGTTATTCACCACGAACGGCTTGGCCATGACATCCAACACCCTGCGCGCCACCCGGGTCACCGCGTCGGTGTGATTGAACTCGGTCAACACGATGACAAATTCATCACCTCCGAGTCGGGCCAGCAAATCCTGAGGCAAAGGGGTATCCGGGCGAGCGATATAAACCTGATCGCTGAATCGCAGGCACTCTTGTAGCCGATTAGCCACCTGTTGCAGCAGCAAATCGCCTGCTCGATGGCCCAGCGAGTCGTTAATTCGTTTGAATTGATCCAAATCCAGGAATATCACCGCCAACAAGCACGAGTGCATTCGGGAGATTTCTATCGCTTCCCGCAAACGCTCCTGCAACATCAATCGGTTTGGCAAGTGGGTCAGATTATCGTAATAAGCCAGAAAGCGAATACGCTCCTCGGCACGCTTGCGATCCGATATGTCTTCGCGCAACCACACGAAATGGCTAATCGCGCCGTATGGATTTCGAATCGCGGAGATATGCGTGGACTCCCAGAAGAAATCGCCGTTCTTGCGGCGGCTGCACAATTCCCCCTGCCAGACACCACCATTGATGACCAACTGGCTCATGCGTTGATATTCTTCGGCGCTCAAGGTGTTGGTTTGTAGAAAATAGGGATTTTTTCCTCGAATTTCTTCCAGTAGATAACCGCTGACTTCGGAGAATTTTGGATTGGCGTACTCGATGACACCGTTGATGTCGGTGATCAGCACGGAGATCGGATTCTGTTCGATCGCGTAAGAAGCTGTGAAAAAACTCAATTACCTAAGCTACCTCTAAAGCAGTCCCTTGTAATAATACTCGTTCTTTACAAATTCTTCGCAGCATGAGTCGAATTGAGGCCATATAAACATGGCCCGTACTCGATGTGGGTTTCCGTTCGTAATCTTTGCTTAAGCGGCGAGATCGCCCGAGCCAAGCAAAGGTTCGCTCTACAACCCATCGCCGAGGTAAAACCTGAAATCCCTTATCCGTTTTCTTTTTTTTCAACAACTTCAAAAATGCAGTCAAACTGTTCCTTGACCCATTGAACAAACTTTTCACCTCTATAACCACCATCCGCCCAGATTTTTTTGAC
>NZ_SPMZ01000023.1 GCF_012939995.1 Candidatus Competibacter phosphatis | reverse complement strand
AATTGGATGGGCGTGTCGCCGGTGAAGGGGGGTAGGGCGTGAAACCCCTTGCCCCACAGCAGTAGGACGACGCCGCGCAGAAAAATCGCCGCGCCGATGGTGACGATGATGGTGCTGACCACCGATGCGCCCGCCGCCGGTTCGATGGCAAAGCGTTCCAGCAGCAGGCCGACCAGCGCGGTCAACAGGGTCGCGCCAAGTCCCGCCAGCACCAGCGGCAAGCCGGCGTTCAGCAGGGCGACGGTGGCCATGGCGCCCAGCATCACGAATTCTCCCTGGGCGAAGTTCACTACATCGGAGGCGTTGTAGATCAGGGCGAATCCCAGCCCCACCAAAGCATAAATCGAACCGATCGTGATCCCGGTCGCCAGAAACTGCAGCAGTTGCTCGGGCATCGGCGGCGCTTATTCGACGATCTTCCAAGCCCCGTCGCGAATCTCCACCATCTTAAAGGCATCCAAGCTTAAGCCCATATGATCGGTGGGCGTCATGTTGAACACGCCGGCCGTGCCGATAAAGCCATGGGTTTTCTCGATTTCGTCGCGCACCTTGGCCTTGTCGGTGCCGCCGGCCCGCTCGATGGCCGCCACAACGATCATCAGGCCGTCGTAGGCATGGCCGCCGAAGGTGGAAACCGGCCCATATTTGGCCTCGAAGCGCTTTTTGTAATCGAGCAAAATCGGTTTTTGGGGATCGGTATCGGGTAATTGTTCGGCGACGACCAGGGCCGCCGCCGGCAGGCGCACACCCTCGGCCGCCGCGCCGGCCAGATCGATGAAGGTTTTGGAGGCGACACCATGGGATTGGTAAAGCGGCAGATCGATACCCAATTGTTTCATGTTCTTGGTGACGATGGCCGGTGCCTGGCCGAAACCGAAGTTGATGACCGCCTGGGCGTCCGAGGCGCGGATCTTGGCCAATTGGGCGGTCATGTCGGTGTCTTTGTTACCGTAGGATTCGTCGGCAATGATCGAGATGCCGTAATCGGGCGCCAGCTTGAGGAGTTGCTCGTGCCCGGACTTGTCGAAACCGCCGTCGCCGCCGATCAGCGCGACCTTGGTCAAGCCGCGCTTGCGCAAGTCCTCGAAGATCTTGGCGGCGGCCATGCGGTCGGTGTGCGCGGTCTTGAACACCCATGGCTTGACCGGTTCGACGATTTCGATCGCCCCCGCCAGCGATACCAGGGGAATAGCCGCCTTTTCCACTTCCGGGATGACGGCCAAGGTATCGCCGGAAGTGGTGCCGCCGACGATGACATCGACCTGATCGTTACGGATCAGACGCTTGACGAAGCCGACCGCATCCTGGGCTTTGCCACTGGTGTCGTAGTGGACCAATTCGATCTTGCGGCCCTTGACCCCGCCCTTGGCATTGATGTCCTCGACCAGCATTTGCAGGGTCTTGAGTTCAGGATCGCCCAGAAACGAGGCCGGACCGGTAACCGCCAGGAAAGAACCCAGCTTGATCGGATCGGCGGCGTTGGCGGGTTGGACGCCGGCCAATAGCAACGCCGACACCAGAATGGCTCTCCACACTTGATTTTTCATTGTGATTTCTCCCCGAGGGTAGTTATTGGAATAATCCGGCACGGGCCGATCGATGGGTCAGGGTCGACCCATCGGCTCGGTTTAAGGAGCGTTATGACGATGTTTGGACGTGTCCGGCCTCCCGCCCGGTGTCGAACGCCTGGGCATTGATCTCCGCCAGTTTGGGTTTATAGGCGCGGAAGCCCTCGATAATGCAGTCCCTGAGCACTGCGGCGGAGAAGGGCAGGTAGTCGCTGATCGCCCCCAGCATGATGGTATTCACCAGCTTGGCATTACCCAATTCCGTCGCGATGGCGCCGGCGTCGAAGGCATGAACCTCGATGCCGGCCTGAGCCAATTCGCCGATGGGATCGGCGGGGTAGTCATACAAACCGACCGACACCACCGGCGGCGCGAGGCGCAGGGTGTTGACCATGGCAACGCCGGTGGGGCGCAGATAGGGCAGCCAGCGCAACGCTTCGGCGGCTTCGAAGCCGATCAGCAGATCGGCTTCACCGGGATCGATCTGCGGCGAGTAGATCCTGGGACCGAAACGAACGTGAGAGGAGACCACCCCGCCGCGCTGGGCCATGCCGGCCACTTCGGTTTTCTTGACGTCGTACCCTTGGTTCAGGGCGGTGCGGGCCAGCATTTCGGCGGCGGTCATTACGCCCTGACCACCGATGCCGACCACCAGGATGTTGGTGATACCGTCAAGCATGGGGATGAATCCGGATGGTATTGGCTTGCGGTTGCTGGACAATCGCTTCGGGGGCACAGGTTTCGACACACATGTGGCAACCGGTACAGGTATTGGCATCGATGCGGGCGAAGACCAGCTCCTTGCTTTTGCCGCTCTTGGCGGTCACGGTCTCGCGGCGAGAGACCGAGATGGCCGGGCAACCGAGGTCGATGCAATTGCCGCAACCGGTGCATTGGTCGTCGATGACTTCGTAGGGCCGGAAGCGCTCGAAGCGGTCGGTCAGCGAGCAGGGGCGGTTAGTGATGATGATCGAGGGTTCGTTCATCTTGGTTTCTTCCCGTACCAGCTTGACCATGGTGGGCAACTCGTAGGGATCGACCATGCGGATACGCTCCGGGCGGACGCCGAGCGCTTCGGCCAGTTTGGCAAAATCGACTCGCGGGGTCGGCAAGCCGTGCAGATTCTGGCCGGTGCCGGGATTTTCCTGACCGCCGGTCATGCCGACCGAACGATTGTCGAGCAGCAACACGGTGACGTTGCCACGGTTGTAGATCATGTTCAGCAGACCCTGCATGCCCATGTGCAGGAAGGTGGAATCGCCGATAACCGCGACGATGCTTTTCTTCTCGTCGGACGCGCCGCGCCCTTTGTCCATGCCGTGGGCCATGCTCAGCGAGGCGCCCATGCAGGTGCAGGTATCCAGCGCGTTCCAGGGATGACCGGCACCAAGGGTATAGCAACCGATGTCGCCGACGATGTTGAGATTACGGATGTGGGAGAGGGCAAAGTAGGGGCCGAGATGCGGGCAAGAGGCGCACATGGTCGGCGGGCGCGGGAAGACGGTCGATTGCGGGCGGGTTGGAACCTGGTAGGGTTCGCCCAGCAAGGGCTTGATCGCCGGGCGCAACACGCTGGGCGCCAATTCGCCCCAACGCGGCAGAATATCCTTGCCGCGCACCTCCAGACCGGCGGCGCGGATCTCGGTTTCCAGCAATGGCTCGGTTTCCTCGACCACCACCAGGGTATCGACCTGGCCGGCGAAGGCGCGGATTTTTTCCAGCGGTGGCGGGCAACTGAACCCGAGCTTGAGCACGGGAGCGTTAGGGAAAGTTTCGCGGACGTGCATGAAGGCCGGTCCGGCGGTTACGAAGCCGATCCGGCGGTCACTACTAGTGACCGAGAAGTTGAGATCGCTGGCTTCACTCATGGCCTGTAACTGTCGTTCGCGTTGGTGCATCACCGGTAGGCGCGGCTTGGCGTTGGCCGGGGTCATCACCCAGCGCTGGGGATTCTTCTGGAAGCCGGCGGCGGCGTGTTCGGTCCGTTGGCCCGCGACCGTGACCATGGCCTTGACGTGGCAGACACGGGTGGTCATGCGGACGATGACCGGAACCTCGTATTGCTCGGAAAGCGCGAAAGCCTGCTTGACCATCTCGTAGGCTTCCTGGGAATCCGCCGGTTCCAGCACTGGCATGTGGCCGAAGCGGCCCCAATAGCGGGAATCCTGTTCGTTCTGCGACGAGGACAGGCCGACATCATCGGCCACCACGATCACCAGACCGCCGACCACGCCGGCCAGCGACTGGGTCATGAAAGCGTCCGAGGCGACGTTCATGCCGACGTGTTTCATGGCCGCCAAGGCACGCGAGCCCGCCAGCGCCGCACCGATGGCGACTTCCACCGCCACTTTTTCGTTCACCGACCATTCCGAATAGATATCGGGATACAGCGCGATGTTTTCCAGGATTTCGGTGGCGGGAGTGCCCGGATAGGCGGCGGCGACACGGACGCCAGCCTCCCAGGCGGCGCGCGCCACCGCTTCGTTGCCCGAGAGCAGATGACGGCTTTCGGCCTTGGCGTGAACCACGGCATTCATGATGATAGGAACCTCGTTATTGTGTCCGATACGGGGGTGGATGAAACATCCATCGAAAATACAATGATTTTAGGAACTATTTCCAACGATAAACAAGGAGCGCTCCAAGAGAGGTCACTCCGAATCAGGGAAAATCTTGGGGTCGGGTTGTGTGGGTCGATTCATTTCGAAGGATTGCCGCAGGCGATTTTGCGCGTCCAGCGCCGCTCTTAACTCGCCGCGCAAGGCATCGGTGGCGCGCGCCATGTCACCGTAGCGGTTCTCGGCGGTGGCCAGCGCGACGCGAACCTGACGCAGTTCGGTATCTCGCACCCGCAAACGTTCCTCGGCGGTGGCCAGCGCGGCGCGAATCTCGATATTTTCCCGGCGTTGGGCTTCCTGTTGCATGCGCCAACCCGCTTCCCGGTTTTTCCATTCCTGGCGTTCGGCCGCGAAGGTTTGGCGCTCAACCGCCTGTTCGGCGCGATCCTGATCGAGAAGGTGCATCAATCGGGTTTCGTTGGCTTCGGCGCGCTGGCGTTCATCGTCGATGCGTTGTTGGGCCTGGGTCTGTTGGTGGCTCATGTCGACCCGCAATTGTTGCAAGACGGTTTCCATCTGCGCGACCCGTGCTTCGGTCTCGGCTCGGATCTGCGCGCCGGCGTCGATCGCGGCCTGCGTGCGTTGTTCGGCGGCATCGATCGCGATTTCCGCCGCCGCGCGGCGTTCTTGCGCCACCAGCAATTGATCGGCGAGTTGGCGCGCGGACAAGGTGACGGCATCGAGCTGGCGACTCAAATCATCGGCGGCGGTCTGAGCTTGCCGTTCGCCGGCGACGGCGGCATCGCGCGCCTGTTCAGCGGCAGCCACGGCTTGAGCCGCCACCGCGCGTTGTTCTTCGAAGGCAGCCTCGGCTTGGTGTATTGCGATTTTCCAAAACGACTCCAGGGCCGTCATCACGGTTTCCGGGACAGCGGGCGGTAGAACCGCCTTGGGCGATTCGGCCAGTTGTTGCTGCCAATGTTTCAGGTGTTCGCTGATCGTGGTGTTGCTGCCAGTGCCAAGCAGTTCGCGTACACGTTGAATGGTGGGGTTGAGGCCGCGACCTAGCAGGGTTTCGGCGGCTTCTTGGACTTCTTCGTAACGGATTCCAGAACGAGCCATAGGGGAAACTCCATGGGGTCTTATGTTATGAATGATTACATGATACGTATTTTACAGCAATACATAGGACAAAAATTCAAGATAATTCCCATTATCATGAATTATCAAAACACGCGAAAACGTTCAATTTTTATTTACTACTAATAACAAATATTCAAATATCATTAAATTTATGGGTTTCTCACAATGGTTGCTCCTTCGTTCATCGCTTCGAGGTTCAACCATGAGGTACATCGTTCTGCCCGGACTGGCTCTGCCGTTGCTCATCGCACTGGCCGCAACCAGTCTTGCCAATACCGCCTGGATGCAACACTGGCAGCTTTCGTCTCTGACCCTGGCCATCCTGCTGGGCATGGCGGCGGGCAATCTGGGACAAAAGTTCATCCCGGTTTCCTGGAAACCAGGCATCCATTTCGCCCAAAATCGTTTGCTGCGGCTCGGCATCATCTTTTACGGGTTTCGGCTCTCTTTTCAGCAGGTCGCCGATGTCGGCTTGACGGGTCTATTGACGGACCTTGCCGTCATTACAAGCACCTTCGTTGGCGGCTATCTGATCGGTACCCGCTGGCTGAAAATCGACCGGGAAACCGCAATGCTCACGGCTGTCGGCGCTTCCATCTGCGGAGCGGCGGCGGTGCTGGCCACCGAACCGGTGGTTCGTGGCAAACCGCATCAAACCGCCATGGCCGTGGCGACCGTGGTGCTATTCGGCACGCTAGGTATGTTTCTTTATCCGCTGTTGCAAGGGATGCTGCACTGGCCGGATCGCTTGATGGGTATCTACACCGGCGCCACCATCCATGAGGTCGCGCAAGTGGTCGCCGCCGGTAACGCCATGAATGGCGCCGTGGTCGGCGCCGCCGTCATTACCAAGTTGACCCGAGTGATGATGCTGGCGCCATTCTTGATCGTGCTCAGCCTATTCCTGCAACGTCACCATCCCGGACAAGAAGGACGTCCCGCCATCACCATCCCATGGTTTGCCCTACTCTTCGTGGTCATGGTCGGGGTGAATTCCCTCGCGGTGGTTCCGGCGGGAATAGTGCCTACCATCAACACCTTCGACAGCTTCGTATTGACCATGGCGATGGCGGCGCTGGGCGTGGAAAGCCACATCGGCAAACTGCGCGGCGTGGGTCCTCGTCCGTTGCTACTGGCGTTGCTGCTATTTGCTTGGTTGGTGATCGGCGGCGTTGGCCTCACCCGGACGATCAACGCACTGGTAGGCTGAAGGACTGGCAGTGCTGAATGAAACGTTCGAGCAGCGGACCGCGATATTTGTCGCGGTGCAGGACGATATGGAAACGGCGATTCAAAGGAACCGCCAAAGGCAGTTCCTTGACCCGGCCGTGGGCGAGCGCATCGGCGGCGGCGAGACGGGACAAGCAGGCCAAACCCAGCCCCGCCGCCACGGCTTGAAGCAACGCCTCCGTGCTGTTTAACTCCAACGACACCGGGCAATAGCGTAACCGTGAACCGATCAGGGCGAAAAACTGTTCGCGGCTGCCGGAACCCGGTTCACGAATCAACCAGGCCTCTCCCTCCAACTCCGCTAATTTCAGGACGCCGCGCCCGACCAGCGAATGACTAACCGGCGCCAATACACACAGCGGATCGTCCAGCCAAGGGGACGGCTCTAATGCCTGCTGAGCGACCTCGCCTTCCACCAGCGCCAGATCCAGTTCGAACCGGGCCAGCGCTGTGCAAACCGCCGAGGTATGAGAGATCCACAGGCGTTGATCGTGATGTCCGGTCTCCTTGCGGAACGCCGCGATCAACGCTGGCAGCAAATAGGTACCGACGGTACGACTCGCACCGATCGTCAACGTGCCGCCGGTCAGTGACTCGTCCAGCGCGCGCGGCAACATGGCTGCGCGAGTCAGCAGTTCATCGGCCCACGGTAGCAATTGCTCGCCGTACGCATTCAGCAGCAGGCGATTGCGAAAACGATCGAAGAGCGGATGCCCCAAGTGGCTTTCCAATTCGCGCAAGGCCATGCTGATCGCCGGTTTGGTCAGATTCAGACGCTCGGCGGCTGCGGTCAGAGTCCCCGCCTGGGTAATGCTTACGAACACGCGCAATTGCTTCAAAGTGACGTGCATGGTGGTATCATGGCGTATATTTCATATTTTAATCAAAAAGATATGACGATAGCTGAGCCGCTTCAAGACCGATCTGATAAAGTCACGCATCGTAAGGTTCCTTGACATCATGCCTTCACTTCGAGCGTGCCCGGACATGAACGACCTGCCTTCTTCATCATTGGCTTCTCTCGTCCAAGACGATGGAAGCACCGTGCCCGACGCCCCTCCTCTGCCCCTGGAACGCCTGCGCGTACCGGAGGCTTTCGACGGACGCGCAGGCGGCAACCGGGCCGGGCCGGATGTCGTTTGTCAGTTGGCCGCCAGCAACGATCTTGAGGCGATCCAGGCGTGGCTAGCCGAGTTTCACGATTCGCCGCAAACTTTGCGCAATTATCGCAAGGAGGCCGAACGCCTGCTGTTATGGGCCTTGCTGGAGCGTGGCAAGCCGTTGTCTAGCCTCACCCGCGAGGACTGCCTTCAGTACGAGCTTTTCCTCGCCGATCCACAGCCACGCGAGCGCTGGTGCGGCATCAAGGCGCCGCGCTTCAGCCCTCGCTGGCGGCCGTTTCTGGGGCCATTGAGTCCCGCCAGCCGCAAGCTGGCGATGTTGATTGTCAATTCCCTATTCAGCTACTTGGTTAAGGCCGGCTACCTGGCCGGCAACCCGCTGGCGCTGGCCCGGCGTCGCACTCGCGGCCTTCAACCTTTGCGCCAAGTGGAACGGTTCCTCGAACACGATCAGTGGCAAGCCCTGCTGGCCGCCGTCGCGGACTTGCCTCGCGACAGCGAGCGCGACCGCCAACACCACGCCCGAGCCCAGTATTTGGTTGCCTTGCTCTACCTACTGGGTCCTCGGGTCAGCGAGGTTGCCGGCCATACCATGGGCAGTTTTACCCGGATTCGTGACCGCTGGTGGTGGCGCGTCATCGGCAAAGGCCGCAAGGAAGCCCAGGTACCCGTCAATCAGGACATGCTGGAGGCGCTGAGCGAATACCGTCGTTTCCATGGTCTGCCGCCATTGCCCGCCCCCGCCGAGCCGACCCCGCTCGTATTGAATTTAAAAGGCACCGCTGGCATCGGCGACAACATGATCTACCGCATCGTCAAGGACTTGGTGGCGCGGGCGGCGGCTCGCTTGGAGACCGACGATCCCCATCAAGCCGAAAAACTGCGGCGGGCATCCACCCACTGGTTCCGTCATACCAGCATCACCCATCAAGCCGATGCCGGCATCGAACTCCGCCACTTGCAGCGCAACGCCCGCCACGCCCGGCTCGACACCACCGGTCTTTACCTGCACGCCGAGGAAAAGGAATGGCATGAGGCAATGGAACAACACCGACTTAAGGAATAAACCCGAATTTGGGCGCATCGGAAACACCGCATCCGGCATAGCAGTTGCGCGACCAAAAATCCAATCATACTATGTCCGCCGCTGCAAAATTTGCCGGCTGGCGTGCTTATCCGCGCTCGGCGCGTGGACTTTATCCGCGGGGACGCCACCCTCCGACCGTGATCGAGGAATGCCTAATGCGTCATTTTGACCAAATCTCCACCCACCAGGGTCTCTACGACCCGCGTAACGAACACGACTCCTGCGGTATTGGTTTCGTCGTCGATATCAAAAACCGTAAGAGCCACCAGCCGATCAGCCAGGGTCTGGAAATTCTCGCCAACCTAAGCCATCGCGGCGCGGTGGGTGCCGACCCACTGTCCGGCGACGGCGCGGGTATCCTTTTACAAATCCCGGATAATTTTCTGCGCGCCGAATGCGCCTCGCTGGGTTTCGAGTTGCCCGCGCCCGGCGATTACGCAGTCGGCATGGTGTTTTTTCCCAGAGATACCAACGCCCGTGCCCAGAGCGAAGCCGCGCTGCGCCGCGCGCTTGCCGCCGAAAATTTCCAACTGCTGGGCTGGCGGAACGTACCGGTAGACAACTCCTGTCTGGGTCACAGCGTGCGTCCCACCGAACCGGTCATCCGCCAGGTGTTTGTCCAGCGCGCCCCGGATTGCCCGGCTGGCGATGCGGTCGAGCGGAAGTTGTTCGTCATTCGCAAACAGGCCCACAACGCCATTTGGAATCAGGAATTATTGGGTCGCCAGCAATTCTATATCGCCTCGCTGTCGTCGCGGACCATCATCTATAAGGGCATGATCCTGGCCCGCAATCTGAGCATTTACTACCCGGAATTGCGCGACCCGCGCGTGGAGTCGGCGCTGGCCCTGGTTCATCAGCGCTTCTCCACCAATACCTTCCCGTCTTGGGCGCTGGCCCAACCGTTCCGCTACCTCTGCCACAACGGCGAGATCAACACCCTGCGCGGCAACATCAACTGGATGCTGGCCCGTCGCCACAGCATGAGGTCGGACCTGCTCGGCGTTGATCTGGAAAAGCTGTGGCCGCTGATCGGCGATGGCGCCTCCGACTCCGCCACCTTCGACAACGCCCTGGAACTGCTGCTGTCCGGCGGCTATTCGCTGCCGCACGCCATGATGCTGATGGTGCCGGAAGCCTGGGCCGACAATCCGCTGATGGACCCGCAACGCCGCGCGTTTTACGAATATCACGCCGCCTTGATGGAGCCGTGGGACGGACCGGCGGCCATCGCCTTCACCAATGGCCGCCAGATCGGCGCCACCCTGGATCGCAACGGCCTGCGTCCTGCCCGTTATCTGGTGACCAACGACGACCAGGTCATCATGGCTTCGGAAATGGGCGTGCTACCGGTCCCCGAGGAAAAGATCGTCAAGAAATGGCGCTTGCAACCGGGCAAGATGCTGCTGATCGATCTTGAGCAAGGTCGCATCATCGACGACGATGAGATCAAGGCCCAACTGGCGTCCAAGCACCCCTATCAGGCTTGGCTGGACGCCACCCAGATCCGGCTCAAGGACCTGCCGGCCGAAATCGGACCGATGGCCCCCGATCCCCAAACCTTGCTGTGCCGCCAGCAGGCTTTCGGTTATACCCAGGAAGACTTGCGGGCTTTCCTGATTCCGATGGCCGTCAACGGCGAAGATCCGATCGGCTCCATGGGTCGCGACATTCCGCCCGCCGTACTGTCCGACCGACCCAAGCTGCTGTCCGACTATTTCAAACAGAAGTTCGCGCAGGTGACCAACCCGCCGATCGATCCGATCCGCGAAGAACTGGTGATGTCGCTGGTCTCCTTGGTCGGTCCCCGGCCCAACCTGCTCGACCTGACCAGCGGCGGCACCCACAAACGACTGGAGGTCAAGCGCCCAATTCTCGGCAATACCGATCTGGAGCGGATCCGCCGCATCGAATATCACGTCGATCGAGCCTTCCGCACCCAAACCCTAAGCATCTGCTATCCGGTCGAGCGCGGTGCCGACGGCATGGCGAGGGCCTTGGGGGATCTCTGCCGCGAGGCGGCCGACGTGGTGCGTCGCGGCTACAACATTCTGATTCTCTCCGACCGCAAGCTGGACGCCGATCACATCGCCATTCCCGCCCTGCTCGCCACCGCCGCCGTGCATCACCATCTGATCCGTACCGGTCTGCGCACCGAGGTCGGTCTGGTGGTGGAAACCGGCGAGGCCAAGCGGGTGCACGACTTCTGTCTGCTGGCCGGCTACGGCGCCGAGGCCATCAACCCCTATCTGGCCTTCGACACGCTGTCCGCCACCGTTTCTCGTCTGCCCCAGCCGATATCGGAAGCCGAGGCGCACGAGCACTATACCAAGGCCATTTCCAAGGGCATCCTCAAGGTGATGTCCAAGATGGGCATTTCCACCTATCAATCCTACTGCGGCGCCCAGATCTTCGAAGCCGTGGGGCTGGCCGACGAGTTCGTGCACCGCTTCTTCACCGGTACCCAGGGCGTCATCGAAGGCGTGGGCTTGCACGAGGTCGCGCATGAGGCGGTGCGCCGGCACCGGTTGGCTTTTGGCGATGCCCTGCTCTACCGCAACGCCTTGGATGTGGGCGGCGAGTTGGCCTATCGGATTCGCGGCGAACAACACGCCTGGACCCCGGAAACCATCTCCCTGCTCCAGCATGCGGTTCGCTCCGAAAGTTACGAACAGTTCAAACAGTACAGCCGGGTCATCAACGATCAAAGCGATCATCTGCGCAACCTGCGTGGCCTGTTCGAATTCCGCTTCGCCAATCAACCCCTGTCGCTCGATGAAGTGGAACCGGCCAGCGAGATCGCCAAGCGCATGGCCACCGGCGCGATGTCCTTCGGTTCGATTTCCTGGGAAGCGCACACCACCCTGGCGATCGCCATGAACCGGCTCGGCGCCAAATCCAACACCGGCGAGGGCGGCGAGGACCCCGAACGCTATCAGCCGCTGGCCAACGGCGATTCCAGTCGCTCGGCGATCAAACAGGTGGCCTCCGGCCGCTTCGGCGTCACCACCGAATATCTGGTCAACGCCGACGCCATCCAGATCAAGATGGCCCAGGGCGCCAAGCCTGGCGAGGGCGGCCAGCTGCCCGGTCATAAGGTCAACGACTGGATTGCTCGGGTTCGCCACTCCACCTCGGGCGTCGGCCTGATCTCGCCGCCGCCGCACCATGACATCTATTCCATCGAAGATCTGGCGCAACTGATCTTCGATCTCAAGAGCGTCAATCCCCAGGCCGCCATCAGCGTCAAGCTGGTCTCCGAAATCGGCGTCGGCACGGTGGCGGCGGGCGTGGCCAAGGCCCATGCCGATCACGTCACCATTTCCGGCGAGGACGGCGGCACCGGCGCCAGTCCGCTGACCTCGACCCAGAACGCCGGTTCGCCTTGGGAAATCGGCTTGGCCGAGACTCATCAGACTCTGGTGCGCAACCATTTGCGCGGGCGTATCGCGGTACAGGTCGATGGCGGCTTGCGCACCGGGCGCGATATCGTGATCGGCGCGCTGCTGGGCGCCGACGAATTCGGCTTTGGCACCGTCGCCCTGATCGCCGCCGGTTGCGTGATGATGCGCAAGTGTCATCTCAACACCTGCCCGGTGGGCGTCGCCACCCAGGACCCGGAATTGCGCAAGCGCTTTCCCGGCCAACCAGCTCATGTCATCAACCTGTTCACCTTCCTGATCGAGGAAGTACGCGAACTGATGGCCCAGCTCGGTTTCCGCACCTTCAACGAAATGATCGGTCGTTCCGACCGGCTCGACATGCGGCGGGCCATCCATCACTGGAAGGCGCGCGGACTGGATTTCAGCCGTTTGCTGGCCACCCCGCCAGCGCCTCCGGGCGTGGCGGTCTACCACTGCGAGGCACAGGATCATGGCTTGGACAGCGTGCTGGATCGTCAGTTGATTGCCCAGGCGCGGCCGGCTCTGGAGGAACGGCAACCGGTGCGCATGGATCTGTCGGTACGCAACACCGACCGCACGGTCGGCGCCATGCTGTCGGGTCAGGTGGCTCAGCGTCATGGCCATCGAGGGCTACCGGACGACACCATCCACATTCACCTCAAGGGCACCGCCGGCCAAAGTTTCGGCGCCTTCCTGGCACGCGGCGTCACCCTCGAACTGGCAGGCGAAGCGAACGACTATGTCGGCAAGGGGATTTGCGGTGGACATATCGCCATCTATCCGCCCGCCGAAAGCACCTTGCGGGCCGAGGACAACATCATCGTCGGCAATACCGTGTTGTATGGCGCCGTCGCTGGCGAGTGCTATTTCCGGGGCATGGCGGGCGAACGCTTCGCAGTGCGCAATTCCGGCGCGCTGACGGTGGTTGAGGGTGTCGGCGATCATGGGTGCGAGTACATGACCGGCGGCGTGGTGGTGGTGCTCGGTTCCACCGGCCGCAACTTCGCCGCCGGCATGAGTGGCGGTCTCGCCTACGTGTTCGATGAATCCGGTGATTTCGTCCGCCGCGCCAATCTGGCCATGGTCGAGTTGGGGCCGTTGAACGACATCGAGGAAACGCTCAACGTCCGGGTGTTGCGCGACGACTGGCGCGGCTTGGCCGAAGCCGCGTTGCCGGAAGACATGCTGCGCCATGACGCTCACCGGCTGCGGATTCTGCTCGCCCGTCACCATCTGCATACCGGCAGCGAACCCGCGCACCGCATCTTGGAACACTGGCGCGAGGCCTTGCCGAAATTCGTCAAGGTGATGCCCCTGGATTACCGCCGAGCCTTGCAGGACATGCAAGCCAAGGCGCGTGCCGCGCGCCGCGACGAATCCGCCGATCTGGCCGTGGGAGCTTGATGTCATGGGTAAGCCAACCGGTTTTCTGGAAATCGCCCGTCACGATCATGACTATATCCCGGTCGAAGAGCGGGTCCGGCATTTCCGCGACTTCGTGGTTCCCCTACCGGAACCGCGAGTACGAGAACAAGCCGCGCGCTGCATGGATTGCGGCATTCCCTATTGCCATAACGGCTGTCCGGTCAACAACATCATTCCCGACTGGAACGATCTGGTGTATCGCGGCAACTGGCGCGAAGCCCTGGACGTCCTGCATTCCACCAACAACTTCCCGGAATTTACCGGGCGGATCTGCCCGGCGCCCTGCGAAGCGTCTTGTACCCTGAACTTCAACGATCAGCCGGTGACGATCAAGGATATCGAGTGCGCCATCATCGACAAAGGTTGGGCTGAAGGCTGGGTGGTACCGCAGATCCCCGCGCATCGCACTGGCAAGCGCGTGGCCGTGGTCGGTTCCGGTCCCGCCGGGCTGGCTTGCGCCCAGCAATTGGCGCGGGCGGGCCATGGCGTGGTGGTGTTCGAGAAAAACGACCGCATCGGCGGCCTGCTGCGTTACGGCATTCCCGACTTCAAGCTGGAAGTCGATATGATCGACCGCCGTCTGGCGCAAATGCAGGCCGAAGGCGTCGAATTCCGTCCCAATAACCATGTGGGCAGTGATATCTCCGCTCGCCGCTTACTGGCGGAATTCGATGCCCTGGTACTGGCCGGCGGCGCGGAGCAACCGCGCGACTTGAACGTACTAGGTCGTGAGTTGCGGAATATCCATTACGCCATGAATTTCCTCACCCAGCAAAACCGCCGGGTCGCGGGCCAGAAACTCGTCGATGAGGAAATTCTCGCCGACGGTAAGGACGTGGTGGTCATCGGCGGCGGCGATACCGGTTCCGACTGCGTCGGCACCTCGATCCGGCAGGGTGCGCGCTCGGTGACTCAACTGGAGATCATGCCCAAACCGCCCCTGCATGAAAACAAGCTGCTGACTTGGCCGAATTGGCCGCTGAAGCTGCGTACCTCCAGCTCTCAGGAGGAAGGCTGCGAGCGGGATTGGTCGATAGCGACCCAAGCCTTCGTCGGTCAGGATGGACAGGTGAGTGCCATCAAGCTGGTTCGGCTGGAATGGCGGCAGGTCGATGGCCGGCAGACCATGGTGGAAGTGCCGGGCAGCGAGTTCGAAATCCCAGCCGGATTGGTGCTGCTGGCTATGGGTTTCGTTCACCCGATCCACGAGGGCATGTTGCGGGAGCTGAGCGTGGCTTTGGATCCGCGTGGCAATGTCCGCGCCGACACCCAAGGCTACCAGACCTCGCTCAACAAGGTTTTCAGCGCCGGCGACATGCGGCGCGGTCAGTCTCTGGTGGTCTGGGCGATCCGCGAAGGCCGGCAGTGCGCTCGGGCAGTGGACGAATATTTGATGGGCAAATCGGATTTGCCACGCTGAAAAACCAGAGGGGCGATGCGCGGGGGACTAACGGAGACGAAAACCCGCGCATTGCCCCCTGTTGCTAACCGGTGGCCCGCGCCCGCGCGGTCAGGGTCGCCGCATCCAGCGCATAGAGCGCATCCAGCAGTTCCACCTGCAAACTTCCTGGTCCCCTCGCCTGTTCCGCCGCCAGTTCTCCGGCCACGCCGAACACCGCCAACGCCGCCACGGTCGCCGCCAACGCATCGGGTTCCACGGCCAAGAATGCGCCAATAACCGCCGTCGCCGAACATCCCAATCCGGTGACTCGCGTCATCAGCGCATGGCCGTTATGAATTTCCACGACTCGCCGACCATCGGTCACGTAATCCACTTCGCCGGTAATCGCAATCGCCGCGCCGCTGTCCTCGGCCAGTTTTCGTGCCGCATCCAGCGCTGCTTCCGAACCGTGAAGACTGTCGACCCCCCTGCCCTGCCCTGCCCGCGCCTGTTGTGCCAAGGCCAGAATCTCCGACCCGTTGCCCCGAATGACGCTCGGCCCCAATCGGGCCAGGGCAACCGCCGCAGCCTGTCCGGTACGGTGTAGCCCCCGCCCCCACCGGATCGAGCACCCACGGTATGCCAGCCGCCTTCGCTCGGATCGCCGCCAACTTGCTGGCGGCGATCTGCTCCGAATACAAGGTGCCGATGTTGACCACCAGTGCCTGGCTGAGCGCGACAAAATCCTCCACTTCGTCGTTGGAATGCACCATGGCCGGCGAAGCTCCCAGCGCCAGCAGTGCATTCGCGCTGTTGTTCATCACCACGAAGTTGGTGATGTTATGCACCAGAGGCCGCCGCTCGCGGATGGCGCTCAGTAATCTCCAAATCTGGTCAGCGGTCACGGCGGTCGAAATCTACTCATTGAAAATGGGATTGTGCTGTTCCATCACCCTGACGAAGGTGGTGCGCTTGCTCAGTTCCTTGAGCTGGCTGGCTCCGACATAGGTACAAGCGGAACGCAGCCCGCCCAAGATATCCTTGATCGTTTCCTCCACGGGTCCCCGGTATGGTACGGTTACGGTCTTGCCTTCCGAGGCGCGGTAATCGGCAACCCCGCCGCTGTATTTCTCCATTGCCGTTTTCGAACTCATGCCGTAGAACCTGACTCGGCGCTGTCCATCCTGCTCTTGCAGGACTTCTCCGCCGCCCTCGTCGTGCCCCGCCAGCATGCCGCCCAGCATGACGAAATCCGCGCCCGCGCCGAATGCCTTGGCCACATCACCGGAGCAGACGCAACCGCCATCCGAAATGATATGCCCGGACAACCCGTGCGCGGCGTCGGCGCACTCGATGATCGCCGACAATTGCGGGTAGCCCACACCGGTCTTGATCCGTGTGGTGCAAACCGAGCCCGGCCCGATGCCGACCTTGACGATGTCGGCGCCGGACAGCAGCAGTTGTTCCACCATTTCGCCGGTGACCACATTGCCGGCGATGATGATCTTGTCTGGATAGCGCGTCCGGACCTCGCCGATCCGGGCCACGAAATCCTCCGAATAGCCGTTCGCCACGTCCATGCAGATGAAGGTCAATGCCGGATGGCATTCCATGATCCGGGTCAATTTATCGAGATCGTGGTCCGAGATACCGGTGCTAACCGCCACGTTGTCCAACAACTGGCTTTCGTCCGTGCCATTCAGTTGCGTAACGAACACCGCCCATTCCGCTGGCGCATAATGCTTGTGCACGGCCGCGCACAAGCCATGCCGGGCAAGTGCCGTCGCCATGGCGAAGGTGCCGACGGTGTCCATGTTGGCGGCCATGATCGGAATCCCGCTCCAGCTTCGGTCCGTGTGCCGGAATTTGAAGCTGCGTTCGAGCCTGACGTGGCTGCGACTGCTCAGCGTCGAGCGCTTGGGCCGGATCAATACATCCTTGAAGCCCAACTTCAAACCGGCTTCGATACGCATTCAGATGCGCCCGTACAAGTGCAGCAGATGTTGGTAATGGTCGGTCATGCGCGGTTCGATCTGCTCCCAGCGGAACCGCCAAGTCCAATTGCCATCTGGCACGCCCGGCCGGTTCATGCGATCCTCGCTGCCCAGCTCCAGCAAGTCCTGCATCGGTATCACCGCCAGTCGCGCCACGGAAGCAAAGACCGTTCGCACCAACAGATCCGGCATCCGCTCCGGGCCGCCGCCCAGGTAGTCGAACACATGCGCTCGCGTCGACTCGTCCAGTTGCTGAAACCAGCCCATGGTGGTGTCGTTATCGTGGGTTCCGGTATAGGCCACCGCATTGATGACGTGATTGTGCGGTAGGTAGGGATTGTCGGCCCCGCCGCCGAAGGCGAAATGCAGGACCTTCATGCCCGGCAAGCCGTGGCTGTCGCGCAGCGCTTCGACTTCCGGCGTGATGATGCCCAGATCCTCCGCAACCAGCGGCAACCGACCAAACTCGTCCTGCAAGGCTTCGAACAATTCATGGCCCGGCGCCTGTCGCCAGCAGCCGTTGACGGCTGTCTCGGCCGTCGCCGGTATCTCCCAGTACGCCTCCAGGCCACGAAAATGGTCGATGCGCAGCAGGTCGAATTGAGTGAACTGCGTGCGAATCCGCTCCTTCCACCATGCAAAACCGTCGGCACGCATCTTGTCCCAAGCGTAATGCGGATTGCCCCAGAGCTGGCCGGTGGCGGAGAAGTAATCGGGCGGCACGCCGGCGACGACTTCCCGCCGCCCTTCCTTGTCCAGTTGAAAAGCATCGCGACGCGCCCACACGTCAGCGCTGTCGTAGCCGACGAACAGCGGAATATCGCCGAAGATCAGGATGCCGCGGTCATTGGCGAAACGCTTGAGGGATTCCCATTGCCGGTAAAACAGGAATTGTTCGAACTTGCACTGTTCGAAGACCACCCCATATTGTTGCCGCGCCGTCGCCAGCGCTTTCGGATGGCGGTCACGCAGCTCGACGGGCCAATCGAACCACGCCTGCCGCTGGTGAGCCGCGTGGATAGCCTGATAGAGTGCATAGTCATCCAACCAATATTTGTGCTGGCGCTGAAACGCCGCATAGGTATCCTGCTCGGCGGCGCCATGCCGCTGAAATCCCTGATAGGCTTCGCTTAACCGCCGCTGGCGGTAGTCCCAACCCTTTTCCTCCGCTCGTGGTCCTTGATCCGCTTGCAGCCAGCCTGCCTCGACGAGCGGATCGAGCGCGATCAGTCGCGGGTTCCCCGCGTGAACCGACTGTGCCGAGTATGGGGAAAGATCGTCGTGGGGCGGTCCCAGCGGCAGCGTTTGCCAAACGCTGAAGCCGCAGGCGGCCATGAATTCGACGAACCGATAAGCATCCGGTCCCAGATCGCCGTTGCCGTGGCCTCCGGGTAGCGAAGTTGGATGCAACAATAAACCCGCGCGCCGCCGGTCGAGTGGCGAATCCTGATTCATGACTGATTAACTCCTTGGATTGTGGAAATTCTTGTTCTATTTGGCCGGAAAGGACGAAGTAAAATGACTGCGGCGATCGAATCAGCGAACAGGGGGGGATTCCTGGCCCAGCATCTCGCGGGCGACCAAAACCACGCCTTGTTCGGTGCGATAGAATCGACGGGCATCTTCTTCCGGATCTTCACCGATGACGGTTCCCGGAGGAATGATGCAGGCACGGTCAATGATAACCTTATGCAGTCGGCAATAGCGGCCGATATCGACGCCCGGCAGGACCACGGCATCCCGTAGCTGAACGTAGGAATGGACTTGGACGCCGGAAAACAGCAGGGAATGGTTGACGTAACCCCCGGAAATGATGCAACCATCCGCGATCATGGAATCCACCGCCATGCCCCGGCGACCTTCGTCGTCGAAGACGAACTTGGCGGGCGGCGACTGGTCCTGATACGTCCAGATGGGCCAATGTTCATCGTATAGGTTCAGTTCGGGATCCACGCCGACCAGCTCCATGTTTGCCCCCCAGAATGCATCCACCGTCCCTACATCGCGCCAGTAACTCTGTTCCTTGGTTTGCACGTCGCGAAACGGATAGGCGATCGCCCGGTGTCGCCCGATTAGGCGCGGCACCAGATCCCGACCGAAATCGTGATTGGAATCTTCGATACCTGCGTCTTCGATCAGTTTTTTCGAACAGGAAGTGAGTATTGAATACGTAAATACCCATCGAGGCCAACGTGACGTCGCTCTGTCCCGGCAGGTTTCCGGGTTCTGCGGTTTTTCCACGAAACGGAGGATTTCGTTGTTTTCGTTGACCGTCAGCACCCCGAATTCACGCGCCCGTTCGCGGGGAACCTCGATGCTGCCGACCGTGACATCGGCCTTGCTTTCCACATGTTGCGCCAGCATCGGACCATAGTCCATTTTGTAGATGTGGTCGCCGGCTAAAATAAGAATATATTCAGGAGCATGAGTACGAATAATATCCAGGTTCTGGTAAACCGCGTCGGTGGTGCCCTTGTACCATGAGGATTGGTCGATCCGCTGTTGGGCCGGTAGTAGTTCCACGAATTCGCCGAACTCGCCTCGCAGGAATCCCCAACCGCGTTGGATATGTTGGATCAGGGAATGGGCCTTGTATTGGGTGAGCACGCAAACTCGCCGGATACCGGAGTTGATGCAGTTGGATAAAGGAAAATCGATGATTCGATACTTGCCGCCAAAGGGGGTTGCCGGCTTTGCGCGCCACAGCGTCAGGTGCTTGAGCCGGCTACCCCGGCCACCCGCCAGAATGAGGGCGAGAGACTCCCGGGTCAGCCGACTGACGAAGCGTGAGGTGATGGCCGCGCTCATGCGTTAACTTTCTCTCTCTGTTATGCTTTCCCCTTGCGGGTTTGAAGTCCCGGCAAGGTGGCGGGTCGCCTCCAGGTCGGTGGCCCGCGCACGGCGGGCAGACACTGCGCGATTTCTCGATGAATTATAGTAGGTCCCGAATGCGGCTTTTTGCTACTTGCGGTGCTCTGGTCCGAGCTACTGGAAGGCGATTGGAAACACAGTGGTTAACTTCCCCCGATGACCCATTCTGACCACGAAGACAGCCAGCGGCATCCAACTCTGGCTGATATCCCCATGATCGACCATGCCGCTCTGCTGCAAGCGGGGCGACACCCGGACCCAGGCGCGGTACTCGGATGTCACGGTCGCGGCACTCAGGCACAGATCCGGGTATTTCTACCCGGTGCCCGCCAAGTCAGCCTGATCGGTATCGGTCAGTCGCTGTCACGGTTGGCCGATACCGACTTGTTCGAATGGCAGGGTCCGCTCGATGGCCTGCCGACTCACTATCAGTTGAACTGGCTGGATGCCGGTGGCAACCAACATATTGCCCACGACCCTTATAGTTTCGCGCCGCAATTGAGTCTGTATGATTTGCATCTGTTCAACGAGGGCCGTCATATGCATGTTTACCGCGTTTTGGGGGCACATCCGCGCGTGGTGGATGGCATCGGTGGAGTCCTGTTTGCGGTCTGGGCACCACATGCTGCTTGCGCCAGTGTGGCTGGCGACTTCAACGAATGGGAAGGCCGGTTTCATCCCTTGCGCCGTCGGGGTGAGGTCTGGGAGTTGTTCGTGCCCGGCGTGTCGGCCGGCATGCGTTACCGCTTTGATATTCTCAGCCGCGAGACCGGCGAGCTGTTGAATAAGATTGACCCTTACGGTTATGAGTTCGAGCGGCGGCCGGCCACCGCCTCGATCATCGTGGACAGCACCGCATATTCCTGGCATGACGATCTCTGGATGCGCCGACGGCGGCAGCGGGATTGGACGAAGTCTCCATTGTCCGTCTACGAGGTGCATCTTGGTTCCTGGCAGCGGGATGAGACCGGTACCTACTTATCTTATGATGAATTAGCCAAACGTTTGGTGACTTACGTTAGTTCATTGGGATTTACCCATATCGAGTTGATGCCGGTGACCGAGCATCCATTGGATGCATCTTGGGGCTACCAACCAACCGGCTATTTCGCGCCGACCAGTCGTTATGGTACAGCGGATGACTTCCGCCGCTTGGTTGATTGTTGCCACCAGGCGGGTATTGGCGTGATCCTTGATTGGGTGCCTGGCCATTTTCCCAAGGATGCTCATGCCTTGGCGCGCTTCGATGGTGCGCACCTCTACGAATATGCGGATCCGGCGCGTGGCGAGCACCGTACTTGGGGTACTTTGGTCTTCGATTACAATCGTAATCAGGTCAAGAATTTTTCTGTTGGCTAGTGCCTGTTTCTGGTTGGAGGAATGCCATCTGGATGGTTTGCGAGTCGATGCCGTGGCCTCCATGCTCTATTTGGATTATGCCCGCGAATCGGGTGAATGGGCTCCGAATCCGTTTGGAGGCAATGAGAATTTGGAGGCGATTGCTTTTCTGCGTGAACTGAATGAGGTCATTCATCGTCGCCATCCAGGTGTATTGATGATCGCCGAGGAGTCCACCGCCTGGCCTTTGGTTACCCGACCGACCTGGATGGGTGGTTTAGGGTTTGGCATGAAATGGAATATGGGCTGGATGCACGATATTTTGGAGTATCTTTCGTTCGATCCGGCTTTGCGCCGCCATCATCACGACTTGCTGACCTTCGGCTTGTTGTACGCCTTCACCGAGAACTTTATGTTGCCTTTGTCACATGATGAAGTTGTTCATGGCAAGGGCTCGCTACTCGCTAGAATGCCAGGGGATCGTTACCAGCGTTTTGCCAATCTACGGCTGCTTTATGTTTATATGTGGATGTATCCGGGCAAGAAATTTTTTGTTCATGGGCAACGAGTTCGCGCAGGAGCGTGAGTGGGATTGCGATGGCATGCTGGATTGGGAGTTGCTGCGTTTACCGGAGCACCGGGGTATGCAGAAACTGCTTCGTGATCTTAATATCCTATATTGCTCGACCGAAAGCCTGTATGGCCATGAATTTAGTCAGGAAGGTTTTGAGTGGTTGGACTGCCATGATGCCGCTCAGTCGGTTGTGGTGTA
The DNA here is from genome assembly GCF_012939995.1 of Candidatus Competibacter phosphatis. Lineage (GTDB taxonomy): Bacteria > Pseudomonadota > Gammaproteobacteria > Competibacterales > Competibacteraceae > Competibacter > Competibacter phosphatis. Next base: position 90,173 of record NZ_SPMZ01000023.1, on the reverse strand, counting down.
TCTACGTCATAATACTGATAAAGACCAACTTGCGGTGGTTGCGTTGAATTTTGCGGCGGTGGGGCGTCTTGGTTATCGGATTGGGGTACCGGGACCTGGGGTTTACAAGGAAGTATTGAGCTCCGATGCGCGCTGCTATGGAGGTAGTGGTCTAACTAACGTCACCAGGGGTGATATTCTTGCCGTTTCGGTTTTTCATATGGGACAAACTTATTCATTGGTGGTGGACTTGCCTCCCTTGGCTGGAATAGTGCTTCTATCCTGTCAGCCGCGTTCTGTAGATTGATGTGGCTATGTTCTATGTCGATTGGTTTTCGAGTGGAGTGGGTTTGTGAAATTGCAACAACTGCGATATTTGATCGCGATTGTGCGTAATAATCTGAATATTTCCGCTGCAGCGGAGAGTCTGTACACCTCGCAACCGGGTATCAGCAAGCAACTGCGATTGTTGGAGGAAGAGCTGGGTGTTGAGTTGTTTAGCCGCAATGGTAAACATTTGACCGAAATAACTCCCATCGGTCGCCACATTATTGCCAAGGCTGAAAGCATTCTTTGTGAAGTTAATAATATACAGATTCTGTCGGAGGAATATCGTGACGACCGGCGCGGTAGCTTGTCCATCGCGACCACGCATACTCAAGCGCGTTATGCGCTACCCCCGGTCATTAAGATATTTCGAGAGCGCTATCCAGCAGTGACTTTACAGATCCACCAAGGTTCTCCGGGCCAGATTGCCGAGCTGGTGCAATTGGGTGAAGTGGATTTCGCCATTGCCACTGAAGCCTTGGAGTTATTTGAAGATCTGATCATGATGCCTTGCTATATTTGGCAGCGTTGTGTTTTGGTGCCGCATGGTCATCCATTGAGCGAGTTGCCTTGTTTGACCTTGTATGATGTTGCTCGATATCCCTTGGTGACTTATGTGTTTGGCTTTACTGGTCGTTCACAGTTGGATGAAGCTTTTCGCAGTGTTCAGATTAAACCGAATGTTGCGTTCACCGCGACTGATGCGGATGTGATCAAGACTTATGTACGATTGGGCATGGGGGTCGGGATCGTTGCGCGGATGGCGTATGATCCAAGTCAAGATCAGGATCTGGTGCAGTTGGATGCTGGTCATTTATTTGCGACGAACACGACTAAGATTGGATTTAGGCGAGGAACCTTCTTGCGTAGTTATATGTACGATTTTATTGAGATTTTTTTCTTCACACTTAACTCGGGAACGGGTACGGGAGGCGGAACGAACCTCCTCTCCCGAGGAAGTAGCTATTATCTTCGATTCCTTGGAGTTGCCTCTTCGGTGAATGGGTTTTTTTGAAAACTATGGATGATGATATAAAGGAAGCGTGCATGCCAGTTCCATCAGCGATTCCCTTACGCCTCGCTTTATTGGAACGATTTGAAACATTGCTCGGATGCTTGAATGTCTTTTGCACGGCGGTCCGGCGAGACGCGGCTTTGCCGTCCTGGGTATCGCGTACCGAGGCCGAACTCGCGACCGATCTTGATATGCGACTCAAGGCGATCCAACTTTATCGAGCGCTTTGGTATGAAGATTGTCGAGATGGACGGGAAACCCTGACCTGCCCTGGCATCGTCGGCGCAAGCTCTGAAACCTTGATCGCGGCGCACGCCTGCAACGCAGCCAAGGATGAGTTCAAACAAGCCGTGTTGGCTCTGAAAGTACTCGGTCGGCTTGAAGCAAATGCGGTGATGGTGGATCTCCATCACCGCCAGGAACCGGTGGCGGCGGCGATGCGGCGCATGGGGGCTGCCCGTCTGAACCTCAAACAAGCATATCGGCACCTGCCGCTGCTCGAACAGTGGCCGTTGAAGATCGGTTTTACCTGGTCCAAACAGGGCCGTGTCATTCAGCGCACCAGTGTGGCCGCAGCCCGCCGGTTGCTGGAACAGCGGGTTGAAACCCCACAGATTCGTTTGGAACTGCAACGACTGACCGAAGTGCCTGTCGATGAAATGCTGGCGCGCGTGCGTGGAGTTTGCCCTCACCTGCGAGCCAACATTGTCTTCGCCGATCATGAAGGTGCTGGGGTACGGCGACGGTTGATGCAAGTACCCCTGCCGGTATTGATACCCCTGCGGCGCGATGGGTGTCTACCTGAATTTGTGCCGGTTGCACCCGAGCCTATCGCCAATCCTCGTTTGCGGCGAGCAGACGTACGGATTGAAGATGAACCGTTTTTACCTTCGATTCGCGTTCATCGTTATCGCCGTGCCTATCGTTGAGAGTTTGAAAAATATGAGAATTATAAGATGATATAAGATCATTTTATATAGTGCAAAACGAGCACTTTGCGTGAAATGTCATAAACTGTTTTCGAAGCGCCGTGGATGAAAGTCCGTCCGCGCATTTTCCACCATCACGACACTTAACCCTCTCCAGGAGAACCGACCATGTCATCGCGCGCCCGTGTGTGGCCAGGCAAACCTTATCCGCTCGGCACAACTTGGGATGGCAAGGGCGTCAATTTCGCGCTCTTTTCTGCTCATGCCGAAAAGGTCGAACTGTGCTTGTTCGACTCTTCTGGCCAGCGCGAGATCGAGAGGCTGGTGTTGCCGGAAAACACCGACCAGATCTGGCATGGTTACGTACCTGGGCTGTGGCCGGGTACCTTATACGGTTACCGGGTGTTTGGACCCTACGAACCGCAGATCGGCCACCGTTTCAACCACCACAAACTGCTGCTTGACCCCTATGCCAAGCAGTTTTACGGCTCGTTGAACCTGCGCGACGAGCACTGTGGCTACCAGGTCGGCCACTCGAACGCCGATCTATCCTTCGATACTCGCGACAATGCCCACGACATGCTGAAGTGCGTGGTGGTGGACACCAGTTTTAACTGGGATGGAGACCGCCCTCCCGAAACCCCTTGGAATCGAACGGTCATCTACGAAACCCACATCCGCGGTTTCACCATCCGCCACGAAGGGGTACCCCACCATCTACGTGGTACCTTCGCCGGAATGGCTCACCCGGAAATCATCAAATACCTGCAAGCGCTGGGCGTCACCGCCGTCGAATTGATGCCGGTCCATACCTTCGTCGATGATCGGTTTCTCACGGATCGTGGCTTGCGCAACTACTGGGGTTACAACACCCTGTGCTTCTTCGCGCCGGAATCGCGCTATCTGAGTGGTGGCGATCTGGCCGAATTCAAGACCATGGTCAAACGCTTGCACGACGCCGGCATCGAAGTGCTGCTGGATGTGGTCTACAACCACACGGCCGAAGGCAACGAATTCGGCCCGACGCTCAGCTTTCGGGGCATCGACAATGCCTCCTACTACCGGCTCATGCCCGACGACCGCCGCTTCTACATCAACGATACCGGCTGCGGCAACACCCTCAACCTGATCCATCCGCGAGTGCTGCAAATGGTCATGGACAGCCTGCGCTATTGGGTCAACGACATGCATGTGGACGGTTTTCGCTTCGATCTAGCGGTCACCCTGGGTCGGGAAGAATACGGCTACGATCGCTGGGGCGGCTTTTTCGACGCGATCCGCCAGGACCCGGCCCTATCGCGGGTCAAGGTCATCGCCGAACCCTGGGATATCGGCCCCGGTGGCTACCAGCTCGGTGGCTTCCCGGCCGGCACCACCGAATGGAACGACCGCTTCCGCGACACCACGCGCCGGTTCTGGTGCGGCGATGACGGCATGTTGCCGCGCTTGGCCTCCAACCTGCTGGCATCCAGCGACCTGTTCGATCACGACTGCCGGCGGCCTTGGGCCTCGGTCAATTACATCGCCAGCCACGACGGCTTCACCCTGGCCGACCTGGTCAGCTACAACGAACGCCACAACGAGGCCAACGGTGAAAACAACCGCGACGGCCACCCTTCGAATTTCAGCTACAACCAGGGCATCGAAGGACCCACCGACAACCCGGCCATCCGGCAGTTGCGCCTGCGCCTGCGCCGCAACATGCTGGCCACCGTGCTGTTGGCTCAGGGCACGCCCATGCTGCTGGCCGGCGACGAATCCGGGCGCACTCAGAACGGCAACAACAACGCCTACTGCCAGGACAATGAGATCAACTGGCTGAAGTGGCACGATATACCCGCCGAGGATTTGGAATTTCAGGATTTCGTGCGCCGGTTGATTCACCTGCGCTCCGAGCATCCGGTGCTGCGTCGGCCACGGTTCCTGCACGGGCTGCAGATTTCGAAAACCACGGGCTTGCGTGACATCGAATGGATCAGCCCCGGCGGCGGCATCATGAGCGATCATCACTGGCAGGAGGTCAAGGCCCGCTGTTTCGGTATGTTGCTGGCGGGTGATACCGGCGAGTGCTTCACACCGGATGGTTATCCGGAAACCGACGATACCCTGCTCGCCATCTTCAATGCCGGGAAAACCGTTGTTCCGTTTCGCATGCCCGACGTTCGCAACGCCCGCGGCTGGCGCTGCCTGCTCGACACCTCGCAACCTCAGCTTGCGGCGGGCGAGCTTCTGATCGGTACCGGCGACGATTTCCAGATCGAGCCTCAGACCGTCACCGTGTTCGCCTTGATGATGGATGAAGCGGCTTGAATTGAACTCACCAGAGGCGGCATGAACCCCATCGACCAAATCGCCGAAACCCGTATTCGCGAGGCCATCGAACGCGGTGAACTGAGCGGCCTGCCCGGTGAGGGCAGGCCGCTGCAACTGGACGACGATTCGGCGATTCCAGAGGAGTTGCGCGCCGCCTACCGCATCCTGAAAAATGCCGGCTTCCTGCCACCGGAACTCCAGTTGCGCAAGGAACTACGCGAAGCCGAACATTTGCTGCAACAACTGCCGGAAAGCGAACGCAGCCGGGCACGGGTCCGCCTTGAATTATTGCAACTACGGCTGGCCGCCAATCGCCGCCAGCCGATTAACCTGCTGCTGGAAGATCACTACCGACAATGCTTGCTGGAACGACTCGAACCAGTTGCGCGCGAAAAAAAGTGGTTGATATGAACGATGGAATAAAGGTGATGGTATAAAAACCAGGCAGGTCAAACCGGATCCAACACTTGCCCGGACCGACGATGGACTGGCCGCCATCCGACGGGATCAGGACCGGGAGCCGCCAACGACCCAACCTTCAATCTCCCCACTCGTCCTCGGCTTCGTCGCCCTCGCTTTCGGGGTACAACAACAGCACGCGCTCCGGCGTAAATTGCGCCAGCTTGTCCGCAGTCTCTCGGGGAATCAATGGAAAATCGAACTCGCCGCGATCGCCTCGAACGATGGCCAAGCGACCCGTGGCCAAGGCCTTGCGTTGGGCGGGCGTAACTCGGACGGCGCGGATAAAGCGGCCGTCCTGAAAGTTGTAGATCGCCTCCGCCGACGGCTCGTTCAGCCGGTGGGCATCGATCAACTGACGGGCGCGGGCAGCGTGCTCCCGCTGTTGTCTTTCCGCTTCGCGCCGCTGGTTCAACCGTCGATCCTGCTCGCGCTTGCGGGCCAGTTCGGCGTCGGCCCGCTGGCGCGCTTCCTCGCGCCGTGCCGCCTCCTCGGCGCCCAGCGTCTTGTTTTTCTTGCGCTGATGCTCCTGCCGGCGCGCATCCGAGTCCCGCTTCTTAGCCTGCTCGGAGGGGACCAGCCCCGCTTTCAGTAACTCATCTCGCAACGACATCGCCTGTTGACCTCATTGCCGTGCTTGTGTCGACCCTTTCGGCTCAGTATAGAATCCGGCTTCGAATCGTACCGTCCACTTCCTCCAGGCGTTTCTTCAGATGCAGCGTCTCGGCGCGTTCGTGGCTATCCAGATCGATCACCACGTAACCGATCCTGGCGTTGGTTTGCAGGTACTGGCCGGCAATGTTGATGCGCTGTTCGGAAAAGATGGCGTTGATCCGCGACAGTACGCCCGGCCGATTATGGTGGATATGCAGCAACCGATGCTTGCCGGGGTGCTCGGGCAACGAAACCTCGGGAAAGTTGACCGAACTGAGGGTCGAGCCGTTGTTGCTGTACTTGAGCAGCTTGCCCGCCACTTCCAGGCCGATGTTCTGCTGGGCTTCCTCGGTGCTGCCGCCGACGTGCGGAGTCAACAGCACGTTATCGAAGCGGCGCAGCGGCGAGATGAATTCCTCATCGTTGGCTTTCGGTTCCATCGGAAACACGTCGATCGCCGCCCCGGCCAGATGTTGCGACTCCAGCGCCGCCACCAGCGCGTCGATATCCACGACCGTACCCCGAGCGGCATTGACCAGATGGGAACCCGGCTTCATCCGCGCCAGTTGTTCGGCGCCGATCATCCGAAAAGTCCCCGGCGTTTCCGGAACATGCAGGGTCACCACGTCGGCGAGGTCCAGGAGGGCGTCCAACGATGGCAATACCTGAACATTGCCCAGCGCCAGCTTGGTCTCGATGTCGTAAAACACCACCCGCATCCCCAGCGCCTCGGCCAGCAGTCCGACCTGGGTGCCGATGTGGCCGTAGCCGACGATGCCCAGGCATTTACCGCGCACCTCGTGGGAACCGGTGGCGGTCTTGATCCAGCCGCCGCGATGGACCGCGGCATTGCGCTGGGGAATGCCGCGCATCAGCAGCACGATTTCGGCCAGCACCAGTTCCGCCACGCTGCGGGTATTGGAAAATGGCGCGTTGAATACCGGAATACCGCGTTCCTGGGCGGCGTCGAGATCCACCTGATTGGTGCCGATGCAAAAGCAGCCGACGCCAATCAGCCGGGGAGCGTGCTCGAAGACGCGGGCGCTTAACTGGGTCGCCGAGCGGATGCCGACCAAATAGGCGTCGCCGATCGACTCCAGCAACTGCGATTCGGGCAGCGCTTTCGAATGCACTTCGATAGTGGAATAACCGTCCGCTTGGAACGCCTCGACGGCGCTGGCGTGGACGCCTTCCAACAACAGGATCTTGATCTTGCTCTTGTCGAGCGAGGTTTTGCTCATGGCTACGTGGAGTTCCGCCGGTGATAGAATGCGCTTGAACGAAGTCTTATCCATGGATTTTGGACAAGTAACCTTACCCTCTTTTTTCCCACGGCGACAACTGTTGACGACCATGCCTACCCGCAACGAATCGGCCGCCGCCCTGCTCGACGGCATCCGTTCCTTCATTGAACCCGCCCAGGTTCGCACCGACCCGGACAGTTGCCTGAACTATGGTCGCGACTGGACTCGTCTGTACACACCGGATCCGCTGGCGGTGGTGCTGCCGAGCAACATCGAGCAGATTCAACAACTGGTGCGTTACGCCAACGAACATCGGCTGGCACTGGTCCCGTCGGGTGGCCGCACCGGTCTGAGCGGCGCGGCGGTTGCCCACCACGGCGAAATCGTGGTCTCCATGGAGCGCATGAACCGGATTCTCGAATTCGACCCGACCGGTCGCAGCGTGACCTGCCAAGCCGGTGTGGTCACCGAAGCGCTACAGAATTTCGCCCGCGACCACGGTCTGTACTACCCAGTGGATTTCGCCTCGCGCGGTTCCAGCCAGATCGGTGGCAACATCGCCACCAATGCCGGCGGCATCAAAGTGGTCCGCCATGGCCTGACCCGCGACTGGGTGACGGGATTGAAGGTGGTGACGGGGCGCGGCGATCTACTCGATCTCAACCGAGGATTGATCAAGAACGCCAGCGGCTACGATCTACGGCACCTGTTCGTCGGCAGCGAAGGCACACTAGGGATCATCGTCGAAGCAACCCTGAAACTGACCCGACCCTTGCGTGAACCCAGTGTCATGGTGCTGGGCGTACCCGACCTGGATGGTGTGATGTCGCTGTACCATGTCTTCCGCAACAAGCTGGAACTGAGCGCCTTCGAATTCTTCTCGGAACTGGCGTTGCGCCATGTACTGAAAAAAGGGGTGCAGCGCCCGTTCGACGCCGAAACGCCCTACTACGTGCTAATCGAGTTCGAGAACCCGGACGAATCACATACCGATCAGGCGCTGGCGTTGTTCGAACACTGCGCCGAACAAGGCTGGCTGGCGGACGGCGTCATCAGCCAGAGCGAAACGCAAGCCAAGGAATTGTGGCGGCTGCGCGAGGACATCAGCGAGTCGATTTCGGAGCATCAACCCTACAAGAACGATATCGCGGTGCGGATTTCGCGGGTACCAGCACTGCTGGCGGAAATCGACGAATTGCTGGCGCGGGAATACCCGGACTTCGAAGTATTGTGGTATGGCCACATCGGCGACGGCAACCTGCACGTCAACATCCTCAAGCCGACGGGCCTGGATTCGGCCACCTTCGCGCAAAAATGCGGAGCAGTGAGCGAGCATCTGTTCGCAGTGCTGCAACGCCACGGCGGCAGCATCTCGGCCGAACACGGCGTCGGCCTAACCAAAAAGCCGTACCTGCACTACACCCGTGATGAAACCGAAATTGGCTACCTGCGAGCCATCAAGCAAGTGTTCGATCCGAACGGCATCATGAATCCGGGGAAGATTTTCGATTGATGAAGCGGAGATTTCGATCCCCATGCTGACGCACGATCAGCTTTCCGTTCTGCTTTCCGATCTCGAACTGGATCGTGTCGAGCGAACCAGTTCGACGAAGGACACCGATAAATTCGGTGAAGCCATCTGCGCTTTCGCCAATGATCTACCCGGCCATCGTCAACCGGGTTACCTATTGATTGGCGTAAGAGACGACGGTCAGCGCTCTGGGCTAAAAGTCACCGACGAGCTGCTGAAAAACCTTGGCGCCATCCGCTCCGATGGCAACGTGCTGCCGCAACCGGCGATGAACATCGCCCCTTTCGCCTTCGCCGACGGTGATGTGGCGGTGGTGGAGGTTCTACCGTCCGATCTACCGCCCGTTCGCTATAAGGGGCGGGTGTGGATTCGAATCGGACCGCGTAAAGGTATTGCCAACGAACAAGAAGAACGCATTCTGACCGAACGGCGTGTCGCGCTGGCGCGTTCTTTCGACGCCCGTCCGTGCCCGGAAAGTGCTATTGAGGATTTGGCACTGGGACAATTCGAAGCTTATCGCCATGAAGCGATTGATTCGGAAACCATTGCCGCCAATCAACGATCAATCGAGCAACAACTTGGCTCGCTGCATTTCTTCAACCCAGAGCGAAATAGCCCAACTCATGCCGGCATCCTTCTATTTGGTAAAAATCCTCGTTATTTTCTACCTGGCGCCTATGTCCAATACCTGAAATTGCCAAACACCGACCTGACCGATATCCCTGAAGATCAAGCGGAGATATCGGGCGACTTACAATCCGTGCTGCGCGAATTGGAGCTTCGGATCAAGGCGCTGATCCAAACCAGCCTCAGACCGGCTGCTGGATTTCGGGAAAAATTACTCCCCGATTATCCTGAATGGGCATTGCGCGAGCTATTGATGAATGCGGTCATGCACCGTAATTACGACAGCAATACATCGATCCGCTTTTACGTGTTCGACGATCATATCGAAATCATGAATCCGGGCGGTCTTTATGGAGAAGCGACCCGCGAAAATTTTCCCACTCGCAACAGCTATCGCAACCCAATCATTGCGGAAGCAATGAAAACGCTGGGGTTTGTCAACCGCTTCGGTTACGGCGTGCAACGGGCGCAATCCTTGCTTAAAACCAATGGTAATCCACCCGCACAATTTGAATTCGACGAGCATTCCGTTCTAGTCAAGGTTTACCGGAGACCGGAATGAAGACCATCGCTTTCTTTAACAACAAGGGGGGAGTTGGAAAAACCTCACTGGTCTATCATCTCGCTTGGATGTTCGCCGACCATGGTATCCCCACGCTGGCCGTCGATCTTGACCCGCAAGCCAACTTAACCGCAATGTTTTTGGACGAGGAGCGTCTGGAAGAATTGTGGCCCGACGACGATGAACATCCACAAACAGTGTATGGAGCCATACGCCCTATCCTTCGCGGCATCGGTGATATTGCCAAACCTCATGTGGAAAAAATTAATCCTTCCTTGGGGGTGGTACCGGGTGACCTTGGTCTCTCTCGCTTTGAGGATAGGCTGTCCGATGCCTGGCCTCGTTGCCATAACCGCGATGAGTCAGCTTTTCGGATCATGACGGCGTTTCATCGCCTTATCGAATCGGCCACAAAATGGGGAGCGGAAATAGCGTTGATCGACGTTGGCCCCAATCTCGGCGCTATCAACCGTTCGGCGCTGATTGCCTCCGATCAGGTTTGTCTTCCTCTTGCTCCCGATCTGTTTTCCTTGCAAGGACTTAAAAACCTGGGTCCAACCTTGCGCGACTGGCGTGCTATCTGGGCTGAATTACTTGCTAAAGCGCCTTCCGATCTGCCAATGCCTAAGGGAGCCATGCAACCGGCCGGATATATCGTCATGCAACATGGCATCCGTGATTCGAGACCGGTTAAAGCTTATCAACGCTGGATGGAACGAATTCCATCGATCTATCGCACCGCCGTACTGGATGAAAAGCCGGTCTCAAGAACTCCAACAGTCGACCAAGACCCCTACTCGCTGGCGCTGCTCAAGCATTATCGCAGCCTGATGCCGCTGGCCATGGAGGTTCGCAAGCCCATGTTTTTTTCTCAAACCCGCCGATGGCGCCATCGCGCCCACGTCGATGCCGTAAAGAATTGCTACAAAGATTTCCAGAAGCTTGCCCGGCGAATTGCGCAAAGTACTGGTATTGCCATGAATGGCTATCACTTAAACACTCAACTTGTTGAAAATTCGAATTCTTGATTCCAAGCACTCATTCCTTTACCCCAAACACCCGCGCCCGCTCCAGCACCGCTACCGCCCAGCACCGATGCGTGGCCGGTTCGCAGAACGAATCGTGCATCCTGAATACCGCCGCCGCGTCCGGCGCCACCAGCGCCACCGCCATCTCGTAGTCTTCGCGCGGCACTCGATAGCAGCCCTCGATCACCGGAATCTGTGTGGGATGAATCGCGGTCTTGCCGATCAGGCCATGCTGCAAATCGGCTTCCACCTCGCGCACCAACACGTCTGGCGTATCCAGATAATCGAACACCGGCGCGCTGAGTCGATAACCGGCAGGATGGAAAATGCACGCCAGATCGGCGATCACCCCGCGCAGCGGCGTATCGTACACCGTCGCACCGCGCGCCCGGCGGACACCGAGCAGATTCAGCAAATCGTTGCCGCCGATGCGCAAACACAGGATCTGCTCACGCAACCCGCTCTCCTCCAATCGATCGCGCAACAGTTCCATCCGACGACGATCGAATGCCTCGACGGTTTCCAGAATCGGCATCAGATAATGCCCATGCCGGCCGTCCCAAACCTTCAGCCAATCGCTCAGCGTATGCGGGTCGAATTTGGGTGGCGCGAAGCCTTGCACCCGCTCGATGCCCTCCATTCGCAACAGTCGCCGCAACACCGCCGGATTGCGTGGGCGAATAAATTTCAGCGGCGGCCCAGGGTCCAGTTGCGGCAGCAGTGCCGCCAGGTGGGCCAGTGCTCGCTCCAGATCCCGTTCGTGCACCGCATCCTCGGTGCAGAAAATCAGCGCCCGCGCGCCGGACCGCCGGTGATCACGGGCGATGGCCGCCAAATCCGGTCGACTGGCGGGCACGTACAGCGCGGCGCCCAACGATGCCGCCGACAGCAAGGGCGCGGGTTCGACGTGAGCGCGGGCTCCAGGATGCAAGGCGCGAGCATCGAAAGAAATAATGCTCATGACAAATCCTCGATCAAGGCGGTGGCCTGGATGGGCATGGCCGGATCGATAACGATGGGCACCTGTTTTTCCTCGGCCAACAATCGCAGATGCTCGACATCGGGATGATCGGCAGCGCGCAACAGCAGCAGACCCGGCAATCGGCGCAGTAACACCCGAGTGGCCTCGGCCACGCCCGGTTTGACGAAGTTGCGATCGCTGACACGGTAACGGGCATGCAATCGGCTCAGAAAACTCGTCATCGCTTGATGCCGCTCTCGCCGTTCTTCGGAATCGCGGCGCAGCGAAACCGGTTCAGCGGCGGCGAAATAACCGGCCACCCGATCGAGAAACCAGCCGGATCGGTCATGCGGTTCGAACTCTTCGTAAAATACGCAACCGTGAAAATCGTTCGGACCGATGGCCTCGTTGAGAATCGAACGGCTGGTCAGCCCCGACACGGTTGCGTTCAAGGTCCCGCTGGGGATGGCGTAATCGTCGTAGGTCGCCGCCACGTCGGCAACGCCGCCGATATCGGACACCACATGCAATGCCTCCTCCAACGGTTCGGGTTGATGGGCGTTCCAACGCTTCAGCGCCCAATGCAGCTCCTCGCCGATCACCCCCTTGGCGGTCCAACCGTCCACGAACGCCAATCCGGCCGGCGCACGCCCAACGTTTCGCAAGATGAACGCCAAGGCGTTTTCGTCGATACCCCGGTCGCGGATGATCGAAATCGAGTAGTGGTGAACATCCGTCCGCCCCAACCAGCGCAGAGCACGCGCCAACAAGGCACCCACCGGCGTACCGGCACGGGCCAGCGATACCACCGTCACCTGCCGGGGCCGGGTCCCGGCCAGATAGCGTGCCAGCGCCAGAATCTCCGCCGCCAGCCGCGACGCATAGCGGTCGACCAGCAGCTCGAACAGCGTCAGATAGCGTGGGCTGGGCGCCTGCTCGGGAGACAGCATTTCGCTGTAGTGGCGCGCGCCGGACTGAATCAACCGCTCCTTGGCGTTCACGTCCACCATTTCCAACCGCAGCGGCTTCAGCAGGAACACGGTGTCTTCGGGCCGATAGCTACCGGAAAAGGGGATCATGGCGCGTACTCGCGCCAAGTCTCCGTCTGAATCTGGCTGTCCCTGGGCACCAGCGCGAAATCGCAACCGCGCAAAAACGGAATATCGGTCAGGCTGTCGCCGGCACCGATGGTGACGATGGGTCCCTCCTGTTTCAGTTCCGCCGCCACCCGCCGCACGGCATCCTGCTTCTGTACACCCTTGACGGTGATCGCCAGATTGTTCCCATTGTGGTGCAGCGCCAGTTCCTCCGGCAAACCAATGGCAACCAGTCGTGTCCGCAGCTCGGTCAGCACGGCGTCGTCGGCATTGGCCTTGACGGAAATATAGGTCACCCATTCATCGACCGAATGGCTACGTACCCGATAACCCTCGGTCGCCGCGCCCCACTCCAGGCTGGCCGCATATTCCCAAAGCAGTGGTTGCGCCGCCACCAGCAGCGGCCGGATCTCGTCATGCCACCAAGCCGGCAAATAACCATCAGGCCGGCGAATCACCGCACCGTGATGGGTGATTCGCCAGGAATCGAACTTCAGCGTCACACGCGCCAACGCCTCATCGGTGCGACCCGTGACCGGAATCACTGTCCCCCGCTCCAGCCAAAACGCCAGCAGCCGTTGTTGGGCGCGAGTCATGAACGACAATGCCCGACCGGCCCGGTCCACCGCCGCCGGCGCCACCGGCTCGGCGGGCGGACATTTCGGCGCGGTCTGCAAAATCGTATCGTCGAGATCGAGAAAGATCACGATGCGCGGCATGATTCCTCCACGGCGAAAGCCAAACCGCCCAACAGGCCGGGAAGCGCATGCGCGGCCGGCATGGCGGCATGCTCGTAGATGATGACCGGCAAGCGGTCCGCATCGAGGTTATAGAGATAGTTGGGGATGCCGTCACCGTGATGGTCGGGAAATTCGCGGCGACTGGCGATGGCATCCCCGATCAGGATCGGCGAGCGGGTGGTGGACTGAAAGCGCACGTCGTACCCCGCCTCTTCCAGCGCCAGCGCGAGGCGAAACGGCGTATAGGCATACTCGCCAGTGCCGATCACCGCCAGCGGGCGCTCCGATGGATTCCCTCCGTTCACCATCGCGGGAAAAGCCGATGCAACCGCCGAGCGCCAGCGGCCGGCGAGCACGCCGGTACACGCCGGGTCCATCGCGATGCCGTCATGGGCGCGATCCGCGACCGCACCGACCACCGGTAACGCGGGTGCGGGAAAATCGGGGTCCGGTTCGAACTGGAACCCCCCCTCGATCAGCGCGGGAAACCCCACCGGCCGCCCCAGCAGCAGCGCCAGTTCCCTTCGCCGATCCGCATCCAACCAATTGGCGATACTGGCTAGCGCGATCTGTTCGAGCCGGGGGTTAAATCGCAGATAGGCGCGCGCCAGTTCCACCAAGGTGCGGCCCGTGGAAATTTCATCGTCCACCAGCACCAGGCTCCGCGCCGCCCGAAACAGCGGCTGCAGCTCCGGGTCGGGCAGATAGACCGCGTGGTCCGGGGCATGGCTGTGGCATTCGTCGAAAGCGAACGCCAGCGGACGCGACAAGCGGCAACGGGTGGTTTGCAGGTACACGACATCGTCGCGCCCCGCCCGCGATGCCGCTTCTTCCGCGACGCCGCGCCCCAGGGCAGTCGCGGTTTCCGCCATCCCCATCACCAGCAGCGGCCCCGGCAAAGCGGCGATCTTGGCCGCCAGCCGAACATGGATGTCGCGCATGACGCTGGGCCGAACCGGCCAGTGCTTGCCAAGCACCTTACTGACGAACAGATACAAGCGTCGAGGATTCTGGCGGGTGGCGTAAGTCAGGCAGCGCTCCACGGGCAGATCCTCGTGCCGGACGGTCAGCTTCAGCCGCCCGGCTTGAATCGGCACCGTCAGGGTTCTGCAAGTCAAACCGTCGCCCCCACGCTCACAAGCCCAAGTCGTTCAATATGGTGGTAATCCGATGCGTGTAGGTATGTTCGGCCAGCACTCGCCGCCGGCCCGCCGCCGCCACTCGACTGGCGAACTCCGGCTCGCGCCGCAGCCGGGCGATCAGGGCATTCAGTTCATCGGCGTTACGATACACCAGGATCTCCCGTCCGGGCTCGAAACAGCGCGGCAGATCGACCAGATCGTCGTTCAGCACCACCGCGCCGCAGGCCGGTGGTTCGAAGCTGCGCTGGTTGAGGCCGTGCTCGACATTGGCCTCGTTGCGCGCGTTCAACACCGCCACGTGCCGCTGGTAAAGCCGCACCAACCGGGTACGGCCGATTTTGCGGTTGCGCACCCGATGAAAGCCTTCCTGCGCCAGATCGCTCCAGTCGGTGCCAACGATCCGGGCGGGCGCCGCCAGGCCGCGCACCACAGTCTCCCGGAAAGCAGTGCGACTAGCCACGAACAACACCTCGGGCTGACGCGTGACGCGAGCCGGACGAAACAGTTCCGGGTCGGCCGCCAGCGGCAGGTAGCGGCCCCCGGTGGTGAAACCGGCGGCCTCGGCATCCCTGAAAAACCGGGTGTCGGTATAATACAATCGGTCGCAGCGATCGGCGCGCCCCCGGCTGTCGGTTGCGGGAAAACGGTCACCCACCAAACCGGCGATTACGGGGCGCCGAGCCTGGGCATACAACAACCGGTAATAGTCCGGCGGCACCCCGAACACCCCCGCCACCAGCACCAACTCCGGGCGGAAACGCGCGAGTACCCGCTCGAAGCGGGCCAGCATCCACTCCGAACCCGCCGAAGTACGCTCCTGCCACTTGGCCCACAAACCCAACAATGGGGTGTTGCCGTTGATGGCGAAAACCTGTGTGGGATGGCCCAACCGGGCACAGGCGCGGTACAAGTTCTCCAACCACATGACCAGGCTACCGCGCTTGCCGAGCAATAGGATACGGGCAGGCGATCCGGCGGTCCGCCGCCCCGCCGCTGTCACAATGCCACCGTTGGTTCGCTTTCAGATGCGCGCCGGGCGTTTCCCCCCACCGAACGACCGCTGGCGGAACGACAGCGATGTCGTGCGCCGCGAGACTCCAGCCCGATCCAGCGGAAGGCCCACTCGTGGTGCCGCCAAACCGGCGATCGCTCGCACACGGTGCGATTTTTTTTCAGGCAGATGCGACTTTTTTCACGCCGCGCATAGCTTCGATACCCTCTCAATCGGCAATCCTCCGCTCCCCCCATAATCTGGCGACCGAGCGCCACTCTTCAAAGCGTTGTAGCAGCTCTTTTCATGACTCTATAACAGCAAACAGTATCCCCGCCACCTCTTTACAACGACAGAAACACGATAACGGCACACATTCTGCAAAAAAACACAGTTGGCGTACTCTTTCAACTACAGGATTCACCGTGGGTCTACTACTCTTGTCAACATGCGGCGTCAGTCCCACCCAGTTTCACTTCATACCCAGGAGGCATCCATGAACGGGCGAGCCCTCTCCGCCACTCTCGTCACCACCGTATTGCTGGCTGTTGCCAGCAGCGCCCACGCCGGCACGGCCCTCAACGCCATCAAGGAGCGCGGCTATATCAAATGCGGCGTCAGCGACGGCCTGCCCGGTTTCTCCCACACCGACGAAAAAGGCAAATTCAGCGGCATCGATGTGGACGTGTGTCGCGCCGTCGCCGCCGCGGTATTCGGCGATTCCACCAAAGTCAAGTTCACCCCGCTGACCGCCAAGGAGCGCCTGACCGCCCTGCAATCGGGCGAGATCGACGTGCTGTCGCGCAACACTACCTGGACCTCCAGTCGCGATTCCGCCCAAGGACTGAATTTTACCGGCGTGACCTACTACGACGGCCAGGGCTTTCTGGTCAACAAGAAGCTTGGCGTCAAGAGCGCCAAGGAGTTGGACGGCGCCACCGTGTGCGTGCAGGCCGGCACCACCACCGAACTCAATCTGAGCGACTACTTTCGCGCCAATAAGATGAAGTACACCCCGATCACCTATGACAAGTCCGACGAGAGCGCCAAGGCCCTGGAAGCTGGCCGCTGCGACGTGCTGACATCCGATCAGTCGCAGCTCTACGCCCAACGCATCAAGCTGGCCAAGCCGAGCGATTATGTCGTACTGCCGGAGGTCATCTCCAAGGAACCGCTGGGTCCGGTGGTCCGCCATGGCGACGACGACTGGTTCGACATCGTCAAGTGGACCCTTTTCGTTATGGTCGACGCCGAGGAACTCGGCATCGATTCCAAGAACGTCGAGGAGATGAAGAAATCCACCAACCCGGACGTCAAGCGGATGTTGGGCGTCGAGGGCGACAAGGGCAAGGATTTCGGCCTGGCCAACGACTGGATGGCGGTGGTGATCAAGCAGGTCGGCAACTACGGCGAGATTTTCGATCGCAACGTTGGCAAGGGTAGCCCGTTGCAAATCGAGCGTGGCTTGAACGCGCTGTGGACCCAGGGTGGCCTACAGTACGCGCCACCGGTCCGGTAAGCGGTTATAGAAAAGCTCAAGGAGACGCGAGACACGGTACCCGCCTCTCCTTCTTCCCGCCATCACGAGATCCGCATGGCCGAACACACCCACACGCCAGTCAAGCCGCCCTTCTGGAACGACCCGGAAATTCGAGCCATCGCCTTTCAGGTCATCGCCCTCGCCGCCACCGTCGTTTTTTGGGTATTACCTGTTCGAGAATACTCAAACCAACCTGCGGCGACTGGGCATCACCTCCGGTTTTGACTTCCTCTCCTCGTCCTCGGGTTTCGGCATCCTGCAAAGCCTGATTCCCTATTCCGAAACCTCAAGCTACGGTCGGGTATTCTGGGTCGCCCTGCTGAACACCTTGCTGGTTTCCGCGCTGGGTATCGTGTTCGCCACCTTGCTCGGATTCATCGTCGGGATCGCCCGCCTGTCGAAAAACTGGCTGGTCGCCAAACTGGCCTTGGTCTACATCGAGACTTTCCGCAATATTCCGCTGCTGCTGCAAATTTTCTTCTGGTATTTCGCGGTGCTGCGGGCGGCGCCGTCGCCGCGCCAGAGCCTGAGCCTGGGCGAGGTCGCGTTTCTGAATATTCGTGGACTGTACCTGCCCGCACCGCAATTTCAACCCGGGTTTGGCTGGGTACTGGCCGCATTCGGTCTTGCCCTCGTCTTGATCGCCATCCTGGTGCACTGGTCCCGACGACGACAGGCGAAGACTGGTCAGCCATTCCCCACGCTCTCCGCCTCGCTCGCGCTGCTGCTCGGTCTGCCGCTCGCGACGTTCTGGCTGGCCGGCTCGCCGCTGGTCTGGCAAGTCCCGGAGCTGCGAGGTTTCAACTTTCAGGGTGGCCTGGTGATCATTCCCGAAATGGCTTCCCTGCTGCTGGCTCTGTCGATCTACACCGCCGCCTTCATCGCCGAGATCGTCCGCGCCGGCATCCAGGCGGTCAGCCACGGCCAGACCGAGGCCTCGTTCTCCCTGGGACTCAACTCCAGCCTGACGCTACGGCTGATCATCCTGCCGCAGGCGTTGCGGGTGATCATCCCGCCACTGACCAACCAGTACCT
The DNA here is from genome assembly GCF_012939995.1 of Candidatus Competibacter phosphatis. GTDB lineage: Bacteria > Pseudomonadota > Gammaproteobacteria > Competibacterales > Competibacteraceae > Competibacter > Competibacter phosphatis. The sequence continues at coordinate 71,999 of NZ_SPMZ01000023.1, read as the reverse complement.
GAACCTGATCAAGAACTCCTCGCTGGCCGCCGCCATCGGCTACCCGGACCTGGTGGCCGCCTTCGCCGGCACGGTGCTGAACCAGACCGGCCAAGCCATCGAGTGCATCGCCATCACCATGGCGGTCTATCTGACCATCAGTCTGCTGATTTCCCTGCTGATGAACTGGTACAACCGGCGGGTCGCCCTGGTGGAGCGTTGAACGATGGCTGAAACACCTCTATCTCGTGCCGAGCCACCACCGGCCAGCACCATCGGCGCGTTCGGCTGGCTACACCGCAATCTATTCTCCTCGCCGTTCAACATCGCACTGACCGTACTAGCATCTTACCTGCTCTACCTTACGATCCCACCCCTGCTGCATTGGGCCTTGCTGGACGCCACCTGGAGCGGTGATAGTCGTGAAGCCTGCCAAGCGAACGGCGGCGCCTGCTGGGTGTTTATCCGAGTCAATTTCGAGCAGTTCATGTACGGCTTCTACCCGGAAGCACAACGCTGGCGGGTCAACACCGCCCTGCTGTTGCTGATCCTCGGTGCGGCGCCGCTGTTCGTGCGCGCCATGCCCAACAAGCTCAAGGTACGGTGGGGACTGGGGTTGCTGCTGATCTATCCGCTCGTCGCCTTCGTGCTATTCAAGGGCGGCTTGTTCGGTTTGCGAATAGTGGACACCAGCCGCTGGGGTGGCCTGCTGCTCACCCTGATCATCGCCGGAGTCGGCATGACCGCCGCCCTGCCGCTTGGGGTATTGCTTGCCCTGGGCCGGCGCTCGCAAATGCCGGCCATCCAGGCCTTGTGCACGATCTTTATCGAGCTTTGGCGCGGCGTGCCGCTGATTACCGTGCTGTTCATGTCTTCGGTGATGCTGCCACTGTTTCTACCGGCGGGAGTCAACTTCGACAAACTGCTGCGGGCGCTGATCGGCGTCACCCTGTTTCAGTCGGCTTATATGGCGGAGGTGGTGCGCGGCGGCCTGCAAGCCATCCCCAAGGGTCAATTCGAGGCGGCGGCGGCGCTGGGCTTGGGCTACTGGAAGACCATGGCGCTGATCGTGCTGCCGCAAGCCCTGAAACTGGTTATCCCCGGCATCGTCAATACTTTTATCGCCTTGTTCAAGGATACTTCGCTGGTGTTGATCATCGGTCTGTTCGATCTGATGAACATCGTCCACAACGCCACCACCAACCCGGCTTGGCTGGGTTTCTCCACCGAGGGCTATGCCTTCGCCGCCGCCGTCTACTGGTTGTTCTGCTTCAGCATGTCGCGTTACAGCCAGAACCTGGAAAAACGCCTGTACACCGGCCATAAGCGTTAGGAAACCGCCCGATGAACGAACCCTCTTCCGTGCCGCTGTCCGAGCAAGAGATGATCCGCATGGAAAAGGTGCATAAATGGTACGGCACTTTCCATGTCCTGAAGGATATCAACCTGACCGTCCGCAAAGGCGAACGCATCGTGGTCTGCGGCCCGTCCGGTTCAGGCAAATCCACCGCCATCCGCTGCATCAATCGACTGGAGGAATTCCAACGCGGCCGGATCGTGGTCGACGGTCAGGAACTCAGCAGCGACGTGAAACAAGTCGAGCAGATCCGCCGCGAGGTGGGCATGGTGTTCCAGCATTTCAACCTGTTCCCGCATCTGACCGTCCTGGAAAACTGCACACTGGCACCGACTTGGGTGCGCAAGTTGCCTCGTCGGCAGGCGGAGGATATCGCCATGCGCTATCTGGAGCGGGTCAAGATCCCCGAGCAGGCCGGCAAATATCCGGGGCAGTTGTCCGGCGGCCAACAGCAACGGGTCGCCATCGCCCGTAGCCTGTGCATGAACCCCAAGATCATGTTGTTCGACGAACCGACCTCGGCGCTGGACCCGGAGATGATCAAGGAGGTGCTCGAAACCATGGTGACGCTGGCCGAGGACGGCATGACCATGATTTGTGTCACCCACGAAATGGGCTTCGCCAAGACCGTTGCCCATCGGGTGATATTCATGGACGGCGGCGAGATCATCGAGGAAAACGAACCGGAAGAGTTCTTCACCCATCCTCAATCGGACCGGACCAAGTTATTCTTGAGCCAGATCCTGCATAACTGAAGGTCAGGCCATTCTGACCATGATTGCTACCGGCCAGCGCCATGAAAACCTTGCGCGGGCCAGGAATGGCGCCGCGGTTCGCAAGCCAGCCTCGGCGTCGAACTACCCCAGCAGAAATGCCAACGGAATAGGCACCCGTTCCCGCCAAGCTCGCTCGGAATGCTCCGCGCCCTCGAACTTCCGCGTCGACCAATCCCGACCCTCCCGGTAGCTGGCCGTTCGCAGCCACTCGTCCATGCGCTGTTGCCAAGGTTCGTAGTTTGCATCCAAGGTTTCGGTGCCAAAATCGAAATACAGCCGATGCCGACCCGCCGACGGTAAAGCCGTGCCCAACGCATCCACCAGCACCTCTTCCCCAATCGGCCAGTGCGTGGACAGACAACCCGCGCCGCCAAACACATCGGGATACTCGATCAACGCATACAGGGAAATCAGCCCGCCCATGCTGGACCCCATCACCAGGGTATGCGCGGAGTCCGACAAAGTCGGATAGCGGGCGTCGATGAACGGCTTGAGTTCCTCGACCAGAAATTGCAAATACCCGTCCGACAGCGGCGCTCCCCCAGTCTGCTCGACAAACCGGTTCAGGATGCGTTGCCCCCCCGGATGCGTTCAGCGGCTTTTGCGGCATGTATTCCCGTAACCGCAACGGACTGTTCCAGATTCCCACGATAATGGCGCCGGGTCGGCCAGTCTCTTGAATCAGGTGCATCATCGCCTCGTCCATGCCCCAATCGACACCGATGAAGGACAGGGCGGGATCGAACAGATTCTGTCCGTCGTGCATGTAGATAACGGGGTAGCGGGTGGCCGAGCCTGCTCCATTCTCTGGCGGACACCACACATCGACATGCCGGGGTGTGACATGGCGGGATGGAAAATCGGCATGGCGAGTGATGATGCCGGTGCCATCGGACAGCGCTAGAGTGGCCATAACGTGTTCCGCCGAGTTGGATGGAAATGGCGTTCGAGCTCGATTCTCATGATCTTGTATCGAACGCCACCGCATCCTTGCCCTGACTCTTAACTCGGTACATCAGATGATCAGCCGCCCTGATCGCTTCATCCACGCTGGGCGGAGGCCGTGAAAACGTCATCGCTCCAACGCTGCAAGTTACCGAAAAACCGGCGGAATCGAGCGATTCCCGCAGGAGTTGCCGGATTTTCCCAATCGCTTCCCTGGCGCCATCGGTATCGGTACCCGGCAGCAACAAGGCAAATTCGTCGCCGCCCAAGCGCGCCACCTGATCCGTGCCGCGCGTGCCTTGCATCAAGGTCCGCCCGATCACGCGCAACAACCGATCACCTTCGTTATGGCCATGCTTATCGTTGATGCGTTTGAAATCATCCAAATCGATATACGCCAGCGTCAGCGCACTCCCGTTGCGCCGAGCCAGCCCAAGGTTGTATTCCACTTGCTCCGTAAACGCCCGTGAATTGAGCGTTCCGGTCAACGCATCCGTTCTGGCAAGCCGTCGTTCGTTGGCCAGATGCTCGCGCAGCTCAGCCAGAAGGAAGACGTTGCTCAGGAAAAAACCGAAGCGAATCATGGTATTCCAAAGCGGGATCGCCAAATGGCTGTACGGGTGTTCACTCCCCCAGTCGGCGGCAAACCAGACGATGGCCGATAGTACCGCCACGATATAACCCGCCCGTCGCCCGATATACCACGCCGCGACATCAACCGGTCCCAGATATAGCAGCGAAACTCCCAGCTCGTACCCGGTCAAGTAGTCGACCAACCCGACCAATAAAACACCACATAAGGCTAGAGCGAATACTTGCGCGCGCGACCAACGAGCCAATACCGTATCGATGGTGGTCAACATGCTTATCATCATGGCAGGCTATTCGATGAAGAATAAGGGTTAAGAATAACCTTAATTTTCGCTCAGTAAAGCAACATCTCCCGCCGCACCGTCTCGAACGCTGCCCGCTCTTGCGCCCACTGGCTAGCAAGCTCGGCCGGATCAGCGCCGGAATCCAGCGCCAGACGCAGCTTGTCATCCCCCGCCAGCAGATCGATGGCGGGAATGTCGGCGACGAATTCATAGGGTTTCGCGCGCCAAGCGAACGCATCCGGAGCGACGCGCTTGACACTTTGCAGAAAGGCAACGCCCGCCGCATATGAGTCGAACTGTCGGCGGTCGGTAATATGAATCTGCACGCCGCCACAAGTGCCGCCAGCGTGCTTCTGAAACTTGGGCCGGAAATAGAGCGGACGAAACCGGCAACCGGGAAGATTCTGGCGGGACAGGTCGGCGGCGAGCGCTTCCGGGTCGATGCCGGGCGCCCCGGCCACTTCGAACGGCCGGCACGTCCCCCGCCCCTCCGACAGTTCGGTCGCTTCCACCAAGCACATGCCGGGATAGACCAGCGCGGTATCGACCGTGGGCATGTTGGGCGAGGGATACACCCAAGGCAAGCCGGTATCCTCGAAATACATCTCGCGCCGCCAACCTCGCATGGACACGATATCCAACTCGCATTCGACGCCGCGCCGACGTTGGACAAAGCGGGCGACCTCACCGGGCGTCAACCCGTGGCGGTTGGGGACGGGATGCAGGCCGACGAAGGACTCGAAGCCCGGCTTGATCAGATTGCCCTCGGTGGTCAAACCGTCGAGCGGATTGGGGCGGTCGCACACCAGCACCCGCACCCCCACCTTGCCGGCCGCTTCCATGCACAAGGCCATGGTCCACACGAAGGTGTAATAGCGCGCACCCACGTCCTGCAAGTCGATGACCAGGGCATCAAGCCCCGCGAGGTGTTCGGGACGGGGCGTCAGACTCTCGAAAGTCGCGCCGTACAGACTATGGACGGGAACCCCAAGTCGGGGATCGAGGGAGATATCCTCGACATCTTCCATATCCTGCGCCTCGCCCCGGGCACCGTGCTCCGGGCCGAAGATGGCAACGATCCGGGCGCCGGCCACCTGCAACAGATCGAGTGCGTGGCGCAGCTCGGCATCGACGCTGGCGGGATGGCACACCACCCCGATCCGGGCGCCGCGAACTTTTTCGGGATAGTCGCTGATCAGTACTTCCAGGCCAGTCTGGACACGAGACATCGGGGCGATCGCTCCTCGGTGGTTTCGGGAGCATCGATTCTAGCCTTGCGCAATCAGTTGTCGTAGCTCCGGCACACAAGAACCGCAGTTGGTACCCGCTTGCAGCGCCGCGCCGATCGCCTCGGGCGTGATCAAGCGCTGGTCGCGGATGGCGGCGGTCAGGGTGTTCAGGCCCACCCCGAAACAGGCGCAGACGATACGGCCATTGTCGCGCTGGCCCTGTCCAGGTCGTCCGGCCAGCACACTGGCGCGTTCGGTGGAGTCCAATTCCGAAGCGGCGAACAATCCAGCCAGCCAGCCCCGCAGCGGCAATTCGGGGCCGGGCGCGACAAACAGACAAGCATGCAGCCGCCCGTCCACCAGCACCGCCCCCCGGTAGCGGCCGGTACCGAGATCGGCAAACTCCAGCCATTCCCAAGCGGGTTCATCGCCGAGTAAACCGCGTGCCCGGCTCGGCCAATCCTCGACCGACTCTTCTCCCGCCAATTCGTAGCGCCAGCACTCCCGGTCGCGGACACTGACCCGATATTCGACCGCCGGCGGATCGATGGCCGCGCGAGATAGCAAAAACCCGTGCCAGCGGGGACGGTACGCCTGTACCCGCACCGGGGTATGCTTCGATTCCGGTTGACCGGACAGCGGATCGACCACCGGATTGACCGCCGCGTTGACCCGCCCGCGCGGCGCCAGCGGCGTACCCCAATGCATCGGCACGAACACGCTGCCCGGTTGCTGCTCCGAGTTGGTGCGCACCCGCACGATCATTTCGCCCCAACGGCTATGTACCCGCGCCAGCCCATTCTCGCTGACGCCGCAGGCCAGCGCGTCCACTGGATGAATCTCGACATAGGGTTCGGGAATATGGCCGGTCAGCCGCGCGGTCTTGCCGGTGCGGGTCATGGTGTGCCATTGATCGCGAATCCGCCCGCTGTTGAGCACCAGCGGAAAGCTGTCATCGACCGCATGGGCGGGCGCCCGCTCGCCGATGGCGACGCAGCGCGCCCTGCCATCGGCGGTGAAGAATCCACCCGCGCCGAACAATCGCGCCGTACCTACCGTGACCCCATGTGGCAAGGGCCATTGCACAGGTTGCAAGGCATCGTAATCGGTATCCGAAAGGTCGGCGAGCGCGGAAATATCGAAATCGCGGCGAGCGTTCTCGTTCTCAAACCCGGACAAAGCCGCATGTTCGCGGAAAACAGCCGCAGCCGACTCGAAAGGAAACCACGCCTCGAATCCCAAGCGTCGAGCCACTTGGGTCATGGCCCACCAATCGGGTTTCGCTTCGCCGGGCGGCGGCAAAAAGATCCGCTGGCGGGAAATCCGTCGTTCGGAGTTGGTGACCGTACCCTCCTTTTCGCCCCAGGTCAGTGCCGGCAGTTTGATACGCGCCAAACGCATGGTATCGGTATCGGCCACGGCATCGGACACCACTACCAACGGACAGCGCCGCAAGGCCTCTCGAACCCGGTCGGCGTCGGGCATGCTGACCACCGGATTGGTGCCCATGATCCATAAGGCTTTGATCTTCCCGTCAGCGACCGCTTTAAATAGATCGACGGCTTTCAATCCGGGACCTTGGGCGATGGCGGGGGCTTGCCAAAACCGCTGCACGCGTTCGACATCCTCTGGCGCGAAATCCATGTGCGCCGCCAGTTGGTTCGCCAAACCGCCCACCTCACGCCCACCCATCGCATTGGGCTGACCGGTGACCGAAAACGGTCCCATACCTGGCTGCCCGATGCGCCCGGTCGCCAGATGGCAATTGATGATCGCGTTGACCTTATCGCTGCCGTGGGCGGATTGATTGACGCCCTGCGAATACACCGTCACTACCTTGCGGGTACGACCCCACAGCCCATAAAACTCGGCAACGGCGCTTTCGGGCAAACCGGTGCGAGCCGCGACGGCGGGCACATTGGGCGCGACTTCCTTTGCGGTTCGATAGGCTGACCAGAAACCCGCGACATGCTCGTCCAAAAACTCGGGGTCCAAGCGGTTTTGCTGGTAGAGATGGACCAGCAAGCCGTTGAACAGGGCCGTATCCGAACCGGGTTTGAGCGGCAGATGCGTCTCGGCGACATCGCAGGTGGTGGTGCGACGCGGATCGATCACCACTAGCTGCGGCTTGCCCGTGCGGCGTTCCCGCGCGGCGAGGATGCGCTGATACAACACCGGATGGCACCAGGCCAGATTGGAACCGACCAGCACCACCACGTCGGCTTCCTCCAGATCCTCGTAACAACCGGGCACAGTGTCCGAGCCGAATGCCCGTTTGTGGCCGGCGACCGAGGACGACATGCACAGCCGCGAGTTGGTATCGATGTTGGCGCCACCGAAGCAACCCTTCATCAGCTTGTTGGCGACATAGTAATCCTCGGTCAGCAATTGCCCGGAGACGTAAAACGCCACCGCGTCGGGACCGTGTCCCAGCAATGCCCGACAAAAGCCATTAGCAATCGCGGTTATCGCCTCATCCCACGACACCCGTTGCCCGGCGATCTCCGGATACAGCAGGCGATCGTCCAGACTCAGCGTTTCGCCCAGCGCCGTACCTTTCGAGCAGAGCCGTCCATAATTGGCCGGATGCGTCTCGTCGCCCGCCACCCGCGTGCTACCGTCGGCGTCGGTCGTGACCTTTACGCCGCAACCGACCCCGCAATAGGGACAAGTGGTGCGCACCATTTCGCCAGCGCCGCTCATCGCCTCACCCTCCCCTTCAAGCGATTGCGGGGGGCTGTGGTCGGCAAGCTGACCACATTGTTCAAGCCCAGCCAAAGCCGACCGTTTTCCAGCCGCACCGGATAATGCGTGGCGCAACCCACGTCCGGCGCGACCGCCTGACCGCTTTCCAACTCCAGCACCCAGTTGTGCAGCGGACAGGTGATGCGATGACCGTGAACGATGCCCTGCGACAGCGGTCCGCCCTTGTGCGGACAGCGGTCGCGCAAGGCGAATACCTGATCGTCGGCGGTGCGAAAAACCGCCACGTCGCCGTGCGGAGTTTGCACCACGCGCGAACCCAGGCGGGGAATGTCGTCGAGCGCGCCAATTTCGTGCCAGTCGTACATGATGATGGTCTCCACTCCTCAACCCACTCGTTGCAAAGGCTGGAACTCGTGGGCGTCCACGCGTCCGCCGGCGCGTTCCGCCCAGGGATCGATCTGGGCATATTGTTGCGATTCGAGAAAACGGGCACAGAGCGCCTTGCGATTTTCCTCGTCCTCGACGATGCGCGACTTCACATAGCTGAGACCGACCCGCTCGATCCACGGCGCGGTGCGTTCCAAATAGCGGCCTTCCTCGCGGTAAAGCTGCATGAACGCGCAGCAGTACTCCTTCACTTCCGCCTCCGTCGCCAGTTTGCACAGCAAATCGGTGCCGCGAATCTTGATGCCGCCATTGCCGCCCACATGAATTTCATAACCGGAATCCACGCAGACCACGCCGAAATCCTTGATAGTGGCTTCGGCGCAGTTGCGCGGACAACCGGAAACCGCCATTTTGAATTTGTGCGGCGTCCACGATCCCCAGGTCATCTTCTCCAGCTTGACGCCGAGGCCGGTCGAATCCTGCGTGCCGAACCGGCACCAGTCGGTACCGACACAGGTTTTCACGGTGCGCAGGCTCTTGCCGTAGGCGTGGCCGGACACCATGCCGGCGGCGTTGAGGTCAGCCCAAACTTTCGGCAAATCCTCTTTTTTCACGCCCAGCAGGTCGATGCGCTGGCCGCCGGTCACTTTCACCGTGGGGATCTGGAACTTGTCGGCCACATCGGCGATGGCGCGCAATTCCTGCGGATTGGTCAGGCCGCCCCACATGCGCGGGACGACCGAGTAAGTGCCGTCCTTTTGAATGTTGGCGTGCACGCGCTCGTTGATGAAGCGCGACTGCTGGTCGTCTTTCGCCTCGCTGGGCCACGTCGAGATCAGGTAAAAGTTCAATGCTGGACGACAGGAGTGACAGCCGTCCGGGTTTTTCCAGTTGAGGGCCTCGAAGATCTGCGCCAGCGAGGTCAGATGTTGTTCGCGGATCGCGGCGCGCACCATGTCGTGCGAATGCTCGGTGCACTTGCACATCGGTTTTTCGGCCGGAGTCTTGCCGATGGTGCCGACGGTGGCGGCGAGAAGCTGTTCGACCAAACCGGTGCAGGAACCGCAGGAAGCCGATGCCTTGGTGTGCGCGCGCACTTCGTCGAGGGTAAACAGCTTCTTTTCGGCGATCGCCTTGGTGATCGCGCCCTTGCACACGCCGTTGCACCCGCAAATCTCGGCGTCGTCGGCCATCGTCATCACGCTGAAGCCGTCCCGGCCCGAATCGGCCATGTGGGCGTGACCGAATAGCACGGTTTCGCGGAAAGCGCCGATGTCGGTGCCTTCGCGCAGCAACTGGAAATACCAGGAGCCATCGACAGTATCGCCGTACAGCACCGCGCCCTGCACGCGGTTTTCCTTGACCACCAGCTTCTTGTAGACGCCGCGCGCCGGGTCGCGCAACACGATCTCCTCGCAGCCCGGCCCACCGTTGAAACTACCGGCGGAGAACAGGTCGATGCCGGTGACCTTGAGCTTGGTGCTGGTCACCGATCCCTGATAGCGGCCGATGCCGTAACGCGCCAGATGGTTGGCGCAGACCTTGGCCTGCTCCCACAGCGGCGCGACCAAACCGTAGCACTGGCCGCGATGCTGCACGCACTCGCCGACCGCATACACCCTCGGATCGTAAGTCTGCATGGTGTCGTTGACGACGATACCACGCTCGCAATAGATTCCTATCTGCTTGGCCAACTCGAAGTTGGGTCGGATACCGACCGCCATCACCACCAGATCGGTGGGAATTTCCAGGCCATCCTTGAAGCGCACGGCGCGCACCCGCTCCTCGCCGAGCAGGGCGGCGGTTTGCGCGCCCATCAGGAAGCGCAGTCCCCGCTCTTCCAGGTTCGCGCGTAGCATGTCGGCCGCGACCGGATCGAGTTGCCGTTCCATCAAGGTATCGAGCACATGGACGACGGTGACTTGCATCCCTTGCTTCATCAGTCCGTTGGCGGCTTCCAGACCGAGCAGGCCGCCGCCGATCACCACCGCATTCTTGCCGGTGCGCGCCGCCGCCAGCATGGTTTCCACATCCTTGATGTCGCGGAACCCGATGACGCCCGGCAGATCGTTGCCCGGAATCGGCAGGATGAAGGGATTGGATCCGGTCGCCAGCAACAATCGATCATAGGATGCGACCGTACCGTCGGCGGCACGGACTTCGCGCCGGGCACGGTGAATGTCGACGACGGCATGACCGGCATGCAAGCGGATACCCTTCTCCGCGTACCAGGACAAATCGTTGATCATGATCTGATCGACGGTCTTTTCGCCCGCCAATACCGGCGACAGCATGATGCGGTTGTAGTTACCGTGGGGCTCGCTGCCAAACACGGTGATGTCGAATTTGTCCGGGGCGATCGCCAGTAATTCCTCCACCGTGCGCATCCCGGCCATACCGTTGCCTACCAAAACCAGACGTTCTTTCATCGTTGCATTCTCCTTCACGGTCCCATTCACGCTGCGTCTGGCCGACGCTGCCGTTCGTAAAGGAAACGCAGAACTTCGGCGCGATAGTGGTTGTAGGCCGAGTCGTCGGCCAATTCCAAGCGGTTACGCGGACGGGGCAAATCCACCTGCAGAATTTCGCCCACCGTTGCCGCCGGACCGTTGGTCATCATCACAATGCGATCGGACAACAGCACCGCTTCATCGACATCGTGGGTAATCATCAACACGGTGTTATTGAGCGTGGCCTGAATCTCCATCACCGATTCCTGCAAATGGGCACGGGTCAGGGCATCGAGCGCACCGAACGGCTCATCCATCAACAACACTTTCGGCTGCATCGCCAAGGCGCGGGCGATTCCGACCCGCTGCTTCATGCCCCCGGAAATCGCGCCAGGCAGCTTATCCAGCGCATGCTCCATATGCACCAGCTTCAAGTTATGCACGGTCCAGTCGTGACGCTCGGCCTTGGTCTTGCTCTTGCCGAACACTTTGTCCACCGCGATGCGCACGTTCTCGTAGACCGTCAGCCACGGCAACAGCGAATGGTTCTGGAACACCACGGCGCGATCCGGACCAGGGCTGTTCACTTCCCGATTCTCCAGCAGCACGCCGCCACGGGTGGCTTGCAACAAACCGGCGACCACATTCAGCACCGTGGACTTGCCACAACCGGAATGGCCGATGATGGTGATGAATTCGCCTTTTTCGACTTCGAGAGAGACCTCACGCAAGGCGATGTACGTACCGTTGACGATGGGAAACACCACGTCCACATTGGAAATATTCAGGTAGCTCATGGCGATCTCCCGATTAACGACGGTTGTAGTCAAAGTGGCGTTGCGCCAGATTCATCACGCTTTCCAACAAGATGCCGACCAAGCCGATGACGCCGATGGCAACGATGATGGAAGCAACGTTGAGGTTGTTCCACTCGTCCCAGACATAAAAACCGATACCGATGCCACCGGTCAGCATTTCCGCCGCCACGATCACCATCCAGGCCACGCTCAGCGACAACCGCATGCCGGTCAGGATATGCGGCAGAGTGGCGGGAATCAGGATACGGCGGGTCACTTCCAGTTTGCCGAGCTGCAACACCCGCGCCACATTGAGATAATCCTGGGGAATCGCCTGCACGCCGGCGGCGGTGTTGACAATCACCGGCCAGATGCTGGTGATGAAGATCACGAAGATCGCCGACGGGTCCTTGGCCTGAAAGATCAGCAGACCGATGGGCAACCAGGCCAGCGGGCTGACCGGCCGCAGGATCTGCACCAGCGGATAGCAGGCTTGGTGCACGGCGCGGCTGGCACCCATCAGGAAGCCCACCGGAATACCCACCACAACCGCCAAGGCGAAGCCGGCCATCACCCGCCCCAGCGAATACAACACCTGCCAACCGATGCCCATGTCGTTCGGCCCGGCGTCGTAGAACGGATTACCGAGCACCTCCACCGCTCGGGTCCAGGCTTCGGCGGGCGTGGGAATATCGCTGGTGATCTTAGCGTTGACGAAGCTCCAGATCGCCAGCACCACAAGGAAGGTAAGGGCGGGTAACAAGATGGCGCGCAGAACCGCCGCGACGCGGGTCCGGGTGCGCGACACTGGAGCGATAGCCGTTTCCATCTTTGGGACCGGCGGTTGTCGTTCGCGATTGGCGGCAGTCACATCGACTTGCTCGTTGGGTACGATCATTGGCGCGGGTGTTTCCAGTCGTTGAGGTTCCATGCGGGTCGCAGTGCTTAAAGCAATAACTTTACTCATGTTCGTTTCCTCCCCTATTCAGGAGTTGGCTTTCAGCAATGCTTCGGGCGTCACCTTCAGATTTTTTACGGCAAAACCGGTGACGTACTCGCCTGACTTCGCGGGATCGAACACCCCACCGTCGAAGAAGCGATCCGGACCCATGGCAATCGGACTGGTGGCTTCCTTGAGCGTCCAGGGTTTCGCGTTGATACCTTCCTTTTTCACATCGATGGTGGGATACGGCACGCCTAGCGCCTTGGCCGCTTGTCGGTACAGATCGGGGCGATAAATGGAACCGGCGGTTTGCAGGATATTGGCCGGCTGCTCCAGTTGGCCCCAGCGGTACATCTGACTGATGAACCAGGCGGCGTGCGATAGCCAGGGGAAATTGGCGGCATAGCGGTAAAACACGTTGAAATCCGGTAGCGGACGCGGTTCTTCGTCCTTGGCATATTTGAAGGTGCCGGTCATCGACATCTTCACCACCTCGTCCGGTGCGTTGACGTAGGACTTCTGCGCGATCAAGCTCACCACCTCCATGCGATTTTTCGGCTGATCCATCCACTGGGTCGCTTCCAGCAAGGCCATGATCAAGGCCTGATGGGTGCGTGGGTTTTTCTCGTGCCATTCCAAATTGACGCCGAACACCTTTTCCGGATTGTTGTTCCAGATCTCGTAATTGGTGATCAGGGTGCGACCGATGCCGGCTTCCACCGCGCGCTCGTTCCACGGTTCGCCCACGCAGTAACCAACAATGTTGCCGGCCTTGAGATTGGCGACCATCTGCGGTGGCGGGATGACGATCAGGCGTACATCCTGATCCGGGTCGATGCCGGCCGAACCCATCCAGTAGCGGATTTCGTAATTGTGGGTGGAAACGGGAAACACCATGGCGAAGGTCATCGGTTCCTTACCGGCGGCTTTGTCGGCATCGATGACCTTTTTTTAGGGCACGGGCGCTGAGAGGACGCTCCTTCATCGCCTCGGGATCGGCTTTCACCATCCGTTCGTACAAGTCGTTGGAAACGGTGATGGCGTTACCGTTGAGATCCATGGAAAACGCGGTGATCGTGGCCTTGGGCAAGGCGCCGACGCCAAGACTGGCCGCAATGGGCATGCCCGCCAACATGTGCGCGCCATCCAGTTCGCCGATGGCGACCTTGTCGCGGATATTGGCCCAGGACGCTTCCTTGGACAGCGCCACGTCCAAGCCGTATTTCTTGAAATAACCCTTCTCCGCCGCCACCACCAACGGCGCGCAGTCGGTAAGAGGGATAAATCCTAGAGTGAGTTTGGTTTTCTCCAAACCACCGCCTTCGCCGGCCCAAGCGCCCGTCCGCAACCAAGGTGGCGTCCCGCTCAGCAAGGTGGCGCCGCCAAACGCGAGCCCACCGGTTTTGAGGAATTTACGCCGAGACAGATCAGGAGTCTGGACCGGATTATTCGTCGCATTGGTGTTTTTCATGTCGTGCACCCATTTTGTAGCCAATAAAAAAAAGCGCCCACGCCTCGTATGAAATACTGAGGTGTGGACGCCTTTGTCCGATGCGCGACCGCCGTTAGCCGCGTAACTTGCCCCACCATTGGGGAAAGTTGCCGATATTTTTAAGGCATTATACGTGCCAACTTATCTTAAGCACTTAACATCAATCATTTTTATGAAAAAAACAAAGTATATCGCACTACTCGTGCCGGTAAATTTTGCCCTATCATGGCGCGTAGCATCGTCAGCCTGCACCACATTGAGTAGAGACCATCGACTCAACTCAACATCTCCAGTAAGGAAACCACGGTACGCGCTACTTCTCCCACGCGCTGATTGCGATCCATCGCCAGCTTGCGCAAGGACTGGTACGCTTCTTGTTCGCTCAGATTGCGCTGCTTCATCAGCAAGCCCTTTGCTTTTTCGACGATTTTTCGGTCCGCAAGTTGGTTACGGGTTTCTTCCAGCTCCCGACGCAGCGCCTGATACTCACGGAACCGGGCGATGGCGACATCCATGATGGGTTTGAGGCGACGAGGGTTCAGATCGTCAACCACGTAGGCGCTAACCCCCGCCCGTAAGGCAGCGGCGGTGGTTTCGGGGTCGCTGCGTTCAGCGAACATCACGATGGGTTTGGGCTGGTTCCGCCCGACATCGCGCAACTGTTCCAGGGTATCGCGATCGGGAAGGTCGATATCGATCAGAATGACATCGGGTTTGATATCCCGCACTTGCTGTAGCAACCGGTCAGTACTGACGATGCGGATGGCAATCCGGTAGCCGGCGTCGCTCAGCGCCTGCTCCAAAATCGCCGACCGCCCTGAATGAGCGTCGATCAGCATGACTTCGATTTTTTTTCATCAGCGACCTTGATGTGCTTCAAACCCGACGCCGAGGTCTTGAGCACTATCCATGCCAATTGCAAACACACCTTACATTGGGCTCCCATCATCACCGCCATGGCCCCGCATCCACGCCGCGGCGGAAATTCCGCGCGGCGAACCAGTCACCATCCGCGTCATCCGATTTGGTAATTCGCCGAAATCAACGATAATGAGGCCACGCCACCCACCATGGGTGCTCGCGGAAAAATCATAAACCACGCCCGACATGAAACAGCTCATCCTCGGCGGCGCCCGCTCCGGTAAAAGCGCCTTCGCCCAACGCCAAGCCGCCGCCGCTGGCCTGCATGTCATCTACCTCGCCACTGCCCAAGCTGGCGACGCGGAGATGAACGAGCGCATCGCCCACCATCGCGCCGACCGCCCCGCCGACTGGGGACTGGTGGAAGAACCGCTGGCCCTCGCCTCCGCCCTGCAAACCCACGCCGCCCCGGATCGCTGCCTGCTGGTGGACTGCCTGACGCTGTGGCTCAGCAACCTGCTGGCCGCCGGCGACGACCGCCTGGACGCCGAAACGCGCGCCCTGTTGAACACGCTGCCCAGTCTGCCTGGACAGGTACTGCTGGTCAGCAACGAAGTCGGCCAGGGCATCGTCCCCATCAACCCCTTGGCCCGCCGCTTCCGCGACGAAGCCGGCCGATTGCATCAGGCGGTCGCCCGCCTCTGTGGCCGCGTCACCCTCGTGGTGGCCGGCCTGCCTCTTACCCTCAAGGACTGTCCCGCATGAGCCATCCCTGGTTTGACGACCCGATTCCCGGCCCCGACACCGCCACGCTGGCGGCCGCCCACGAGCGGCAGGCGCAACTGACCAAGCCGCCCGGCTCGCTGGGTCGACTGGAACGGCTCGGCGCGACCCTGGCCGCGATGCAAGGCACCCAACAGCCGCGGCTGGATCAGGTCTGGATCAGCGTGTTCGCCGCCGACCACGGCATCGTCGCCGAAGGCGTATCGGCCTTTCCGCAGGTCGTCACCGCCGAAATGGTGCGTAACTTTGCTCGTGGCGGCGCCGCGATCAGCGTGCTGGCCCAGGAATGGAACGCCCGGCTGGAAGTGGTCAACGTCGGCACCGTGCAGGCGCTGGGCGATCTGCCGGGCGTGCTGGATGCCCGAATCGCCGCCGGTACCGCCAATTTCGTTCACGAACCCGCCATGAGTGTCGAACAGTTGCACGACGCGCTGACGGCGGGCCGCGAAGCCGCCGAGCGCGCCTCGATCGGCGGGGCACGGCTGTTCATCGGCGGCGAGATGGGCATTGGCAATACCACCAGTGCCGCCGCCGTCGCCTGCTCCCTGCTCGGTCTGCCGGCCGCGCAACTGGCCGGCCCCGGCACCGGCCTGGACGCCGCCGGCGTCGCCCGCAAGGCGCTGACCATCGAACGAGGACTGGCCCGGCACCGCGCCGACCGGCCGCTTGTGGCCCTGCAACGGCTGGGCGGTTTCGAAATCGCCGCGTTGGCGGGCGCCTACCTGCGCTGCGCCCAACTCGGGGTTCCAGCGCTGGTGGACGGCTTCATCGCCACTACCGCCGCGCTGGTCGCGACCCGGCACCAGCCGGATCTGGCGGCCTGGCTGTTCCATGCTCACCGTTCCGCCGAACCCGGCCATCGCCGACTGCTGGACGCGCTGGACGCACAACCGTTGCTCGATCTGGACATGCGCCTGGGTGAAGGCAGCGGCGCGGCGGTGGCGATGCCGATCCTACGCGCCGCCGCCGCCCTGCACGCCCGCATGGCCACCTTCGCCGAAGCCGGAGTCTCGCAATCATGAACGACTTCACCACCGTCGATCTGCTAAGGCACGGTGAACCGGCGGGCGGCAAAAAATTTCGCGGCGCGCTGGACGATCCACTCAGCCCGCTGGGATGGCAACAGATGCGCGCGGCGGTCGGGGACTTTCGCGGCTGGCAAACGATCGTCAGCTCGCCGCTGATCCGCTGCGCCGCCTTCGCCCGCGAGCTGGCCCAGCAGTTGGATCGCCCTCTGGAGATCGTTCAGGGATTCAGCGAGATCCGCTTCGGTGTCTGGGAAGGCTGCGGCGTCGCCGAAGTCCACGCCAGCGACCCGCTGGCGCTGGCGCAATTCTGGCGTGACCCCATCGCCCACCCGATCCCCGAAAGCGAGCCCGTCGCTGACTTCGACCGACGGGTCGGCCAAGCCTGGGCGACGCTGCTGGAACGCCACCGTGGCCAACATGTGTTGCTGGTCGCCCACGGCGGCACCATCCGCATGGTGCTGCGCCGGATTCTGGACATGCCTTTGCGGCGCCTGTGGCGCTTCGAAGTGCCTTTCGCGGCGCTCAGCCGGGTACACTGGTTTCACGACCCGGAGGCCGAACCCCGTCTGGTGTTTCACAATGGCCGGGTGGCATGATCCTCCGCGCCTTCGCCCTGGCCCTGCAATTGCTGACCCGCTTGCCGGTCCCGTCGCCCGCCACCCCGCCGCGCCCCGAGGAACTGGGGTTGTCGGTGCTATTCTTCCCGGTGGTGGGGCTGCTCATCGGCACGCTGCTGGCCGGATTGCACACCATGCTCTGGCTAATCGACCCCGGTGTGCTGGCGGCCCTGGTGCTAGCGGTTTGGGTCCTGCTGACCGGTGGCTTGCACCTGGATGGGCTAGCCGACACCGCCGATGCCTGGATCGGGGGTCACGGCGATCGCGACCGGACTCTGGCCATCATGAAAGACCCACGCAGCGGCCCGATGGCGGTGGTCATCATCGTACTGGTGCTGCTGACCAAGTTTGCCGCCCTGCAAGTGCTGCTGGCCGGAGATGCCCGCACCGTGCTGTTGCTGGCGCCGGTGCTGGGCCGTTCCGTCATCGTGCTACTCCTGGCCACCACGCCCTATGTGCGGCCTGAAGGACTGGGCGCGGCCTACGCCGACTATCTGCCGCGACTAAGCTGCGCCACGCTGGTTTTGCTGGTTGCCCTCGCCACGGTCGTACTGCTCGACTGGCAGGGTGGCGTACTGCTCGGTGTGCTGGCCGCCGGTTTTTTCGGCATGCGCCACTGGTTGCTGAACCGACTGGGCGGCACCACCGGCGACACTCTTGGGGCTGCCTGCGAATTGGCTGAAACCGTCGCGCTGCTGGTCCCGGCGCTGCTGGTGGAATAAACCGCTCGGCGACATCGATTCATGGATTTTTCCGATTCATTTGTTTTTCGCCTTGAAATATTAGATATTGCTAATATATAAAGACCTTATACCCGCTCAGGTCAAAGGGAGAATTCCATGCCCATACCGACACGTCCGCTGCTGCTCTGTTGCCTGTTGACCGCTGCGCCGGCGCTTCTCGCCGCCGAACCGCCGTTTCCGGTCGCCGAGGTCCAACGGCAAACCCTACCCGACGAACAAGTGCTCGACGGCGTGGTTGAGGCGGTCAACCAAAGCACCGTCTCCGCCCAAACCGCCGGTCAGGTCGAAGACATCATGGTGGATGTCAACGATTTCGTCCCAGCGGGTACCCCGATCGTCCGTATCCGCAACATCGAGCAGCGCGCCGGCCTGGAGCAAGCCCAGGCCAGCTTGCGCGAAGCCCAGGCCCGCCATATCGAGGCCGAGGCCGAGTACAAACGGATCAAGGACATCTACCAAAGGCAACTGGTATCCAGGGCGCAGATGGACTCCGCCACCGCCGGATTCAATGCCGCCAAGGCCCGGCTCGACGCCGCTCAGGCCGGCGTCGCCCAGGCAAAGGAATCGCTGGGCTACACCACCATCAACGCCCCCTACAGCGGCATCGTCCTGGAGCGCCATGTGCAGCGGGGCGAAGCCGTCCAACCTGGCAAGGCGCTGTTAACCGGCTTCTCGCTCGACGAACTGCGGGTGGTAACCGACATTCCCCAACGCTTGATCGTGCCAGTGCGCAAACATAGCCAGGCGCGAGTCTTGCTGCCGCCGGACAACAAAAACAGCATCGCCGCCGCAAAATTGATCTTTTTCCCCTATGCCGATCCGCAGAGTAACGTGTTCAAGGTACGGGTCTACTTGCCGCCCAAGACCGAAGGCCTCTATCCGGGCATGTTCGTCAAGGTTGCTTTCCGAGTCGGCGAGGACAGCCGATTGACCGTGCCGAAGCAGGCATTGGCGCAGCGCGGCGAAGTCAGCGGTGTCTATGTGGTCAAGGACGGTCGCGTCACCCTGCGACAGGTTCGGCCTGGCCGGACCGAGGGCGACGTGGTCGAAATCCTGGCCGGGTTGGAGCCGGGCGAACAAGTGGCGCTGGACCCGATCCGAGCCGGTGTTTATCTGAAGGAACAGCTACAACGCACGGCGGAGAAGTAGGATGAGCGCCGCCGCCGAACCGCGCCTCGGCCTAGCCGGGGCGATCGCGAAAAAATTCCTGCTCAGCGAAATCACCCCGCTGCTGGCGCTGGTGGGGCTGTTGATGGGCGTGTTCGCGGTGCTGGTCACCCCGCGCGAGGAAGAACCGCAGATCAACGTGACCTTCGCCAATGTGTTCATCCCCCTTCCCCGGCGCCACCGCCCGCGAGGTGGAGCGATTGGTCAGCAGCCCGGCCGAGCAGATGCTCTCGGAAATCGAGGGCGTCGAACATGTGTATTCGGTGTCACGACCCGGCATGGCGGTGCTGACCGTGCAATTCCTGGTCGGCCAGCCACGCACCGACGCCATCGTCCGCCTGTACAACAAGCTCTACTCCAATCTCGATTGGCTGCCGACCAACCTTGGAGTTGGTCAGCCCATCGTCAAGCCCAAGGGCATCGACGACGTGCCAATCGTCGCCCTGACGCTGTGGACCGAAGACCCGCAACGTAGCGCCGACGATCTGAGCCGGGTGGCGCATACCCTGGAAACCGAATTGAAACGCGTTGCCGGTACTCGCGACCTGTACACCATCGGCGCGCCGGATCGGGTGGTGCGGGTGCTGTTCGACCCCGCCAAACTGTCCGGGTACGGGTTGGCGCTGGCCGACTTGCGCCGGTCGTTGCAAGCCGCCAACGCCTCGGCCGACGCTGGCTACCTGGTCGGCGACAACCGCGAAATTCCGGTGCAGGCCGGCAGTTTCCTGGTGGACCCGCGGGAAATCGGCAGTCTGGTGGTGGGGCTGCACAAAGGCACGCCGGTGTATCTGGCCGATGTCGCCCAGATCGAACTGGGTCCAGATTCGCCGGAGCGCTACGTCTGGCTGGGTACGGGTCCGGCGGCGATGGCAAAGGGCATTTCCAGTCAGGGCGAATTCCCGGCCGTCACCCTGGCCATCGCCAAGAAGCCCGGTGAAAACGCGGTCCAGGTTGCCGACCAACTGCTGGAACGCGTCGAGCAACTCAAGGGCACCTTCATTCCCGAGGGCGTCAATCTCACCGTCACTCGTAACTACGGCGTCACCGCCAACGACAAGGCGATGACCCTGATCCACAAACTGATCTTCGCCACCAGCCTGGTCATCGTGTTGGTGTTGATCGCGCTGGGTTGGCGCGAGGCCTTCATCGTCGGCACGGCGGTGATCCTGACCTTGGCGATCACGTTGTTCGCGTCCTGGGCCTGGGGCTTCACCCTCAACCGAGTATCTTTGTTCGCCTTGATCTTTTCCATCGGTATTCTGGTGGACGACGCCATCGTGGTGGTGGAAAACATCCATCGCCACATCCATCTGGGCGGACGCAAGCTGGTCGAGGCGATTCCGCTGGCGGTGGACGAGGTCGGCGGCCCGACCATCCTGGCCACCTTTACCGTGATCGCCGCCCTGCTGCCGATGGCCTTCGTCTCCGGGCTGATGGGACCGTACATGAGTCCGATCCCGATCAACTCCAGCATGGGCATGCTGATCTCGCTGGCGGTGGCGTTCGTGTTCACGCCGTGGCTGACTTACAAGGTGCTGCGACGGGTGGTGGAAAAGCGCGCGGCCTTGGCCTCGCCGCCGCCTGCGGACGAGCGCCATGCGACCACCGGCGAGGAAGGCCGAGAAGATTTTTCGCATCGACTGTTCCGGCGCGTGGTCGGCCCTTTCCTGCGGGGGCGACGCGGCAAGCCGTTGCGCTGGGTGCTGGGCGTGAGCGTGCTGCTGCTGATCGCGGGTTCGGTCAGCCTGGCTTATTTCCAACTGGTTGTGCTGAAGATGCTGCCCTTCGACAACAAGTCGGAGTTTCAGGTGGTCGTGGATATGCCGGAAGGGACAACGCTGGAACAGACTGCCCGGGTGCTGGGCGAACTGGGCCGCTACCTCGGCACGGTCGAGGAAGTCACCGACTATCAGATCTACGCCGGCACCGCCGCGCCGATCAATTTCAATGGTCTGGTCCGGCAGTATTACCTGCGCACCGGCGCCAACGTCGGCGACATCCAGGTCAACCTGGTCGACAAGAAACACCGCCATCGCAAGAGCCACGACATCGCGCTGAGCGTGCGCGGTCCCTTGCAGGAAATCGGCAAGCGCTACGACGCCAACGTCAAGGTGGTCGAGGTGCCGCCCGGTCCGCCGGTCATGTCGCCCTTGGTGGCCGAGGTCTACGGCCTGAACTATCCCGGCCAGATTCGGGCCGCCCAGGAAGTGCGGCGGATCTTCAGCGCCACGCCGGACATCATCGATGTGGACGATACGGTCGAGGCGCCCACCGAACGGCTGATCGCGCATGTGGACCGGGCGAAGGCGGCCCTGCTCGGGGTATCGCAGCAGGCGGTCGCCACCGACCTCAACACCGCGCTGCGCGGCGAGGACGTCAGCTACCTGCACTCCAGCACCGCCAAGTACCCGATCCCGCTACGCCTGGAACTACCGATCGCCGACAAAGCTGGCATGGCGACCGTGCTGGATTTGAAAACCCGCGCTCAGGGCGGACAATTGGTGCCGCTATCGGAGATCGTCGACGTCGAACGGACTCAGCGCGAAAACGCCATCTACCACAAAGACCTGCTACCGGTGGTGTTCGTGTTCGGCGACATGGCCGGCAAACTCGATAGTCCCTTGTACGGTATGTTCGAAATCTTCGCCCATCTGCGCGACCAAGCGATTGGCGGCGAACCGCTGGAACAGTTCTTCATTCGCCAGCCGGACAATCCCTACAGTTACAGCCTGAAATGGGATGGCGAGTGGCAGATCACCTACGAGACCTTCCGCGACATGGGCATCGCCTACGCCGTGGGGATGATCCTGATTTACCTGCTGGTGGTGGCGGAGTTCCGCTCTTACCTGGTGCCGCTGATCATCATGGCCCCGATCCCGCTGACCATCATCGGCGTGATGCCGGGCCACGCCCTGTTGCACGCCCAGTTCACCGCCACATCGATGATCGGCATGATCGCGCTGGCGGGCATCATCGTCCGCAACTCGATCCTGCTGGTGGATTTCATCAACCTGGAAGTCGCCAGCGGGACGCCGTTCGAGGAGGCGGTGATCCGCTCCAGCGCGGTGCGGGCCAAACCGATCATCTTGACGGCGCTGGCGGCCATGCTGGGGGCATTGTTCATCCTCGACGATCCGATCTTCCGGGGGCTGGCGATCTCACTGATCTTCGGCATCATGGTGTCCACCCTGCTGACGCTGATCTTCATCCCGGTGCTGTATTACGCGGCGTTCCGCAAGCGGCTGGAACCGGCCGAAACGCCCGCCTGAGCTCACCGGCTTCGCAAATCCTCCGCCGGACGACTGGCGGGGGGCTTGCGCATCAGCGACTCGGCGCAATGGACGCGCCGCTGGTAACACCCTCAATTCCCGACCCAGGGATGGTAATGGAAATACACCAGCAACAAACCGCCGAACACGATCCGGTACCAGGCGAAAGGGACAAAGCTATGCCGGCCCACATAGGCCAGCAGAAAGCGCACCACCACCAATCCACCCAGAAACGCCGCCACGAATCCAACCGCGAATATCGGTATATCCGCCATCGTCAGACGGCCCCACTCTTTGTACAAGCTGTAAAACGTCGCGGCGAACATGGTCGGAATCGCCAGGAAAAAGGAAAATTCGGTCGCCGCGAAGCGTGACAACCCGCCCAGCATCCCACCCATGATGGTCGCGCCGGAACGGGAAACCCCTGGAAACAGCGCCAAACATTGCGCGATTCCCACCAGCAGCGCATCCTTCCCGCTCATCTGATCGATCCGTTGTACCCGGTCCGCGCGGGCGTAGCGCTCAACCAGCAGGATGACGATGCCTCCCACCACCAAGGCCGCCGCCACGGTGACCGGGTTGAACAGGTAATGAGTAATGGCCTTATGGAGTAGCAGGCCGAAAACCGCCGCCGGGATGAAGGCGACAATCAAATTCAGCACCAGGCGCCGCGCGCTGGGGTCCCGATCCAGATGCGTGGCGACGTCGAGCAACCGCGCCCGATAGATCCATACCACCGCCAGGATCGCGCCAAGTTGGATGAAAATCTCGAAGGTCTCGGCTCGCGACCCGATGAAGTTCAGAAAATCCCCTACAATGATCAGGTGACCGGTACTGGAAATCGGCAGGAATTCCGAGGCGGCCTCCACCAGCCCCAGAATCAGGGCCTTGAGAATCAACAGGATGTCCAAAAGCGCTCCCTTGGTTCGTGATTGATATGGGCGGGGGATTCTAGCAATTCCCGCGCGACCCCACCATGCGGACCACGGGCGGCGAACGCCCTGCCCCGATCACCCCATCAGCCCTGTCGAATCCGATCCTTGGCCTGCATGATTAACTCATCGGAGCCGACCTATGAACCGTAAACCGCTGGTCCTTTCGTTGAGTACTGTCATTTTGCTGGCCTCGCCCACCACCGTGCCCGCCCAGCAACAGATTTATAAGTGGACCGACGCCAACGGGCGGGTCCACTATGGCGAGCGAAAGCCGGAAAACGCGGAACGGGTGCAAACCCTCGACATTCCGCAGCCATCTCCAGCCAACCCAACCGACGCCGATGATTCCGCCGCCGAGATCGCGCGCATCAACGCCTTGTCCGAGCAAATGGCCAGTGAACGCGAGGCTGCGGAAAAAGCCCGCCAGGAGCAGGCGCTCCGCAACCTGGAGCTGAAAAATCAGCAACTGAAGAACAGCTTGCTCAACCAGCAACTGGAGCAACAGCAGCAAAGCGACGACGACAACACCGTCATCAGCTATCCGCCGCCTTACTACCCCTCCTATCCTTATCCATCACCCTACCCGCCCTATCCTCCTTCTCCACCCAAGCCGCCGCGACCCTGGCCCTGCCAATCGGGACCCGATTGCCGCCAGCCGCCCCCTCCCGAACCCGGCACCGCGCCCGCACCGACCACTGGCCAAACCCAACCCGCCCTTCAATCCAGCCCCGGTGGGCATCTCGCCGTCGTCGAAAGGGGTGTTCAAGGGACGCTGACCGAACAGCGTCGTGCTATCGTCGCACCGGACAAGTCACGCCGAAACGGGCTGAAACCACATCAGTTGGGTATGCAGTTTCACGACCTCGCCGACGATCAACAATGCCGGCGAGTGAATGTCGGCCTGCTGGATCATGGGAGGCAGCGTGACCAATGTGGCGCAAAAGACCTGTTGTTCCGGCGTGGTGCCTTGTGCCACCAGCGCCGCCGGCATGTCGTCGGCCATGCCGTGTTCGCGCAACTGGGCACAGATATGGCCGATGCTCTTGAGACCCATGTAGAACACCACCGTCTGTCGCGGCTGCGCGAGCACCGGCCAGTTCAGATTCAGCGTGCCGTCCTTGAGATGGCCGGTCACGAATACACACGCCTGGGCATAATCGCGATGAGTCAGCGGAATGCCGGCGTAGGCGGCGCATCCGGCGGCGGCGGTCACGCCCGGCACCACCTGAAACGGGACACCGGATGCCATCAGAGTCTGGATCTCTTCGCCGCCGCGTCCAAAGATGAATGGGTCACCGCCTTTCAGTCGCAGCACCCGCCGGCCCTGCAAAGCCAGATCCACCAGTAAGCGATTGATATTATCCTGCGGCAGCGTGTGATGGTCCGGTTCCTTGCCGACGAAAATCCGCTCGACGCGCGGCTCCAGCAGATCAAGGATGGCTGGAGCGACCAGTCGGTCATACACCGCGACATCGGCTTGTTTCATCAAACGCAGCGCCTTGAGCGTCAGCAGCTCGGGATCGCCGGGGCCAGCACCCACTAGATACACTTCACCCACTGAAGACCGTTTTAAGCCTTTTCATCACGCCGCCATTGTTGTGTGTTCGCCACCGGAGATTGCCACGTCCCTGATCAGGTTCCCAAGTGTAGCCAATCTCAGACTATTGCAATCGGAAATCATCGAGGGGTTATCGCCGACGATGAAGATGATATAAATCACACTTCAAATCCCCATTGCCCGTTGCCGGGTTGACTGGTTACCCTATGGTTCACGCCATCGGGCATCCAAATCCGCCCTTGTCCAGATTGACGGCTTTCATCATGAAATTTCGGATTCTGTTATCCATCACCCTGGTTCTCGCCACGATCAACGGCGCAATCATGGTTTACCGCTTCTTGCGCCCGCCGCCGTCCGGCTCACCGATTGACCGACCGCCGACGGACCAAACGACCCCGCCGGTCGCGCAACCCTCGACGCCGACCCCAAACCCCGACCAGGTTCCCGAGCAGAGCGTACCGGTGGAAAAGCACGCGATGCTGTCGCCTCAACCTCCGCCACGCCTTTCGAACCGCATCGCCGACCGGGTACTGGTGGAGAAAAACGCCCGCCGCCTGACGCTGTTTCGCAACAACCGGCCGATCAAGAGCTATGAAATCGCCCTGGGCCGCCAACCGGTGGGGGCCAAGCAGTTCGAGGGCGACAACAAAACGCCCGAAGGTCGCTACGTCATCGATTTTCGCAAGCGGGACAGTTCGTATCACCGCGCCTTGCACATCTCCTATCCCGGTCCCCAGGAAGCCGCTTTCGCCGCCAAGCAGAAACGCTCGGCCGGCGGCAACATCATGATTCACGGTTTGCCCAACGGCATGGGCTCGATGGGACCACTGCATCGACTGCGGGACTGGACGGCGGGCTGCATCGCCGTCACCAACAACGAAATCGAGGAACTCTGGCAGGCGATTCCGGACGGCACGCCGATTGACATTCGGCCATGACGTTCCGGCCTGAGTCAGCCCTTCCGCTTGGAGGAAAAGCGCGCGCGCGTGCCCCGGCCAGCATCGAGACATCGATTGATGTTCAGGCGTGGGAACTGAAGCGGGTCCAGCTCAGCGGCGTCCAATCGGGATCGAGCCCGGCATCGTCGGTCCCGGTCGGATTCAGGCCGCACTTGCGAGCGAAGTAGCGGTGAAACGCCAGGCTCGGGGTCAGTTCCGGGTGGAATACGGTGACCAGAATCCGCTCGTCCTCCGCCGCCGCGATGTAGTCGTCCAGTTGCAGCAACACCCGCACGCCGGACCCGACTCGCAGGATTTTCGGCGCGCGGATAAAGGTCAGCGGTACCGGCTCGCGGGCCACCGCCGGCACCAGCGCCGCGCGGTTGAAGCTTTCGAGCTGACTGCCGAAGGCGTTGCGACTGACCGCGATGTCGATCAGGCCGAAATACGGCGTTTCGCCGAGGTTCTCCCGAGCCAGCAAAATCGCCCCGGCGCAGGTACCCCACAGCTTCAAACCGCCCCGATACGCCTGTTCGATCGGTTCCCGCAAATCGAAAATCGTCAGCAAGCGCGACAGGCAGGTGCTTTCGCCGCCGGGAACGATCAGCCCCGCTAGACCTTCCAGTTCGGCGGCGCGCTTGACCGGCCGGCCGGGCACGCCGAGCCGCCGCAGGTGATCGAGGTGCTCTTGCACCCCACCCTGCAGGTCGAGCACGCCGACCGGGCTGGAACCGGCGGTCGCGGACATTACCAGCCTCGTCCCGCCAGTCGCTCCTCGCCCGGCATGTTGGCCACGTCCAGCCCCGGCATCGGCTCGCCCAAATCCATCGAAACCTCCAGCAGTTTCTCGGGATCGTTGAAATAGGCGGTGGCCTTGACGATGGCGCGTGCTCGGCGCACCGGATCGCTCGACTTGAAAATGCCGGAGCCGACGAACACTCCGTCGCAGCCCAATTGCATCATCAATGCCGCGTCGGCGGGGGTGGCGATGCCGCCGGCCGCAAAGTTGACCACCGGCAACCGGCCCAGCGTCCTGACCTCCAGCGCCAGTTGGTAGGGCAGACCGTTGGCCTTGGCAAAACCCATGATTTCCTCGGCCGGAATGCTGACCAACTGGCGAATCTCCCGGTTCATGGCGCGCATGTGGCGCACCGCCTCCACCACGTTGCCGGTACCGGCCTCGCCCTTGGTGCGGATCATGGCCGCGCCCTCGGCGATTCGCCGCAGCGCCTCGCCCAGATTGCGGGCACCGCAAACGAAGGGGATCTCGAATCGAGTCTTGTCGATATGACACTCTTCGTCGGCCGGCGTCAGCACCTCGCTCTCGTCGATATAATCGATCTTGAGCGCTTGCAGGATCTGCGCTTCCACAAAATGGCCGATGCGCGCCTTGGCCATGACCGGGATGGTGACGGCTTCCTTGATCGCCTTGATCAAACCGGGGTCGGACATGCGCGCCACCCCACCTTGCTTGCGGATGTCGGCCGGTACCCGCTCCAGGGCCATAACCGACACCGCGCCCGCCTCTTGGGCGATCTGGGCCTGTTCCACGTCAACCACGTCCATGATGACCCCGCCCTTGAGCATCTGCGCCAATTGCGTGTTCAGGAGATATCGATTCTCTGCCATGCTGCTACTCGTCTACAATGTGAAGCGGATATGCCGCATCGGGTGGCTTGTCCGGACTGACCGGTTCCAGCAAAGCGGTGGAGTATAGCACCATCGTGTTGGGGGACCGTACACCCTCAGACCACGGTTCGACCTCGTTTTCACCCTGGAGCCGCAAAACCTTTCAAACCCCGACGACGAGGTGACGGCATGGGCGACAGAAAGGCAATCCACCACGGCATCATCGGCATCCCCCTGGGCGACATTGCTGGGATCGGCCCGGAAATCGTCGCCATGGCGCTGGCGCAACCCGCTCTGTACGACATCGCCAGACCCTTGGTCGTCGGCGAAGCCAGCGCCCTGCGCCGGGCACTGCGGGTCGCGAACTTGGATTTGGCCATTCGGATCGTGGACGATCCCGCCCAGGGCCAGTACCGACCCGGCACCATCGACCTGGTGGATCTGGCCAACGTGGATTCCGACCGGATCGCGTTCGGCCAAGTACAAGCGGAAGCCGGCCGCGCCGCCTTCGAGTTCATCCACAAAACCGTCGAGCTGTGCCAAAGCGGCCTGATCGACGCGATGGCCACCACCCCGATCAACAAGGAAGCCTTTCGAGCGGCCGGCATTCAGGATATCGGTCATACCGAGTTGCTGGGCCGGCTGACCGGGACCGCCGATCCGCTGACCTTGTTCCAGGTATTCGCCCTGAAAGTGTTTTTTCTCAGCCGCCACGTCTCGCTGGCGGGCGCCATCCAGATGGTCACCCAGCAACGGGTGCTGGACTATCTGCAGCGCTGCGCCGGCGCATTGACGGCCCTGGGTATCCCGCAACCACGGCTGGCGGTGGCGGGGCTCAATCCCCACGGCGGCGAACACGGCCTGTTCGGCGACGAGGAAACGCAGAAACTTGAGCCAGCCATCGCCGCCGCGCGAGCCTTGGGAATCGACGCCGTCGGCCCCATCGCCGCCGATTCGGTATTTCACCTCGCCCTGAACGGCGCCTTCGACGCCGTGCTGTCGCTGTATCACGACCAGGGACATATCGCCACCAAGATGGTGGACTTCCAACGCACCATCGCGATCACCATCGGCCTACCATTCATCCGCACCTCGGTCGATCACGGCACGGCCTTCGACCAGGCGGGCAAAGGCACGGCCAATCCCCTAAGCATGTCCGAAGCCATCCGGCTGGCGGCGGTGTATGCGCCCCAGTATCGGGCTGCCCTGGAACGGCGCCCCGCCTCTGCCCACAACGACGTTTGACGACGCAACGGAGTCGGAACATCCGTGCGGCGGCGCGTGCCGTTCGCCACCGACCGTCAGGAACCATTGTTCGAACAAGCCGCCGGTCGCTTATGATGCCCATCGCGGGACGCACCAATCCCGCGACCTTGAAATTTTTCGCAAACCCCCGTAAACCGGATCTGCCATGACACCACGACCGCTACTGACCACCGACGAAGAACCGGGATTTGGTCGCCACTTCGGTCAAACCGGTCGACATGGCCAGCCCGGGCGCTGCTTGCGATGGCGGGCCGTGGCGTGGGACCCGTTGCGCGCTTGCATGCTATCCGTGTTCTTCCTGCTGCTCGCCGCCGGAAGCCACGGCTACGCCGAGGTTGCCCAACCGAACCCATCCTCGCCGGGAACGACCGGAAGCGATACCGACGCGATCCCCGCGCAAATCGCGGCCTACAGCCAGGATCTGGAACGGTTGCGCCGCTTCATGGGCGCCCCCAGGGCTGGAAAATTCAATATCGGCATTCACAGCGACCTGACTCGCGACCTGTACTTCCAGACACTGACGCTGTGGCAAAAAACCGACCGGCTGCTATTCGAAATCAGTCGGGTGCGCGCAACCTCGCCGCCCACGTCCGCGGACGAACTGGGAACCTCGGATATTCTGGCGAATCTCCAGGACGCCCATGAGATTCTTCAGCAGATTATGCGCGCCTTGGAGATAGCCCCCGAACCCGAGACCAGGACCGATCCGACTCCGACCCGGCCGGATAACTTCACCGCCCTGATCGACCTGAACCGCCAAGTGGATTTGCTGCTGGAACGACACTTCGCGCCCAGCGACGTCTACATGGAAATCACCTTGGCGATTGACTACGCGGCCCGCCTGCTGGCTCGTTACCCGGAAGCGATCCGTATCCCGGAAGAACCGCCGTTCGAACCGAACAAACAACCCAGCGACGTCTATCAACGCCTGATTGCCTGCCTGCGGAGCATCGCCCACATCGCGCAAATCCTGGGGTTTACCGTGCTCGATATCGATACCCGTCAAACCGATATGACTCAACTGACTCCCGGCGATGTTTATATGGTGGCTTCCCTGGTTGTTTCGCAATTAAATCATCTGTATAAACAATTGGGCGATAACAAACCCGTGGCACCGGCTTTTTATCCCGGACGAAAATTTCCAGCGCACAGCTATCAGCGGGCCGGAATCCTGCAAGCGCAACTGCAGCAGCTCGAACGCTTCATCGCCGCCGCTCCGACAGCGCCTGGGGAAGCCAAACATGACTCCACCACGCCAGAACGCTGAGCACGCCGCGCAAAAACACCCCCTTCACCGCCGATTGCTGTTTTCCCATCTATCGGTGGCGCTGGTCGGCGTGGGCATGCTGTTGGTCGCCCTGGTTTCGACCTACGAACTGCGGGCCAGAGTCATCTTGCTGGTCAACGAAGGCGTGCCGCTGGCGCAAGCGTCCACCCAGATGCTGGCCGGCGTGCGGCATTCCCTGGCCAGCCTGCGCGGCTGGGTCAGCCTCGGAGACCCGCAATTTCTGGTGGACTGGCGAGCGGCCTGGCAACAGGAAATCCAGCCGGCGATCGAACGAATCAAACAATGCCGGCATCTGCTGGCGGGGCGAAGCTGCGACCCGGAGCGGCTGAGGGAACTGCAAGCCCTGCTCGCCGATCTACAGGAATCCCAGTGGTGGGTGCAGGAGGTGGCGCGCGCTCCGGGCAACGAACCAGCGCGGATGACCTATTTGTTCAAGGTCGAGCCCAGCGTGCGGGAACTGGCTTCGATTACGGCGGCGCTGCTGGCGCTCGAAGAAACAACGCGGGAAAGCGACGACGGCCGAAAACCTCTGCTTGTGCGTTTGATGGAAATCCAGGGTGCGCTGGCCGGCAGTCATCTGCTGCTGCGGGAAACCCTGGGGCCGGACGGCCTGCACTATATCGAGCGGCTCGAACGACAACTGGGCACCACCCAAGCCCTGGTCGCGCAAGCGACCGCCGACCCGCTACTCACGCTCGAACAGGGCCGGTTGCTGCGCCTCTTTCAGCGCGAATGGCAAGCCTTCATCACCTTCGCTGGAGAGATCATCCGACAGCGTCGGGCGGTGGATTGGAATATCGCACTGCACCGGTTGGCGGCGGAAACGGACCCCATGGCAAACCGGACGATCGCGCTGGCGACCACCATGGCGGCGGACGCCAAAATCCGTCTCGAACAGGAAGCCGACGCCGCGCGGGCCGCTAGCGCCATCACGGTGTGGAACCTGGCGATCATGATTCTGGTGATGCTGGCCGTTGCTTATGGCATGTCGAGAAAGCACGCCCGGGATCTGGCCTTGCCGATCGCCGCCCTGGCCGAGGCGACCCAAAAACTGGCAATGGGGAGCCTAAGCGATAACCTGATCGCCAACGGCAACGATGAGCTCAGCGAACTCGCCCGTTCGTTCAATACCATGCGCACTTCGATGCAACAGGCCCAAACCGTGCTGCGCGAAGCCTATGCCCAGCTGGAGCAACGAGTTATGGAACGCACCGCTCAATTGGAAACCACCAATTATTCCCTCATCAAGGAAATCGCGGTCCGCAACCAGACGGAAGCCGCGCTGCGGGAGAGCGAGGCTCGGCTGCGGGCCATGACCCGCGCCATGCCGGATCTGGTCTTCGTGGTCGACGAGGACGGTCGCTACCGGGAAGTGCTGGCCGCGGGGCGGGACATCGGTGCCACTCTCATGCGCGGCAAAGTCCCCGCGCCCATCCGCGGTAAACTACTCAGCGAAGTCCACCCGCCGGAAATGGCGGCGCTTTTCCTCGACATCATCCTGCGGGCGCTGAGAACCCAGCAAATTCAAATCGCCGAATACGAACTGGAAACCTCTTCGGGTCCCCGCTGGTTCGAGTCGCGCACCGCGCCGCTCGACGTGCAGTTCACCGACCGCTCCACCATCCCCGCCAACACCGCGCAACAACACCTCTTCCCGCCGCCCGACGTGCAGATCGTCGCCAAATCCGCCGCCATCGTGGTCGCCCGCGACATCACCAAGCGCAAGCAAGCGGAGGTGCAACTCCGCCAAGCCCAGAAGATGCACGCCATCGGTCAGCTCACCGGCGGCATCGCCCACGACTTCAACAACCTGCTCGCCGTCATCATGGGCAATCTCGAACTCCTGCACGAACAGTTGGCGGCTCAGCCCCGGCTGCACGAACTGGCCCAGCAGGCGCTGCGGGCGGTGGACCGGGGCGCCAATCTGACCCGGCGGCTACTGGCGTTCGCGCGCCGTCAGCCGCTGCTGGCGCAACCGACCGACCTGAACAAGCTGATACTCGGCATGCTCGATCTCATGCGGCGCACCCTGGGCGCCAATATCCAGATCGATACGATGCTGGCCACCGACCTGAAACAGACCCTGGTCGACCCGGATCAGCTCGAAAGCGCCCTACTCAATCTGGCCATCAATGCCCGCGATGCCATGCCGCGAGGTGGCAAGCTCGCGCTGGAAACCGGCAACGTTCAACTCGACGAGAATTACGCCGCGACCCAACAAGATGTGCGGCCCGGTCCATATGTCATGCTGGCGGTTCGCGATAACGGTGGCGGCATGGCGCCCGAGGTGCTGGAACATGCCTTCGAACCCTTTTTTACCACCAAGGAAACCAGCAAAGGCAGCGGCCTGGGGCTCAGCATGGTTTACGGCCTGGTCAAACAGTCCGGCGGCCATATCGCGATTCACAGCAAGCTCGGTCAGGGCACCACGGTACGGCTTTACCTGCCGCAAATGCAGGTCGCCGCCAGTCCGCCGACGGGTGTGAAAGCAGCGGACACCGTTTTCAAAGGCCACGGCGAAACCATCTTGGTGGTCGAAGACGATACCGACGTCCGACTGTTCGCCGTCAATGCCTTGCGCGCTCTAGGTTACGACACCCGGCAAGCCGGCGACGCCGCGGCGGCGCTCGAACTACTAGGAGCGACACCCCAGATCGTTCTGTTGTTCACCGATATCGTGCTGCCGGGCGAGATGGATGGCGTCAAGCTGGCGGCCGAGGCGCAACGCCGATATCCCGGTCTGCGCGTGCTGTTCACCTCCGGCTACACCGAGCACCCGCTGATCGTTGGCGGCCAACTCGCCGAGGATGTGGAAATCTTGGCCAAACCCTATCGCAAAAACGAGTTGGGACAGAAATTGCGCATACTGCTCGGCTGAGGCGAAAGTGCCTGAACATTGGATTGACTTTGTGACGGGATGGCAATTACTTTTACAGCGCCATCCGCATATCAATCTCGATTCACCCCCTGGTCGGCGGTTGGCGCTCACGGCCGTGGCTCGATAACGGCAATCTCGTAGCATCTCTTAATCCTTGGAGGAAAAATCCACATGCCGCTTGCAAATCGTCTGGCCGCCGAGTTCATCGGCACCCTCTGGCTGGTGTTGGGTGGCTGCGGCAGCGCCGTGCTAGCCGCTGTCTTTTACGGCCCCGACAAGTATCCCTTGGGCATCGCCCTCGTCGGCGTGGCGCTGGCCTTCGGTTTGACCGTGCTGACCATGGCCTACGCCATCGGCCACATCTCCGGCTGTCATCTGAATCCGGCCGTTTCGGTGGGACTGTGGGCCGGTGGGCGTTTTCCGATTGCCGACCTGATCCCCTACATCATCGCCCAAGTCCTTGGCGGTATTGCCGGCGCGGGCATCATTTACCTGATTTTCACCGGCAAGAGTGACTTTTCCACGCTCGGCGGCTTCGCGGCCAACGGCTTCGGCGAACATTCGCCGGGTGGCTATGGCATGAACGCCGCGCTGATCTGCGAAGTGGTGATGACCTTCTTTTTCCTGATCGTCATCCTGGGCTCCACCCACAAGAACACCCCGACCGGCTTCGCGCCCATCGCCATCGGCCTGTGCCTGACCTTGATCCATCTGATCAGCATCCCGGTCACCAACACCTCGGTCAACCCGGCGCGCAGTACCAGCCAAGCGATTTTCGTCGGTGGCTGGGCCTTGCAGCAGTTGTGGTTGTTCTGGCTCGCGCCCATCGTCGGCGCGGCGCTGGCCGGCTTCTTCCACCGCTGGATGGCCAACGATCACCCTGCCTGAGTCCTTGACGACGATGCGGAACCGAGGGCGCGTCACAACGCGCCCTCGTTCGTTTCCAGCCGACAACGGAAGGGCCGCCCGAACACCGAACCGCCGGGCTGCCGGTCAGTCTTGGAAGTATTCGTCGAGCTTTTCCCCGGCCCGGTCGCCGAACAGAATCTCGCAAATCTCCATCAGGCCGATCGTGTTCCCGATATCCGCCCGACGCATGATCAGCGCGATCTTGGAACGCCGGCGCAGGAAGTCCTCCAAGCTGACGATCATTTCCCGGCGCTGGGCGAGTTGAATTTCGCAGCGAAGATAGTCGGTACCCTCGATCGACATCTCCGCTTGGCGCGGGTCCTCGCGGATTTCGGCAAGCAGTTCCAATGCCTGCTGGTCGTAGCGCCGCCACAACCGGCTGGAGAGCGGTTCGCCGGAGTTCGGCGAGGCATGGCTATCGAGCTTCATCAGCCTGGCTTGGCGCAGATACTCCTCACGAACCGACGCATGCGGTTCGCCATACCAGCGATGATCGCGATGCGGCAGGGCAATCCCCAGTTGGGCCACGATCCTGGAAACTTCATCGCCAATGTTGATGCAGTCGGTCAGCTTGCCGCCAAAAATGCTGAGATGCGCCTTGGCCCGATCCACCTCGATTTCGTGCTTGCGAGACCATCGCAGCCAATCGTGGCCATGGTCGCTGGCCTGGGCTTTCACCACCAACGGCCGAACCCCGCAACGCTCGGCAACGATGTCGGCGCAAGTCAACGGTCGGTCCAGATTCAGGCGCTTGTTGATGTTGTCGAGCACGAACCGCCGGTCCTCGTCCGTCACCTCGGCAAACGGCGTCTCCACCGGGGTATCGGTGGTACCGATGCAGGCACGCGCACCCATCGGGATGATGAAGAACAAGCGTCCATCGTCGGCGAAGAAAGTCAAAATGCGTGGATTGAGGGTGATCCGGGGCACGATCAGATGGATACCCTTGGAAAACACATGGCGGTGTTCGGTCTGTTCGCCGGTCAGCGCGTTATGGTCGTCCACGAACGGACCGGCGGCGTTGATCAACACTCGGGCGCGGATTTCCATCTCCCCGCCGTCGATGACATCCCGCGCCCGGGCAATCCAGATCTCACCCTCGCGGCGAGCACCGAGCGATTCCACATAGTTGGCCGCGACACCACCGCGATCCATGGCCGAGCGCACGAACTGAAATACGAAGCGGGCATCGTTATCGGGCAGGTAGGCGTCGGAATATTCGAAGCCGCCAACAGTATCTTGAATCTTTACCACCGGCTCTTCCCGTCGGATCGTCCGCTTGGACAGCAGGCGTGGGGTTTGGGTAAACCCGTTACCGAACAACCAATACAACCAGGCACCCGCCCACAAGAACAGGGGATGAAAGTGAAACCCCGTGTCGATGCTGGCGAAAAAACGAATCTCCCGAACCCGAGAAGGGTAGTTGCGGAGCAACTGGTTGCGGCTTAGACACAACTTGCGAACCAGCGCGTAATCGTGGTTTTCCAGGTACTTGATGCCGCCCCAAACCAGGTTGGACGACTGCTGACTGGTAAAGCCTGCAAAGTCGCGCTGGTCGATCAGCGCCACCCGCGCGCCCTTGCCGGACAGCGCCGCCGCGGAGACCGCACCGTTGATACCGCCGCCGACGATCAGGATATCGTAGATCTCCTGATCCAGTTTCCGAATGTTGCTCTTTCGCAATTGCATACAGACCCGACTGGCGACGAGCCCGAATCACGCTCAGGATGGCGGTTTTTCCGCAGTTGCGGTCTCTTCGGATGGCGTTTCCTCCATGTCCTGGGAGAACTCGGCGAACTGCCGTCGGAGAACTCGCACGACCGGCTCCAGTTGCTGGAGGCGCCGTTCGAGTCGCTCAAATTGAATATCTTGCCATTCCGGATGATGCAACAAGGTCTCCACCGTCCGCTCCAACTCGGAAAGACGTTGCTCCATTGCGTGGCCCATCCGCAGCAGCGAACCGCTACCACTGCTCCTCGCTTGCGTCTGCACGCCGCCTCCCTGCTCATTTTGAATCAGTTCTTGTGCTACCTCCTCAACCGCTCCTTCGGAAATCTCCATCAACCCTTCAAGAAATCCATACAGCAACAAACGGTCGCAAAAAAATATTGACTCGACGGGGAATTCCCTGGGTGTGCCGGTAAACAGCCCCATGCGTGCGGTCGGTAAAACCCGGCCGACCCTCAACCCAGCCCACCACATGCAGACGATGCTCGACGTACTCGCGGGTTTCCAACTCGCTCAGTGGATTCAGGTGGCAGGAAGCAATGACCCGTTGCCGCAACTGCTCCATGCTAGGGTCCTGCAAGGTCTGACGAAACTCCTCCTGTCCCAGCAGAAAACTTTGCAACAACGGGGTAGCGGCCACCTGAAAATTCGACAGCATCCGCAGTTCCTCCAGGGAACGAACCGGCAGATTCTGCGCTTCGTCCACCACCAGCAGTACCCGCCGCCCTTGTCGGGCGTGACCGCGCAAAAAAATCCTCGAAATGCCTCAGCAAGGCAGCCTTGCCCGCCTCTTCAAAAGGCAAGCCGAATGCAGCCACCACACTGCGTAACAACTCGTCAGCCTCCAATTGAGTCGTTACCAATTGGGCGGCGACCACCTGGCTGGTATCCAATTCGGCGAACAGGTTTTTAACCAGGGTCGTCTTGCCCGTTCCGATTCCACCAGTGATGACGATAAAACCCTCACCCTGGCTCAAGCCGTAGCGCAGGTACGCGAGCGCACGGCTGTGGACGCTGCTGCCAAAGAAAAAAGCGGGGATCGGGACTGAGTTGGAAGGGTTTGGCACTAAAGCCATAGTAATCAATATACATTGAACGCCATTTCAGAATTTCATGCTGAAACGAATATTGAGCCGGTTTTCTCGAAAGCCTTGGTCGGTGGGATCGGCATCGTTCCGGTAGTAGCGGTAGCTGATCAGACCGCCCGTATCCGGCGAAAATACCCGCGCCAACCCAATGACCGATAACCAGTATTCATTTTTCTGATCGAGGCCCAAGTCATCACGCCCCCAACCCGCCCCTAGGAACGAGGCGGTACGCGGCGCGAATCGCCAGCTCCAGAGCGCACCGACACCATAAGTCTCTTCATTTTGAGTAGGATCTTGAAACTCGCGATTATCGCTGAAAGCGGCAAAAGTCAAGCCAGTCCGACTGCGCAGATACGTCACGCCCAAATTGAAAGATTTACGCAAGAACTGTTCATTACTCAGCCCCAACGAGCCACCAGATACAATTTGATTTTGGTCATTAAGGACAACTGGTTGGCCATCTGGACCAACCCCGGTCAAATCGTTACTTGCCAACTGCTGGGAAGTAGTGACTTCCTGGGTGTAACTCGCTGACCAAACGCTGAAACGCGCCCGATGGCTGAATGAACCATTCCAGTATACACCAGGGCTGTAACCAACCCCCTGGTATGCACGGCTAATGATCAGGTTGGTGCGCTGAGAAGGGTTCCATTGTATAGTGGCATTATTGTAGTTCAATCCATACAAGCCGGTAAGAGAATAATATCGGTTTGGTTTCCAAGTAGCACCCAATCCCCAATAAGGACCGTTAGTATTGTCGGTATAAGTAGAGGATTGATTGTTGACGTAACCTGCTTCGGCCACCAACGACCAAGAATTATTCAATCGGTAATCCGATCGCCCAGTAATCTGCTCCTGCCGATCATTTCCATCACCCTGGATGTCATTATTCTGCTGACCAGTCTGCTTCAGATAAAAATAACTGAGATTCCATTTCAATACATCAAAATTGTGGTCACTGGTCAAATTTAAATCGATGGAATTAATTTGACTATCAAATAAGCCTTCCTGCTGGTCAATTGGATTGTCAGACCCGCTGTAACTGATATTTTCATAACGATAGCGCAACAGCGCCTTCACCCAACCACCCAGATTCTGGCGCCAATAGGGGCTGATACCGAAAGTGGACTGGGTCGTCTGGTTATCGGTCAGGGCAATGTTGCTGAAGATACCAATCGGATCCAATACACCCGAAGCACTGGGCAATACATTCAAAGTGACATTATTAAATAACCCAAGGCTGGATAGTGCTCCTCCGTCCGACCCTAGACCACCGACATCGACTCGTCCATTGGAAACAACAGGGACTTGGTAGACTGAACCATAAGCATCCAGAAACAGGTTATCTTGATAAAGCTCAGCGGTTCCAAATACCAACAGATTATTGTTGATTTGATCTGCATCGCGATGATCGGCGTAAAACAAGCCTTGGGCAGTATAATCCAGGCGAAGATTCAGTCGTCCGCCCTGCTTGCGCACGGAAATACCGGGATCGACCTGCAGGACCGTGTCCCCTTCCTCCTCACCGGACGGTGCCAATTGGATATTGTCGGAATAGGTAGTCCCCACACTGAGTCGCGGTGTCACCCGCCACCCTCCCCCGCGAGTAACCGTCCGCTTCTTGCGCGTCACAGCCAAGACTGAAACCCGCCAGCACCAAAGCGGCTAAAAACCATTTGGGTGCTTTGGCCGGCTCAAGGCATCGGCGGGCCGGGCCATGGCGCGTGGGCTTTTTTTTCTATCCCGCGCATTCATCGCTCCCTGCTTCACTGTAGCTAGGCACTCACTTTACTCCCGCTACTATCGTCGCCTCCACCATAACCGTACCCATAATATTCCTGACCCAAAAAACTACGAGTCTTGTTCAGCACGAAACCGACACTCTGATTGGGATCAAGTAGGGCCAAAGCAGCTTTGACTTGCGATTGCTGAGTGCGTCCGGCCTCGACCACCATGACCACCTGCCCCATCAAACGCGCCAGCACGCTGGCCTCGGTGGTTGCCAACAAGGGCGGAGAATCGAAAATGACCACACGATCGGGATAACGCCGACTCAACTCCATCGTCAATCGCCGCATGTTCTCGCCCGCGAGCAGTTCGGTGGACAGATGATGCTGGCTACCAGCAGGTAGGACGGTCAACGAAGGTACGTTGGTATCCACCAGCACATCGGCTAAATCCATCTGATCGTCAATCAGGAAATCCACCAACCCCAGCTCGGCCTCGAATCCCAGCGTTTTCGCCACGGCGGGCTTGAGCACATCGGCATCCACCAGCAACACCGTGCGATTCCGCTCGGTGGCGATGCTCAAGGCCAGATTGCAGGCCGTGAAGGTTTTGCCCTCACCCGGACGAGTGCTGGTCACCACAATCAAGTTGGCATGCTCGGTGGTGGCGGCTCCCTTGCCGTCGACATTCATGAGCAAGGGACGTTTGATATGACGATACTCTTCCTTGATGCGGCTGCGGCGGGTATCCGGCACCAGCAGGCCTGTTGCCTGAATCTGTTGGAAATCCAGCATCACCGAGCGCTGGGTCCGCTTGACCGTGGCAACCGACTTACCGGCGGCTCCGCCTGACGGAGCTATCGTCAGACCGACGACAGCTCTTTCGATGACGTCGGTCTTTGCAGGAAGAACGGGAGCTTCCATCTCCAGCGGTGCAACCGGGAGCGGTACAACCGGGCTAGGTGATTGGCCAAGCATGGCTTTTTCGATGCTGTCCACCTGTAACTCTCCTCAACAGCCAACCTGAGCACTCATAGCAAACCGACTCTTTCCACGACGATCAAACCGGCATAGACCACCAGCAACATCCCGCCAAAAGAGACATATGCGACCGTCAATCGCCGCTCACGACGCAAGGCCGGCGGCGACAGTATCATGCCGACGCTGCCAAATACCGGAATACCCGTATTTTCCATGAGGCCACGGCGACTATCGAAGGTCGGCCAGAGTTGTGAGAGTAGAAATGCCAATCCCACTCCGGCACCCAAACCAGTGACCAGCACTAGAGTCATCAGCAGCGGTCTCTTCGGTCCTGATGGGTTATTTGGCATTCGAGGCGGATCGACGACCCTAAAGCGAAGTTCCTGTCTAGCTTTTTCAGCTTCTTGGGACAGCCGAGCCGATTCCCGACGGGCTAGCAGTTGCTCGTACTGCTGGCGATTAACTTCGTAGTCACGATTCAAAGCTGCTAATTCAGCTTCAATCTGAGGAAGAGTGCTAACTTGTGCCTGCAGTTCTTTATATCGCTTCATATACTCATCAAATCTTACCCGCAAGGAGGCAATATTTGCTTCTTCTTCCGCAAGTTTTACCTTGAGTTGCTGATAGACTGTATTGACATTCTGACTTCGCGAATTAGCACCACTCTCGGCAAGACTAGCTGCATATTTTAGACGCTCTTGTTCACGCTGCTTTTTTAAGGTCAGCAATAGTCAGTCTGAGGATACTGACATCTGGATGTTTATCGGTAAACTTGATCAGCAACTCATCAAGATTCTGTTCAAGAGTCTGGATTCGCTGATCGATGGGCAACGCAACCACTTCTCCATCACCTTTGATCTGTTGCTGTAAAGCCTCATTGATCTGTTGTTTTAAAGAATCGCGACGATTTTCCACTTGAGTGAGTTCCAACCGAACCGCTGAAAGATCGGCAGCCATTTGTTGCAAGCGCGCGTTATAAGTTTGGCCTTCCGAAGGCATTCGGCCCACATGCTTAAGCTTGAACTCCTTGAGACGGTTCTCAGCTACACTTAGTCGATTTTCATATTCACTGACTTGCTCATCTACAAATCGCTGAGCAGATTCAGCGTCCAACATACTGCCACCAACCAAATTCTTTTCGAAAACAGTTAATGCCGACCGAACCACCTTCTCAGCGTCCTGTGGATTAAGCCCAACGTAAGTGATCGTATATAGATTTTCTTGCTGCTTGCCAGAACCCAATAAATTGACCCTTTTCTGTAGATCTTCAAGCAGTCGGGCCATGGCCTCGGTTCCCCTGACCTGAGAATCCAAACCAGCCAAGCGAGCGATTTGTTCCAAATTTGGACGGCTAAGCAAGGTTTTTGTGACTAGTGCAACCTGGGTATCGGGATCGACTTCCACCGTCAATCCCTTAAGCAGGGGCTGTAATATGGTTTGGGTGTCTACGATGACCCGCGCTGATACTTCATATTGATCGGGTAGAATGCAGACCACGGTCCAACCGAGCACGCAGACCAGCCACGCGCAAGCCATGGCATACCAACGATGACGCCAGATTCCCCGCAGATAGCCCAGTACCAGTTCAATGATGTCATTCATGAGCGCGTCCTTCGAAGCCGTCTGCGCCGCCGACTTAGAACCAGGACTCCGGGACGATCAGGATATCGCCCGGCAACATATCCACGTTGGCGGAAATGTCGCCGTTGAGCAGATCGTCCAGGCGAACCTCATATTCCTTTTGTTCTCCATCCACCATGCGAACCAACTTGGTTTTGTTGCCAGCGGCAAATTCGTTCAAACCACCGACCGTCACCATCACGTCCAGTAGGGTCATTTTTCGTCGATAGGCAATGGCTTGTACGCCGGCTTGACCTCCTTGCGATCCGGTCGTTTGCCCACCCTGCGATCCGGTCGTTTGCCCACCGCGTGAACCACCCACCTGACCGATGACCCGAATCTGCTCGCTGTACGGTCCAATCCCGGCCACGACGATCACAGTGACGATCGGCTGACGGATATAAGTCTCCAGCGCTTTTTCCAAATCCTTCGCCAGTTGGGCGGAGGTCTTGCCGCTGGCTTGTAAATCTTCCACCAACGGCGTACTGATCTTGCCATCCGGGCGGACGGTCACGGTCTGCGAAACTTCCGGATTGCGCCAGACGAAAATCTGCAACTGGTCGCCAGGACCGATCAGGTAATTGTAGGTTTCCGGCGAAGTCGTCTGAGAACCATACTGCGTCGAAGGTGGCAAGCCCGGTTGCTTGGCGCAGGCGCCGAGCACGAGCACAACTGCCATGACCCCCCATGCACGCCTCAATCTTGAATTTTCCAAGCTTTCGCATATTTAATACAACCATTTGATTATGAAATATATTTCATCGACATCGCTCTGACTGCGTGACTGGATGGGCTACTTGGAACCACCATCGCCTCCAGTCTCAGGTCCACAGCGCCAATCGGTGAGGAACTTCAAGCGCCGCGCCACAGTCTCTTTTGTGCACTTACAATAATAGTAGTGGTTGATACATTCTTTAGTCCATAGTTACAACAACCCCGATGGATTTAATGGACCCCACGGACACCTTTATCGCGATACGCCATCTACTCAAACACTACACGGAAGGCGACCTGCGGCGCACCATCTTCGCCGACTTGACCTTGGATATCCCGCGTGGCCAATTCGTCGCTCTGCTCGGTCAGTCCGGTTCCGGAAAATCCACCCTGCTCAATCTGCTCGGGGGCATCGACCTGCCGGATGCCGGGCAAATCCGCATCGATGACCTGACGCTGACCGATTTAAGCGAGATCGAACGCACCCGGTTTCGTCGCCGCCACATTGGCTTCGTCTTCCAATTTTTCAACCTGATACCGACTCTGACCGCCGGGGAAAACCTGCTCCTGCCGCTGGAATTAAACGGACTGGCGAGCCTGGATCGGCGTGACCGGGCCATGGAGTTATTGGATAACGTCGGGCTGGGCAACCGCCGCCATAGTTTTCCGGAACGGTTGTCCGGCGGCGAACAGCAGCGGCTAGCCATCGTCCGGGCCTTGGTCCACGATCCATTGTTATTGCTGGCCGACGAACCCACCGGTAACCTCGATACCGCCACCGGCGAGCGAATCCTGGATCTGCTGCTCACCCTGCACCAGCGAGCGGCCACTACCATCGTCATGGTCACGCACAGCCGGGAAGTGGCCGCCCGCGCCGACCGCATTCTGATGGTGGACGGCGGATATCTCCGAGAAGTTCAATGACGCCATTATTCTGGCGGGCGCTGCTACGGCACCCGCTGCGACATCCCTGGCAATTGGGGCTAACCATCCTCGGCATCGCGTTGGGGGTGGCGGTGGTGCTGGCGGTGGATCTGGCCAATACCAGCGCCCGTCGCGGTTTCGAACTGGCCATGAATCGCATCACCGGCCACGCCACCCACCGCATCCTCGGCGGACCGCAAGGCGTGGCCGAAACAGTTTATACCCGGCTGCGGGTCGAGCACGGCATCCGACCGGCGGCTCCGGTGGTGACCGGCTACCTGCCTCGCGCCGACCATCCGGGGCAGTTGCTGCAAATCCTCGGTGTCGATCCATTCGCGGAAGCACCCTTTCGCGATCTCGCGGCCGATCTCACCGGCGGCGATTTCGATTTACGCGCCTTGCTGCTGAATCCGAACGCCGCCCTGTTATCGGAGGCGCTGGGTTCGGAAGTCACGCTGAAACGTGGTGGACAACGCTTGACCCTGCGCCGCGCCGGCACGCTACGGGGGGTGGCTTTCGAGGGGCTGATCGTCACCGACATCGCCACGGCGCAGACCTTGCTGGGCCGCGACGGCCGGTTGGACCACATCGATTTGATTCTTCCGGAAGGTCCGGCCGGCGAGCATCTGGCGACCGAACTCCGCGTTTGGCTACCACCGGATTTACGGCTGGAACGCCCGGCCGAGCGCAATCAAGCAACGGTTGATCTGAGCGCCGCCTTCTCGCTCAACCTAACCGCCATGAGCTTGCTGGCGCTGGTGGTGGGAATGTTCCTGATCTATAACGCCATGACCTTTTCGGTGGTGCAGCGCCGCGCCTTGCTGGGCCTCTTGCGGGCCTTGGGCGTCAGCCGCCGGGAATTGTTCGCCGGTGTGCTGGGCGAAGCGTTGCTGCTGGGCTTGGCGGGCACGCTGCTCGGCGGCGTGCTGGGGGTATGGCTGGGATCGGGACTGGTGCATCTGGTCACCCGCAGCATCAACGACCTGTACTTCACGCTCAGCGTCCGCGAATTGACGATCGAGCCGTGGTCACTGGCCAAGGGCACAGCGCTCGGCCTGCTGGCGACGCTGGCGGCGGCGTGGCTGCCGGCGCGGGAAGCCGCCGACGCCCCGCCGGGTGCGGTGCTGAGCCGTGCTCATCTCGAAACCCGGTGGCGCGCTGCCCTGCCCCGGCTGCTGCTGGCCGGCCTGGGGTTGTTGGCCGGTGGTGGTCTGGTGCTGGCGGTTTCCCATACGCTGACAGCAGGTTTCGCCGGACTGTTCCTGTTGATTCTGGGCTGCGCGCTGCTGACGCCGCCGGCCATGGTCGGGCTGGTCCGGCTAAGCCGACCGCTGACCGCCCGACTGGGGTTGCTGGCGCGGATGGCCAATCGCGATGTCGCCCGCCATCTGAGCCGCACCGGCATCGCGGTCGCGGCGCTGATGGTCGCCTTTTCCACCACGGTTGGAGTCGGGGTGATGGTGGATAGCTTTCGCAGCGGCGTGGCGATCTGGATCGGCGACCTGCTGAACGCCGATCTCTATGTAGCCTCGCCTGCCGTCGAAGACGGTGGCGACCGCTCGGATGTGCTGACTCCCGCCGCGTTGGCGGTGCTGCGGGATACGCCGGGTGTGGCGGCGATCTCCACCTATCGCGCCCTCAAGATCGAACTGGAGCGCCGCCCCGTAACCCTGCTTGCGGTGGAACTGGCCCCCGCCTCCCAAACTGGCTACCACCTGATCGCCGGCGACGCGGACACCACTTGGCGACTGTTCCAAACCGGCGAGGCGGTGTTGATTTCCGAACCGCTGGCCTACCGCCGCCAGCTCTCGGCCGGCGACCGGATAGCGCTATCGACCGGACAGGGACTACACTCGTTCGCCATCGCCGGAGTCTTCCTGGACTACGGTTCGGAGCACGGCCGGATTTTGCTGGACCGCTCCGGCTATGAACGCTATTGGCACGATCCGGCGGTCGGCTCGGCGGCGGTATTCGCGGCGGCGGACACGGATCCGA
The DNA here is from genome assembly GCF_012939995.1 of Candidatus Competibacter phosphatis. Lineage (GTDB taxonomy): Bacteria > Pseudomonadota > Gammaproteobacteria > Competibacterales > Competibacteraceae > Competibacter > Competibacter phosphatis. The sequence goes on along the minus strand of NZ_SPMZ01000023.1, from coordinate 27,417 downwards.
CGACCCTGCGGACACGCCTGCGGGAACGGCTGGGACCGATTCAGCCTTTGCTGATCCGCTCCAACCGCGACATCCAAGGCATCACGATGGACATCTTCGACCGCACCTTCACCATCACCAACGTGCTGCGGCTGCTGGCAATCCTGGTGGCGGTGGTCGGCGTGTTGAGCGCGCTGCTTGCCCTGCAACTGGAGCGGGCGTGGGAGTTCGCGGTGCTGCGCGCCACCGGCATGACGGCGGGAGAAATCGGTGGGCTGGTCTCGTTGCAGACGGGGTTCATGGGCGCCACCGCCGGCTTGCTGTCGCTACCGACCGGGCTGCTGCTGGCGGCGGTGCTGATCTTCGTCATCAACCGCCGAGCCTTCGGCTGGAGCCTGCCGTTTCAAGTAAACCCGCTGCTATTGCTGGAAACGCTGGCGCTGGCGATCGGCGCCGCTCTGCTGGCCGGATTGTATCCGATCTGGCGGATGGCCCGCGCCCGTCCGGCCGACGCGCTGCGCAGCGAGTAACGTTCATGAATCGGCGATTTTGGCGAGTTGGATTAGCGATTCTGTCAGCCGTGCTGGTCCTGGCGACGACCGGCTATTACCTCTGGCCCCGCATACCCCCAGAAGGCGGCATTATTAACAGCGTTGGCGTCGGCTCTGCTCTGGGCGGCGACGCCAACGCCGGCTACCAACGGGCCTACCAGCCACGACTATTCGTCTTCCCCGCCGATCACGGCCCACACCCGGCATTTCGCAATGAATGGTGGTACGTGACCGGCAATCTGACCGATGCCACTGGCCGGGAGTTCGGTTACCAGTTGACTCTGTTTCGCATCGCGCTGGCCCCGACCGCGCCGGTTGCGGATTCGGCTTGGCGCACTAATCAGGTCTACATGGGCCATTTCGCGCTGACCGACGCAGCCGATGACAGGCATCGGGCCTTCGAGCGCTTCAATCGGGGTGCAATGGGGCTGGCCGGCGCGCAAGCAGCGCCACTGCGCGTCTGGCTGGAAGATTGGGAGCTGGCGAGCACCGGATCCGAGCCATTTCCGCTACGGGTACGGGCGCATCAAGACGACATCGCCATCGATCTGCTGCTGGACACCGCCAAGCCGCTGGTCTTGCAAGGAGAACAGGGCTTGAGTCAGAAAAGCGCCGAACCCGGCAATGCATCCTACTACTATTCCCTGACCCGCCTGCCGACCCGAGGCACGATCAGTCTCAACGGACAGATGTTCACCGTCAGCGGCGCGAGCTGGCTGGACCGGGAATGGAGTACCAGCGCGCTGGGGCCGGAGCAAAGCGGCTGGGATTGGTTCGCGCTGCAACTCGACGATGGACGGGACGTCATGTTTTATCGGCTGCGCCGCAAGGATGGCGGCGTCGATCCGTTCAGCAAAGGCATGCTGGTCGAGGCCGATGGCTCGGCGCGCGTGCTGCGCTGGAACGAGGTGGACTTGCAACCGCTCGGTGCATGGACCAGCCCGCGCACTGGCGACCGCTATCCCGCCGGCTGGCGGCTGCGCGTACCGACCGAGAAACTGGATCTGACTGTCACCCCCAAAATCGCCGACCAAGAAATGCGGCTAACGGTACGGTATTGGGAAGGGGCGGTAGCGGTGCATGGCCACGCTAGTGATCGAGAACTTCAAGGTCAGGGATATTTGGAAATGACGCGCTTTGAACCACCCGTCGCGGTACCCTGACGCTCTTGCAATCCGCCAAAGTCTTTTTTAATTCCATAACCCCTGATCCCACCAAGTTATTTAATTGCTGATAATCACTGGTTTCAGCAATATTTGTGGATAGTACAGAATTTCGCGCTTATAAAAACCATCCCCTTCACCGGCAAGTACAGCCGCTGCATTTTGAAACAGGCGCTTGTTGGCCCTATTACGTGGAATGACACCGGGATTGCCAGCTTCGCTCATCTTACAATTCTCCGCCGCCGCATCGAAATCCATTTTCTCGCAGGCTGCGCTGAATTTCGGCCAGCTTGCCGAAAAACCCGGTCCCATCGCCCAAGCCATGCTCAATAGTCCAAGTTGCGCATCGGCTGGCCACTGATCGAAGTCCTTGAATGCCTTTTGACGCTTAAGAAAACTTTCGTTTTGCATAAGGCGTTGATCAATTAGGGTATTGATGGCTGTATCATCGAGCTCCAGTTTGGTCAAGGGTTCGCACGCACGGTGTCCTTTTTGCGCGAGCTCTTGTTTACCTTTGATCAGTTTCCACTCGGCTTCGATATCGGCCCTACTCGCCGACTGGCCGGCATTCGTGACGCCTGGTTTGTTTTTATAACGAAATGGTAGATTCAATGCCGCATTGATCGGATCGATGAGATTGCCGACCCCAATGGTAACCAAGCCTTTGATATCCAGATACATGTACTTCACGACCCCTTCCAAGGGGGCATTGAACGTTCTGAATTGACTTTTAACGCTGGCACGCATGATGTTCTTCTCCCGGCAAAGTCATTGCTTCCAAACCATGATCGATTGCGAACAAACCTCCGCCGCAAGAGTGCTATGGCCGCTTTTTTGAAACGCGCGCCTTCGAAGGTCCCACGCGCCCCGCAATAGACTTCGCGACAAAGCCCTCCCGCATCCTCCAGTGTCAGTTCGGAACCCTTAATTTGCAACAGCAGTTGACAAGGTTTCTCAGGATCGAGGCCATCCGCATGAAGCATAAAAGAACCCTCCGACCACACGGCTCTGCCTTCCAGGGCGCAAATATGACCTTTATCGAAGACAATCTTTACATTGATTTTGGCCTCTGTTTCCTGGTCATGCAGAATGCTGACATGATCGCTCGCCTTGGTGGGCACACAGGTATTCGCCTCGGTTTTGGGAGGACAACTGCTACCGACGTACTCACCAAAAACGGTCGCGGGAGCCTCCGCCATGCTGAAATGGGACCAAAGGCCAAGCCCGATCCACGCCCATCGCCCAATATCAATACCCTGCCATTTTTGAGCTGCACGCACATTCTTGAAACTCATTAGTTCCACCTCAACCTCAAGCCATACCGGACACAGCTTTAAATATATCCATTATTTTTCACGCCGCGCTGCCGCCGCGCCTCGAACAGAAAAATCCCCGCCGCCACCGACACGTTCAAACTTTCGACTCCGTTCTCGGCCATCGGGATTCGCGCCAGCCGGTCGCAGACTTCGCGGGTCAACCGCCGCAACCCCTTTTCCTCCGCGCCCAATACGATAGCCGTCGGCAGGGTGAAATCCACCTCATACAGGCTGGTGTCCGCCTCGCCGGCCGCGCCGACGATCCAAAGCCCCTGTTGCCGCAACTCGCGCAGCGTCCGCGCCAGATTGGTCACTGCGATGAACGGTACGATCTCCACCGCGCCACAGGCCACCTTGCGCACCGTCGCATTCAAACCGGCGGCGCGGTCAGCGGGTGCAATCACAGCCTGCGCGCCCGCCGCCGCCGCGCCGCGCAGGCAAGCACCCAGGTTGTGCGGGTCCTGCACCCCGTCCAGCACCAGTAGTAGCGCCGGTCCAGCCGCCGTCAGCAAGGCCGGCAAATCCGCCTCGTCGTGAGTTCGCTGCTGAACCGCCAACCGCGCGACGATACCCTGATGGCGCGCACCGCCGCTCATACGATCCAATTCAGCCCGGTTGACCGCTCGAATCGGCACACCTCGCTTGGCGGCTTCGTCCAGCAACGCCTGTATCCGCGCATCCCGCCGCTGACTCTCCACCCACAAGCCACGCAACTGCTCCGGCTCGTATTTCAGCGCCGCCGCCACCGCGTGCACACCATGAATCAGCTCATCGGTCATGGGCTTCATTCCCTGCGCCGGCGACGACTCCGCTGGCCCCGACGTTCCGTCTTCTCGCCGCGCTCGCTTTCGAGCGGCTCGAAATCGATTTTGCGCTCGTCCAGGTCGACCCGCGCCACCCGTACCCGCAGGCCATCACCCAAACGATAGACCTGCCCGGACCGCTCGCCATGCAGACGATGGCCCACCGGATCGAACTGGTAATAATCATTGCGCAGCGAAGTCACATGCACCAAACCTTCCACGAATACTTCGCGCAACTCCACGAACAGGCCAAAACCCGTGACTCCGGTGATAATGCCGTCGAACACTTGCCCGATCTTGTCCAGCATGAACTCGCACTTCAACCATTCCACCGCATCGCGCACCGCCTCATCGGCCCGCCGCTCGGTCATTGAGCAATGCTCGCCCAAGCCGATCAGATCGGCATGGGTAAAAGGGAAATCGGCCGGCTTGCCGCCATTGAGCACATGGCGAATGGCGCGATGCACCTGCAAGTCGGGATAGCGGCGGATCGGCGACGTGAAATGGGCATAAGCCTCCAACGCCAACCCGAAATGACCGGCATTGCCTGGGTTGTAGACCGCCTGAGCCAAGGAACGCAGCATCACCGTCTGGATCAGATGGGCGTCAGCCCGATCACGAACCTGAACCAGCAACCGGGTATAGTCCAGCGGCGAGGGTTTATCGCCGCCACCCAGCCCCAACCCCATCTCCCCTAAAAAAGGCCCGCAGCTTGTTCAGGCGATCCGTGGTCGGCCCCTCGTGAATCCGGTACAAGCCCAACATCTTGTGGCGTTGCAGAAAACGCGCCGCCGCCACGTTGGCGGAAATCATGCATTCCTCGATCAGACGATGCGCGTCGTTGCGCTCGGTCGGCAAAATCCGCTCGATCTTGCGATCCGCTCCGTATTCGATCACGGTTTCCTGGGTGTCGAAGTCCATGGCCCCGCGTTGCTCTCGACCCGTCCGTAACACTTGATACAGTTCGTGCAATCGATCCAGGTGCGGTACTACCTCGGCGAATTCGGCGCGGACTCGCGGATCACGGTCGACGACGATGGTTGCCACGGTATCGTAGGTCAACCGGGCGTGGGAGCGCATCACCGCCTCGGCGAAACGCGAGCGGACGATGCGACCCTCGGCATTGAAGGTCATCTCGCAGACCATGCACAACCGATCCACCTCGGGATTCAGCGAGCACAAGCCATTGGACAGCGTTTCCGGCAGCATCGGAATGGCCCGGTCCGGAAAATACACCGAATTGCCGCGCTTGCGCGCTTCCTGATCCAGCGCCGTGCCCGGCCGCACATACCAGGACACATCGGCGATGGCCACCAGCAGTCGCCAGTTGGCGCCACGCCGCTCGCAGTACACCGCATCGTCGAAATCGCGGGCGGTGACACCGTCGATGGTCACCAGCGGCGTCGCCCGTAAATCCCAGCGGCCCTGCTTGGCCACTTCCGGCACCGCCTCGCCAAAATCGCGCGCTTCGACCAACGCCGTCTCCGGCCATTCCACCGGGATACCGTGACTGGCGATGGCGATCCGTACTTCCATCCCCGGCGCCATGTGTTCGCCCAGCACCTCCTTGATCCGGCCCAGCGGCCGGGTTCGCCCACTGGGCTGTTCGATCAGTTCGACGATGACGATTTGACCGGCTTGAGCATTGCCGCGACCGTCGGGCGGCACGATGATGTCCTGATTGATGCGCTTGTTATCGGGAATAACGAAGCAGGCGCCGCGCTCCTCGCAAAACCGGCCCACCACGGTCTCGGTGTTGCGCTCCAGCACCTCGACCACCGCACCCTCGCGCCGGCCTCGGTAATCCACCCCGATCACCCGCACCACCGCCCGATCGCCGTGCAGCAGCTTGCGCATCTGCCGAGGGGAGAGAAACAGGCTATCGCCGCCTTCGTCGGGGATCAGGAACCCGTGGCCTTCGGCATGACCGATCACTCGCCCGGTCACCAGGTTCATCTTGCTGACCGGCCCATAGCCTTCGCGGCGATTGCGGATCAGTTGCCCGTCCCGCTCCATGGCCCGCAAGCGACGGGACAGAGCTTCGACTTCCCAGCTTTCCTCCATGCCCCATTCGGTGCATAAGGCTTCCAAGGTCAGTGGCATCCCCCGCTCTTCCAGATATTGCAAAATGAACTCGCGGCTGGGAGAGGGACGGCCATACTGCTCCTGTTCCCGGGCTAGAAAAGGATCCATCTGTCGCCAGGAACTACGTTTTTTTTTGAGTCATGAGAACGCTTCGAAATGGTTACAAGAATATGAATCGGAAACGATTGACAGGCTGGGAAGCAATCCGTATAGTGCGCTCCCGTTGTCGCCGTAACCGGCGCGACGCTCAAGCCGAAGTGGCGGAACTGGTAGACGCGCTAGGTTCAGGTCTTAGTTGGGGTAACCCAGTGGAGGTTCAAGTCCTCTCTTCGGCACCAGATTGAAAAAGGCCCGGTCGATAACCGGGCCTTTTGCTTTCCCGCTCCCTCACTCCGCGAACGGATTTCGCAGCACAATGGTATCCGCTCGATCCGGGCCGGTGGAAATGATATCGATCGGGGCATCGGCCAATTCCTCGATGCGCCGAAGATAAGCCCTTGCAGCGGCCGGCAAGTCCTCATACCGCCGCACCCCGAAGGTCGAATCCCGCCAGCCCGGCATCTCCTCGTAGATCGGCTCACAGGCCGCCAGCGCTTCGGCACCCAGAGGCACATGGTCCAGCCGATCCACCCCGCAGCGATAGTCGACGCACATCCGAATACTGTCCAGCCCGTCCAGCACATCCAGCTTGGTCACGCACAGACCCGTTACGCTGTTGTTGAGGATCGAGCGGCGCAGCGCCACGGCATCGAACCAACCGCAGCGCCGCCGGCGGCCGGTGGTCGAACCGAATTCGTGCCCCCGGTCGGCCAGATACTCGCCGGTTTCGTCAAACAGTTCGGTCGGGAACGGCCCACCACCGACCCGGGTCGCATAGGCCTTGGTAATCCCCAGCACATAATCCAGATAGCGCGGCCCCAGCCCGGTCCCGGTGGCCGCGCCACCGGCGGTGGTATTGGACGAAGTGACATAGGGATAAGTCCCGTGATCGATATCCAGCAGCGCGCCCTGCGCGCCCTCGAACAGCATGTTGTCGCCGCGCCGACGATGCGCGTCCAGCAGTTCGGTCACATCCGCCGCCAGCGGTCGCAGCCGTTCGGCCATGGCCAGCGTCTCTTCCAGCACCTGCTGAAAATCGACCGTTTCGGCCTGGAAATAATGCCGCAGCACGAAGTTGTGGAAATCCAGCACTTCGCCGAGCTTGGCGGCGAAACGCTCGCGCTGGAACAGATCGCCCAAGCGCACCGCCCGCCGCGACACCTTGTCCTCGTAGGCCGGCCCGATACCACGGCCGGTGGTACCGATCGCTCGCTCGCCGCGCGCTTTTTCCCGTGCCTGATCCAGCGCGATGTGATAAGGCAGGATCAACGGACAAGCCTCGCTGATCCGCAGCCGGTCCGCCACCGCGACCCCCTGCGCTTCCAATCGATCGATCTCGGCCAGCAGCGCCGTCGGCGACAGCACCACGCCGTTGCCGATCAGACAGCGCACGCCTTCGCGCAGGATGCCGGAGGGAATCAGATGCAACACGGTTTTATGACCGTTGATGACCAGCGTGTGCCCGGCGTTGTGCCCACCCTGAAACCGCACCACCGCCGCAGCGCTCTCGGTGAGCAAATCGACGATCTTGCCCTTGCCTTCGTCGCCCCACTGCGCGCCGATAATAACTACATTCTTGCCCATGTCAGTGTTATCCCGATATTTCCTGAGAAAAGGCTATTCGTTCGCGGCGGAGGGCAGCGGCGGGAGAACCACGTCCCATTCGCCATCCTGCTGCTGGACCAGCAGTCGATCGCAACCCAGGGTTTCTGGCGCCGCCGCCGCGCCCGGCAAGGCGCGAATCACCCGTTCCCCCCGGCCCCGCAACGCCGCCACCCGCTGCTCTAGCGCCGCATCCCCGACCGGTGGGGCATAAATGCCGGTAGCGGTGGCCTCCACCGGCGGCGCCAGCGACAGCAACGTCGCCAGATCGGTGCTGAAACCGGTTGCCGGTCGGGCCCGACCGAACACCTGACCGATCTCGTCGTAGCGCCCGCCTTGCGCCACCGCCTGCCCCTGTCTCGGCACGTAGGCCGCGAACAGGACGCCGGTGTGATAACGGTATCCCCGAAGTTCGGCCAGATCGATGTGAATCGGCAGTTCCGGCCAGCGCTGCAACAGGGCCGCCACCAGCCGCCTCAGCATCGCCAGCGCGTCGCGCACGGCCTCGTCGGTCGCCGCCAAACGCAAATCCGCCTCGTCCAGCACCTCCGGCCCCCCGTTCAGTTCGGCCAGCGCCAGCAGTGCTTGTTCGCACGGCGCCGGCAGTGCCCAGACGGCCAGTTGCTGGCGTATCTCCGGCAAGGCCTTGCGCTGCAATGCCTCAAACAGCAGCCCCTCGCGCTCCCGATCCAATCCGGCCTGACGGACCAGTTCGCGAAATACCGCCACATGTCCCAAATCCAGATGCACCGCGCCGATGCCTGCCGTTTGCAGGGTCTCCAGCATCAGCATCAACACTTCCAGATCGCTTTCGTGGCCACGGTGACCATACAGTTCCACCCCGGCCTGATACGGACTGCGCGAACCGCCAAAGCCGTCGGCGCGGGTACGCAGCACCGTGCCCATGTAGCACAGCCGGACCGGGCCGGCACGCTTGAGCAGGTGAGCATCGATCCGAGCCACCTGTGGCGTCATGTCGGCCCGCACCCCCATCATCCGCCCGCTCAATTGATCGGTCAGTTTGAAGGTTTGCAGTTCCAGATCGTTGCCGGTGCCGGTCAGCAACGATTCCAGAAACTCGATCAGCGGAGGGGTAACCAGTTCGTAACCCCAGCTCTCGTACAAATCGAGCAACTCGCGGCGCAGCCGCTCCATTCGGCCGGCGGCGGGGGGCAGAATTTCTTCGATGCCTTCAGGCAAAAGCCAGCGATCTTCAGCGGTCATGGTGGGAGAAAATGTAGTGAGATCCGGAAAAACCGGTGGAGGATGGATCGGGCGAACTCAGCGAAATACATACAGCACCAACAACCCCAGCAACATACTGGCCAATCCAATCAGACGCAGCGCACGATCCTCCAGTTTTGCCATCTGCAACAACGTCTGGCGCAAACGGCCTGGACTGAGGAACGGCAAGATACCTTCCAGCACCAGCATCAGGCCGAAAGCCGCCAGCAGTTCATTCCACATGGCGGCGTTCGCTGGGGGACGCGATACCGTTGTCGACCCAGCCATCGCTTCCAGTCATTGCAATTTATTGAAATACTGGAAGAACTGAGAACCTTCCGGCTGTAGCAGCAGTATGTCGCTCTTGTCGCCGAAGCTTTGTCGATAGGCCGTCAGGCTACGCGAGAAACTGTAAAAGTCCTGATCCTTGCCGTACGCCCGGGCATAGATATCGGTGGCTTGGGCATCGCCTTCGCCGCGCTGCCGTTCCGCGTCGCGATAGGCTTCGGCCAGAATCACCGTGCTTTGCCGGTCGGCATCGGCGCGAATACGCTCGGCGGCCTCGGCGCCGCGCGAGCGGAAATCCTTGGCCACCCGCAACCGTTCGGCTTTCATGCGGCTAAATACCGAATTGCTGACATCCGGTGGCAAATCGATCCGCTTAATCCGCACGTCCACAGCGGCGATCCCCAACTGTTTGGCTTGCTCCTTGAGCAGGCGACTCAAGGTTTCCATGATCTGGTCGCGATCACCCGATACCACTTCCTGGATGGTGCGCTTGCTGAACTCGCTGCGCAGGCCGTCCTTGACGATCTGATCCAGTCGCACGTTAGCCTGAACCGGATCGCCGCCCACCGCCGTGTAGAACCGTCGCACGTCCTGGATGCGCCACATGGCAAAGGAATCGACGATGACGTTCTTCTTTTCAGCGGTCAGAAACCGCTCCGGTTCGGTATCCAGGGTTTGCAAGCGTCGATCGAACTTGCGGATATTGTTGATCAGCGGCCATTTCCAGTGCAGGCCCGGCTGGTAATCCGCCTCGACCATTTCACCCAACTGAAAGCGAAGCGCGGTCTGGGTTTCATCCACCGTAAACAGCGACAGCGACAGCAGCAACACAACGGCGGAGACCGCGCCCAACAGCACGTTCCGGGATACCGGCAATTGAGACAGAGCCATTAGCGCACCTCCCGACCGCGGTTAAGATCGCGCAAACGCGTGGCCGCCGCGCTGCCGTCGATCGTTGTCGACGAGGTGGCGGGCAAGGTCTCCGGCAAGGAGCTGGTCGCCGGGCTGGCCGCATTCGATCCCGCCGAGGGGTTGAGCAGTCGATCCAGTGGCAGATACAACAGGTTATTGGTGCTCTTGACATCCACCAACACCTTGCTCGTCTGCGACAACACCGACTCCAAGGTCTCCAGATACAAGCGCTCGCGAGTGACCTCCGGCGCCTTCTGATACGCCGACAGCAACTGCTCGAAGCGACTGGCCTCGCCCTGGGCCTGGGCGACGACCTGTTCTTTATAAGCCGAGGCTTCCTGCAGCCGCCGAGCCGCCTGACCGCGCGCCTTCGGGATGATTTCATTGGCGTAGGCTTCGGCTTCGTTCTTGAGTCGCTGTTCGTCCTCGCGCGCCTTGATCGCGTCGGCGAACGCATCCTGCACTTCCTCCGGCGGCTGGGCATCCTGCAGCACCACGGTCACGATTTGCAGACCGGCGCCACCCTGCTGTTTATCCAATCCGGCCTGCACCGCTTCCTGCCCCGTCGGCGGCGCCTCGGCCGGCTGATCCGGACCGTAGCTGTCCAGAATGCGCTGACTCAGGGTCTTGATATCGGCCACGATATCGCTGCGGCCTTCGGTCAGCACGAAATCCATGGTGCTTTTGCCGATGGTTTCCCGCGCGGCGCTTTCCACCACCTGAACCAGAACGCTTTCCGGATCGATCAGGTGGAACAGGTAGGCACGAGGATCCTTGACCTGGTATTGCACCGCCAGCCGCACGTCCACGATGTTCTCGTCCTGAGTCAGCATCAACGCCTCCTTCGGCACCGAACGGATCGCCGCTTGCCGGCCGCCGTTACCGCCGGAGCGATAGCCGATTTCCCGGAAGCGCCGTTGCTCGACATTCACGATCTCCACCCGGTCGATGGGGAACAACCGCAGGTGCGGACCTGGCAACGTGGTCTCCAGATAGCGGCCGAAACGTAGCACCACGCCACGCTCGCCTTCGTTGACGATGTAGATACTGGCGATCAACCAACCGATCAGAGCGATCAACCCGACCACCAGACCGACCCCGGCAAATCCGGCACCCGAAGATCCACCGCCACCGCCGCCGCCACCGTCGCCACTACGCCGACTACCCAGCAGGGCGCCAAACTTGTCCGACAGTTTGCGGATCACCTCATCCAGATCGGGCGGCCCCTGATCGCGGCCGCCTCCACTCCAGGGATCGCGATTGCCGCCTCCCGGTTCATTCCAGGCCATGTCGTACCTCAAAATTCGTTATCTCCGATACTCTTCACACCGCCGGGATTGCCAGACCCGAACGCACCCATTCCGCTTGCAAGCCGTCCCGGCGACGGAGCAGATCCATATTACTGCGCGATGTGCGCACCTCGATCAACCATTCTCCCGCCGGCCCAATCCGCTCGTCCACCACCGCGTCCAGACTGAACAGACGCGCTCGCAACCGGGCTGCCGCCGGGGGCAGACATAACCAACCATGCATGGTCTCGCCTCGCAGACGCTCGGCCAGCGCCGCGATCAGCAGGTCGGTGCCCGTACCGGATGCCGCCGACAACCAAACGGCTCGCGGTTGCCCTTCGGCGTCCCGCTCCAGCCGAGGCGATTCACCCGTCAGATCGATCTTGTTGAAGATCCGCAAGCAGGGCACCTCCGCCGCGCCGATCTCCGTCAGCACGGCGTCCACCTGGGCGATGATGTCGTCTCGATCCGGATGGCCGGCGTCGATCACATGCAACAGCAGGCTGGCTTCACAGGTCTCTCGCAGGGTCGAGCGGAAGGCCGCCACCAACTCGTGCGGAAGACGGCTGACGAAACCCACGGTATCGGCCAGCACGATCGGCTCGGCGCCTGGCAGATCCAGCCGCCGCAGCGTCGGATCCAGGGTGGCGAACAATTGATCCGCCACATAGACGCCGGCCTGCGTCAGGGCATTGAACAGGGTGGATTTACCCGCGTTGGTATAGCCGACCAGCGAGACTGTCGGTAGATCAGCCTTGCGTCTGGCCCGCCGCCCCTGCTCGCGTTGCCGATCGACCCGATCCAAACGCAGGCGGATCTGCCGTATCCGGTCGGCCAGCAGGCGACGGTCGGTTTCGAGCTGGGTTTCACCCGGACCACGCAGCCCAATGCCGCCACGTTGTCGCTCCAGGTGCGTCCAGCCGCGCACCAGCCGCGTGGATAGATGGCGCAATTGCGCCAGTTCCACCTGCAGCTTGCCTTCGAAACTGCGCGCCCGCTGGGCAAAGATATCCAGGATCAGGCCGGTACGATCCAGAACCCGGCATTGCAGCAGCGTCTCCAGATTGCGTTCCTGGCTGGGCGACAGGGCGTGATCGAAAATGACCAGTTCCGCCCCGCCGCTTCGTGCCGCATCCCGGATTTCCTCGGCCTTGCCGCCGCCGACGAACAGGCGGGGATCCGGCGTGCGTCGTCGCCCGGTAATCAGCGCCACGCACTCGGCGCCCGCCGATGCGGCCAGCTCCTGAAACTCGGTGAAATCCTGACTGCTTTCAGGCTTGTCCAGCGACAGGTGCACCAGAACAGCACGTTCGCCGCCGCGCGGACGCTCGAACAAAACGCCCCCCCGTAATTCCGCTCGAACCGGTCAGGACGGATCGCCGGCGGTGCCGTCGTCCGTTGCCAGATTCAAGCGCACGTTGCGCACCGGTACGACCGTGGAAATGGCATGTTTGTAGATCATTTGGCTGACGCTGTTCTTGAGCAGCACCACGAACTGATCGAAAGACTCGATCTGGCCCTGCAGCTTGATCCCGTTGACCAAATAGACCGAAACCGGAATTCGTTCCTTGCGCAATGCATTCAAGAACGGTTCCTGAAGGGAATGACCTTTCGCCATTACGATTCTCCCTTGTTGTTATGGGCACGAAACATACAAAAAAAATCTCAAGGATTCTTGAAATCATCCTAAACCACAGACACCATGCACGATGCGTGCCTACCCCCTCAGAAATACCCATCGGACCGGCTCGCCACGTTCCCGCCGTGTATTATTCATGGGAATCACCCCGTTCCCAAGATGCCGCGCTCACGCCGGCGGCGAAACAGCGGCCGGTCTAAAACGCTCGCATACTAGCACAAGCACTGCGTGTCCTTGGGGAAAAACCCGCGTGCGCGCAACTCGACAACAACCTGCTCCAGCAACCGCGGCTGACCGCTGTCCAGCCATGCCGCCACCATGTCCGCGCGCAGCCAAGTCAACTGCCGCTTGGCGAGCTGGCGCGTGGCCACCACGGCGCGCTCGATCATGTCCACGCGATCCAACAAGCCGTCCAGGTACTCCCAAACCTGCCGATAGCCGACCGCCCGCATCGAGGGCTTGGTCAGGTCCAAATCGCCACGCGCGCGCAGGCGCTCCACTTCGGCAATGAAGCCCTGCTCCAGCATGAGCTGGAACCGGGTTCGAATACGGTCATGCAAAACCCGCCGCTCCATCGGCGCCAAGATCAGCTTGACGACACGGAACGGTAACATTTCGTCGCACGGCCGGGCGCAAAGTTCCGTCAGCGGGCGCCCGGTCAGTTCATATACTTCCAGAGCCCGCTGGATGCGCTGGGCGTCGTGCGGATGAATCCGCGCGGCGGCGGCCGGATCGCACCGCGCCAATCGTCCATGCAACGCCGCGCCACCACGCTCTGCCAGTTCCTCGGCCAACCGGGTGCGAATCGCCGGATCGGCGACCGGCAACTCCGCCAAGCCTCGTTCCAGCGCCCGAAAGTACAGCATGGTGCCACCGACCAGCAGCGGAAAACGATCAGCGGCCTGAATGGCGGCGATCTCAGCCAGGGCATCGGTCCGAAACCGACCGGCGGAATACGCCTCGGCCGGATCGAGAATATCCACCAGTCGGTGCGGGACGAGCCGCAAGGTGTCCGCATCGGGTTTGGCGGTGCCGATATCCATGCCCCGGTAGACCAACGCCGAATCCACGCTGATGATTTCGAACGGCAGGCGTTGGGCCAGCGCCACCGCCAGCGCGGTCTTGCCGGAGGCGGTCGGCCCCATCAGAAACAACACCGGCGGACGCGGATCGACCAGTCCACAATCCGTCGCCAGACTCGTCCCGCCCATCGTCGTCACCTGTCCGTGATCTCTCCGCTCAGCGTCCGCGCCGAAACAGTCGATCCAGCTCGTCCAGCGTCAGTTGCGTCCAGGTGGGTCGACCGTGATTGCACTGACCGCCGCGATCGGTACGCTCCATATCACGCAGCAAGGCATTCATCTCCAGCAGGTTGAGCGGCCGGTTGGCGCGTATGGCGCCGTGACAGGCCAGACTGGCCAGCAACGCTTGGTTGGCGTCCTCCAACCGGTCACTGGTCTCGTGCACCGCCAGATCGGCCAACATGTCGCGTACCATCCCGGCGATATCGGTATCCACCAGCAACACGGGCACCTGTCGCACCGCCAGGGTTTCCGGCCCCAGTATCGCCACCTCCAGACCGGATTGGGCGAACAGCGCACCGTGCTCTTCGACCAACTGGCGCTCCCTGGGACCCACCGTGAGCGTCACCGGCACCAGCAAGGTCTGGGTCTTGAGCGCGTTTTCCGCCTGCAAGCGCTTCAAGCGTTCGTACAGGATACGCTCGTGCGCGGCGTGCATATCCACCACCACCAGCCCATCGGCGTTTTCCGCCAGCACATAGCAACCGTGCAACTGGCCGAGCGCGTAGCCCAACGGCGGTCGTTCGGCATCCGCGACGGGAGCGGGATCGGCCGGAGCCGGTTCGGGACCCGAAGACGAGTGCATCCGACCGTACACCGCCATCTGTTCGTCCACCCGCAACGGCAATCCCGGCTGGCGGAGCTCCCAACGCTCCGCTGAAACCGGCCCACCGCCGGATCCGCCCGCTGGCCGCCAACGCTCACCGGCTTGAACGATGGGTCGCGGCGCCGTGCCGGGCCTGATCTCGGCCAGCGTCGCCTGCACAGCGCGACGAATAAATTCGTGGACGAGCGAGCTGTCTCGAAAGCGCACTTCGTGCTTGGCGGGATGGGCGTTGACATCGACCCGGTCAGGGTCGATGTCCAGATAGAGCACGACCGCCGGCTGACGATCCTGATAGAGAATATCCCGATAAGCCTGCCGGACCGCGTGCGCCATGATCCGGTCGCGCACCGGCCGGCCGTTGACGAAAAAATATTGCAAGTCCGGTTGCGCGCGCGATACGGCCGGCAACCCCAACCAACCCGTCAACCGCAAACCGGTCTCGCCACGGTCGACCCACACGCTGGCCGCGCCGAATTCCCGGCCGCACAACTCCGCCAGCCGCCGGGCGCCGGCTTCCCGGTCGAGCGCCGGCTCCAGGCGCAATACCGCGCGCTGGTTGTGCCAGAGGTGGAACCCGACCGCGAACCGACTCAGCGCCAGACGGCGGACCCCTTCCTCAATATGACCGAACTCGGTGCGCTCGCCGCGCAGGAACTTGCGCCGGGCGGGAACGTTGAAGAACAGCTCGCGCGCCTCGACGGTGGTGCCCAGCGGATGCGGCGCCGGCACCGGCTCGCTGAAGACATCGCCACCGTCGCCACCCATGCGCCAACCGCTGTCCTGGCCGGCAACGCGGGAGGTCAGGGTCAACCGCGACACCGAAGCGATGCTGGGCAACGCCTCGCCGCGGAAACCCAGGCTGACCACCTGTTGAAGATCCTCGAAGCTGGCGATCTTGCTGGTGGCGTGACGGGCCAGCGCCAGCGCCAGTTGCGCGGGAGCAATGCCGCCGCCGTCGTCGCGCACCCGGATCAACCGCACCCCACCCTGCTCCACTTCGATGGTGATGCGAGTCGCTCCAGCATCCAGGCTGTTTTCCAACAGTTCCTTGACAACCGCCGCCGGGCGCTCGACCACCTCGCCGGCGGCGATCTGGCTGACCAGTTGCGGCGGTAATCGCCGAATGTCCGCGCTCACCGCAAGGCGTATCCCGCAGCGGGCGGAGGCGTGGCGAGATGGCGAACCGTTAATCGCCGCTCGCCATTCGCCATTATTTGATGACCTGTTGCAAGACGTCCAGCAACTGCCGGGCACCGACCGAATCGTCGGGCTGGTCGCTGCTGTTGCGAACCACCACCAACGTGTGCGTACCCTGACCGGCCAGCCGAACCCGGTAGCGGGTTCCCACCGCCGGTGCTTCCGGCTTGTCGCGCCAGAAGGCCAACTTGGAGAAAAAGCCCTCGCTGCCCGGTTTCTGGTTCTCTTTTTCGGGATCGCGATACTCGACCACATACAGACCCTGACCGCGGTTCTGTTCTTCCACCGCGTAATTACTGCCATCCAGCGCCAGCCCCACCAACCGCCAGGCTCGGGAATAGTCCTCGTCGATGATCAACTGACTCTCGCCACCCTGCTCGATCCGGCGCACGCGCGGCCCCGCCGTCTCGGCCGCCTTGGCCTGCTGGGTCTCGGCTCGCTTCTCCGATGCACCCAGATAGACCGTCAGCCGATTGAGCATTTCGGCTTCCAACTCCGGATCGGAAGGTCGCCGCTGCCAGATATAGGCATTGCTGGCACTGGCGGACGCGCCGCCGACCGCCACTTCCTCCACCCCGTAATGGGTCAGGTACAGATCCGTAACCTTGTCGTCCGAGGCCCGTTCGAGCCGGACCCGGAACTTATCGCGGGTCGGCGCGGAATAGAGGATATCCAGATACTTTTTCAGAATGCCGCGCAGGCCGTCTTGGGGAATATCGGCGCGGTTCTCCACCCAGTCGGTCTCCATGATGCCGATGGTGGGATCGTCGCGCTTCAGGACAAAACCGTTACTGGTCCAGAACTCCCGAACCTTGGGCCACACCTGATCGGTGGGCGCCGCGATCGCCAACCAGCGCTGGTTGCCGTCCTGTTCCAGGGTAATGCCCGGCTGCTGCGGCAGCACCGCCTCGGGCGCGCGGGCCTGCGCTTGCGGTCCACCGCGTTCCTTGGCGTAGGTCGACAGGCTGGCCGAACCCGCCGGGTTGAGTTCCGGCACCAGCAAGGTATCGTCGATGGTGGACGCGGTGAGATCCGGCGGGATTTCCAGCGGCTGCGACACCGTGCTTTTCCGGTAATCCGGCCGCCGGTCCGGCAGCAGGGTATCGAAGCTGGTGGAACAACCTGCGGTAACCATCAGGGTGGCGACGGCAAGCGCGATCGCGCGCCAAAGGGAAAACGAAAATCGAATCGTCATGGTGTTATCCAATCACTCCTGCCTGCCGCATCGCCGCCAGCACCGCCGGGTGCAAGGCGTCGGACAGCGGCGTCAGCGGCAAGCGGATGCCCGGTGGAATCAAGTCCAACTGGCCGACCGCCCACTTCACCGGAATCGGGTTAGATTCGAGAAACAACGCTTTGTGCAGTTCGGCCAACCGGTTGTCGATGGCTTCGGTCAGGTTGCGGTCGCCAGCCAACGCGGCGGCGCACATCTCATGCATGGCGCGCGGCGCGACGTTGGCGGTGACCGAAATCGTCCCCTTGGCGCCGTTGAGAATCGCTTCGGCGGCAATTCCATCCTCGCCGCTGTAGACATCCATGCGATCACCGAGGCGCCGCACCAGTTCCCGAATGCGCTCGATGCTGCCGCTGGCTTCCTTGATGCCGACGATGTTGGGAATATCGGCCAAGCGCTCGACGGTTTCCGGCTTCATATCGCAAGCGGTGCGACCGGGCACGTTGTACAGAATCTGCGGGATCGCCACGCTGTCGGCGATCAGTTTGTAATGTTGGTACAAGCCTTCCTGGGTGGGCTTGTTGTAATACGGGGTCACCAACAGGCAGCCATCGGCACCGGCCTCCATGGCGCGCTGAGTCAGATGCAGCGCCTCGCGGGTGGAGTTGGCGCCGGTACCGGCGATCACCGGAATCCGCCCCTTGACCTGTCCCACCACCTTGCGGATCACCGCGATGTGTTCCTCATAATCGAGCGTCGCCGATTCACCGGTGGTACCGACGGCGACAATGGCATCGGTGCCGCTGTCGATATGAAACTCCACCAGCCGCGCCAACGCCTCGAAATCCAGCGCGCCGTCCGCGCGCATCGGGGTAACGATCGCCACCATGCTGCCACGAAACATAATCTTATACTCTCTGATTTTCCAAACAATCGTCGCATGGTACGGATACCAGGCGAGCTTGACAAGCGCCCGCGTGGGGCGGCGCGAGGGCGGTTTTCACCCCCGCTGGATGCCTGTACACTGCGGTTTATCATTCCCCGATTATTTGCCCGTAGGAAGCTCCGTCCGTGAAAAACTATCTGGTCGTTTCCGCCCTCGGCGAAGATCGTCCCGGTCTGGTCAACGAACTGTCCCGCGTGATCCTGGAATGCGACTGCGGCATCGTGGACAGCCGCATGACCGTGCTGGGCGGCGAGTTTGCCATCCTGCTGTTGGTCCAGGGCAACTGGAATACCCTGACCAAGCTGGAAATGCAACTCAAGCGGCTGGAGCAGGCGCTGGACATGACCATCGTCGCCAAACGCACCGAGGGCCGCGTACCGGCGGGCGATGTCCTGCCCTACGCCGTGGAAGTGGTGGCGGTCAACCAACCGGGCATCGTCCATCACCTAGCCGGCTTCTTCGCCAGCCGCTCGATCAACATCGAGGACATGGTCACGCGCAGCTACAGCGCCCCGCATACCGGCACGCCGATGTTCTCGGTCAACCTGGCCATCGGTATTCCGGCCAACACCCACATCGCCCTGCTGCGCGAGGAATTCCTGGATTTCTGCGACGACCTGAACCTGGATGCGGTGCTGGAACCGATCAAGGGGTAAACCGACATGAATGTGACCGTGGGCCAGCCCGCTCCCGACTTCAGCGCCGTCACGACCGACGGAACCATGCGGCTTTCCGAACTGCGTGGCCACCGGGTGATCCTGTATTTCTACCCTAAGGACAATACCTCGGGCTGCACGCTTGAAGGTCAGCAGTTCCGGAACCTGCACGACCGCTTCGCCGCCCTGAACGCGGTGGTGCTCGGTGCATCGCGCGACAGCTTGCGCAGCCATGACCGTTTCCGCGCCCAGCAAAGCTTTCCGTTTCCCCTCATCGCCGACACCGACCAGACCCTGTGCCAACGGTTCGGCGTGCTACAGCCAAAAAAAAATGTATGGCAAGGACGTGGTGAGCGTGCAGCGCAGCACCTTCCTGATTGATGCGGAGGGCGTGCTGCGACGGGAATGGCGCAAAGTCAAACCCGATGGTCACGCCGCCGAAGTGCTGGCGGCGGTGGAATCCCTGACTTCGTAACCCACGCCGATACCCGATCCACATATCTGTCGCGCCCGCCGCGCCGGTCCTTCCCGCTCCCCCCGCCCAACCGCAAACCCGCGCCATGACGCCCGATTCCGCCCCGATGCCCCCAAACCGCCGTCACGACCCCCTCCGCTTCATCCAGCCGACCGCCGCCTGTTCGTGCTCGACACCAACGTGCTGATGCACGATCCCACCGCCCTGTTTCGCTTCAAGGAGCACGACATCCACCTGCCGATGATGGTGCTGGAGGAATTGGACCGCGCCAAAAAGGGCGTTTCCGAGGTCGCCCGCAACGTCCGCCAGGTCAGCCACCTCCTGGACGATCTGATCGCCGGCGCCAGCAAGGACGAGATCGATCGGGGTCTGCCGCTACCCGGCCCGGTCAACCAGCTCGGGGAACCGAGCAGCGGCCGGCTCTATTTCCAGATTCGCCCCACCCGCCTGAGCCCGCCCGCCACGTTGCCGGGTAACACCCCGGACAACGACATTCTCGGCATGGCGCTGACCCTGCAACAGGATCATCCCCGCCGTCAGGTCACGCTGGTTTCCAAGGACATCAACCTGCGGATCAAGGCCGCCATCCTCGGCATCCACGCCGAAGACTATTACAACGACCAAGCGCTGGACGACGTCAACCTGCTTTACGGCGGCACGCACAACCTGCCCACCAGCTTTTGGGACAGCCACGGCAAGGAGATGGAATCATGGAAGGACAGTGGTCGCACCTTCTACCGGGTCCAGGGTCCCGACATCGCCAACTGGCATCCGAATCAAGGGCTGTTTCAAGCTGAAACCGATGCGGCGTTCATCGTCCGCCAGTTACGCGGCATGGAAGCCGTCATCGAAATCCTCCGGGATCACACCACCCCCAATCATGCGGTTTGGGGCATCACCGCCCGCAATCGCGAGCAGAATTTCGCGCTCAATCTACTGTTGGACCCGGAAATCGATTTCGTCTCCCTACTCGGCGCCGCCGGCACCGGTAAGACGCTGCTGGCGCTGGCGGCCGGACTGGCGCAGGTGCTGGATGCGAAACGCTATCGCGAGATCATCATGACCCGCGTGACCGTTCCGGTCGGGGAGGATATCGGTTTCCTGCCCGGCACCGAGGAGGAAAAAATGACGCCCTGGATGGGGGCATTGATGGACAATCTGGAAGTGCTGGCCCCACAGGAAGGCGGCGAATGGGGCCGTGCCGCCACCGCCGATCTGCTCAGCAGCAAGATCAAGATCCGCTCTCTCAACTTCATGCGGGGCCGCACCTTCCAGAACAAGTATCTGATCATCGACGAAGCCCAGAACCTGACTTCCAAGCAAATGAAAACCCTGATCACCCGCGCCGGCCCCGGCACCAAGGTGATTTGTCTGGGCAACATCGCCCAGATCGATACCCCTTATCTATCCGAAACCACATCGGGTCTGACTTACGTGGTG
The DNA here is from genome assembly GCF_012939995.1 of Candidatus Competibacter phosphatis. Classification (GTDB taxonomy): domain Bacteria; phylum Pseudomonadota; class Gammaproteobacteria; order Competibacterales; family Competibacteraceae; genus Competibacter; species Competibacter phosphatis. The sequence goes on along the minus strand of NZ_SPMZ01000023.1, from coordinate 6,671 downwards.
GACCGGTTCAAGGATTGGCCACACGGCGGCCACGTTACTCTGCGTCGCGGCGAGCGCTCGCGGCTGGCCGAGTTCGCGTCCGACCGGCTTTAAGCGCCACGCATGACCGATCATCTGATCGCGCTGTTCTCGCTGGCCTGGCTGCTATGGATTGCCCTGGTCGCGGTCGGATTGATCCTGGAACGTCGCTCGCCAGCAGCGACGCTGGCCTGGTTGCTGGCCCTGCTGTTCATGCCCTACTTCGGCTTTCTGGTGTATCTGCTGTTCGGACCGCGGCGGCTGCACCGGCGCCGGCGCCGCTACGGTCGCGCCCGCGAGCGCCTGATTCAATCCACTCGTGACCTACGCCCCGACCAAGCCATCCCGCCCCACTTCCCGGAAGCTGGTCTGGAGCGGCAACTCGCGCTGCTGTTGGAGCGGGTCAGCCAGGGCACGCCCACGCCAGCCATCGCCGTGACCCCGCTGGAAACCGGCGATGCCTGCTTCGAGGCCATCGAGGCAAGCATCGCCGCCGCCACGCATCACATCCACCTGGAATACTATCTGTGGACACCAGACCGGATCGGCACCCGATTGCGCGACCGGTTGGTCGACCAGGCCCACGCCGGAGTGCGAGTGCGACTGTTGCTGGACGCCATCGGCTCCGACCGCGCCAATCGTCGCTTTCTACAACCGCTGCGGGACGCCGGGGTCCAGGTCGCCTGGTTCAATCCCATCGGCCTGCGCCGCTTGCGTCTGCGCTACGTCAACTTCCGCACTCACCGCAAGATCGTGGTCTGCGATGGCCGGATCGGCTTCACTGGCGGCATCAACGTCAGCGACGCTCACAGCCATCTCCAGCAAGGAACGGAGGCCTGGCGCGACCTGCACCTGCGCATCGAGGGTGAACCGGTTCATCGCTTGCAATTCATCTTCCTGGAAGATTGGTACTTCGCCACCGGCCAGGAACCGCTCGAACCGGAATTTTTTCCCCATTTCGCCGAAGCGGCCGGCCCATGGCTGCAAGTCGTCGAATCCGGCCCCGACAACGATCGCCACGCCATCGCTAAGCTGTATTTCGCCGCCATCACCGGCGCTCAGCGGCAAATCCTGCTGGCCACGCCTTACTTCGTCCCCAGCGAGGCGCTGACCGCCGCCCTGATCACCGCCGCCTTACGCGGCGTGGTGGTGCGGGTGCTGGTGCCCAAGCGGAGCGACTCCCGCTTGGTCAGTACCGCCGCGCGTAGCTATTACGACGAACTGGTCGGTGCCGGCGTCACGATTCACGAGTACGGCCCGCCCATGCTACACGCCAAGTTGCTGGTGGTGGACGAGCGAATTGCGGCGGTGGGCAGCGCCAATTTCGACAATCGCAGTTTGGCGCTGAATTTCGAGGCGATGGCGGTGCTGTACGACGCCGGCCTCGCCGGGCAACTGGCCCGCGGCTTCGCCGCCGATCTGTGCCACGCCAATCGCTACGTCAAGCCGGGCCGGCGCGCTACCCTGGGTCAGCGGCTGGGCGAATCCACCGCCCGGCTGCTATCGCCGTTGTTGTGATGGCGCTTGCCAATCCCACGAAAACCAGTATCGCTCCAGCGGAGGTCAGGACCGAAGAGCGCCGGCCTCCACATTCTCATTCTCCACTAGCAGGGTCGGCCTGGGCCACGCCTTCAGAATGGATTGCACCACGGTCGCCAGCGGGATGGCGAAAAAGACCCCCCAGAACCCCCAAAGGCCGCCGAACACCAGCACCGCCACGATGATGGCGATCGGGTGTAGATCGACCACCTCGGAAAACAGCAGCGGCACCAACACGTTGCCGTCCAAACCCTGAATGATCAGGTAAACTCCCAGCAACCACATGAATTCGGAACCCCAACCCCACTGGAAAAAACGCCACCAGCGCCACCGGCACCGTCACCACCACCGCACCAATATAGGGCACGATCACCGACAACCCTACCATCAGGGCGAGCAGCATGGCGAACTGCAAGCCCATCAGGGCGAAGGCTATGAAGGTCGCGGCCCAGACCACCAACACTTCCAGAAACTTACCGCGCACATAATTGCCCATCTGCCGGTCCACCTCGCGCCAGACTTGCTGCGCCAGGGTATGATCGTGCGGCAGGAAGCCGTGCAACCACTTCAGGATCAAGTCCTTATCCTTCAGAAAGAAGAATACCAGCAATGGCACCAGCACCACGTAGATGGTGATGGTGATGACGCCCATTCCCGCCGCCAGTGACCAGGACAGCACGCTCTGACCCCAGGTGGCGATCTCGGCCTTTATGGCGTTGATGACGCCCAACACCTGTACCTCGGTAATGAACTCCGGGTACATCGTCGGCAGGCTAAGCAATAGGTTCTGGCCCTCGACGATCATATTGGGTAGTTGCTGGATCAACTGGGACAACTGCCGGGACACCATGGGCAACAAGCCCAGTAGCAAAAACAGCACGAAGGCGACGAACAGGATAAACACCAGCACGGACGCCAGCAGCCGCGGCAGATGCAGCCAGCGCCGCAACAGTTGCACGACACCCTCCAGCAGATAGGCAATGACCATGCTGGCCAACACCGGCGCCAGATCTCGGCCCATGGTCAGGACCACACTGGTGCCCAGCACCAATACGACGGTCAAAATGACCGCCTGGGGATCGTTGAAAAGCTGACGAAACCAGTCGCTGATAATCTTCATGGCATGCCTTGTAGCCTTAATGCGTCCGCGTGGCGAGCGATGTTAGCAACAAAGCCGCCGCCATCCCAACCGTGACGACCAAGCTCTGAACCGCCCACCGCCCCCGTGGTCTATCAGGTCTTGGAATCGAACCCCACCAGCGCGCGACCCGCGCCAGGCGGCGCGCGGCGTAACGGATAAACCAATCGACACGCGAGCTGTCAGTTTGAGTGCATTGCACTAAACTTGTGCAATCGACAAACGATTCATGCTCTTCGATCGACTGCGCCTCATGGCTGCTCGCGTCCGGCTCCACCAGTTGTTCAGCCTGCTTTCAGGTGAATCAAGCACCATCAAGCAACTGATTTTGTTGTCTTCACCTTGAACAACACCTGGATGGAATCCGTTTACGCTCCATCCCGTAACCGGGTCCCGACCCCGTCAGCCGCCAGCGGCGGTTGGTCCGTTAATTGCTGTATCTCCCCAAGCAGCGTCAGCGGAGGAAACCAACCGCAACCACCCGCCACCGGGACCATTCGGTCGATCCGGCCAGGAATACGCTGGAGCTCCGCGGCGACCCTCTCGCCGCCGGCCCACGCCCGGGACGCAAGGATCGAGGAAGGAATCGTCGAAGTTGAACCCGAAGGCTCGCACCGGGAAGCCGCCCCGCTCCCGCGACCATGATAGAGAGGTATGACCGATGAAGATTTTCAATCGCTATTTATCGCGCTACGAAGAGAGCCGCGAAGAAACGCTATCGCTGCACGAGTATCTGGAGCTGTGCAAGAGTGACTCGAACGCCTATGCCAGCGCCCCCGAACGGTTGCTGAAAGCCATCGGCGAACCGAGCTTGGTCGATACCCGCGACGACCCTCGTCTGTCGCGCATTTTCCAGAACAAGGTGCTCAAGCTCTATCCCGCCTTCGAGGAATTCTACGGGATGGAGGATGCCATCGAGCAAATCGTTTCCTATCTCCGGCACGCCGCGCAGGGGCTGGAAGAAAAGAAACAGATTCTCTACCTGCTCGGTCCGGTGGGCGGCGGCAAGTCCTCGCTGGCCGAACGGCTCAAGCAGTTGATGGAGAAGGTGCCGTTTTACGCCATCGCCGACTCGCCAGTGTTCGAGTCGCCGCTGGGGCTGTTCAATCCCGACGAGGACGGCCCGATCCTGGAAGAAGATTTCGGCATCCCACGCCGTTACCTGCGTCATATCATGTCGCCTTGGGCCGCCAAGCGTCTGCAGGAATACAACGGCGACATCACCCAGTTCCGAGTGGTGAAACTACGGCCGTCGATCCTGCATCAGGTCGCCGTCGCCAAGACCGAACCGGGCGATGAGAACAATCAGGACATTTCCTCGCTGGTGGGCAAGGTCGACATCCGCAAATTGGAGCATTTCGCCCAGAACGACCCGGACGCCTACAGTTTCTCCGGTGCCTTGTGCCGCGCCAACCGCGGGCTGATGGAATTCGTGGAAATGTTCAAGGCACCGATCAAGGTGCTGCACCCCTTGCTGACCGCCACTCAGGAAGGCAACTACAACAGCACCGAGGGGCTGTCGGCCATCCCCTTCGAAGGGATCATTCTGGCCCACTCCAACGAGTCGGAATGGCAGAGCTTCAGAAATAACAAGAACAACGAGGCGTTTCTGGATCGAGTTTATATCGTCAAGGTCCCCTACTGTCTGCGGGTATCGGACGAGGTCAGGATCTATCGGAAACTGCTCACCAACAGTTCGTTGTCGCAAGCGCCCTGCGCGCCCGGCACGCTGGAGATGCTGGCCCAGTTCTCGACCCTGACCCGCATCAAGGAACCGGAAAACTCCAGCATCTTCTCCAAGATGCGGGTCTACGACGGCGAGAACCTCAAAGATACCGACCCCAAGGCCAAGTCGATGCAGGAATATCGCGACTACGCCGGGGTGGACGAAGGCATGACCGGTATTTCCACCCGCTTCGCCTTCAAGATTCTGTCGCAGGTGTTCAACTTCGACCATATCGAAGTCGCCGCCAACCCTGTGCATCTGCTCTACGTGCTGGAGCGGCAAATCGAACGCGAACAATTCCCGGCCGAAACCGAGGAAAGATATCTATCCTACCTCAAGGGCTACCTGGCGCCGCGTTACGCCGAGTTCATCGGCAAGGAACTTCAGCAGGCCTACCTGGAGTCTTATTCCGAGTACGGGCAGAACATTTTCGACCGCTACGTCACCTACGCCGACTTCTGGATTCAGGACCAGGAATACCGCGATCCCGACACCGGCGAGTCGTTCGATCGGGCGGCGCTCAACGCCGAACTGGAGAAGATCGAGAAACCGGCCGGTATCAGCAACCCGAAGGACTTCCGCAACGAGATCGTCAACTTCGTGCTGCGGGCGCGGGCCAACAACGCCGGCAGAAACCCAGCCTGGACCAGTTACGAAAAATTGCGCGCGGTGATCGAGAAGAAGATGTTTTCCAATACCGAGGACCTGCTGCCGGTGATCAGCTTCAACACCAAGGCCAGCGCCGACGAGCAGAAGAAGCACGCCGATTTCGTCGATCGCATGGTCGCCAAGGGCTACACGGCCAAGCAGGTGCGCTTGCTGTCCGACTGGTATTTGCGGGTCCGCAAGGCATCGTAAACGGACTAATTCGGAGGAAACCGCGCATGGCCACGCTTATCGACCGGCGGCTGGACGGCAAGAACAAAAGCGCCGTCAACCGTCAGCGCTTTATTCGGCGCTTTAAGAATCAGATCAAGAAGGCCGTGACCGAGGCCATGAATGGCCGCAGCATCACCGACATCGACAACGGCGAGAAAGTCAACATCCCCGCCCGCGACCTGTCCGAGCCGGTGTTCGGCCACGGGCCGGGCGGGAAGCGCGAGGCCATCCATCCCGGCAACAAGGAATTCGTCGCCGGCGACCGAGCCGCCCGGCCGCAGGGCGGCGGTGGCAGTGGCGGTGGTGGCGGTCAAGCCAGCAACAGCGGCGAGGGCGAAGACGATTTCGTGTTCGATCTGTCGCGCGAGGAATTCCTGGAGCTATTCTTCGAGGATCTGGAACTGCCCAATCTGGTGCGTACCCAGTTGGCCAAGCTCACCGAATTCAAATCGGTGCGCGCCGGCTTCAGTAGTGCCGGCAACCCAGCCAACATCGATGTGGTGCGTTCGCTGAAGGGGGCCATGGCGCGGCGGATGGCGCTGGCCGCGCCCTACACCCGCCGGCTGCGAGAAGCGGAAGAGCAACTGCAACGACTGCTGGCCGAACCGCCGGTGGACGACAGCCGCGCCCGCGAGTTGATCGAGGACATCGAACACCTGCGGGCGCGGGCGCGGGCGGTGCCGTTCATCGACACCTTCGACCTGCGCTACACCAATCGGGTCAAGCAGCCGCAACCGACCACCCAGGCGGTGATGTTCTGCGTCATGGACGTCTCCGGCTCGATGGATCGAGCGCGCAAGGATCTGGCCAAGCGCTTCTTCACCCTGCTCTACCTGTTTCTCAAGCGCAATTACGAGAAAATCGAGGTGGTGTTCATCCGTCACCACACCGTGGCCAAGGAGGTGGACGAACAGGAGTTCTTCTACTCGCGCGAGACCGGCGGCACCGTGGTATCGAGCGCCCTGCACCTGATGGGCGAGACCATGGCCGCGCGCTACCCGACCTCCAGTTGGAATATCTATGTGGCGCAGGCTTCGGACGGCGACAACTGGCACCACGATTCGCCGGCCTGCCGGGACATCCTGCTCAAGCAGATCGTGCCGTTCGTGCGCTACTACGCCTACATCGAAATCACCCCGGACCGCCATCAGAGCCTGTGGGAAGCCTACGAGGAAGTGAAGGAGCAACACCCACACTTCGCCATGCGGCAGATCGACGGCCCGGCCGACATCTACCCGGTATTCCGGGATCTGTTCAAGAGGCGCGTGTCATGAGCTCGTCGCGACTGATTGCCGAGTCGTCCGAATGGACGTTCTCGATGCTGGAACGTTACAACGAGGTCATCGGCCGCATCGCCGCCGAGGAATTCCA